>NZ_JBBCMO010000012.1:0-148377 GCF_037152305.1 Pantoea sp. AS142 | reverse complement strand
GTAAAGGTGTTGCTATTGCCAATACTGCTGAGGCGCAGGCAAAACAGGCTGAAGAAAAATTATTAAACGCCCTCAGCAACGCCTATTTTACCGTGCTTTACCAGCAGGAAGTGTTGCAGGCAGCAAAAGCCGCCAGCCATAATTTTAAGCAACAACAGCAAAAACTTCAGACCGGATTAGCCAATGGTCAGAATACCCGCACGGAGCTGGATGAGGCAAAAGCTAATTACGCGCTGGCACAGGCTAAAGAAATAGAGGCGGGCAATCAGTTATTGCTGGCAGGCGAAGCATTTCGGCGTTTATCCGGTATCAGTCCTGACATCGTTGAACCAGTGAATTTCCAGTGTCTTAAAGCCTCACCCTATTCTTCACTGACCGATGCAATTAATGCCAGCCAGCAACGCAACACTGATATCAAGATTGCTCTGTTTCAGAATAATCAGGCAGACGCAGATGTCCTGGCGGCTGACGGCGCGCATATGCCGGTAGTTTCCCTCTATGCCCGATATGGCAAAAACTGGAGCCGTAACGACAACGACAACAATATCCTTTACGACGCAATCTTCGGGACGAACTCGAAGAGTAATAACCTGCAGTATGGCGTAAACGTTTCTGTTCCGCTGTTTGCCGGTGGCAGTCAGGTTTCACAATCTTTTGAAGCGGCTTACCGTCGTCAGGCGGCAAAATACTCCGCAATGGAAGCTCAGCGTAAAGCGGCAACCGAAACGCGTTCGGCCTGGCTTAGCCTGACCAATGGCAAAGCCTTACTCAGTGCTCAAAAGAACGCTGTTGACTCAGCACGTGAAAAAGTGATGTCGGTCCAGTATGGCCGTGAAATGGGCTTTCGCACCGTTAACGATGAACTGGATGCCCAGCAAAAATACTACACCGCGCTCAAAGACCAGGCCGAAGCTCGCTTAGGTTATCTCAACGCTTTAATTAACCTGGCGCAAAGCACCGGATCGTTATCACTCGACATGCTGAAATTTTTTCAGTGCCGATAATCCCTTAATCATGATGAACTTATAAATGGAACAATCACTCTTCCGCCAGGAGGCACTTGATGCCGCTAACCGGGGTAACCTGGGCATCGTAGCACTTTATTGTCCGCCCTATCGCTGGCTTGTTATTTCTGTGGTGATTTTTATTACTGCCGTTACGACCCTCTTTTTCATTTTTGGCAGCTACACAAAATATGAATCCTCTACCGGCGAACTGCTGCCTGAAAATGGCATGTTGATCGTTCCTCCTCCCGTGAGCGCAACAGTCGTGGATATCCCGGTTAAAGAAGGACAGCTTGTCAAAAAAGACGATGTTCTTATGGTGTTGTCATCGGAAGTTTCAACACAAATGGGACAGACGCGCCAGGTCATCGCCGAGAATCTGGTGGGTCAACGGGAACGACTTCAGCAGGATCTTCAGACGCTGGCCAGATTACATGACGTCGAAATGAAAGGGTTAACCGACACCATCGCCAGCCTGATACTCCAGCAGGAGCAGTTGAAACTACAGCTGACACATCGTCGCAAACAGGTGGCATTAGCGAAACGACAGCTGGATAAACTGAATGCCATGCATCAGGAGGGGTACGCCTCAAATCGTCAACTGGAAGAGCAGGAATCTAATCTGCTCGACAGTCAGGCACGCTATCAGGAGTACCAGCGTCAGCTGCTGGATACATCGCAAAAAATTGTCCAGGCAGAGCAGCAACTTCATGAAAAGCCACTGGATGATGAGAAAAAACGCAACGACATCGAACGGCAACTGGCTGATAACCGTCAGTCAATGGCAGAGAATGAAGCGCGCAGATCCTTTGAGCTGCGTGCGCCAAAGAGCGGTTATGTCGGCATGATCATGGTTAAAAATGGTCAGATGCTGAACGCGGGCCAGTCGGCAGTAGCGATTCTGCCCAACAATTCCGATCTGGTTGCCCGCATCATGGTGAACACGCAATCCATTGGCTTTATCCAGCCAGGTCAGCGTGTTGTGCTGCGCTACAAAGCCTTCCCATACCAAAAGTTTGGTCAGCAATATGGCAAAGTGATCGAGGTCTCACGAACCGCCCTCTCTCCTCAGGAAGTCTCTACCTTAACCGGAAAAAACAATGTTCAGGAGCAGCAGTATCGGGTGCTGGTCTCTCTGGAAAAACAAACCATTGCTGCTTATTCGCAGGATGAAAAACTGAAGCCAGGTATGGCGCTGGATGCCGACTTTATTGTCGACAAACGTCGTCTCTATGAATGGGTACTGGAGCCGATTTTCGCGCTGGGACACAAAATTTCTCTCTGATTTAGAAGGTCTGTTCTGTGTTGTTATTAGAGAAACTCAATTTTAAATGGTTTAACCGCTTGCCGATGATTCGTCAGTCACAGTCAGCGGAGTGCGGGCTGGCTTGTCTTGGCATGGTGGCTAATTATCACGGTCACGAGATCGACATGATCACGTTACGTCGCCAGTTCGCTACATCACTTAAAGGCGCGACACTGGCTGATGTCATCGCTATAGCGCAACAGCTCAGTATGACTTCACGCGCACTGCGTGTGGAAATGGAAGAGCTGTCCAAACTTCGCATGCCCTGCATTTTGCACTGGGAACTGAACCACTTTGTGGTTTTAAAGAAAGTACACGGCAATAAGATCACCCTTCACGATCCCGCGCGCGGAATTCGAGAACTGACATTTAAAGAGGCGTCGACAGCTTTCACCGGTGTCGCGCTGGAACTGGTTCCTTCTTCCACCTTCGAAATGAAAGAAGAAAAAGAAAGCATTTCCATGATGAAGCTGGTGGGCAGTGTAACCGGCGTAAAGTCTGCCTTTGCTCAGGTGCTCATCCTTTCGATTGCACTGGAGTTGTTCGGTGTCCTGACCCCCTTCTTCATGCAATGGGTTATGGATATGGTGCTGGTCTCTGCTGATTACTCCCTGCTGTCGTTGCTCGGTGTGGGCTTTATCATGATCGCGCTGTTTCAGACCCTCATCACAGCCCTGCGTTCATGGGTAATGAGCTGGTTTTCCAGCCAGCTCAGTGTGCAGTGGACCATAAACGTCTGCCACCATATGTTAAAGCTGCCGCTGGAATGGTTCGAATCACGCCATGTAGGTGACATTCTCTCTCGTTATGGTTCGCTTAATACCATTCAGAGCACGCTGACTTCCCGTTTCATCAGCACCGTGCTGGACGGGGTAATGTCAATCGTCACAGTAGTGATGCTTTTCATCTATAACGCAAAGTTGGCCTGGCTGGTCATTGGTCTTTTTGTCGCCTATGCACTACTGCGTTTCATGGCCTACGATCCGGTTCGCCGCGCTAATGAAGAGCAGATCATCAGCTCGGCCCGTACCCAGTCTTCTCTGCTTGAGACGCTGCGCGGTATCCAGGCGGTGAAAACCAATAACAAGCAGGTTCCTCGCCTCTCGGCCTACATGAACTTTCTGGTGGACACCACTAATAAAGGCATTGTGATACAGAAGCTCAATATCCTGTTTGGTTCGGCTCAGGGATTGCTAACTTCAGTGGGTCGGGTGGTACTGGTCTGGCTGGCTGCACTGCAGGTACTGGATGGCAACTTCTCTGCCGGGATGCTGACCGCCTTTATCAGTTTTTCCGATCAGTTTATGAGTCGTGGTGCCGGCTTAATTAACGCCATCATCGATTTCCGTATGCTGCGCATGCATGGTGAACGTCTGGCCGATATTGTACTGTCTGACACTGAAGCCAGTTCTGAGGCCAATGCAGGTCTGGTGAGTAAAGCAAGCGACCAGGAGCCAGAAACACCGCAGGATATCAAACTGATCGAGACCCGTTTCCGCTATGCGCCGACTGAGCCCTGGGTTATCGATGGTGCGAATCTGGAGATAAAAGCGGGTGAGAGCCTCGCAATTGTTGGGCCATCCGGCCAGGGAAAAACCACTATGGCCAAAATCATTCTTGGCCTGTTGCACCCGGAAGGCGGCACGATCACTGTAGGGGGTATGGACATCACCCAGACCGGACTCGAACGCCATCGTAATCGCATCGGCTGCGTAATGCAGGACGATATTCTCTTTTCAGGCTCAATCAGCGAGAACATCAGCTTCTTCGATAACGAGCCTGATCACGCCAAAATAACCCGCGTGGCCCGCCTGGCGCAGATTCATGGCGATATCATGAAAATGCCGATGAATTATCAAAGCCTGGTCGGTGATATGGGATCGTTTTTATCGGGTGGTCAACTGCAACGTATTCTGCTGGCGCGCGCCTTGTATCGCGAACCGCAAATTCTGGTACTGGACGAGGCAACCAGTCATCTTGATATTTACAACGAAGCACAGATCAACAACGCCATTAAGTATATGAAGATAACCCGAATCATCATTGCACACCGTCCGGAAACTATCCGAAGTGCCGACAAAATCGTCCTGTTAAATAACGGAACGCTCAGCGAAGTTACGGCAGAGCAGTTATTTGGCCAGACAGCCACCCACATAGACACGGAGATTACCCATGGATAAGACGACTTGCCGCTTCACTGAAGGCATGATTACTTTGCCGCAAGGTTACTGTGAGCGAACACTGAATACGCTGACAGATATGCGCTCAACTCTGCCGCCAATTACCCTCTCTCGTGATAAGCTAGGCGATCATAATAATCCGGAAGAGTATATTCTTAGCCAACTCGCTATTCTGCAAAAGCAAATGAAAGACTGGCAACAGGAAGTCCATCAGCCAGTGGTTCTGGGTAATAACCTGACTACCGGTATTATGATTACTTATGATTTCCTGCGACCAGATAATCTTCGTCTTTACCAGAAACAGGCGATATTCACGCTTAATATGGAAGATCTCTTGATTTTCTCTCTGTCTAAAGCGGCACCCATCACCTCCGCAGATATTCAGCTTTTTTCAGATATCCTAAAAAGTTTCCGTACCCTGTAAGACCCACTCTGTCTTCAGTGCGCAATAAAGCATACCGGAAGCGCATTTGCGCTTCCGGTTTACATTTTAGCTATACGTCGCTCAGTTTAGTAACGCTGACAGGTGAAAAGATAAGAGAGCGGCCCGCCGATCAGATATGTATTTTTATCGACCTGATTAACATCCAGCTGCAGATAACCAGGATCGAGCGTAATCTCAGTCAGCAGCAGATTAAACACGTCATCCGGCGTCGAATCGTTTGTTGAGGTAATAATTGTTCTTATTTTATAGCGATAAGTGTCACTATCTATTTTATTTCCTGCGCTCAGCGCAATGCGTCGATTAAGCGTTGTAACCTTATCACCATAAGTAACCTGCCCATTTAGTAGCAGATAGCCTGAGTGAGGATCAATAAAACGTAGATCCTGGGAAACATCAAACTCAATTTTTTTATCATCATGACGGCTAAGATCGTAGCGGCTGAAAGCCGAGCAGCGGAAAGGCAGATCGTTAGTCTGTGGCTTGAAATAGTTAATTCCTGCGAAAAATGCCAGCAGTAGCACAGCCAGTGTTATCGTCAGCATGAGAGTGGTATAACGTTTCAAAACCTTCTCCAGTCAAGATAATAGAAGTTGTCGCAGGAAACGATATGTCCATTGCTGTTTAGGTTACATGCGGAAATAATAGTTCGGCCGTAACCAGTGGTTGTGAATGAAGTATTCTTATCGAAATAGATGCGTCGTCCCGGCACACAGGATTGATTATTCTCTTTAAGAATTTCAAGAATTTGCTTATCCAGTGACTTTTGCTCAACAACATCCAGTCCCTGAACAATCACCGCCTCGCAGCCGCCTTGCAGTTTAATGGTACTCGTAGAGGGATTCTTATCAGCAGACTCATCGGCAGTGAAATACCAGAAAGCGCTTCCCAAAAACATCAGCATGATAATGCCGACTATGGCTTGACTGAAGTGGAGGACAGATTTTTTGAGAACCTTCTCCACCCTGGCAGGGTCGGGGCGTATAGCCTGGCTATCCTGGCCGGCAACACGACTCTTCGCAGGCTCTCCCCCGTTCTGAACCTCTGTCACATCCAAAGCCGGGTTGGATTCGCGTTCAATTTTGACTTCAGTATTCAGTCGTATGCCAATTTTCGGAATGGTGATAATCAGATTATCACAGCCATAAGCCGCGAGCGCCCTGCGCAGCATACTCAGATACTGATTCAGATTACTGTTTGATCCGCGCAGGCCATACTTATCCCAGACTTCTGTCAGCAAGGTTTCGCGCGCCAGTATTTCTCCCTGGGAATTCAGTAACTGCTCAAACAGCCGACCAGATGAAATACTCAAACTCAGGGTTTCCTGGGTAGGAATATGACTCAGCGTACAATCAGCTGAATTGTAGGTGACCTGGTCATCGATAATGTAAATCATTAAGAAATCACTGAATTTGCGTTTATTTCAGACATTATAATTCAGCTTATTTAAAGAAGCACTAAAGTGACCCAAATCAGTCAACTCACACAGGTGAGGTTAAGTTGACATCAAAATGGCGCATTCAGACCGACATTCGACGCTTTTTTAACCCTTTTAACGCCTTCTAACCGGCCGTAAACGAACACTCCACAGAGAGAATGCCGGCTTTATCGGCTCACATTGGCGCTCATCAGCCAAGACATTATCTGCCCCGACTTTACCCGGTTGCCAACAGTGCGGATTGAGGGTGGTTTGCCTTGTCTATCCGTCGCAAACCATGACGGTAGTGCTAACCATCCCCTTTAGGCTGCTGATGGCGCTTCGTTTTGCCCGGTCGCTGTCGGCGTAATTCAGCCAGGTCAGGTGATCAGCACCCAACAAAACGTGATGACGCTGGCGGCAGGTGATGCACGCTTTGCAGTGTTTGACCTGACAACACCTGAACTGCTGCGACCTGACGACCGGACACCACTGAAGGTCAGCAGCTCTCCTGCATCCCCCCTCGGCATAATCGCCATCGCCCCATCAGGTTTCTGGGGGCCGGTGGCGCTGGCGATTATTGTCGGCCTGGTCAGCGATAGACTGGTGACACTGGCGGTGCTGCCCGGCGCATTAAGTTTGTTGATGCAGCACAGTTTACGCTAAAACAACGCCCGGCGAATCCAGCGCGAAGAGCCGCTGGGTCGCCAGAAGCGATCAATTCATCACCTCGACCAGAATCAGTGGGCACTTTCTGACTTTGCAGGCCTGACTGTAGGCCAGCGAACAGACCGAACAGAGGTCGCGCACATCAGACTGGTACTCGTACTCCATGAAATAGCGGAACTGGCTGCCTGCCGAATCTGTTCTCCAGAATCGCTGCGGCTCCAGAATTTCATCCAGTTGCCTGAATGTCAGGGCTGACGGGTTATGAAACCCGACTCTTACGCGGTATGTTGTCATGCACCGATTATTGGCATACCGGTCGCGGGCCGCCAGTTGGTAATTGTTTTCAGTTCAATAGCTGGCGCTTATCAATCCGCTTCGCCTGGTGCCGCAGGCTGTTCCGCCAGCAGCGCCAGCAGATGCAGCACCGCTTTTGACGGGTGAAGCCGACGCCAGGCAAAAGCAACGTCGGTAAACAACGTGTTGTTTTCGATATCACAAAAGCTCACTTCGGGGTTATCGACACAGCGCATCGACTCCGGCACCAGCGCAATCCCACAGCCCGCCGCGACCATGCCCAGCGACGTGCTGATTTGGGGAGCCTGCTGGAAGGTATGGCGCGAAAAGCCGGCCCGCAGACAGGCAGTAACAATCAACTCATACAGGCTCGGCGAAACGTCGCGTGGAAAGATCACCAGGGTTTCGCCCGCCAGCGCGGATAACGCCACGGTGGGTGTGCCGCTGAGAGGATGACAGCGCGGCAGCGCAATCAGCATCTTTTCGGTGGAGATGACGCGCATATTAAATGCCTTACTGCTTTCGCATGGCAGGCGGATAAAAGCAGCATCCAGTAATCCCTCCTGCAAATCCTGCATCAGCAACGCCATGTTCTCTTCGCGCGTCAGCAGCTCCATCGCCGGATAACGTTCGCTAAACTGGCGGATCAGCGTAAAGATGCGCGGGTTAAACGCCACCGAGCTGGCAAATCCCAGCGACAGCTGGCCGCTGATCCCGCGAGCAATGCCACGCGCGTTCTCCAACGCCTGGTCGGCCAGTTGCACAATCTGCAACGCATCCGTCAGAAAGGCTTCACCCGCTTCCGTGAGCTCAACCCCGCGCGTCAGCCGCTTGAGTAAGGGTGTGCCAATCTCCTGCTCCAGCCGCAATATCTGCTGACTCAGTGGCGGCTGCGATATCCCCAGCATTTCGGCGGCACGGGTGAAGTGAAGCGTCTCGGCAACGGCAACAAAATAACGCAGATGGCGCAATTCCATATCAAAAACGTCTCAAAGTTAACAGGTTTAGCTATTGGACTCAGCGATTGAATCGGTTCAACATTAGTTTAACACGGCTTAACGGTTAACCTATGAGGCATCAAATGAGCAATTGTGTAACTGATTGTTCCTGCGAGGATCAACTAAAACATACTGTCCTAACACTTTCTCAAGATGCACCAGAAAGTGTTATCTATCAGACCTCTTTAATGAGTGCGCTGCTAAGCGGCGTCTATGATGGCAATGTGCGTATTGCCGACCTGTTGCGTAAAGGCGATTTTGGCCTGGGCACCTTTAATCGGCTGGATGGCGAGATGATCGCATTTGACAGCCAGGTCTATCAACTGCACTCAGATGGCAGCGCGCATCCGGCAGATCCGGTTCAGAAAACGCCTTTTGCGGTGATGACCTTTTTCAAACCGCAGCATCTTTATGAATTTGACCGGCCAATGTCGCGAGAGGCGATCCATCAGGTGATCGACAGCGAAATAACCTCCGACAACCAATTCTGCGCGTTGCGCATCAGTGGTCGCTTCAGCCGCGTCGAAACCCGCACCGTACCGTGCCAGTGCCGTCCCTATCGCTCAATGCCGGAGGTGCTGGGCGATCAGCCAACCTTTACTTTCAGCCAGCGCGCGGGGGAACTGATTGGGTTCCGCACGCCGCAGTATATGCAGGGCATCAACGTTGCTGGCTATCACGAACATTTCATTACCGACGACCGCGAAGGCGGCGGCCATATCCTCGACTATGCGCTGGAACAGGGCACCCTGACCTTTGGTGCCATCAGCAAGCTGATCGTGGATCTACCACAGGACAGCGACTTTCTCAATGCCGACCTGAACCCCGCCAACCTTGACGCCGCGATTCGTGCGGTAGAAAGCTAATCAGAGGAATAACGATGAAAACTCCAACCGATACTACGCTCTGGACCTGTGGCGCTGACCTGGTGGTGGCGCAACTTGAGGCGCAGGGCGTCCGCCAGGTCTTTGGTATTCCTGGCGCAAAGATCGATAAGGTCTTTGACTCCCTGCTGGATTCATCTATCCAGACCATCCCGGTTCGCCACGAAGCCAACGCCGCATTTATGGCGGCCGCAGTGGGCCGTCTCACCGGCAATGCGGGCGTAGCGCTGGTCACTTCCGGGCCAGGCTGCTCCAACCTGATTACCGGCATGGCCACTGCCACCAGCGAAGGCGACCCGGTGGTAGCGATCGGCGGCCAGGTGAAGCGCTCCGACAGCGCTAAGCAGGTTCATCAGAGCATGGACACGGTTTCAATGTTTCGCCCAATCACCAAATATGCGGTTGAGGTGACCGATCCCTCTGCACTCTCTGAATGCCTGTCAAATGCGTTTCGCCACGCTGAGCATGGCCGGGGCGGGGGTGCCTTTATCAGCCTGCCACAGGATATCGTGGACCAGCCAGTGACAGGAAAGGCCCTGAGCAGTAGAGGCCGCCCTGTGCTGGGTGCAGCGCCCGATGCGATGATCGACACCGTCAGCCAGGCCATCGCCAGGGCTAAAAATCCGGTTATTCTGCTGGGATTAATGGCGAGCCAGACGGAGAACAGCGAAGCGATTCATGAGTTGCTGACCCGCAGTCACATTCCGGTAACCAGCACTTATCAGGCAGCGGGGGCGGTCAGACAGGACCACTTCTCACGTTTCGCCGGGCGTGTCGGGCTGTTTAGCAACCAGGCGGGTGACCGGCTGCTGCAACAGGCAGACCTGATCATCACCATCGGCTACAGCCCGGTGGAATATGAACCGGCAATGTGGAACAGCGGCAACGCCACCCTGATTCATATCGACGTGATACCCGCTGAGACCGACAACCGCTATCTGCCTGACGCAGAACTGGTGGGCGATATCGCTGCCACAGTGCGTAAACTGGCAGCGCGCATTACGGCTCCGCTGCAGTTGACGTCAGAAGCCGCCACTATTCTTGAAGATCGCCAGCAGCAGCGAAAATTACTGGCGATGCAGGGTGCCAGTCTCAACCAGTTTGCCCTGCATCCGCTGCGCATTGTGCGTGCTATGCAGGACATCATTAACAGCGACGTCAGCCTCACCGTCGATATGGGTAGTTTTCACATCTGGATCGCCCGTTATCTCTACAGCTTCCGCGCCCGCCAGATCATGATCTCCAACGGTCAGCAGACCATGGGTGTGGCGCTGCCGTGGGCGATTGGGGCCTGGCTGGTCGATCCGCAGCGCAAAGTGGTGTCGGTATCGGGCGATGGCGGCTTCCTGCAATCCAGCATGGAGCTGGAAACTGCCGTGCGGCTAAAAGCCAATATTCTGCACATCATCTGGGTCGATAACGCCTACAACATGGTAGCGATGCAGGAAGAGAAAAAATATCACCGCGTCTCGGGCGTCAATTTTGGCCCGGTCGATTTCAAAGCCTACGCCGAAGCGTTCGGGGCAGCGGGCTTTGCGGTGACCAGCGCGGCCGAACTGGAGCCGACGCTGCGTAAAGCGATGGATGTTCAGGGACCTGCGGTCGTGGCTGTGCCGGTTGACTATGCTGACAACCCGCTGCTGATGGGTCAGCTGCATCTGAGCCAGCTTCTTTAATTTCACGTAAAAAGGAAATCATGATGAAAAACAGAGTGGCATTTGTGACCGGCGCAGGCCAGGGCATTGGTGAAGCGATCGCCCTGCGTCTGGCGAAAGATGGGCTGGCCGTTGCGGTGGCCGACTTCAATCAGGAGACCGCCCGCCAGGTCGCAGAGAAGATCAATCAACAGGGCGGAAAAGCGATTGCGTTGAAAGTTGATGTCTCGCAACGCGATCAGGTTCTGGCCGCCGTGGAAGAGGCGCGTCGCACACTGGGTGGTTTTGACGTTATCGTCAATAACGCCGGTATTGCGCCCTCCACGCCGATTGCTGAGATCACCGAAGCGGTGGTCGATAAGGTCTACAACGTCAACGTCAAAGGGGTGATCTGGGGCATGCAGGCCGCGATCAAAGCGTTTGCTGCAGAAGGTCACGGCGGCAAAATCATCAATGCCTGCTCGCAGGCGGGTCACGTCGGTAATCCGGAGCTGGCGGTTTACAGCTCCAGCAAGTTTGCGGTGCGCGGCCTGACCCAGACCGCCGCACGCGATCTGGCACCTGCCGGTATCACAGTTAACGCCTTTTGCCCCGGCATTGTCAGAACGCCAATGTGGGAAGAGATCGATCGCCAGGTCTCTGAAGCAGCCGGAAAGCCCGCCGGTTACGGCACCCAGGAATTTGCAAAACGCATTACGCTGGGACGTCTTTCCGAACCGGAAGATGTGGCAGCCTGCGTCGCCTACCTCGCCAGCCCCGATTCCGATTACATGACTGGCCAGTCATTGCTGATTGACGGCGGCATGGTGTTTAACTGATCTCTCTTCGCCTGCTGCGCCCGTGCGCAGCAGGCCCCTTCCTTTCTGGCTGAACCGATAATCTGACCGGGGAAGCTGCCGGAATCCAACAGGGTCTCTGCAACGCCGCCCAATGAGCGTGCCCATCTGGACGTGAACACCCGCGCAGATGAGGGTCAGCCGTTACACTCCGATAGCATTCCCGCCAGGCCCTCGGCTACCAAAACGCCGGGGGCTGCACACCATCAAGCGGATGACAGGGGCGATGTCTCTATATGAAGGCGCCCGATAGCGTGCTGGAGGAGATCAGCGGTTATCAGTCGATCGCTGGCGCAAAGATCAACCGTGACGAATCCAACCGCAATGTGTCATTGCAACAGCGCGTTGATACCGCAGCCGCATACAGAATGCAGAGTACGTTGAAGACGCCAGCCCGATTATTCAGCAGGGACAGGCTGCCGTCAGCAAGATGGCAAATAAGATTCCTGAGCTGATTATCCAGCTGTTAAATAGCACACGCGTTTAACCGGCTGAGCAACCTGCCTTAGCCGCTTCCCTTCTTAGCACGGCACCTGCGCAATGCCTCTGATGAAGGCCATTGCGAGTCCGACATGGCCGGTTCCCCTTATGCGCCGATTGATCTTAGTCACACAATCTCATTTAAGAACCGTTTAAAGATGATCGCGATCACCCTTCCTTGTTAAAGAAATGCTAAATCCTGATAACAATTTAATATCATCCTTCTGTTCAGGGTTAATTAAAACAACAGGTTAATCGTTACCACGCTAACTAATTACCTGAAATTTTCGGGTTTTATGTAACCGTTTCATTACTTTTACGCCATTGCGAGGGCTGTTATTTTGCTGACGATACTGGGTTTTTCCATGGTTGTTTGCTTCATGACTCTCATCATGACCAAACGTATGTCAGCCTTGATTGCGCTGATTCTGATACCAACCCTGTTTGCGCTGATTGGCGGTTTTTACCAGGGCCTGGGCACTATGATGCTGGATGGCGTCAAAACGCTGGCCCCTACCGGCGTGATGCTGACCTTCTCCATTCTCTATTTCGGTCTGATGATCGATGCCGGACTGTTTGACCCGCTGGTGCGCTTTATTCTCCGGCTGGTGCGCGGAGATCCTCTCAAAGTGCTGGTCGGCACGGCGGTGCTGACCCTGCTGGTCTCACTGGATGGTGACAGCTCTACCACTTACATGATCGCCATTGCTGCGTTCCTGCCGCTCTATCACCGGCTGGGTATGAACGTACTGATGATGACGTGTCTGGTTAATCTCGCCAGCGGCATCATGAACCTCTCACCCTGGGGTGGCCCGACCGCCCGCGCCGCAGCGGCACTGCGCATTGACGCCCTCGACATCTTTATTCCCATGCTCCCCGCCATGCTGCTGGCCTGCGTCAGCCTGGTGGCGATGGCACTACTGTTTGGCCTGCGTGAGCGTAAGCGATTAGGTGTGATGACCATGAAAGATCACCACATCGACAACATTGAGCTGGGTCTGGGCGATGCTGAGGAGTGTGCGGCTAATCGCCGTCCGAAGAGGTTCTGGCCTAATTTCATTCTGACCACCGTGCTGCTGGTGCTGCTGGTGATTGGTTTACTGCCAATCCAGATCCTGTTTATGCTGGCCTTTGCGATTGCGGTAATGCTCAACTATCCGACCCTGGAGGAGCAGAAAGCACGCATTAGCTCCCATGCCGGTAACGTGCTGGCGGTAACGTCGCTGATTTTTGCCGCCGGTATTTTCACCGGTATCCTCTCCGGTACTGGCATGGTTGATGCAATGGCGAAGAGCCTGCTGGCGGTGATCCCGCACAGCTTCGGGCCTTACCTGGCGGTATTTACCGCGCTGGTCAGCCTGCCATTCACCTTTTTTATGTCGAATGATGCGTTTTACTTCGGCATTCTGCCGGTTATCGCTCAGACGGCGGCCAGCTACGGCATTACCGCTGAAGAGATTGCCCGCGCTTCCATCGTCGGTCAGCCATTCCACCTGCTGAGTCCGCTGGTGCCGTCAGTCTACCTGCTGGTGGGTCTGGCAAAGGTCGACATCGGCGACCACCAGCGTTTTGCCATCAAGTGGGGTATTCTGGTTAGTCTGGTATTGATGGCGGGCGGTCTGCTGACCGGTGCTTTCCCGCTGTTCCACCGTTAATCTTCGGCTTTCGGGTGGATAACCGTGAATTTTGCCCGGTTATCCGCTTCACCGCTCCGCCTGTTGTTCAAACCCTCACTACACTCCATAGCCATGCTGACATGCTGTGCGCCGGACAGGCCGTTGCCTCTCAGAAATTTTGCTGTTGACCCTATGGAGGCCCGACGAAAATTCACCACCTTAACTGTGGCTGTATGTGCTCGCTGGGCGGCGCGTTCTGTGATGGATTCAGTAAGGGCCTGAAGGCGCATCTGGTTTGTCACTGTCTGCTGATTGAAACGGACCGCGACGGTCTGGTGCTGGTGGATACCGGCTTTGGTCGCCAGGATACTCATGCGCCCGGTAGTCGTCTGTCCGGCTTTTTCCGCGCCTTAAACAACATTCAGAACCGGAACGATCTCACCGCGTTGTCACAGATTAAAGCGCTGGGTTTCCGGGCTGAGGATGTGCGACAAATTATTCTGATGCCTCTCGATTTTGATCACGCTGGCGGATTGACCGATTTTCCACAGGCACGCCTCCATCTGTTGCAGCAGAAGGTAGATCCCCCCAGCGTCATAGCTGGCTGTCACGTAAGCGCTACCGCCCCGGACAATGGGGCGGAATCAGCAACTGAGAGACCAGGCAGCCGCGGGGAGAGAGGTCGTTTGGTTTTGAGGCGGTTAATCGCCTGCGTGACCTGCCGCCGTAGAGTCTGCTGGTGCCGCTGTCGGGCCATACGCCTGGTCACGCCGGTACTACGATTCAGCAGCCCGATGGCTGGCTGCTGCACGGCGGCGATGCCTGGGTTCTACCGTGGCGAAATGCGACAGTCAACGCGGTAATGGCACTGACAGGGATATTATCGAGTGAAACGGACCTGGTCTGCAGAAGCCTGGGAAGATTATCTCTACTGGCAGGATACGGATAAAAAAACCGTCAAAACGATCAACGCGCTGCTTAAAGATGCCAGCAGGACGCCGATTGAAGGCAAGGGAAAACCAGAGCCGTTAAAGCCTCATCTTGCAGGTTTCTGATCACGCAGAATGACGGCAGAACGTCGGCTGCTTTATGCCGTCAGTGGAGGCGTTTTATTAATCGCATCCTGCCGATATCATTATTGACGGGCTCAGGAGCGTGCCCTGGGCCCTTATCGTGCACACGTTTCAGCGGCGTCGTCATCCACCGCAATCCAATGACTCTGGATCGCCCGCCCGCTTTTTCAGTTGCGCCGCAAGCCAGGGTGCAGTCAGACTTTCTGCGGCAGTGCTGACCGCTTCCGGTGAACCGGATGAGACAATCCTTCCTCCCTTAAGCCCCGAACCGGGACCAAGATCAATTACCCAGTCCGCCTCAGCCACAATACGCATAGTGTGTTCCGCCATGATAACGGTATGGCCGCGCTTCACCAGTTCATCCAGTACAATCAGCAGCTTGTCCATGTCAGATGGGTGCAAGCCTGTCGAGGGTTCATCAAGCAAATAGAGCGTGGGCGTACGCTGGACGCGCTGCAGTTCCCAGGCGAGCTTGATTCGCTGGCACTCTCCGCCGGACAGCTCAGTGGCGGGCTGACCTAGCGTCAGGTATCCCAACCCCAGCGATGTCAAAGCCTTCAGCGAACGCTGGATCCCATCATACCCGTGAAAAACCTTGGTGGCGTCGTCTACGGTCAGAGCCAGCACATTCGCTATCGTCAGATTGTTCCATGTCACTTCCAGCGTTTCGGCGTTATAACGGCTACCCGCGCAGACGGAGCAGGTTGCAGTGGCGCTGGGCATAAAGAGCAACTCAATGGAAATCTGTCCCTGTCCTTCACACGCAGGACAGCGTCCGGCTGGCAGATTAAAGGAAAACCGGCTGGCGTTGAAGCCCCTGGCTTTCGCCGCGTGGGTGTCTGCGAACAGCTGGCGGATGATATCGAAAAATCCGGTGTAAGTGGCCAGATTAGAGCGTGGCGTTCGCCCGATAGGACGCTGATCGATTCTGACCAGTCGGCCGATAGCGTCACGTCCGCTAATAATCTCCCCCTTCACATCAGGCACCAGATCCTCTTCTTCACCCTCCTCAAGGTCAGGCGTTTTGTCAGAATGTCCGAGCATTTCAGGGAGCACGCAATTCAGCAGCGTCGATTTACCGGAGCCGGAAACACCGGTGACTGCCGTCATTCTCGCCAGTGGAATGGCGATATCCAGGTCGGCAATATTGTTGCAACTGACCCGCTCAAGCCTGAGCCAATCCTCCGCGGGTCGGCGCTGGCGCAGCCCGGTATAGCTCCGGGAGAAGAGATAGCCTGAAGTAGGTGATGCACTGATCTCCGCAAGTCCTGCGGGTTCGCCGTTATAGACGATCTCACCGCCATGCGTTCCCGGGCCGGGTCCGACTTCGATCAGCCAGTCCGCTTCGGCGATGAGGTCAATATTATGTTCGACGACCACCAGAGAATTACCTGCACGCACCAGGCTCTTCAGGGACGCGAGCAGCGCGTTGACATCATCGGGATGCAGGCCGGCAGAAGGCTCATCCAGCACGTAAAGCACGCCAAACAGCCGTGATATCAGCTGGGTGGCCAGACGTACGCGCTGCAGCTCGCCGGATGAGAGCATAGTGGTGCGGCGTCCCGGTGCCAGATGTCCCAGACCCAGCGTTTCCAGCTGCTGAAGCCGCATACTAATGTCAGAAGCCATCCGGATGACCGCCTCCCGCAGCGCCGCCTCAGCTGGCAGGTCCGATGATGAACCGTCTGCATAAGGGGTCAATAGTCCGGCAAGCTCGGAGACCGACAGTTCACTCAGGCTGGCAATGTCATGGCCTGCAAAGGTCACCGACAACGCATCCCGGTTTAGCCTTTTACCATGGCACTCAGTGCAGGGAGAGACCGTTACAAAGCGCGCCAGCCGTTTCTTCGTGGTCTCGCTGCCACCGGAATAGCTCTGCAAGACGATTTTGGCTGCACTGGTGTAGGTGCCGGTATAAGCGGGTTCTTCGCCAGCCGCCAGCGCTTTTTCACGCTGCTCAGCGGTCAGACCGACAAAAATCGGCACCGATGGCTGTTCGTCAGTCAGCAGTATCCACTGCTTATCACGGACAGAGAGTGTCTGCCAGGGCGCATCGACATCGTAGCCGAGCACCTCAAGGATGCTTCGCAAATTCTTGTTATGCCAGCCTCTGGGCCATGACGCTATCGCCCCCTGCCGTATGCTGAGTGAATCATCCGGCACCATCGCCTCGGTTCTGACGGTGTGAATCCTCCCCAGTCCCTGGCAATGCGGACAGGCACCTTCAGGATTGTTCGGCGAGAAAAAATCGGCGGTCATAAAAGGCACACCGTCAGGTCTTGCACCCCCACGTGAAAACAGCAGGCGCAGCGTGACGGAAATACGGGTGAGGCTGCCTACCGTTGAACGCTCCTGCGCACCCGTCCGGCTCTGCTGAAGTGCCACCGCAGGTGGAAGTCCATCAATGTTATCCACATCCGGCGCAGCGGCCTGATCGATCAGACGACGGGCGTGTGGCGAAACCGACTCAATAAACCGGCGCTGGGCTTCTGCATAGAGGGTATCAAAGGCGAGAGACGATTTACCGGATCCTGAAACCCCGGTGAACACCACCATGGCATTTCGGGGAAACCGCAGCGAAACATCCTTGAGATTATGCGTTCGTGCACCCTGTACCGCGACAAAAGGGTCAATGTGCTCATCCGCGCGATAACGATCGGTGTTGCGTTGTTCTGTCATGATTTCCCTGCTTGATAATGCACGGCAGCTTGACAATCGCCTGCCGCTAATGACTGAAAAACTGCAGATACTCACCCGGCGTTCGGGCTATCCGGCCCGTTTTAAGATAAAAACACCAGCAAGGGTAGTCAGGGATCTCAGTCTGCACAACGCAAGGGTTATTCATTGCGGCCAGGCGGAACAGACGGATAACATCATCACAGGATTTGCAGAGACGGTATTAACATAAAAAACCCGTCAGAGACGGGTGTTCAGGCATCACAGGCTGCAGCCAACGTTACGGCTTTTTAAACTTGTCCTCGACCTTCTCTTTCGCTTCCGCGATTTTATCCCCGGCCTTCTCCACAAAACTCTCTTTATGCTCAGTCTCACTGGCTGGCATTACCGGACGAGGGTCTTGATCAGCGCGGGCCTGACGCGTGCTTTCAAGCAGCGGATCGGTCGCGGTGCTATGACCGGTCACCGGATCTGCACTGAGATGATCTGCGCTGGCATGGTCAATATCCACTTCCTGACGGCGTACCGAATCATTAATGGTTTCAACCCGATCGCTTGACTCTTTGCGCAGCACCACTTCTTCAATGATCTGCGCGGTCTTATTCACCACAGGCTGTTCATGTGACTCTTCGACTTCAACCGTTTTTTCAGACCAGTCAACACTATTGGGTGAGCCCGTTTCACTGACCGGACGACGGAAGATTTCGGCGTGCTGCTCATGCAGCGAGACATTTTCTGATACCTGATCGGTGACAGTGTAGCGGCGGACACGGGTAGACCCTTCGCTGACCAGACGTTTACCGACCTCCAGTCGCTCTTCGGCCAGACGCAACACATCCTCATCACTTTCGTCACCGGTCAGGGCGGTACGGGCAGCGCCGCGATCGGTATGGAGCGGATTGAGTGCTGCGTTATCCTGAAGCGTTCCACTGGCGGGCGCAGTCAGGCCATCTCCGGTAGAGTATTCGCCCGGTACGGCAGCACTGCGCTCAGTCAGTTCTTCATGCGCATCAAGAATACCCAGCGCGCGCGGTAACTCATCTTCATCGGCCCGCAGTGACAAAACCACCCCGCCGGTACGCATCGCGTCTTCATAGACTTCAGCCTGATCTTCTTCCAGCGTATTACCAAACAGGTGTTGCCAGAAGCCTGGGTGACGGGCCTCGTGACCTTCGGTACGCAGGCGGTCACCAGAGATGATATCAATATCATCATCCAGGAACCCGGCCTTGATCAGATTACGCTTGGCACCCTCTGCCAGTGAGATATTGCTGAACATTGTTACGATAGTTTCACGCGCCATATTGTGTTCCTCGATGATGGATTCGGACGGCTCTGTATGCGGTGCTCGGGTCTGGTGAGCGTGCTGCTTGCGCAGGGAGACAACCTGTTCTGTCGCCACCTCGCTGACAACCTTGCGGATATGCCACTCCTCTTTCAGCACCAGATGACGAACAATCTCGACTTCCTCTTCAACGATCGGAATGATCAGGACGCCATTTTCTTCCCGAATCTCCGGCATCTCAGCCAGCCGCTCCGATTTAAGGATGCGTTCAATTGCCGCCGTCTGGTGCCGGAGCATAAGGGCAATCGTCTGCTGATGCTCAGTAACCTGTCGTGTCACCCTGACATGACCATCGATGACCCGCTGTTTCGAGACCTCAATGGTTTCCTCCGCCAGGCCTATTACCTGGTCCCGCCCCTCTGACCCTGGTTTTTCAGGAGGTTGATTATTCATGGTTAACCTGCATGTCATACAGAGTGATTATTTGTACTTTTCCTGACCTTGAGCATAAGTCACTGCTTTTGGGTTAATTAGAGCCTGGCACAAAGAATGACAAAAGAAAGGAAAAAAGCAGAAATACGACGCTATATGAGGATAACGTGACGCTAAAATAGGTAAGCGATGCGGCAGATAAAGAATTGCAAGCGCAGCGCGAAACAGTGAAATCTCTTTTATCGCGGGCGGGGCAGGATTAATCAGAGGTTAACCTGGCCTGAAGTGAATCAGGCGCACCGGATCAGGGGTTGAGCCACTCGCTTCCCTGCAACCCGCCATTGACGGAATAGCGGAACAGGGCGCGCTCATTTTCGCCTCGCTGAAGCTGATAGGCGTCCAGCACAGTGACCTGCAGAATTACCACGCCAAAACGGGATTCTCCCGCTTCCGCTGACGCCGCGCCAGCCGTCTCATTCGCTGTTGCCCGCGCTTCACCCGGTGGTCCGCCAACGTAAGTCTGCCGCGTGTGTTGCGGTAACTCACGCCAGGCTGCCCAGGCAATATCACTTCCCGCTGCGTAACACTTAACCCGTCCGGCCAGCCGCAGCTGCAGACGACGCTGAGGGTCATAGCCCAGCACAGTGACCTGCGGATTCACTGCCATCTCCTGCCATTTCGGGCTGCGAACATCGGTATGAAATGTCAGCATCCGACCCGCGTCTTCACATCGACGCAGCACCACCGTGCGCGCCTGAGGTCGCTGCGCACCATCGACGGTACAGAGCGCCAGATAGCGTAAGTCGGACTGCGGATCCGTTGCAGCTTCCTCCAGCGCCGTCCAGGCTGCTGCTTCAAACGTTTTCAAGTCCATTGGGGATCACTCTCATCAGGGTCAATGTTCAGCCATCTGGCTAAAAGCGTAGCAACGATGTGCGCAGATGACGTGCAAGTACAGCGAATTGTGGCAAGCGGGACCAAAAGGTCACCGCACGAGACGGGAAAGTTGAGATAGCATCAGGGTTGCTGCAGCCTTCGCAGAGTGGCGAAAGTGCGTCCCGACTGTCAGCGACTCTGTGCTATTTTTGCGCTATAAACTTACAAATCCAATATGCAGGGAGTGGCACTATGCCCATTAAAGAGCCAGCTAAAGTGCCAGCTGAAAGAGCGCTGGAAGTCACCTCGCTGCGCCTGACTTACCGGCCGCTGCGCCAGGAAGACTGGCCCTTCTATCTTGCGGTCAGTCAGGATAGATCGGTGATGAGGTATATCAGCGATCCGCGCAGCATTGAAGAGATCAGAACTTGCTCATTTGATGTTCGCCTGCCCGCCTGGTACAAGGGCTGCAAGCACTGGCTGTGTCTGGTGATCGAGGAAAAAGCATCCGGTTTTCCGGCAGGCTTCTGCGGGTTTATCGACCGCGGAGAGGGTATTGCGGAGTTTGGTTTTATTCTGGCCGCAGATGCGCAGGGCAAAGGTTACGGCAGCGAGTCGCTGCATGCCATTATCGCCTGCTGCTTTGAACAGCAGGATTACCGCAAAGTCACCGCTACGGTGACGGCAGGCAATGCGGCCTCACGCCGGACCCTGATCTCTGCGGGCTTTGTTCAGGAAGGGAGGCTGCGGCAGAATTTCTTTCTCGGCGGCCACTGGCAGGATGACTGGGTCTTCGGCTTGCTGAAACAGGAATACCGGCCCGTTTCCTGACCCTGACCGAACGATCAGGCGTCGATCTGCTCCTCTTCGCCTGCGGCCACTGTCAGTTCGATCAGCGTGGTGTGACGTCGTAACCGCTGGCGACTGCGGGCGGAGAGTGCTCTTCCCCGCACAGCATCGCCTCAAATTCCGCCGGCGTCAGTGGCCGACACAGACCATTGCCCTGCATAATGTCGCAGCCTGCGGTGGTGACAAAGGCGATTTGCTCGTTGTCTTCCACCCCTTCTGCGGCCACCCGTATCCCCAGGCTTTTGCCGAGCGCGGTAATGGCTCGGAACATCATACGCACCCGCATGCTGGAATGCAGTTCATGCGTCAGCGACTTATCGATTTTAAAGCCCGCCACAAAGCTATAGCGCAGCAGGTTAATGGCCCCCAGTGTGCGCCCGTAATGATCGATAATGAATGAAGCGCCGGTTCGACGGATCGCTTCAACCTGAGCCGGCATATCCTGCACCAGCACAGCCAGTAGCGGCTCGTCCACTTCCAGCTCAACAAAACCGGCATCGCCTCCGGCGCTTTCACGTATTACCGTTTCCAGGCTGTTCCCCGCCAGCTGCCGCGGAAACAGGTTAATGCTGACGCGAAGCTGAGGAGCGCGCACCTGCCACTGCCGGACCTGAGCCAGGGCGCTGCGGATGATCCATTCCCCCAGCGTCACAGAAAGCGGACTTTTAACCAGTATGCCGATAAATTCGGCAGGCAACAGCAGCCCGCGCGTCGGATGCTGCCAGCGCACCAGCGTCTCGCAGCCAGTAAGCTTTCCGCTTTTAATGTCGTAGCGCGGCTGATAATAGAGGGTGAACTGCTGCTGCCGCACCGCCGTTTCCAGTTCACGCTCAAAGCGACGGCGCTGCTGCTCCGCCTCACGAAAGGCGGGCATAAACAGGATACTGCAGCCTTTCCCTGAGGCTTTGGCGCGGTAGAGCGCCAGGTCAGCGGCGGACATCACGGAAGAGGGATCCCGTCCGTGCTCCGGGTAGGAGGCGATGCCGGTGCTGGCGCCAACGACCACCGGTGAGTCGTGATAGCGGAACGGCGTCTGCACTGCCGCAATCAACTTTTCCGCCGTTATCGCCGCCTCTGCACTGCCGCCCGCTAACAGGATCACAAACTCATCCCCACCCAGACGTGCAGCCGTCACGGCACCTGCGCACACTGCGCGAATCTGCTCGGCAACGTGACACAGCAGCGCATCGCCTGCAGCATGTCCCAGTGTATCGTTGACCTCTTTAAAGCCATCGAGATCGGTCATCAATAATGTATAAGGCACGCCTGCTTTGGTCAGCTGTCCGACCTGCTCCATAAACGCGCTGCGACTGGCGAGGCGCGTCAACATATCAAGAGAAGCCAGCTCACAGAGCCGCGCCTCACTCTCAAAACGAGCCGTGACATCGCGGATGATCATTCCCACCAGCCGCTCACCTTCTTCGCGCCAGCCCGAAAAAGAGACTTCTGCCGGGAATTCGCGGCCGTCACGTGTCAAACCCCATATCTGTAAAGAGCGTGGATGCGAGATAGCCGCTTCGTCAGAAGTTATCCGGGCCAGTTCATTACGGTAGTCAGTCTGGCAGCGCGCCGGAATCAGCTCACTGACGTACTGGCCGCTCATCTCCTGAGCGCTGTAACCAAACAACGCGGTGGCCGCGGGGTTCCAGAAGGTTATGCCGCGCTGCAAGTCGGTACAGACAATGGCATCAGGTGAGGTCGATGAGATTGCCTGAAGCCGCTGCTGACTGGTGTAGCGCAATAACTCCAGACGGTGCATCTCCATGCGATCCATGACCAGTGCAGCAATATCCGTCAGATGCTGTCGATCCTCCGCTGTCAGTGGCTTTCGAGGATGGGTGTCGGTCAGGCAGACCGTCCCAATGTGATGGCCATCCGGTGTCGAAAGTGGAATGCCCGCATAAAAGCGAATAAAGGGGTAGCCGTGAACCAGCGGACTGTCACGAAATCGCGGATCTTCCAGAGTATCGGGAACACAGAGTATCTCGCCCCGCGCCAGCGTATGGTGGCAGAAAGCGACGTTACGCGCCGTACCGGTAATACTTAAACCGTAACGGGAGGCGAAGAACTGCCGTTTCTCGTCGATAAGCGATACAAACGCAACCGGCACCTGAAACAGTCTTGCAGCAAGCGTGGTGAGACGATCCAGCGCATCGGTCGGCGGTGAATCCATCAGATGATACTGCTTAAGTGCGTTGAGGCGAACCGCCTCGGCATCATGATAAACTGGACGTTTCAGCGTAACTCCCCTCTGATGTTATCTACTGTGGCCGGCATGACACAGCATAAAGAGGACACGTTCAATCAGACAGGACGCGCAGAATTTGCTGCCGACCCGCTGCCGGAAGAAAGGCCCATCAGTGAACTCTGCAGCAATAGGTTGCCGCGCTGAGCCCGATAAAGCTGGCACTGCAGACAAAGAAGCGCCAGTTAACACATTATGCCCGGCAGACAGGATGCGGCGGATCAGCGGCTTATAGCGGACCGCCCAGGATAATCTGGCCAGGACATATCAGACAAGCGGTTATTACGCTTCGTTTAGCTTACTCTATCGGCCTGAGGTAACTTAACTTCAGGAAAATAGCGGCAGAAGGTCTTACTTTTTCATCTTCGGTACCAGTTCATAATACGGATGCTCTCCGGCCAGCAGCATCAGTAGTTCATATTCTCCCTGACTGAGCAGCGCAGGATTTTTTGACGCCTCTTTGGTCTGCCAGACGCGCTGGCTAAGGTCGAAACGTTCTGCTGCAATTTCCTGAGAAAGACCGGCAGCAAGGCGCAGTTCACGGACGTTGCGCTGGACGGCGACAGGCCGCTTTAAAATCTGATTTTCCATATGAAAGGCTCCGCATACGGTGGCCGCGATAAGAGAAACGCCTGCAGCCAAAACATAAATTTGAGTTAAGTTTACATGTCTGGCGCTTCGACATAGTCAGCAAAGCGTAATGCGCCAGTAAAATCCCGGCAATTAACCTGAATTATATTTAAATCGCTGCCTGGATAATGAGCGTACTGATAAAGAACGTCATCGCCAGTCTGGATGGTGACACGGGCCGGAAGAGGATCAACGTTAATCACTGCCTCAATAGAGGACCGTTTCATTCATCTTTTAAAAAAAGCGTGAACATTAACCGCTATTCCATCTCGTACAGCCATCATCTGCAAATCGAGAAACT
Organism: Pantoea sp. AS142; assembly: GCF_037152305.1. Classification (NCBI taxonomy): domain Bacteria; kingdom Pseudomonadati; phylum Pseudomonadota; class Gammaproteobacteria; order Enterobacterales; family Erwiniaceae; genus Pantoea; species Pantoea sp. AS142. The sequence goes on along the minus strand of NZ_JBBCMO010000012.1, from coordinate 124,229 downwards.
ATCCTGGCAGGTTATGCCTGACCGAAAGTAACCCAGCCGCCAGGTTGTTCAGTGGGTGAGACACGTTTATTCGCCACAGTGACCGCATGCTGCGGCAGGGTGAAGCGTGTAATTACGCTGCCCAGCGTTTTGGTCTGTCCGCTGAGACTGCCCGCCGTTGCCGCTACCTGCTGAACCAGCGTCGCATTCTGCTGCGTAACGCGGTCAAGTTCAGCAACGGCGACCGTGACCTGGGCGATACCTTTGCTCTGCTCATCCGAGGCCAACGCAATCTGTCCAATGAGTTCGTTTACGCCGCCGACGCCGCGCAGCACAGCTTCCATAGTCGTTCCCGCGCTCTCCGCCGCCCGCCGGCCATCGTCAACGCGTGCCACGGTCTCTGCAATCAGCTCTTCGATCTCTTTAGAAGCAGCAGCACTTCGCTGAGCCAGCGAACGTACCTCACTGGCGACCACCGCGAAGCCGCGCCCCTGCTCACCCGCGCGGGCCGCCTCTACGGCGGCATTTAACGCCAGAATGTTGGTCTGAAATGCGATGCTATTAATCGTGGCGGTGAACTGCCGGATTTTTTCTGACCCCTGAGCGATACTGGTGATGGCTGCTGCCACCGTCTGAACCAGTTCTACGCCCTGCTGAGTGGTATCGGTGGTCGTAGCGGCGAGTTCACGCGCCTCACGGGCATTCTGTGCATTGTGCCGCACGGTAACAGTGATCTCCTCCATGCTGGCTGCGGTCTGCTCCAGTGCAGCGGCCTGCGTGGATGTCCGGTCAGAGAGATCGGCATTACCCGCTGCGATGTCGCCAGCTTCACGATGAAGAATGGCTGCGTTTTCACGAATAGCGCTGACCGTCTGTAACAGACTGTGCTGCATCTCTTTAACCAGTGGTACCAGTTGCCCGACACAATTGCGCCCCAGCTCTTCCGGCTCGCGCGTCAGATCACCATCGGCAATAATTTTTAAATGACTGCGAATTTTACCGACAGGTCGCACCAGGTGGACAACCAGATAGCGGTCGCAAAACAGCAGCAATGCCACTGCCGTCAGCAGTGATGCCACCAATATAGCCTCAAGCCGATGGCGGTCCGCCTTCAGGGGTGCCCGATGTTGTGCCAGCTGCTGCGTCACCTTAATCAGCTGCGCGCGGGCGGCCGAGGCATATTCTGAGGGCGTTGTTGTGAGTGCTACGCGGAAGTTATCCCAACCAGCATCGGCCGGGGTTAAGGCGACGAGGGCCTTTTTATCGGCTGCTGTGCCGTTCTGCATGACAATCGCGCTATGAGCCAGAAAACTCAGCTGCTGCGTCAGATCGGCTGAGCGATCGGTTTGACGAAAGATGTCGCGCACCACCTGGCTGCTGTAGCCACCAGCCAGCGCGACCACGCCCAGCGAGACGATCATCATCCACAGCACAACGCGGCGGATAGTGAAATGCCTGAGTGAATTCATGAAGTTTTCCCTGATATTGTCATTGGTATAGTTAAAAGTGAACCGAAATAAATTATGTCATCTACTTTAATGCGTTATTATATAGCGCGCTATATTTATACTCACTATCCTGGCAGGATATTTAAGAAATTAAAAGTTTTTAACGACAAAATAATAGAATCGTCGATAAGAAAACATTTTGTTAAAGAAAAAGGAATTACTGTCAGGGCCTGAAATGGCATGCTTCGCAGTAGATAAATAACGTTGTGCCTCTTTCTTTTAACAAAATTGTCTGTAGTCATGACACAATACCATCCAGTTTTTCTGTTTAATTTCGCTCCGTAACCAGTCGGCGCGGAGGAAACCATGCTTATGAGTCTTAGCGGCGGCGACGATTGCCGCACGCGAACCCTGCACGCGCTGCGCAGTAACGACGAAAGTCGTGACGATGTGTTGCAACAGTTCGTCCGGCTGGCAAGCCAGGCACTTGGCATTCCCGGCAGCTTTATCTCCGTACTGGATGATGAGATGCAGCATGTTAAGGCGGCGCACAATTTCACACTCACCCAATCCACCCGACAGGACTCGCTCTGTCGGCACGCAGTGGACAGTGATAGCACCGTGGTGGTGCCCGATACGTTGCTTGATAACCGCTTTGCTGCACATCCGCTGATTACGGGTGCGCCTTTTATCCGCTTTTATGCCGGCGTACCGCTGAAAAGCAGCACCGGTCTGATACTGGGTACGCTGTGTGTGACCGACACCGCCCCTCATCGCTTCAGTGGTGAGCAGGAGGCAATGCTTAAAATGCTGGCGGCACTGGTGATGTCATTTCTTGAGGCCTGGTACTCGGCGGGTTTTGCCGACCCGGTAACTGGCCTGCCCAACCGTCAGCGTCTGATTCGCGATCTGCAATTTCTTGCCACCTCCGGTGACACCACGCCACGACGGCTGGTGCTGATTGACTGTATCGATATGCCGCGCGCCTACGAGCTTGCGCGCTCCATGGGCATGGGGCCGGTTGAAAGCCTGTTGAAAGATGTGGCGACACTGTTGCCGCTGCGCCTGAGGCCTGCGCCGGGTGAAATGCTCTACACCGTAGCAACCGGGCGCTTTGCTTTGCTGACACGTCAGGAGAGCAGACTCACGGCCAACTGGGTGGCAAATCAGCTGGCCGGGATCAGCGCAGATCTCGGCGATGGGCTGTCGGTTGCATTGATGACACACGCCGGTGAGGCAAGTTTTAACACCGGGGAGATGCCCGCTCAGGAGATCCTGCGCCGGGCAGTCAGCGCGCTGCATGAGGCCATCACCCGCAACGTTGCCTCGATGCTTTTCAGTGAGGCAACCGATGCGCGCCACACCCAGGATTTCACCCTGATGCATGACCTGGCGATTGCGATACGCCAGGATAAGGGGTTATGGCTCGCCTATCAGCCTAAGATCTGTCTGCACAGCGGCAAGCCGATCGGACTGGAAGCGCTGATCCGCTGGCAGCATCCTCAGCGCGGCGAACTGTCTCCTGAACAGTTTTTACCTTTTGCCGGGCAAACCGAGCTGCTCAGCGAGCTCACTACCTGGGTCACAGAGCACGCCATCGCCCGGCTCTCCCGGCTTCGCAACAACTATATTCAGCTGCCCATCACCATTAACGTCAGCAGCAGCGATTTCTCCCGTGAAGGTTTTGCCGACGAGCTTGAAGAGCGGATGATAAAGGCAAAGCTTCCGGTTTCGCTGCTGGGCATTGAGTGTCTGGAAACAGAACGGATTCTGGAAAGCCCGACCGCAATGCAAGGGCTGGAGATGCTGAAACTGCGTGGATTTGGTATTTCACTGGATGACTTTGGCACGGGCTACAGCAACATCAGTTATCTTCGGCGTATGCCGCTGGACGTCATTAAACTGGACCGTTCACTGATCAGCGAAATTTCGTGTGATACCGCATCGCGCGTCATCGCCCGCAGTATTATTGCGATGCTCAAGGATCTCGATTACATGGTGCTGGCTGAGGGCGTGGAGAATGCGGAAACCGTAACAGCGCTGACCGAGTTCGGCTGCGACCAGGCGCAGGGCTTTTTCTACTCCAGGCCGCTGCCGGAAGCGGCGCTGGATGAGTGGCTCGGCTGGCGATTACGCAGTAAGTGCTGAGCCTGTCCCTCCCCCGGCGGATCTTACCTGGCTAACTCAAAGCCGTCAGGCCCGGCGATGATAACAGTATTGCGCCCGGCCGCTTTTGCCTCGTAGAGCGCTTCATCCGCACGCCGCAGCAGAGACTCGCGATCGCTAGCCTGGTCACCCCGTGAAGCCACGCCAGCTGATATCGTCATCGTCCCGGCGAACGGGAAGGTGGTGGCGCTGACGGTCTCACGGATGCGTTCCGCGGTGCGGGCCGCATCCGCCAGCGTAGTCTGCGGCAGCAGCAGAATGAACTCCTCGCCACCAAACCGGCTGACGATATCACCGGTGCGACAAGCCTGACGCAGCAACGCTGCCAGGCTCACCAGAACAGCATCGCCCGCGTCATGCCCGTACCAGTCGTTTATCTTCTTAAAATGGTCAATATCAATGGCGATGGCACACTGGTCATACTCACTGTCTGATTGCGCCGCCAGCGCTGAAAATCCGCGTCGGTTGCAGAGACCCGTTAGCGGATCGGTCATCGCTTCATCGCTAAGTGCGGCCAGGTGACCCGCAACAGCGTGGCGATGTTCCTGCACCGCTTCTTTGAGCCGGTCAGCCTCGTAATACCAGGTTTTCACCGTAGCGAGAGATTCGGCCTGCGCTTCGCTACCGCCATCGCGCACTCGGTCCGCCAGCTTTTCAAGCGGAGAGGCGATCCGACCGGCCATAAAGGCAATCACGGCCGCTGTCACGACAATAATGCCCAGAACGAACCAGACTGCGCTTTCCGCCGTGCGCATCAGAATATGTCTGACCGTTTCAGAGGTGCCGGTAATAAACACGTTCCAGCCGGTTTTATGCAGCGTGCCATAGCCGGTCAGATAGTGCTGACCACCACTCTCCAGCGTAAAGTGCCCGCTTTCCGTCGAGGCGAGCTGCTTCTGCAGTGCCAGACTTAGCAGCATCTTTGTACCAACGCGCGCCGGATCGTGACTGAAAATAATCAGCCCCTCATTGCTCACCACGCTGACCGTCGCTCCGTTTGCATAGAAGTGCTGGCTCAGGATCTCACTCAACATACTCTGTTTTTTAAGATAGATGGTGCCGCCAATGTAGCCCAGGTAACGGCCCTCTGCGCTGAACAGGGGCTGTGATAAAAACACCACATAGTTATCAGCTGCAGAAGTAAAAGGGGGTGAGATAAAGGGCTTCTGGGTCGAAATGGCCTGCTGGCTGGCCGCCGAGTGCAGCTTCACGCCAATCAGATTCAGACTCTCGGGTGAGGTTGCAGCTATAATTGCATCATGGTTTACCACCACCACCGAATTAAAAAATCCCGACTGCATTCGCAGACGATCGGTCTCCCGTTTTAGTTGTTTCATATCGCTGAGACCCTTGATTTCCGAAGCACTCCAGGCCAGTTCGCGTTGCGCTGTTGCCAGATAACGATCGGTGGTATCGGCCAGTTTACGGGCATAGGCAATGTTCCCTTCAAGCAGGCTGTCTTCGATATTGGCTTTTTGAAACAGCAGCAGCGCACCGAGCAGCAAACCAGAAGTGAGAATAACGCCTCCGATGGAAAGCAAAGTCAGCAGCGAACGAAGGCGCATTTTTTCTTGGGGCATGACAGTCAGGATCCCGATTAAGTATCATCTGAGTGTAAGAGGTGACGTTTCACGTCAAAGGGAGAACAGAAGGGAATTTAAGCAGAATCACAACGGATTGCCGGGCCGGGCACAAAACCGCACCGCCTTGCATAAAGCACTGGTTAGCGTTTCGGTGCCTCTGACAAGCGACAGCAGCAAATGATTAAACAGTGATAATAGTCATTAATGCGGAATCTTTGCAGATAACGTTCTTTTCTTATCGCTGAACGCGATGATACCGCCCTCCAATCGCTGAAAATAACGGGGCAGGTTCTGCCCCATTTATCCTCACATGCGATATAAGCGTAAAAAGTTAAATCAAATAAGCATCCATAATAGGCATTTAGGCGTCTGGTTAATCTTTTTTAATCGGGTTAACGCCAGAACGCTTTAATATAAGGACGGCTGCTGAGTCGTTTAATAAAATGGCGTGGACAGGTATAAAAGCGCCCATCCCATTCCAGATTAACCCATTGAAACTCATCATCTTTGATTTTTTCCAGCAGCCTCATCGCCTGCACAGGCATCTGGAAAGCATACGTTTTGGCACTGTTGCAAAAATCGGGAGGTGATAAACTCATCGTCATCTTTTGCTGACGGAGCAGCACATGAACCCATTCAAAGGCCGGCATTTTCAGCGCGACATCATCCTGTGGGCGGTGCGCTGGTACTGTAAATACGGCATCAGCTATCGTGAACTGCAGGAGATGCTGGCCGAACGCGGTGTCAACGTTGATCACTCCACGATTTACCGCTGGGTTCAGCATTATGCGCCTGAAATGGAAAAACGGCTGCGCTGGTACTGGCGTAATCCTTCAGGGCTCTGATCCTGGCATCTCGATGAAACCTATAACAGCCGATGGGCCTATCTGTACCGTGCTGTTGACAGCAAAGGCCGCACCATCGATTTTTATCTTTCCCCGCGCCGTAACAGCAAAGCGGCATATCGGTTTATGGGAAAGATTCTGAACAACGTGAAAGGCTGGCAGATCCCCCGACTCATCAACACCGATAAAGCTCCCACCTATGGTCGCGCGCTGGCGTTACTGAAGCGGGAAGGCCTGTGTCCGCCTGATGTTGAACACCGGCAGATTAAGTACCGGAATAACGTCATTGAATGCGATCACGGCAAACTGAAACGGATAATCGACGCCACGCTGGGATTTAAATCCATGAAGACGGCATATGCCATCATCAAGGGGATTGAAGTCATGCGGGCATTGCGTAAAAGACAGGCGGAAAACTTTTACTTCGGCCATCCCCTGGGCGAGATGCGTCTGGTGAGCAGAGTTTTTGGAATTTAAGACCTTTCTGTAATACAAAAGGCTACCTCATCAAGAAATGTGCAACAGTGCCCGTCAGAATTAGTGGCAGAAAAACTGCACAGTATCGGCCAGAAACGATGGTTGCGGGCACAGGCTGCAGGATAAGTTCGCCTGAAAAATGTGTTTCAGGTTAAAAACGCACCGAATCGAGTATTTTCCCCCATAAGCTTCCCGGTTAGCCCGCCATAAGGGGACATCCGAAAACAAAATTCATGGCCAGGAGATTTTTAAAACAATGATTCAGTTTCCTAACCATCAAGGATAAAATCTCATCGAGAAATTAGTATGCACATAAGGAGATGGCCCCATTGTTAAGTACTGACTATTTTTTGCCAGGAACTCATTTGCCCCTCGCGCTCCACCTTGTATGTAAGCTTCATTTATCATGTGCCGGGCAGGTATAGTCGTTCCCGTCCCATAATCCATACTAAATATTGCAGTCATTTTACCAAAATATCCCTCCACCGGTTTACCGGTTAAACGGGCCAACTGTTGAGCCATAATATTACCTTCAGGGGTAATATCAGCACTGTGACAGGTAAGCATTCTTATCTCATCAAAGTTTTGCTCCAAAATACCTCTATTCCTTAGTACATTATAAAGTTCTTGTGCATTTGCATTCACGCCATGATTTATTTCCACTAATCCAGGCTTGCCATGCATGTTAATGTTTAAACGACGGGTCCCGTTATTCACATCAATAGCCGTAAAAATAACTTCTCCTGGTGCAGACCGTCCTCCAAATGCATGTCCACCAAGAACCCGGGGTGACTCTATTGGCATCGTTTCACCTACTGTTGCCATTATTGTCACTCTGGACCTGATTGCGCTTCTTATTCCCTTACCAATACCGATACCCGCTCCCGCCAGGCCGATTCCCATAGACACCCAGCCCAGTGTGCTGGAAGCCTCCGGAGCCACATCTTCCAGCGCTCCGCTTGCGATGGCCGTCACGTCCGACACCACACCCAGTGTCCCCACCGTAAGCGCCACTGGTGAAGCGCTGGCCAGCGCCGCCATCAGCCCGCCCGCCGCCGCTATCGACATCCCCGCCGTGAATACCGCGAAGACCAGCCCCAGAATTCCGAGTCCTATACCTATCCAGCCCTGCGTGCTGATGTGTCCCGACGGGTCGGTGAGGTTCACCGGGTCCCCCGCGCAGTAGGCGTACGGGTTTAGCCCCCCCGCCCCGAACGGGCTCAGGCTGTCCGGACACGTAAAGCGCATCAGCCGCGGGCTCCAGGCCCGGTACCCGTTGCCCAAATGATAGTTCCGGCTGAACGGGTCCGGGCGCTCCCCGTTAAAGCCCGGCAGCCCGTCCGCCACTTTCCCTCCGCCGTACGGTGACCAGACGTGCGTCACCCCGCCGGCCTCTCCGGCTTTCAGGGACAGCAGCGGGCTGTCGTGCCGGTTTGTTGCCGTCAGCGTCACCCCGCTGCCCTCGCTCACTCCGAAACAGGTGTGCCCGCTTTTAATCAGCCGGGTGATTTTATTCAGTGCCGTCTTCATCTCACATACCTGCTCCTCTCCCCGGTAGTACAGGGCCCGGGTGTCTGAACCACCCACTGTCTGGGTCACCAGCCGGTTCAGGGCGTCATAGCCATAAGTGCTGTCGGGCGCACCGCTCACGCTCACCAGCCGCCCGGCCGCGTCATAGCTGCGCGTTCTGCCCATCTCGTCCCGCGTCATCCGCCCGTCCGCATCGTAGCTCAGCGTGATTTTACCGGGATAGCTGTCATGGGTATGCTCTACTGACGTCAGCTGCGTCGGGTCGTCCGCGTTGTCGTAGTGATACGTGGCCACATCTTCACCCAGCACATCCAGCGTTGTGATAACGCTGACCAGGTTATTCAGTGCGTCGAAAGTGTAGCGCTGCGCCGTTATCCCCAGGTTGTAGCCGTCTGTGGGCAGCAGACTCCCCTCAGCCGTAAAATCCGTCAGGCGGTTGCGGGCATCGTACGTGAAGGTTTCCGTCAGCACGTCCTGGTCATCAGCCCGGGTGACCCGCTGCGTGATCTGTCCGCCCAGGGAGTATGTCAGGGTCTGCTTCACCGTCTTTCCGTTGCTCCCGGTGGCCGTGCGGGTCGCCTCCCGGCCCAGAGCGTCATACGTCAGCGCCGTGGTAAGCGTCGTCCCGGTCGCCGGGTCCGTCGTGGTGTATGACTTCACCCGCGCCAGCGGGTCGTACGTCACGTCCGTGGTCAGGGCATCGTCTTTCGTCTGGGTCATCCGGCCGAAAGCGTCCCGCGTCAGGCTCATCTTTTTACCGGCCGGGTCCGTGTACGTGCTCATCGCTCCGCCAAGCGTGCGGGTATAGTCCGCCTCCCGGACACCGGCCTTAGCAGAGGTGAACTTCTCGCCCTTCAGCAACCCGGACGGGAACAGGGCGTTCTCCGTCACCGTGCTGCCCTCCGTTGCCGTCAGCAGGCTGCCGGTCAGCGGGTCTAGGGTGAAATCCTGCCTGACCGCCGGGGCCTGCGACCCCGTCCCCGGGCTGACGCTCCGCGCCGTCAGGGCGTTGTCCAGCGGCACCGTTCGGGTGTATGTGATGATGCTGCCCGACGTGGTCATGACGGACTCCGGCACCGGCGAGACGCCGTCGTAAAGATACCGCAGGTGTCGCCCTCCGCTCTCCGACGCGGTCAGCCGGCCCAGACCGTCGAACGTCTGCGTGCCCTGGTGCCAGGTCTTCATATTGCCCTGTCCGTCCTGTCCGGTCACGCTGATACCGGTCAGACACTCCCCGCTCAGGTGTCGTGCCCAGGTGCGGGTCACCACCGTGCCGTCGGGCAGCGTCTGCGTCAGCAGCCGGCCCGCGTCATCCCAGGTATACTCCGTCACCCGCCCTTTCTCATCGGTCATCATGCGCAGCCGGTGGTGGCCGTCCCATTGGTATTTCCGCACGGTCTCCAGGCCGCCGCCGGACAGCACCTCCTTCTGCGGCAGACGCAAAAGCGGAGCCAGTTCGGTGGTCCGGGTGGCCGACGTCATGCCTCCGCCCGAGGGCGTCACGGTCCGGGTCAGGGCCACCGGGTCGGTAGTGTCCGTTACGGTCACGCCATCAGAGGTGACCTTCCTGCTCAGGTTACCAAACCCGTCGTACTCAAATTCACTCCGGACGGAATAATCCTTCGCGGTAGCCGTCTGCCAGTCCCGGGCGATACGGGTGCGGGGCTGCCCCGTCACGCTGAACACCTGTGAGAACACCGTATACCAGTTTTTCGTGCCGTCGGCGTCCAGTTGCTGCCGGGTCACCTCCCGCCCGGCGCCGTCATAAAAAGTTTTTATCTGGTTGCCCCGCGGGTCGGTTGTGGTAACCACCATGCCGGTTCCATACATGGCATATTTAAAGGTAAAGGTTCTCGCGTAGTCCGTACCCGCTGCCTGTGTCCGGGTCAGCATCCGCCCGGCTTTATCCCGGGTGTATTTTGTCTCCACGCCCTGGGCGTCTTTTTCCCTGAGCAGATGCCCCAGAACCGGGTGCCGCAGGGTGATGCGTGTCAGGCTGATGTGGTCATGCGTGGTCAGGGTTTCGGACTGACTGAGCCCATTCAACGAAGATGTGTAAATGAAGTCTTGCTTCTGCACGTACGACTCACCGGGCTGGTTCGCCACGTCCGGCCAGTACGTGGTGGTGCGCTGTTTTTCCCGCCCGTACGTCAGGAGATTTCTACTGTCGTCATAATGCGTATGGCTGACCCGGGTCCTGACGCGGTTTGTGCCGTTATCCTTCTGTTTTTTGTCCGGCAGCACGGTGGTCACCTCCTCCCGGTCAGGGAGCACGACGTAGCCGTCCCCCGTCAGGCTGCTGAGTTTTTTCCAGTAGTGCCGGGTGTAAGTATTGACCTCGTCGCCCTCAATGCGGCGCGGCATGACCTTTTTGCGCTTCAGGTAGCGCCGGAAGCCGTGCGGGTCGGCCGGGCACTCCTCACCCTCACCGTCAGCATGGTAGTAAGCGTACTCGGTAATCGTCCCGTCCGGGGCCCACTCCTTAATCAGATTGCCCGTCCCGTCATACTTCCAGCGGGTAACGCGCTCCCTGAGCAGTCCTTTTGCTATCCAGGTTTCAGTCTGCTGTATCGGGAGGTGGTAACTGAGGGGCTGTTCGGCCACGGTGACTCCTGCCATAGCAGGATAGTCCGTCCCCACCGTGTACGTCCTTCCATCCTGTAGCGTGCTTTCAGACTTGATTTGGTGAAAGTTGTTGTAACGCCGGGTGACCGTTCTGAGCACCTGCTCGCCCGTTTGGTCCATCAGCCGGGCCACCGAACCGTAGGTGTACCCGCGCGTCAGGACGTCGAGCAGCAGGTCGGTATCGGGGTCCCAGCGCGAGAAGTCCCGCCCGGGGGCGTTCCGGCCAAGGTAGTTTTCCTCGGTCCACGTCCAGCGGGTCTCAACCACAGGCTGCCCGTTGCCGGGCTGAACGGTATGGGTGGATACCTGAGGCAGGGGCGGCAGGCCTACGCCGTCAGGAAAGGACGCGCCGCCCGTGTGAGGATATACTACTGACTCCTCCAGCCCCGCGGGCGAGGTTATGGAGATCAGATAGCGAAGCTTTGGGTTTTCGATGTTCCAGGGATCGATGAGATCATAATTGAACAACCAGGTCATGTCCGGGTCGGTAGCATAGCTGGTCACGCTGCGAAGCACTCCCCGCCGGACACAGAACACAGTATCGTAACCTGATACCGGGTCATCAGGAAGGACTGAAAAAGTCGCGGCCTGCTCAGGGTTGTCAGAGTAGTTTACGCGACAAAGCGTCCTGGTAAGCCCGTCCCGATACTCTGTCACTGCAGAAAGACGGACGCCCGCTCCCCTGCTGTTCTGGTCCCACAGAAGAGACAGGCTACGTCCTTCCGGGGTTGTTATCCTGCCGGTTACCGCCTGGAAGCCATATCTGACTAACTCCTCCACCAGGCCGGATTTGTGAATGACCCGGGAAATACAGCCGTCCTGACTCTCTGTGATAAAGTTCCTGAGCTTGCGTTGCCTGACTGCTGAGCCACTGTTGCTGACCGGGTACGACTCTCCGGTGGAAAGGGAGATCCGCCGCCCTCTGATGTCATAGCGGGTAAGGTTGAGGGCAAAGCCGCGGCCAAAACCGTCATCCCGGTCGCTGACAGGGGAGTAGTGCAGAGCCAGCTTCAGGCCGGGGCCGGCCAGGTTGCCGGAGCGGAGGTCAGCGAGCGGCAGGTTAACGGTGAACAACCCGGTGCGGGGGTCCACGCCGCCCTGAATGGCGCTGAGGAAGTTGCCGGCAGCGGTATAGAATGAGGAGGATGACATGATACGTCTCCGTAATTGCTGTAATTGCAGGCGCTTCTTTCCCGAAAAACTGGTCTCACAGAAAGAAGCGGCATTATGGTCAGATAACAGAAATTCCTGCCGTCATTACTGAGCGGCAGGGTGCCTGTTAATGAAAACGGCTGACGGGAACGGGGACAGATAGCAGGATGAGGTTATCTCCGTGTCGCCGTCCATAAACCTGACGCTGAGGCCGGCATCTTCCCTGTAGTCTCCCGCGAAACTTATTGCCAGAATATTGAGGCTGTCCCGGTACCGGCATCCGCTGAAAATAAAGGGGCAGCCGTCCGGGTTTGCTGCATCCGCAGCCAGAGAATAGTTATTCAGGCCGGCCCAGCCGGCAATCACGATATCCTTTTCCCGGATGGCGGCCACCACGTCAGCCTCGCTTACCCGGATATCCTGACCGTCATCATCCGTGGCCCGGAAGGTCACGTAGAAGCGACTGACTTTTGCGGCCTCACCCAGCCCGCCGAATTCATCCACCACGCTCAGCTGCCTGACGTATTTAACGTTGTCCACAAAGCTCATGTTCGTCTCCCCGGTCAATGAAACAGATATGCGTCATGGCAGGCTTTCCTGCCTGCCCCTTTATTTTGAGAGGTAGAACGTGGACGGGAAGTCTGACAGGTAGCAGGTGGAGGTAATCAGGTTGCCGTCCTTTTTTTCTTTTATTCTGGCGCAGACGCTGAGGCTTCCGCTGAACGCCGCAGGCTCCACGCTGATGAAATTAGAATTGTTATGATATTCAGCGTTAGTCACCCGGAACTGACTGCTGTCATCAAGCCCCAGAGAGACATCAGTGAACCCCACGTAGTCGGTCAGCGAGAGCTGCCCGGCACTGACCGCGCTCTTAATATCGCCGAAGGTAATTTCAATGAGCTCTCCGTTATCGTCCGTCACGCGCAGGACGATATAAAAGCGGCGTATTTTTTCCGGGTTTCCCCGCCCGCCGAACTCATCAATAACAGCGAACCGCTCTATGTGCTTTATCGAGTCAATGAAGCTCATGTTTTTTTCCTTGAATTTTCATTTGCGGTCCGGAAGCCCGGCCGTATATCAGGGCCGGCGTCCGGCCGCAGGTCGCGCAGCGGACCTGCAAGGATATTCCTGCCAGAGGTTACAGCCGGCAGTCTCCCGGAATTTAATCTGCGCAGGGGATTCCATAACATGCCGGCCGGTCAGACAGGGGAATTAATTCCCCTGATACATAATAAAGGCCAGAATGTAGTAAGGTGCCGTCACGTCGGCTGAATGGCTGTGGCTCTGCACCCCAACGTCGGCATGATGGGAATGCCCTTCCCCCTGGCCGGCATTCTGAGTCAGGGGAGCATGGCGATTTTTACAAGTCTCTTTTACCGTACCGCCATTGATATATTGCCCGTCGCTGGGATCGGTCCACTCACCATAAGCAAACCCGTAGTTATAATCATACATATCTCCCTGCTTATGGTAGTGCTCAGGCATCTCGCTGACGGTAAGTTTATGTTCATTGACCGTCACGGATATTGCTGAGCTGCTTTTGTTTGTGTTCAGCTCAAAGTGTTTTTTATCTTTATCGCCTGCGGTTTTCTCCGTGGACTTGCCGCCCACGTCATTCAGCTCCCCACCGAGAATAAAACGATCCCGGAGATCCGGGGTATTATTTTTACCGTCACACAGCACCCAGTGGGCAGGCATGGTGGTTCCGCTGTACATAACAATGGTACCGACAGGAATATCAGACATAATATATCTCCATTGATTTTTAGTTAATTTTGAACACAGTTTTATTTGCAATCATAGATTTCATTACAGATAAAACCCGGCAATGAAAATCGTGTCCTTTTAATAAATGGAATAACCGGCAGTACAGGGTTATACATTGTCCGTCAGGCAGAGATAACGGGGACAGAACCCCGGACAATATTGCAGACCGCAATAACAGTGTTTATACAGGCAGGTGTCCGGCCATAAATAACTTTCTTTCCGCCTCCCTTCGCCGTACCAGTCCCGATAGCGGTTTCCCGCCGGCATGGATCCACCGTGAAAACTCTTCAGCGGCCCCGGCATAATCGCCGGCGTTGAGCTTTTTCAGCAATGTTGAGGCTGCAAAATTACCGCTGCCGAGATTGAATACAAACGAGACCAGAGCATCAAACTGATGCTGATTCAGTGCAACTGCCACTAAGCGCATAACGGTGCTTTCTGACGCAGCAATATCATTGCGCAGAAAGATATCTGCCTGCACTTCATCTGTAATATCTCCCGGGAGCACACCAGCGGTATGCCCGTAGCCAATAGTCCATACTCCCGCAGAACACTGATACGCCTGCAGACGTAACCCTTCAAAGCTTTTAATCAGATTAAGTCCATGTTCACTGATTTTCATTTTTTAACCTTTCATTCCGGTAAATAGAGTGTCTGGATTTCATTATTTGTCAGCCAGTGCATGCGGAACAGGTGTTCTTCGGATAACGCTGATGATTATTTTTCTTTTACCTGATTATTCTGCAGCAGACTTATCCGGTGAATAAGGCCGGTTACCAGGGTGATAATTAACGCGCTGCAGAGGAATGCACCTATCGCCCGCTCACCAGAAAAAACACCGGGGAAGATTATATTCACCACTTCAAGCGTCACGTCAGCCCCCAGAATCCCCATAACAAAAGAGATAACAAAGGCCACTGATTGTTTTTTACGGTCAAAATATCGCTGGTTCAGCCCCCATACCAGCGCACCGCAAAGGGAGGCCACAACCACCTTTAAGTCAGGGTGGTACAGAACCGGAACTGGCATCTTATATCCTTCTGAATCTGGTCAGGTTAACTCAGAAAGTTCCGGCAACGATTTCCGGATGGCGATACTCCCTAAGAGGTATAACTATTTCTGTAAATGACAGTACGCCCATAAACCACTCAATAAAAATGGTTATTATCGATCGGTTACACCCTAACTGATAGATATTAACTATCAACGATGGGCTAATGATCGTCTCAGCCAATTAACATGCGTTGCTAAAGTTTTCAACATCCTGTTTATACTTGATTTTATTTTTTAGCTTTGCTGTCTCCATAAATTAAAAACAGGGATTTAACAGAAATTGCGGCACTGTTGCAAATTTCTTGATGAGGTAGCCTTTTGTATTATAGAAAGGTCTTAAATTTCAAAAACTCTGCTCACCAGACGCATCTCGCCCAGGGGATGGCCGAAGTAAAAGTTTTCCGCCTGTCTTTTACGCAATGCCCGCATGACTTCAATCCCCTTGATGGTGGCATATGCCGTCTTCATGGATTTAAATCCCAGCGTGGCGTCGATTATCTGATTCCGTATTATTTGCGTAAAAATTGTGTATTTAGTTTCTCATTTAAGTTTTGCGCAACTTTGTATTATTCCATCAATTAATTTGACAATGCCTGCGTAGTTCAGTCAGACCCGAAGAGATTCTTATCGACTTTTTCAAGTCAGCACAAACGGTGGCCGTAATAAGCGATCACAGAGAATGACGGTTACCTGCTCACATTTCGAGCATTGAAACGTTCGGCAGACCCCGAGCCGTTATGCCGCAGAGACGTAATGGTGCTGGTGGATAGGTTAGGATGGTCATAAACAGCGCACATCGTTTACACTCTCACCAGCCTCATGTGCAATCCGGCAACCGTTTTCATATACCCCGGAGAGAGGCAGGAGATCACTGACGGCGGGCAATAAGGAATCTTATGCTGGATTATATGGTGTCGCTCTACCGTACTGTTCCTGTCTCATCTGCATGTCTCACCGACTGGCTTTCCCGCTGGCTGGCACAGCAGCAGCTCAGATGCGACGATCATCATTTTTCAGCCGCCTTTCCCTGGCGTGAAACCGGCCTGCCCCAGCACACCTTTTTGCAGCGTGAACTGACGATAAACGGTAAGCGTTACCTCACCGGACCGCGCTATCTGGGTGGTGATCTTTCACAGCCTTTCATTGAGATTGTGGCACGTGACGGCGTCATCGATTACGCAGTTGCTTGCGCCATCATGCAGGCGTGGCAGCGGCTCAAACCGTTAAAGCTGCATATCCTGTTGCCTGCGGCTCATTCAGACATCGGTATAAGCGATCAACTGGTTTACCTCAGCGATCCAGCCTCACTCTCTGCACCTGCCGACAAGGAGATTTCACTGGTAAAGGCCAGCCGGAAAGATTACCCCGCCTGTATCACCGCGATTAATCGTGCCTATCGTGCCAGCTGGCATACACTGCCGCATCTGCGTAATCAGCTACTGGCAACCAGCAGGCAGGAATTGCGGGAGGATCTCGCCAGCGGACATGTATTGTTAATTGTCTGGCAGGGCGTAATGGCCGGGCTGATAATTTGTGTCCCGCGGCGACTGGCCTTCATTGAAGGATTCCAGATTATGGATGAAGTGATTATGCCCGCTTATCAGGGCCGTGGACTCGCTGCGCGCGCTCAGCAGCATTTGTTGCAGCAGCTTCATCACTATGGTGAGAAGGCGCTGCTGACCGGCACCATTCTGCCCGGCAACACCCCTTCACTGCGCAGCGCACAAAATGCCGGGCGACACTGCGTGCTGAAATATCAGTTTTTTACCCCTGCCGATTTACGACCGGG
The DNA here is from genome assembly GCF_037152305.1 of Pantoea sp. AS142. Taxonomy (NCBI): domain Bacteria; kingdom Pseudomonadati; phylum Pseudomonadota; class Gammaproteobacteria; order Enterobacterales; family Erwiniaceae; genus Pantoea; species Pantoea sp. AS142. The sequence goes on along the minus strand of NZ_JBBCMO010000012.1, from coordinate 107,815 downwards.
ACGGCGGGAGATTTAAAATTACCCCAACGCCAGCTCAATCAATTTATCCTGTACGCTGTAAACGCGCTGCGTCAGGCTGAGGCTCTCTTCTGCACTGATCCAGTTTGTATCTGAACGGCTTGCCGCCTGTTTTTCCAGGCTCTTAACTCACTCCGCGACCGGCTTATCATCGGTAGACGCTACAGATACAGACATATCCACCTCATTTTGCTGCTAAAAAAGTCCACACTGGCAGCGCATATTAACCCTGATACCTGATCGGCATGGCGCTTTCCTGAGCGCACAACCCGGCTTACATCATAAAACTGTTTTGACATCGCAGACATTCCCAGAAGGGTGCGACGCTTCTCGGATACAGGATGCAATCAACTCAGGCTTATCAGTCAGTCAACTTGTCATCATTGCAAATCAATATGAACGTTTGATGACGAAGGTGATAAAAAATAACGTTAAAATTAATAACCTGATCCTATTTCCCAGACCCCAATCGGGATTCACATTTCGAAAACAAAATAATGACAAAAGGTGACTTTTTCATGACTAAACTAGTGCCATTTTTTATCAACGGAGCAAGCAAATGACTCACTTTATGGCTATTTTTTTCTCTTCCCTGCTTATGTGCAGCAACGTTTTTGCCGGTTCGGTTTCGTCCGTTTCTCTTGGGGCACTTTCTACCGCGCTCAATGAACGTATGCAGGTGATGAAAGCGGTGGCAGGTTATAAGGCACTGCATCATTTACCTGTTGAGGATCTGCCACGGGAACAAGTGGTTCTGGATAACATGCTGCAACACGCACAGCAGGCAGGGCTTGAACCCCACTCCGTCGTGCCGTTTGCTCACGCTCTGATGAACGCCAGCAAGGCGATTCAGTATCGCTATCGGGCTGACTGGCTCTCATCACCGGACAGAGATGTTTCCGTCAGAGAGCTGGCCGGGACCAGGCAGCAGATAGAACAGCTTGATGCACAGCTCCTGACCGCGATCAACCAGCACCTGGTGATCGGCACCTTCTCGCAGGAGGACAAAGACTTTCTGATGTCGCACCTTACAGCGCCCCACCTCAGTGAAAATGATAAAAACACCCTTTTCGCTTCCCTTGCCCGCATTCAGCGCCTGCACTAATTCTCTATCGGCCGAGTCCGCTTATTCCTGCCGGAGATAAGATCATCAGCCGCAGTCACGCAGGTGTGGGCGCCCTGCTGAACAATCGGCGAGTCAATAAGAATCATAAGGAGAGCGTCAAACTGAGATTTGGCGATGATGTAGCCGGACTGCCGCTGTTTCAGTGATATCAGCAGAATGTTTCTGGTGCTGAATCCACCGGATAATACCCGGCAAGAGGGCTGGTCATGAAGTCGTTCAGCGCCCGGGAGATACAACCACTTAGGGAGAGGGCGCTGACGATAGCCCATAAACTGGTTGATGCACTGGCAGTGCCGACATGCCTGCGATCTGGCACAGGACTTCGCTTTTGTGCTGCCGGTGCGTATTAACTGTCGGATGCGGGATGTCCCGGAATCTGACGCACCTGAACGGGGACGTCTCACTCTGCGCGGATCAGGGTTTTCGACCCACAAATCCGCCACGTGGATTTGCTGAAAGCCGCTTAAGCCTTTGCCGTGCTGGAAAGTTACTTCAGCGCACTGATCGTCTCCCGCCGTGACAGCACCGCTGGTGACCTGATATCGCTTTTCTTGCGCAGCGCCAGCTCCCTGCCGATGGCGGACTCAGGCAAAGCAACGCCCGGGCCGAAGCGCCGGGCGATTAGCCACGCAGCCGCAGCGTGGCAGGCAGGATAAGCTGACTATTCGCCGGGTCCTCGCCACCGATCATGGTAGTCAGCATAGAAAAGCAGGCCTGTGCGAGTGCCGGCACATTCTGCTCTACCGTGTCGATCGGAATTGAGAGCGAATCGTAGAGATAGTGGTCGTCGAAACTGGCGATGCGGATGTCACGGGTCAGCAGGCTATGCTCGCTCATATAGCGCAGCACCCCCTCCAGCAGACCGCAGGCAGCGGTAAACATTGCTTTGGGTGGACGTCCAAGCTGGTTACAGAGCGCGGCAAACATCTCGTAGCCGCTGCCGGGATGATAGTTCCCCTGAATAATCCACTCCGGCTGTGGAGTCACACCTGCCCGCGCCAGTCCCTGCCTGAATCCCGCCAGACGATCCTGGGTCGGGGAGAGATCAGACTGTCCGCCAAGAAAGTAGATCTCCTCCGGACAGGCGCGCGCCAGCTTTTCAACCAGCTCAGCGGTGGGCGTCACAGAGTCGGTGATTACCCACGGCAGCCGGGTATTGTTCATGTGGCGGTCAAACAGCAGCACCGGCAGCTGTTCACTGAGGCTGACATAGTCGCTGTCGCTCAGCATACTGGAGGCGACAATCAACCCATCGACCTGACGCGCGACCAGGTTGTTGACCACGGCCATCTCCTGAACGGCATTTTCATCGGTGCAGGAGATCAGCAACTGCAGACCCGCCGCGCGGCAGAGATTTTCCAGTGCATGAGAAAAGGCAGCGAAACCGTGGTTAGTGATCTCCGGCACCACCAGCCCCAGCGTATGACTGCGGGCGTCATGCAGCATCCGGGCATGGATGCTGGGCTGATAATGGTGTTCACGGGCAAGCGTCAGAACCCGCTCGCGCGTCTCCTTCGCCACCCGTAACTCTTCGCCACGGCCGTTGAGCACCAGACTGGCTGTGGCTTTCGAGACCCCGGCCAGCCCGGCAATATCACTGATGGTAACGCGTTTTGTTTTTCTCACGGCAAAGCATCGGTTAGTGAAACACGCGTTTATTCTACCATGCAACGACGTAACGACCAGTAGCGGGCCTGCAGTTCTGCGCGCCCGTGCAGGGTCAGCATGGCCGGAGAGTTTGGAAAATAACGGCTGCTCATCACCCCTTCTCCGTCGTTGATGAAGATCTCAACGCTGGAGTGGTCACACAGGATCTGCAACCGGCGTGCAGCCCCGGTCCAGTACCGATATGTCCATTTATCCGATACGAGGCTGCGACGGGCAAGCCGCAGTTCATTCTGCTGCCACGTCAGGATCAGGGTATCGGCGAAATTGAGCTCAATCCCGCCCTGACTCTTCAGCTCCAGTTCCAGCCGTTGTGCCGCGACCGGCGGCGCATCATCAGCACGGCCCTGATAGTGCTGCTCCTTCTCCCGCAGCGCCTGCAGTTCGGCAACAGGCTGCTGACAGAGCCGGCCATTTCGGGATCTCAGCTCGCGCAGACAGGTCATCTGGTGGATCCAGCCCTGTGTAACGGTTGGCTGAGCCATCTCTTCGCCGTCTGGCGTCCCCATCCAGCCCACCAGCAGACGCCGGCCATCAGCGGTAAGCGTGGTTTGGGGTGCATAAAATTCAAACCCGGCATCCATTTCGTTCAGCGGGCCATGCAGATATGCAGGCTGCTGATAATCCAGCGAGCCGCTCAGCCAGGCGCAGGCGTGACTGTTCAGATACCGCTTTTCTTCTGGCACGACGCCCTGCGGACAGCAGATCAGATAAGTGCTGTCGCCGAGCGTGAACATATCCGGGCACTCCCACATGTAGCCTGCGGCACCCAGACCGCCCAGTCCGCTACCCGCAATCTCGCCGAGATTCTGCCACTCCCGCAGATTTTCAGAACACCACAGCAGCACCCTGCCCTGCAGCTGATTATTTTGCGCGGCCAGTACCATGTACCAGAGACCGTCGTGGCGCCACACTTTAGGATCGCGCACGTGGCCGGTGTAACCCTCCGGCACGGCGATGACCGGGCCGAGTTTGTCAAAACCGCCCGCGCTGTTCTGCTGCGCCAGGCACTGCCACGCAGTGCGCGAGCCATCATCAAACTTCACATTACCGGTATAGATCAGCGTCAGCAGACCGTTATCGTCTACCGCGCTGCCAGAGTAGCAACCGCTGCGGTCATACTCTTCGTCCGGCATCAGGGCGATGGGCTGATGCTGCCAGTGCAGCAGATCGGCTGATCGCCAGTGTCCCCAGCATTTATGCTGATGCGCACAGCCCAGCGCGTTCCACTGGTAGAAGAGATGATAATAACCCTCGAAATGGATGAAGCCATTGGGATCGTTAAGCAGCCCGGTTGCCGGTGCCAGATGCCAGCCGGGATAGTGGCTGTCGCTAAGCGCCGTTGGTATACCCTGCATCACCGCCTGTAAAATGGCGGCAAGACGTGTTGATGAAGCCATTATTCAGAATCCGTTTTGTATTTGAGCAGGTAAGAGATCACAAACGCTGTGGTGAACGCAATTGCAATGCCGATGAGATAATTAAGCAATGAGCCAGCCTGGACAATCGCCATGCCTGGCAACCCGGTCAGTGCGACCGCAGTCATATAAACATGGACCGATACCACCCAGGCACCGCCCAGCGCGCCGCCCACCAGACCGGCCAGAAAGGGTTTCATAAACCGCAGATTAATACCAAAGATGGCCGCCTCGGTAATTCCCAGCAGCGCTGAAAATGCAGAGGGCAGCGCAATCGCTTTAATCTTTGCATCGCGGGTTTTAAACCACACTGCCAGACAGGCTCCGCCCTGAGCCACGTTTGCCATCGTCCAGATAGGCAGCAGGAAGTTTACGCCAATCGAAGGATTCCCCAGTAAACCCGCTTCAATCGCGTGGAAGCTATGATGGACGCCGGTGATCACAATCACCGAGTAGAGTCCACCAAACACCAGTCCCGCCAGCCAGCCGGCGTGAGCAATCAGAGTACTGAGGATAAAGGAGATGCCATCACCCAGCATACGACCAGCCGGACCGATAATCAGTAGCGCGATAAAGCCGGAGATAATCACCGTCAGGAACGGTGTCAGGATCAGATCCAGCGCATCCGGGATAACCCGACGCAACTGCTTTTCCAGCATGCTCATAAACCACACCGCCAGCAGCACCGGGAACACCGTGCCCTGATAGCCGATCATCGCCACTTCAATGCCGAAGAAGTTCATGGTGTGGAAACCCGCTGCGACACCCCAGGCATTGGTCAGCGCCGGGTGAGTCAGAATGCCACCCAGGGTGGCGCCAAGAAACGGGTTACCACCAAACTCGCGGGCAGCCGTAAAGCCAATCAGGATCGGCAGGATTATAAACGCCGCCGAGCTGCACATATCCAGCATAATGTAGAGCGCATTTTCCGGATTGACCCAGCCGTAGGTTTTGACCATTCCCAGCAGGCCCATCAGCAGACCTGACGCCACAATCGCGGGAATGATCGGCACAAAGATATTCGACAACAGGCGTGCGATGCGCTGGAAAGGATTAAGCTTACGTGCCGCAATATCAGCGGCCTCAGACTTACTCGATTCGCTGATGCCCGCCTCAGCGATAAAGGCGGCGTAGACCTTATTCACCACGCCAGTCCCGAAGATAACCTGAAGCTGTCCCGCATTACGGAAGCAGCCTTTAACCCCCTCAATCCGACCAATCGCGGTGGTATCGGCTTTTTCATCATCTGCCAGTACCAGACGCAATCGGGTGGCGCAATGAGCCGCGCTTGCGATGTTCTCTTTGCCACCCAGCAGGGGCAGTAATACCCGCGATATTTTTACATAGTCCATACACACCTCAGTCTTGTTATGTTTTTATCCGCGTGGATAACAGGCCCCGGCATTCGGGGCCAGCCGGTCAGAACCAGGTTTCCATTTGTACGCCGAAGTTCCATTCGCCACCGGCATCGAAGCCTTTACTGCCGAACGCGTCGTCACTGGCATAGTTATCCAGCCGGTGATCCCAGTTCATCCAGGTTGCAAAGAGGCGAATTTCAGGGCGTTTGAGAAAGTCACCGACATCGCCGCCTTTCAGGGTTGGTGCGACGGTGAGTTTGGTAAAGCTGCCGCTGACCGCATTACGGTTGTGGTAGCCTTGCGGACGCAGGTCCATGTACTGATAAGAACCTTCATACTGCATCTCAACGTTTTGAGTGATTTCCTGAATCAACCGCAGGTTGACTGTCGCCCAGTCATAACTGTCACCTTTGACATAACGATCCTCACTGCGTTGTGTCAGTAAGGCAGGCGCAATATGCCAGCCAGCGCCGAGCGGGGTAATACCGTAACTCGCCAGCCGCCAGCTATTGGCTTCCGGCAACAGCGCGCCGTCAGATCCAATCGACTTCACCTCTGCACCCAATCCATGACCAACAAGCAGCGCAGTTTTCGATGAGCCTTCTGTGAGCCCATAAAAACTGTCGTTATGCAGACCCAGCAGCGCATGAACGCCGGTTTCCGCCGCATCGCTTTTGACTCTGTTACCGTCGATATCCTGGCGATCGTCGTTGTCTTTCGCCCGCATTCCGCTGACCATCAGCTGCACGGGGCCGACAAAATTATTCAGCGACAGGATGTAGTTCTGGGCGGTGTTTTCATTGTTTTCGATGTCGCCAAATGTACGACCATAAAGCGAGATGTTGCTGCGTGCCTGATCGTTCCATTTCATGTCGTCAATACCGGCACCGGTACCGGCAAGAAAGAGAACATCGGAGTCGATCCAGTGAATATCAAAGTTGTCACGATCAAAGCGCTTACCGGCCCAGACCGTTGCGTTATCAAACGCGCCGCTGAAGGTAGGAAGCTGCCCCAGCTCGACAAATGCCTGACGCAGATTGAGATCGCTACTGGCGGCCGTCCAGTCATTGTAGGTGCGCTGCCCATCAGCCAGCATCGCTTTGAAACGGGTAGTGGCACCATTGTCCAGCGTCTGCTTGTGTTCGAGGTTGAGTTCAACGTAGGTATCCGGCTCATTACCGAGGCGGCCAACATGACCGCCGGTTTCCCCGGCAGGCGTCACGGTCGGGCCACCCTGGGTTTTAGCGGCCGAACTGTTCATCAGCAATCCGGAACGGGCATAACCGTGAAACTCGAAGCCACCTTGATCGGCGGATTGCGCCTCCCGTTTCGTGGTGCGCTCTGCGACCCGGGCGGTGGAGGTCTGGGTCTGCCGCTGAACTGACGCCAGCTGCTGAGCTTGCTTCTCCGCAATCTGCGCACGTGTTTCAGCAGCATTTGCCCGCTGCTCGGCTGCCTGCAGTCGCTGCTCCATCGCCGCGAGACGCGCTTCAATGCTGCTCATGCTGGGATCGGCCCAGACCGATGTGGAAAGAAATAGTGTTGAGAGGGTTACCGCAATCGTGCTTTTTTTCATTTTTTTGTCCCTGATCAGAAGCTATCATCACTGGTATTTTTTTGCTAAACCGATTTAGGCGCAAATCATAGCCACGGGTAATTTCCCTGCGCAATGAAAACAGCTAAACCGGTTTAGTGAATGTGAGATAGCTCGCAAAACAGAGGCACTTGAGACGATTAGCCTGCCCGTTCCTCCAGCTGGTAGAGCCACGGAAGTGCTGTCATGGCACCCTTAGCCGTGGTTGCCAGGGCGCCGCAGCGCTGTGCACTGGCAAGGCAGATGGCCAGCTGCGATTCATCGGCAGGCAGACCCGACTTCGCCAGTCCCCAGAGTAATCCGGCCACGAAGGCATCACCTGCGCCCGTGGTGTCGACGCTGACCACGGGCCGGGTGGCATAATGGGTTATCTGGCCCTGATAGCAGGCCATCACCCCTTCCCTGCCCTGCGTGACCAGTAATAAGTTAATGCTGAATCGCGCGGCCAGCGTCAGCATGCTGTCAGCCGGTTCCTGGTCCGGACAGAGAAAATTGAGCTCATCGTCGGACAGTTTAACCACGTCGGCGTAGCTCAGCGCCTCGTTCACCACCTTATGCAGCCGTGCCAAATCGGGCCAGAGGTCGTCACGCAGATTTAAATCGAAACTGACATAGCCGCCTGCTGCCTGGACCCGCTCCATGGCGGTCAGTGTCGCCGTGCGTGAAGGTTCCGCGGATAAGGCGATCGAACAGCAGTGCAGCCACTCCCCGCGCCGGAACTCAGGCAGGTCTGCCACCTCAAGAAACAGGTCAGCGCTTGGTCGCACCATAAAGGTAAAGGAACGTTCGCCCTGTTCATCCAGCCCGACCACCACGGTTGAAGTACGGTGCGGTGGATCGGCTATCATGTAGCAGGTATCAACCTTCTCTTCACTGAGCGTCTCCCGCATAAATTGACCAAAAGGATCAGCGCCGACCCGGCCGATAAACCCGCTGTTTCCCTGCAGACGGGCAATTCCAACGGCGACATTGGCGGGTGCACCGCCAGGACACTGCATCAGGCGACCCGGCATTTCGGGGAGCAAATCCACCACGGCATCCCCGAGGCACCATACGCGAACAGACATAAAAAACTCCTCTGATAAAACCTAAAAGCTAAACCGGTTTAGCTATAGCGCTAAACCGTCAGGAGTTCAAGCGTTACTCTGCTGAAGTGATGCGTAATTAACAAAAGTATTTATCCGGTGATGGCGTCAGACAAGGATAACGCTGCCCAGAGGGTGGTGAATGACAGAATAAAAAACCGGCACAGAGGCCGGTTCTGATTGCAGAGAAGCGTGATAAAAGTTATTTCAGCGTAGAGAGTATCTGTCTGATCGACGCATCAATCTGTTCAGCAATATCTTTTGGCAGGCGACTGAATTCATACTGCACAGTGCGCTTCTCATCATTGGTTTTACGACGCGCATAGGTATTGGCTGTGGTAAATGTTGCCAGTTTTTCTGTCACCGTCTTGCTGACAGGCACCGGTTTTTTTAACTGGCGACGAGCACTTTTGAAGCCATTCAGGATAGCGCTCTTCTTCTCATCCGCATTGGTATTTTGCAGGGCATTTTCTGCATTCAGTTTTTGCTGAATTTCACTGACCAGCCCCGAGACATCGACCGCCTCTGCTTTCGCCTCTTCCCAGACGTCAAGCAGCAACTGATAATCCTGTAGTGTCAACTCTGATACGATCGGGAAGAGTTCGATAAATTCAGCGGGCACGGCTGCTGCCTGGAACGCACGTGATACTTTGGCGTTGGAAATACCCTCAGCTTTAGCAATCTCTGTTTTGCTCATGCCGTTTTCGTTCATCAGCATAAAGCGCAGGCCTAACTCACGCAGATTATGCTCTTTAGCCGTTTGAATATCAGCGGCCAGCTGACGCGCATCACTGAGGCTCAGTTCATCAGCGGTGACCAGCACTTCCAGACTGGCACCGGAAAGAATGCAAGCGGCACGGCGGCGCGAACCATCCATGATCTCAATCCGGTCACCGTCTACACGACCAATAGCCGGGAAAAACTGCTGTAGCGTAATGGTGCGGGTGATCTCCTGAAGCGATTCCGGCGTCAATGTGCTTTGATCACGTCCGTTAATTTTTGGGTCAACGCTGGTTCGGGTTTCAATATCATCATGCGGGATTAACTGCCGCACAAAAGTCGCCTTCGCGCCTGATTTCAGCGTAAAGGTGCGCGACTGACTGCTGCTGTCAATCATGCTCGCGATAGCAGAATCACCAAATTTGCGGCCAATGCGCTGTATCGGTTTGCTCACAGAGTACTCCTGATATATTCGATGCGGTCAAACACAGCTCGTGAAAACTGCTCGGCTTCATATTTAGCTTTGCGCAGAGCGTCCGCACTGCCTGGATAGGAGGAGGGATTAGCACTGATCACCGTATCAAAGGACTCGCCACAGCGTTCAAATCCATCCAGCCGCGGTAAGCTGCAGTCCAGCATTGATTTGGTAAAGACTTCCCGGGCATAGCTTTGAGAAGTCAGATGATCATGTTTGGAGGTCATTTTGGACATAAAACCAATATTGGCTTTAAGCCGTGGTTCAATGCCTTCTGACTCAATACGCTCCAGCATTTCCGGCAGGCGCGTCAGATACTTCATAGTGGAATGGAAATCCACCTGTGCCGGAGGCGTCGGGGTCAGCAGTACATCACTGGCTGCAATTGCATTCAGCATGAATGAATCAAGGTGAGGGCCGGTATCAAGCAAGATGAAATCGTAATCACCCGCCAGACGATCAATGACATTACGGCGCAATACTTCTGAGGGTGCAACGCCGGGGAGATGTTCAGCAACCAGTTCTTCCCAGTCGCTGGCAACAAAACCATCGTCTATAGACGCTGGGATCACATCAACGCCGGGCATGACGGTAGGTTTAATAAACTGTTCACGAAGCTGGTCAGCATCGAGATCGTTGAGCATGGCCTGAGCTGCCGTCTCAAGAACGGAACCTACACTGTTGGTATGGCTCAGGAACATCGTGCTTGATGCCTGTGGATCCAGGTCAATAACCAGTATACGCAGGTCATTGTGCAACATAGAAGGATGTGCGCGCATACCGTGGGCCAGCGTAACGGTACTGACGGTTTTGGAAACGCCGCCTTTAAGACTGACAACGAATACCACAAAAGGGCCATCGTGACGATCGCGGTATTTCGGTACCTTACGGTGTTGGTAGATATCGACTACGTTCTGGATTGTCAGGGCATATTGCGAGGTACTCCCGGTCTGTTTCTTACCAAACTGATACCCTGCAGCTTCCATATCACCAATCGCGGCGACTACAGCGTGCTTACTGAGCAATGGCATGTTAGCGACAGCATTGCGTGAGAAGGTCTGATAAAAACCAGTCTGGTTAAATTCCTGACGCTGCTGCTCAATGTGGTTACTCAGTCCATGTAACATGGAATTAGCCCGCGTGGCCATTTCCAGCACTCCACCGTAATCACGCTTCATAAGCCCCTCTGCATTAATGTTTTTTTGCATACTACACAAAAACCTCATACCTGCCAATTTTTTGGAAAAATCCCAAAAACCTGGATTTTTTTCATAGACGATGAGATTTTGCGGTGATTTTAAAGTGGAGAGCTTTTTGCACTGTCATTTTGTTATTAAGATTGAATGACTGAGCGGGTAGAACTTCAGGGGGGTGGGCAGGAAACAGATATTTTAAAGTGGGTTTTCGCAGATTTCATATGAACAGAACCTGCTTCTGATAACGCCTTCTGCCGGACAGATACCAGAGCATGAATATGAATCTTTATGATCTTTCGAGGTGTTTTCATCATGAAAAATATCAAAAAATATCATATAAATCATGAAGTTAATCGTTAATTTCATGGGTGAACATTGGCGGTGAGAGGTGATTACTTGCTATGTATATTTCAGCTGAGAATTTATTCACGCTAATATTCTTACAGTCTATTGTTAGCTATACGTCATGGATTTGAATGTAAAGTGAGCTGAATGACCGACCGTGACTACTTTCAGTAAATCCGTTTGAGCATTTCTGATAAATTCAAAACTTGTCCTACCTTTTTATCATGACCCTTTAAACGAGTTGATTGCCACTTTTTAAAAGTGTCACACAACAGTTTTCTCCCCTGGGAAAAGAGTTCTTTCTTATCAGGCTGAGTTCAGGCCATAAAGTATGGCTTTGTTTCATCTGACTACTTTAGTGATGTCATTAATCACATAATGAGACCGTAAGAATGGACCCTAAGCGCGGGGGAGGGGCGGGGTACACTCATAGCGGCAAAAGTGGCAGCAAATCTAACTGCACATTTCATGATGAGAGAGCAATACCAGATGATGATTATTCTCGCTCAGTCATCCTGAGTTTAAGCCTGGAAGCGTTATCTCTTTACTATGCTGCCGGTCTTACCATGCTTAAAAATGAGACGACTTACCCGGCGCTTACTTTTTTGCACTGTTCATAGTATTGAGCGCTATCTGCCTTCTTAGTATCACTCATGTTTAATCAGTGATACCAACGACCATTTTGTCGTTCTTATGTCGCATGTAGTAATCAATATCATGGTGTTTTCATCACGAAAATTTCATATAAATTGTTATTTATCAAACAGGTAAATGTTTAATGTCAGGGTGAAACATCCTGATTAACATTGATACCTTTGCCGATGCCATGTTCGAAACCAGACTGTCTTATTGTAAAAAGCCGTTTTATGTTGAGTATCAGAAAGTCATGGAGTATTCAGGACTGGAAAGAAAAGGGTGGAGGGCTTTCCCACCATTGTTCATATTGCCTACGAAACCTTATGTGGCCCACATATTGAATTCAGAAGGGCAGAAAAACAGAAGCCCGTCCCAGGATTTTGACTGCAAAGTAAAGCATCTGTGTCATCTATTGCCATACCATTCAGCCGTCTGTGAATGAAACTGACTGGGAGACTGCAGAAACAACGTCTCGCTTTGGAAAAAACGGATTTATCCTGGAACGCATTCTGTCACATGATCTGATCCCGATGAGGCAGTTACTGATATACACCGTGATACTCACTGGAATCAGGATTTTAATGCCTTGAAGTAAGCACGCAGTTTAAAGGGCGGTTTCATACCTTCACCCCTGCATTGATAGGGGATCTGACACAAAGTCCATTACGCTTTCTGCGTGCTTATTCTGTCTTGCAGAAGGCTGTGTTCGAATACTGCGGCTCATCACCGTGGCGGCCGGTGGAAATTGATACACTGATATGACGACAGCGCCAATTCCGCTCCCTCAGCTTTTCCGCCGCATACGTGGCATACAGCACAACTGCCTGCTGCCTGTCTTCCCGCTGTGTGATGCGCTCGCCAAATGAAAGCGCATTCACCATCTGCTGCTTAAGCGGTGGTGCCTCTTCACGCGCCAGGCAGGACTCGCCGTTGAGTTCACGCGCGATCCGCTCGACAATAACGTCGAATATTTTCCGTATCATGCTGACGTCGCTGTCAGCCAGCTGCGGGGCGGTGGTCATGCCCTTGCCGGAGAACTCACGCCACACAACCGACCCCCCTCACAAATATCGGCTTTTCGATACCGCCGGTTTACCGCCGTGCGCCTTGCAACGTCCCCCCTTAATCACACTTTTCCTGGTACCGGAAAAGCGTGAAACAGGCCGGTCTTATTTCAGGCTCGTTTTCGCGTCGCCTTAACGGCGCGATCCGTCGCGCAACACGCGTGCCATTGCGCTGTCAGGCGCCATCTGGCCATTGTTCTTTTTCGCCGCGCCTTTAGCCCCTGTGCGGCCGGCAGAATCCTTGCCAGCACGGCCTCAGGAAAGCCGCCACTGAATACAGTCTTCCCGCTAATTTGTTATCCTGCGCCCGGTGACGTGAATATTCGGATACACGGAATGCACCAGTAAAAACGATGACTGCTGGTCGCATTCCGAAACATGCCCGTCCCGATAAGCGTAAACTTTCCCGGATGGGCACTCAGCGCCAGCCTCTTCTTTATCTCCATCATTCATTCGCCTCAGCCATCTCGCGTGAATGCGGGGAAGAATAAAAGCAATAATTAAAAAAAAGTCTGAATGCTAAAGACCCTGTCGACACACCACGCTGTGCGAATAACGGTAAGTCAGTGTGTACGCGAAGCCCATCTGGAGATCGATGGCCTCGTATTTGCCGGTGCTGATATGTTCTTTCGACCAGACGACTGAGCCCGTGGAAAACGCTGAATAAGCGGTTATGTCACCCCACTCGTTCCACAGCGCGCCCGGGGCGCGGACCCGCGTAGCGACGGAATCGTTCAGCTGGGTCAGCTGCGCAGCAGCAGGCAGACTGTAGGCTGACTGCGATGTACAAAACGTATTTGCGTCGGGCCAGCGCAACTGGGTTTCACCGTTACTTATGTACCAGTCTTTAAGAGTGAAACTGTACCTGATGATGTTCCCCTGACCACTTGTCGGCGTACCCGTAATGGTCACCTTATTACCTGTGCCTGTACCAGTGAACTTAACCACCCCGTCTGTCACTGAGACCCAGCTGCTGGCGTCTGATGACCAGCTGTAGTCAGTCGCCTTCTTGCTGTCCTTCGGCACAATAGTAAACGTTGCACCAGTAAAGCCGGTGGTCGGGAATGTCCCCTCTTCGCTGGTTTGGGCAAAAATGTGAGTGTTGACCTGAGTATCGATGTAGGCGGGGGCCTCATCTCGCAGCGTAACGGCATACTTCCCAGACTGCGCGGCAGTATCCCACCCACTCAGCTTCAGCGAAGCCTGGTTGTCCGTGCTGACCGTCTTAGCCGTGTAGGTCACTGTGTACGTCCCGTCATTATTGTCTTTCCAGCTGCTGCCCGTTTTAAGGCGGGCGTTCGGCACCGTCACCGTTGACGTGCTCAGCAGTCCCGCGTCGCCCGTCAGCGCCGAGCCGCTTTTGTCCTTCAGGGTCACCGTGATAGCGATGTCGTCGCCTGAGACATAGGTGGTGGTGTCGGTTTTAATGGTGGAGGTCTTCTCATCCGGTGCGGTGTCCGTCAGGGTCACCGTCGCGCTCAGGCTTCCCATGGCCGTACTGTTGTATTCCGGTACGATGGTGTATTTGCCCGCAGTAGCCCCCTTCAGGGTTCCCGTGTACGTGCCTTTTGTGCTGCTTTCCGTGATCGTACTTATCGTGATGATACCGTTGGCCGGTGTCTTACCGCTGCTGTCCTTCACCGTGAACGTCAGGCTGTCCGTAAGCCCGGTCAGGGCATTCCCCTGCGCGTCCTTCTCAACCAGCGTCAGCACGGAGGTCGCCACATTGTCGGCCGCAATCGTCTCCGGGGTCGCCGTAAATACAGACTGTCCCGCATCCGGCACTGTGCCGCTGATGGTCAATCCGGCCGGAGAGAGCGTGATGCCACTCACCGACGGCGTTAACGTCACCGTCTCATTATCCGTGCCGGCCGTCACGGTCACGGTGTAAACCCCGGCGGATTTTCGGGTCAGCGCCGAGAGCGTGGCGCTTTTTAGCGCGCTGTTTTTCAGGCTGATGTCTTTTATATCGAGGTCCACCACCTGATTATTTTCATCTTTCAGCGTCAGCGTCAGCTCCTGCGTACTCTTCCCGTCCGCCGGCAGCACGCTGCTCACCGGCGTGAAGGTGGAGGTCTGTTTATTCACCTCCGGGGCCAGCACTATCACCTGGGTGTCACTCCGGTCAGAGCGGTTGCCTTTCGTGTCCACCGCCACGCCGCTGACGGCGTAGGTGTTCACACCCTGCGCCGAAGACTGGTACACCGGGAGCACCACCGCGTAATCTGCGCCATTCTGTGCGATTTTACCGCCTGCCGCAGTCAGGGTGGAGGCGTCCCAGTCGATGCGGGACAGCCCGTACGTACTGGTCACGGAGACGCCCAGGGACTTCTGCTCCCCGGGGCGCCCCATCACCCGATCTGCCGTGTGCAGCCGGATGATCTCTTTCTTGCGATACTCCAGCACGATGTTGTTGTTGCGCTCCACCAGGTCATACCGGCTGCCAGCCAGTCTGCGCATCGCTGCCACCGCCTTCGGGTCCACCTGGGCACGCCACGGCACCCCGAGCTGGTAATTCATGTCCACCGTCAGCCGTCTGTCGCTTTTCCCAGACTGGCCCTGATGCTGCTCCGCCCCCAGGATAATCATCGGCACCGGCGTATAGTTAATTCCGGCCGTGATGGCGTGCGGGTTTTTCTGGCGGTTGTCCACCCCAAACAGGGCGACCTCTTTGCCATAGTACTGCTCAAACATCAGCTTGCCGCCCAGCTGCGGCAGGGATGGCACCCAGACCTGCGCCCGGATATCCCAGCCGTTGGCCGGGCGTTCCTGGTAGTCGGCCTGGTCCGGGGAATCCTTCCAGCCCGTCAGGCGCAGGTAACCGTTGGCGCCCAGCTTCAGGAAATCACGCCAGTATTCCACCCCGGCGCCCATACGTGCGTGATCCCGGGACAGGTCGTAATCCCCGAACAGGTTCCCGCCCAGCATATATGCGGGGGTGAAGTGGCGCCACCCGGCGCCGAGGCTGGTTTGGGTCCGGCCACCGGTGCGGTGCAGGCTATCGTGGGTGTAGACCAGCTCATCACTCAGGTCATACAGGGGTATCAGCAGGTCGAATTGCGAGTTCTTAAGGGATAAGTTTTTATCCGCATCCAGCTGCACGCGGGCGGTGCCAAAACGGCTCAGCCACTGCTGGATTTCACCGCCAGCAGCACCAGTAGCCATGCCGCGGGCCATGGAGGCGGCAGTATAGCTACTGGCGCTGCTGGCCAGGAAACTGCCGGTCTGTGAGGCATACCCGGCCACCTTCTGCGCCTTCTCATCGTCCTCTTCAGCGGAAACCGACCTGTCGGGAAGGGTGGTCACTGACGCGATTTTATTCTCCTTTGCCGTCATCAGCGGCACATCAACGTCATTCCCGACCTGCAGGCCGTTCAGGCCGCGTGCGAATGTGCGCCACTGATTGAGCTTGCGCAGCTGATCCAGGGTCAGGTGGTATTTTTTTGCAACAGAAGCGGCGGTCTCACCGGGACCCAGAGTGTAGGTCTGCGTGTGCTGCGCGGACAGTGGCGCAGGTTGCTGCAAAAAATGCTGTTCCGTGGTCATGGCCATCGCTGGAGTGAAGGCCATGACCAGGGCAACGGCCACCTGTACGGCGATGTTGAGCCAGATTAGACAGCGCAGCCCTGGTGTAATAGTCGCGTCCGCGGTCGGATGCAAAGAGGGTGAACCTTTCATTTTTGTTATCCCGGTACCAAAAACACGAATGAATTAATCGGATACTCGCCGGGCAGGCACGGCAACAGACAGCCGTAGGCATATTGCACCACCCAAGGCCGGAGATGATTAATTCATGAAAGTAACGAGATTATACGGAGAAGATGAGTGATCGACAAAAATGATCCTTTGGCTTAATTTAATTAACCAAAACGATCAATGTGCGCGCATTGATCGTTCGCGCCGATCTATATTGCTTATTAATAAATAACAAAACATTAATATTCAATGAGTAATTATTTTTTTTGCAGCAAATCAAATAAAACAGAAACAGGTAATTACGCGCCATAAAAAACATTTAACACCGACTTAAAAGATTAATTTTACCCTTTCGTTTATGGGATGTTTAATATCAGGCCAATAATCAGGGGATATGCATCCTCTACGCCCCGCTAAACTGTTCTTCACCGTTAATAATGGCTGGAACCTGTTCCCCGAAAATTTCGGTGACAGCGTCAGCTCCTGGACCCTTCTCTGCATCGAGCGCATGCTCGCTTTCAGCGCCTGCGCCA
This sequence comes from Pantoea sp. AS142, assembly GCF_037152305.1. Classification (NCBI taxonomy): domain Bacteria; kingdom Pseudomonadati; phylum Pseudomonadota; class Gammaproteobacteria; order Enterobacterales; family Erwiniaceae; genus Pantoea; species Pantoea sp. AS142. Next base: position 90,886 of record NZ_JBBCMO010000012.1, on the reverse strand, counting down.
TGAGCGTTCGCCGCTACTGCTGCGCCTCGCCGGACTGTACCCCCTCCCGCTTCTTCTGCCAGAGCTGCAAGTCAAAAGCCTGCAGCTCATGCGGTATGCAAGCTACTGAACCGTGGATTACCGAATAGCAGCACATCACGGCCGACAGCGACTGGCAGCACATCATCCTGACTATGCCCATCTGCTTTTACCGTTATTCAACGACAACTGGCCGCTGCTCAACGCGCTGCTCCGGGCCGCCACCCGAGCGATACTTCGCCTGCTCGCAAACAGGGTATCAAGGTCAACATTGTCTGCGTTCCGCACATTTATGGCCGTCAGCTCAATCAGCATCCGTATGTTCATGTCTCGGTCAGCCGCGGCGGGCCCGACATTAAACATCGCATCTGGCGTGCACTGTTCTTTAAAAAAGGCGATGGCTAGAAATCTGGCGAGGAGTCGTCATCCTGCTGTTGCGTCACCGCTATGAGATGAAAAACCCCGGCCGTCTGCCGGGGCGGGAGCATATTCACGATGAGTGTTTTTGGCGGTGTTATCTGAAGGCCCAGTATGGTCGTTATTTAAAACGTCCGCCGGTGTTTGCATAAAACTGCGGCATTACAGCAGTGGTGGCGAGATGCCTCTCTATTACGATCGTTGAACACATCAGCACCTGCAACAGACGTTAACGCCAGAGGAGATGATCAGGCGCGATATCAGTCCTGTCCCGGCAAACACAACTTCAGGGCAGGTTTCTAAAACCAGTAACATTTGTAACTCTGCCATTTTCTCATGTTTTTTTTTATCCACGTTATTCACAGGCCAGATCCAATTGGTCGATCCTCAATAGATCAAACTGAGATCCCTAACAGATCCCAGCAGTGCCTGAAGCCTTGCGACACAAGGTGTGAAAGGGGGTTGATAACCACTGTAGCGAGAAAAATAACCACTATAGGAAGCATAACAACCACTATAGCGAGAAATTTAACCGCGCTGGCGAGTAGTCAATAACCACTGTAGCGAGTAAAGACCCTTTTATCGTGTGCATAACCTTGATGAGGCTCAGTTATTGAAAATTTACTGACTGTATGCCATGAAGCAGGGCGATGAAGGGGGAGGGTAAGGCCGTTAATTGGCTCCGTTTTATCAAGTTATCCACTGAATAGATCTAATAACAGATCCTCATAAGATCTATATAAGTTCCAAAGAGATCCCTCCACAGTCTCAGGCCCTGATATGACTGGCTTAGGGGATGATCAGTAACCACTGTAGCGAGTAAAGTAACCACTGTATCGAGAGAAATAACCACTGTGGTAAGTAGATTAACCGCTGTAGCGAGTGTTAGTATCCACTGTATCGAGTAAAAGCGGCTTTCGCCTGTTCACATCACGGATCTTCCTAATGCAAAGAAAAGAACCAGATATCATGAACATAGCTGATGCATTTAGCGAAACAGACAAACGTACAGGTGAAGTTGTTACTCTTACGCCCAACAGTAACAACACCGTGCAGCCGGTGGCGTTGATGCGACTCGGCTTATTTGTTCCGACGCTTAAATCCACAGCGCGCAGTCAGAAAAACCAGATGAATGCCATGGATGTGACGCAGGATCTTAAACAGTTATCTCTGGTCAGGTCTGAAGGCTATGACAACATTAAGATTCTGGGTGCCCGTCTGGATATGGATAATGATTTTAAAACCTGGGTAGGGATCATTCGTGCATTTGCGACGCATGAGTGTCTGGGAGACACTGTAACGCTCTCTTTTGTAGAATTTGCAAAACTGTGTGGGATACCCTCTGTACGGCTCTCCTCGAAGCTCAGGAGCCGTCTGGATGCTTCACTGACCCGTATTGCCTCCAATACCCTGACGTTTACCAGCAAGGGGGGAGAGAACTACACTACGCATCTGGTGCAGTCTGCTAAATACAGCATTAAGAAGGACACGGTAACGCTGCAGGCCGATCCTAAGATCTTTGAGTTGTATCAGTTCGACAGAAAGGTGCTACTGCAGCTTAAAGCCATTAATGAGCTGGCACGCAAAGAGTCCGCTCAGGCACTCTACACCTTCATCGAAAGCCTTCCGCCGAAGCCTGCACCGATATCTATGGCTCGTCTGCGTGCAAGACTTAACCTGACATCGCGTGTGATCACCCAGAATGCCACCGTCAGAAAGGCCATGGAGCAATTAAAAGAGATTGGCTATCTGGACTACACCGAAACCCGTCGCGGCTCATCTGTCTACTTCTGGGTCCATTACCGCCATCCTAAGCTGCGCCCTGCCGAACTGCCGCTCAGTAAATCAGGCCTGATCGATGATGAGCTGGATGAGTTTGACGATCTTGATATCGATTCCAGCGTCATTGACGTCAGCCTGCCTGAACCGCTGATTGAAGAGGAGAGCAGTGAGCTGGTGATGGTTTCGCGTGAGGAAAAAGAGTTACTGAACAAAATCAGGAAGCAGAAGAAGCAGTGAGATGCTTTCCACAAACGCACTCCTCCGCTTTCACCCTTTTACCGGGCTATCCGGGCTGAAAGGCGGTAACCACTATAGCGAGTAACACTTCTCACTATAGTGGTTACCGCCTTTCAGGAATGTGCGAAAGTCCTGTCTGAATACGATTGATCGTAATAGTAATCTTTCCCCATTTGGCCGAGGCAAGAACAGAGACCGGTGCGGTATTTACTCTCTATAGTGGTTAGTCTCTGCCTGAAAGCCTGTCTTTGAAAACGTAAATGATAGAAAGAGATCCTGGCTTCACTCGCTATAGTGGTTATCTCACCTAATCCGGGCACTGAAAGTGCGTTAGCGTAAAGTCCTTCCGCGGAGGCTGCAGGAAAATCGGTGTTTTTACTTTACTCGCTATAGTGGTTATCTCGTTCAGAAGCGCGGTTAATCGTCTCCTTTTCTTCCACCCAGCGTAAAGCAGCACACGCTACAGTGGTTATCAGGTTATTTTATGGCTAAAGCGGTCAGTTAATGATCAGCTATCAACCTTCAGGAAAGAAATATTCTCGCTACAGTGGTCGTTAATTGGGAGCGGAAAGGTAGAGCTTACTCGCCATAGTGGTTGTTATTGGCTCGGGCCTGTGATCTCTACGGTGGTCATCCTTAATTAAGTGAGTACTTGCTATCATTTTATCCCATGACAGTAAAGGCGTTATCGTTAACGGGAAAAATGAACATGCCGATAGGCTGTTACTCGCTACAGCCGTTTAGCGATGTACTTTGCTTCAGGGTTTTAGCTATGGCACTTCATTTCATTCTACAGAGTGTATCTGCAAGGCCCTATATGAAGCGGTTTATACAATCAAGGGGCAGCGTTCATTGTTGAGAAGGGGCTCAGATACTTTACTCGCTACAGTGGTTATGGCAGAGGGAACCGTGGTCTGAATGCCTGATTACAGTAGGGATGCGCTTCAGCGCATTGAGAGAGAAGGCTTGATGCCCTATTTAACTATTCCGCTACTCGCTACAGTGGTTTCCGAAAACCATAAATAATGGCACTTTACTCGCTACAGTGGATATATGGGGACGTTTGACACTAAAAACCAGGGATCTGCCCCCCCCTGAGTTGCTCTCTAAATGAGTTAACAGGTAACTTTACTCGCTACAGTGGTTACCAGAAAGAGCTTAGCCATACTCTGTGTAACCAGAACAGGTTGGATGGGGATGGCGGGCGAGGGGGGTTGGATGGAGGGGGCCACTGGAGCCCTGAAATGACTCCGTAAAGCATCTGTGAAGAAAGCGGCCGCACTCTGGCGTACCGCTTTATCTGCGTTCGAACAGAGCGCGTTACATCGCCTCCCGGTATTCAGGCCAGGCGACGGAGTGTGCTTCATAACGGCCGGCAGCTGCGAACAGCGTGCCCTGGAAATTGATCACACCTGCAGCTTCCAGCCACATCCACTCTTCTGCCTGTACAATTCCCGCGGCGATGATGGTAATTTCCAGTGCTGAACAGCATTTGATAATTGCCTGAATCACCGCCTGCTTTGGCCCACTGCGATGGACGTCGCGGGTGATACCGGCATCAATACGAATCCGGTCAGGCTGGATGTGAGTCAGCAATGATAATCCAGCGGAGCCGTCACCAAAATTGTCGATCGACAGGCTGATTCCAACCGATTTTAGCGCACGTACGGCTTCAGAAAAGGCTTCCAGTTGCGAGAACACTGCGGTTTCACTCACGCCGATAACAACCTGCTCTGGCACCAGACCTGCCTGCTGAATGGCGGTAACAATGTGGTCGACGGCATCAGGTATAACCACCAGTGTCATAGGGAGCAGGCTAACGTAGAGCGTCATACCGTCCGGGCAGATCAGCCCGGCGTGTGCAAACGTCCTTTTCACTGTTTCAAGATCGCTCACATAAAGCTCATTGCCAGGGGACTCGCCAGACAGAGCAGGTCGCAGAGTGGTCGCCTCAATCGCTGTAACCTGACGAGCCAGTGGATCCACCACCGGGCGGAAGCTGACGCCTTCTGTCTCCGGACGTGAATCCGGCACATCATTGTGTTCAGAAATAAATTCCCAGTAACCTGGCGGCAGAACCTCGTAGTAATTCTCTTTCTCACGGGACTCTACAAACGTGCGCAGAAATTGCAGCGCACGATCATCATAGGTGAGGCGATATTTTGATGTCCCTTTATCCAGCACCGCCTGCAGCAGTGATGAGCGATCGTGTTCACGCAGGTCAAAGAGTGTCATACCCGCATTACCAAAGCGGCGGTAAGGTGCATAATCACGCATCAGTTCCACTACATTATGATGTCGCCTATCCGCACAGATTCGCTGATAGACCGTCTGAATGCCCGCCTCCGGCCCCTCAAGTAATTGAAAAAAATGGGTGCCGTTAAATAATAAGATGCCGGTCACGTCGTGAGCCGTATTTATTTTACTGGCGTTATTGACCATTTCTGGCAGGGTTCTGATGGGAAAGTCATCTGAAATATGGCTGCGATAAATTATGGTAGTCAGCATGTGCAGCTCCGATTTATATGATTGTTGCTGACACGCTAACATTGTTCAAAAAATGTTTCATCTTTCCTTATTCACCGTCGCACAGACTGCACAACCGCAGGTGGCAGTAAGCGAAGCGGTAAATTGCCGGGATCCGGTTTCGACAACCGTAACGGTAATAAATATGCCGAATCTCAGCAAACGAACTTATGCTTGCTGCCTAAAAACGCCGCCGTAATGACAGCCTCATCGTTGTAAAGCGATAAAAGTTATTCGATCAGCTAAGCTGAGACATAAGTACGATTATCAACGCGTACGCCGATGAATTTATCGGATGCGCCAGCATCCTTAGCTTGTTAATGACATTCGCTGCGCAGTTTCCAGTGAAGCCAATGATCTAATGCTTCTTCGTTCAACGGCTTGGAATAGAAATAGCCCTGAGCCTGATCGCAGCCATACTCTGTCAGAGATGTCACGGCATCCTGACACTCAACCCCTTCTGCCACCACGGTATAGTCCAGCTCTTTGAGCATGGCGATGATGCTGCGGGCAATAATGCGTGAAGCAGTATCAGAGGAAAGCTCACTAATCAGGGAGCGATCCAGCTTAATCACATCAAGCGGCATACGCCGCAGATAACTGATATTGTTGTAGCCGGAGCCGAAATCATCGAGTGAAATAGTGAACCCTCGCTCTCTGAGCATTTCCAGCCCGCGCAGGGCTGTCGGACTTTCGAGGATACGTTCGGTCTCCAGGCATTCGATTCCCAGCAGAGAGGTCCGAAGCTTAGATTTAACCATCTTACTTTCCAGCGCTGAAGCGAATCCCTCGCGCGCAAAGTCGCGAACGCTGACGTTTATCGTTAACGGCAACTGGATGCAGCTATTGCGCAACCGGCTGAGGCGTTCAACCGCCTTATCGATAATCCAGGCGGTCAGCACAGAGAGCAGATCGGTCTGCTCAGCCAGCGGGATGAAGGCACCCGGAGAAAGTTCACCCCGGCTGGGATGTTGCCAGCGGATAAGCGCTTCCAGACCCATCGGTTTACCACTTTGCAGGCAAATTTTCGGCTGATAGACCACATAAAGCCCGACGTTCTCACGTAATGCTGTTTTAAGATCGGTCATCAGCAGGAAATCTTCTGAACGCTGTGTTTCAGTCTCTGCGTCGAAGCGCTGAGAGGGTAACCCGCGCCCGACTGCTTCATGCAGCGCGCTGACCGCACGGCGTAACACTTCAGACGCTGGCATGCTGCCAGCAACAAAAGCCGCTTCACCGGTATGGGGAGTCAGCGCGACCGACAGCCCCTCATCCATGTCCGCACTGATACCTTCCAGACGACCGGCAACCCAGGCTGCACTCAGTCGGCTATCCGCCCGGGTGAGGATGGCAAACCGGCCCGTGGCCACGGTATAGATCATCTCCCCAACCGCCGGACGCAGGCGCAGTGGTAGCAGGGTAGCCATATCCTTCAGCAGGCTCTCAACCGGGCTCATTCCCATGGTACGGGCCAGTTCGTAAGCACGTGACATATCGATGCAATCAATTAAGACCAGACGGCGTGGAGTGGTATCGCCGGCCACCGCCAGATACTGCAAATCACGTATCAGGCGCTGACGGTTAGGCAGCCCGGTCACCGGATCGGTAAAACCCGCCGAGTGCCAGGCTTCAAGAAAGGACATGATCAATGTGGAGAGCAGCGTTAATGTCGTCACCTGATCACTGGCAAACGCATGCGGCTCGGTATCGGTAACACAAAGCGTTCCCAGAATAATGCCGTCGCGGGTTTTCAGTGGCACACCGACATAAAAGCGAATAAAGGGTGAGCCGGTGATCAGGGGATGTGTGACAAAACGCGCATCGTGATAAGTATCAGGGACGATCACGGCACTGTCGCTGTCAACCACATGGCGGCAGAGCGAGTCCGCACGCGTTGAGCGTTGCAGATCAAAATTGTGTGACGCCCGGACGGTCTGAAACTCATCATCCAGCACCGATATAAAACTGCCCGGAATACCCAGAGCCTGACTGGCTAACCGGACAAACTTCCGGAGAACCTCATCGCGACTTTCATCAGGGTCACGCAGCGCCTGTAAGGCACGGCTTCGGCGTTCGTTGTCGCCGTCTAAATTGTTTAGCATGTGTGTAGAACCCCCGCACCGGCTGATTACGGAGCGAAAAAAGGAAACTGTCCGGAGCGAAATGTGTTTCGGGCGACAGGAAATATGGCTTGATTTTTTATTTTCACCCGGATGATAAGGGAGTATGCAGCGGGTGTCTCTTAATATTTTCTTTAACGCATTAAAGGGAGGTTTACGATTCGAAAATTTAATCGAAGAACCGTCTGATTATCTTTATGTGTTCATTTTATATATGCAGGAGAGGGTTTTCAGTATTGATAATGTTTATTTTATGTCAGGAAATGAATAAGTATTCGGGATGAATAAAGCGTGTTTCTAAGAGAATTTTGCTGTGAAACAGGTCTGCTATCAGAGGCAGGGTCGCTAATCGTAACTGACTAAAAAATAAGGGAAATAGGGGGAGGGCGCAGGGCGGCAGATATGACCTGTCAGCGCGCCCCGGCTGATTCAGGTCAATCCACCGTAAGACTGGCCGTAACCCAGCGCCAGAGTCAGCCATCAACTTAACCTTTGATGCTGTCTGGAGACTGTATCGGACGACGTGGCGGCGGGTTTTGCTCCAGCCAGTCACGTACCTCTTCGGTTAGCGGCCCTCGCTCACGGATTGCGCGGGTCAGCCTTTCCTGTGTCGTCCTCAGTTCCTGGGTCCAGTAGGTGATCTGCCACTGTTCACGAATTTCCACATGCGACAGATCGTCGGGCGAGCGACGCTGGATAGGATTTTTCATTAATTATCCTCCTCTGGTTAGAATGATGCGCCTGAACAGGAGCCTCAGGCTAAGCATCTATCCTGATGAATAAATAGGCATTGAGGTAGCGGATTAATCCCTGAATGGTCCTTAAGGCAAATATCAGGATAATTCCTGGCAGGCGGAATAAAGCACTCTAAGGAAATAGAAAAGTTGCCGTCAGGACGAAATATGCCGCTTCGCTTATTAAAAAAATATGTACGATTTCTAAGCCTGGAATTTGACATTTATTTAAAATAGTCAATTATTCTCTGGTCTTTTGGCCCTGGCCGCTTTCAGAGCGTTGCGCTTTTATTGATCGCGAAGCTCTGTGCTTTTGCGTTTTCATCATGTTAAAGGAGTGTTTCTTTGGTTAATCGTCCCCCCCAGTCGCCTGTGATTGTTCAGAGTAACGTGCGTGAACTTCGTCTTGCCGCCGGGCTCTCACAGCAGAGTGCCGCTGAGCGTTTTGACCTTAGCCTGCGAGTCTGGCAAACCAAAGAAGCTGCAGGTAACCCGACATTATTAAGTCAGGGTGAATATGAGCTGCTGTTATTACTGGCTGGCTGTCATCCTCATTTCGTTCTTGCGCCACAGATCAAAAAATAGCGGCTGAGTTAATACCCTGGAATGTATTTCCTGTAGTAACCAGCTGTTTGTTTTAGCAAAAAATTCTATTTTCTAACCTGAAGACTGACCTCTATTTATGGGGATGATCGGAACAATGACACTGGTCAGATGAATTGTTGGATAAGCCTGTGCAGGCGATTATCACCAGGTCAGTACAACAATTTTCTGTTTCCTTTTGCTGGCTGATTCTGTTCTTTCACACCGCTTTAATCGTATCGATAAATTGTTCAGCCAGCTTACTGGCGACAGGTCGGTACCATCCGTACCTGCTTACGTTCTGCAGCGGGTTGAGGATAATCGCTATGCGCTAACCGTCGGCGCATCCGGCTGGAAAGAGCATAAACGAGAGAGTGAGCTAAATACTGGAGAGCGGGAAACCACGCGGAACCCTAATTGCAATCGGTGTTCTGCGCACTCTTGAACATCAGTCATTTGAACAGGGCGGAAACGAATCAGGCTGTTACCGCTTTTTTCATGACTGGCAGGGAAGAAGGTCAAGCGGGGTCAGGCGTTGGCAGTTATAAGGCTGATTTGCGACGGTAAGCCAGTATTCGTTCCGGTCAGCATGATCGGTTCTCCCGCCTCAAGACTGGAGAGAAATGCGGTTTTCATCGATTCACTGATACCATCACCACACCACATCAGATGATGCTCAAAGCGCTGGTTCGCCACGGCGGGAACGCCTGACGCAATGGCAGCAACTTCAACCCGAAAACCCTGACCATTAAGCCGTATTGCTTCCATCCAGATCTCTGTTTCATCCGTGACGCTGACAGCTTCAAGAAACAGCGGTACGGTGCTGCGTCGTCGGGCGGCCAGCGCCAGGCGCTTCCATTGTGCGACAACCGCAGTATGAAAGCGCTGCTGACGCAGAGCCGCACCTTCGCTGAGGTCAGTGCGCAGCCAGAGGTTGAGCGGTCGCAGGTAGCGATTAACATAATCATCGGCACAGTAATCGGTATTCATGATTTCCAGTTCGCGATCGACATCTGCGTCCGGATTATTCGACAGCAGTTGTAACATATCCTCCTCCCGGCAGGCCCAGCCGCCAGGGAGCGCCACGTGGGGCCAGTTCAGTACCGCATGGATGTCAAACAGCGTATGGCCTCCAGAGGTCATTTCACGTACATAGAGCGCGCGCGTGAGCTGACTATCTGAGTAGCCAGCAGGACCAGGCGGCGTTATCAGTCCGGCACGACGCCAGCGGCGCAGGGTTTCAGGAAGAACACCGACGAGACCACATACGGTGTCAGTAGAGTGCTGAGGCATAGATAATATCCGGACGGCTTTGAGACCCCACGATCAGGGAAGATTGACGCAGTATGCGCGCCGGGGATAAATAAAGAAACAATCATTTCCATAATCTCTCTCCGCATCAGGAACTAAGATGTCAGCAGATAGAGATGACTAAACAGGGAGGAGGCAGGGCAGGTGCCGGGCGCAGAGACACCCGGCGGTAAAGAAGAGGTTACCAGTGGTACTTATTGGAATCTTCCCACTCTTTCACTTCTTTTTCGGCACGATCTTTCTCGTAGCCATAGCGTTCCTGAATTTTACCGACCAGCTGATCACGTTTCCCTTCTACAACGGTCATATCATCATCCGTGAGATCGCCCCATTTTTCCTTGACCTTACCTTTGAACTGCTTCCAGTTACCGCCAATGCGATCTTCGTTCATGGTGAATCTCCCATTTCCGATTATTATCCAGGGACCTGATGAATATCTGTTTTGCCTGATGGCTGTCAGATGGATCAAGCATGGCACAGCTTTTGCTTTTTGCAGCGAAGCGGTGTGAGCCGCATCAAACTATGAGCAAAAGGGGAGGCAGAAAAAGGATAATCTCGGCTGTCATTATGCCGGGCGTCGGGCTGGCCAGCTCACTGCAGGCAAGGCGTTAAGGGCAGGGCGCGCAAACAGAAAGCCCTGGAAATAGTGTACCCCGGCACCTTCCAGCCAGAGCCACTCTTCAATTTTTTCAACGCCTTCGGCAATGACCGTAATTTCCAGCGCCTGGCAGCATTTAAGGATGGCTCTTACAATCGCCTGACGCGGGCCGCTGCGGTGGATATCGGTGATTAGCTTACGATCAATTTTAACTTTGTCGGGCTGGAAATCGGCTAACAGCGACAGGCCTGCGAAACCGGCACCAAAATCGTCTAGCGCCAGACTGATTCCGGCTGCTTTCAGTTGCTGTACAGCGAACTGAAATGCGTCAAAGCGCGAGATGATCTCGTCTTCGGTCACTTCAACCACCACCTGCTCCGGCCGTAAACCCTGCTGTCTTATCTGCTGGATGAGATGTTCAACGGCATCGTCTATCACCACCAGCGACATGGGCAGCAGGTTGACGGAGAGCGTCTGCTCCTGCAGTCCCAGATGGCTGGCAAGCTGGAAAGCGTAGGTTTTAGAGTGCAGATCGGCCTGATAGCGCTCAGTTTCATGCAGCTGTGAAAAATACTCGGCGGGTGATGCACCGCACTTGCCGCGTATCAGTGCTTCACAAGAAACGATCCGACGATTTGATGGATCCACAATAGGCTGTAGCGCAAATTCGCAGCGCTGCTCCGGTGCCGGTTGCCAGGATGGCTGAGTCGTGGAGGGGAGGGGGGGGTTCAGCGTCCACTGGCTGGCAGGGTCAATCCGGATAAACGTCTCTTTATCCCGTCCCTCGACGAATGAGCGCAGGAACTTTACTACCCGATCAGGTCGAATCCTTTCATCGTTCAGAGTGACCCGTTTAAGCAGAGCATCCACCACGCTGTGCTTCTCATAGTCACGCAAATCAAATAAGGCCATACCGGTATGGCCGAACCGACGTGCAGGGGCATAATCCCACATCAGTTCAATCACGTTAAAGTGCCGTTCATCCTGACTAATACGCTGAAAAACCGTGTGAACGTTGTTAACGTTACCTTCCAGCACCTGAAAAAAGTGCTGCCCGTCATAGAGCAGGATCCCGGTGACTTCAACCTCGGTATTCCTGATACTGGCGCGCTCCACCAGCGCCTTCAATCTCTCTGGTGAGACAGACTCCGCAAGCTGGCTACGGTAAATTAGAGTGGAGAGCATAAGTAGACTCACATGACAGGAAGTTACCAATTTAACATACCATACAAATATTGATGGTAAAGGGCACAACTGCGGTCAATATGGCTTTGTGCTTGCGGCATTAATCTGGCTATGGGTCCAGACGATACCTTATGATTTAAGAATCAGCACAACAGCTCGCTTTGCGACCATATTCTGGCGAAAAAATGAAGGGGAACGGAAAGTTCCCGGCATAGCGGGGGCGAACAGCGGATAGAATGCATTATTATAACGTTACGGCATCCCTTATAAGGCTCCGGTCAATCTGTCGTGCCTGGTTTTAACACGTTTTTTTTCTCTTTACCCTGTTTATGCTGGTGGGCTTTTTAAGCAGGTAAAAATTTTCTTCTCTGATATTTTAAGAATTGTCTTGATCGTCAAGCAGCTGTTTTGGACACCTTAGTAACGTCAGCTCAGCTAATGACATATCAGGATTAAAAATCCATGACTATTCCAGATACGCCTCCTTTCATTTCATCAACAGATTTGCCCGAAACGCCTGAATATGGGCTGTCTGCAGAGACAAGCAGGTGTCGACATCTGAGTTATCTGAAAAAGTGCCCCCTGTAAAAGGGGGCAAGGGTAGGAGTCAGATCACTTTGTAACAGAAGTGGATTTCGTTACAGAGCCATTTAAAGATAGGGCAAAACCGATGCTGATGCCGCTATGATTAACGATTTTTTTAGTTAGATATCAAACAATTAAAATACTAACAATATGTAATCATGTTTTTAATCAGTAGCTTAATCAGATATGAAAACGATTTCTAAGATTAGGATTAAAGTCCCGCTTTGCCTGCAGGTTCTATTAAAAGTGGCCGGGATTCAGGTGTCGCGCAGCAACCTGAACGAGGTTAAAAGAGCAGACTTGACCCCTTAAGGGAATGCTTATACTGTTTATACATACAGTTTTTTGAATCAGGCGCCGTTGTGAGGTTAATAACATGTCAAAGGATGATGAGGTCTGGACAGCATTCAGAGAGGCGATGAGGCGGGATGGCACAGGTCAGTGCACGGTGAGTACAAGGGATTTTGTGGCACAACTGGAACAACGCAACTCACCGCACACACTTCGGGCCGCGAACACCTGGATAGAAATGCATATCACGACTTTCAAAGATATCTCGCTGGAACCCGGGGATTGCCGCGTGTTCCAGGTTCCTGCTGTACGCGATTAAAACGTGCTACGGAGCCGCAGAGCAGAACAGCCTGCCCCTTGTCATAGGTTCAGGCTGAAGCAGGCATCAGAACCTGGACGTGTTTCGACGCATGTCAGATCGATCTTGAAATTTAGGATTCGCGGGATAGCTCTTTTCGCACGCCATGCGCGCCAGATTTAGTGCGACTTTGCGTTTTTTAAGCTTTAACTTTGGCAACCACTCTTTGAACTGTGCAGTCAGCGATGCCGCCTGCTGTTCGTTTGCGACACGACAGATAAACAGCTTACTCTTGGTCTGGCGACTAACATCAATAGCATAGATCTCAACGCCAGCGCTGCACACTTCATATTCAACATCTGTAAACTGCATGTGTGGCCAAAGACCGGTTCTGGTTTCAAATGTGGTTAAATCCATGATGACTACCTTTTTTTATTTTAAGCGTTATTGCGATCCAACAGACGAAAGCCTGGTCGGGCCAGTGAGCATAGACCAGATTCAGCATTCCGCCAGTGATCTCACTGATTTAATCTGGCCCTGCCGCAAATGGCTAAAATTTCAGGCAGGGACGCATGATCCGGCGGACAGCTCTCCACCGTCTTATCAGAGATTCTGATGACAAGCCGCCATTCTGGTATTTTGTCGAATAGGGGGCATGCTGCTTTACTGTGATCATAAACCCTGCTGCTGTTGATTTCGCTGCAACATCATCCTGTATCTGAATGTACTTTGCTTAATCGATTATCGTCAGCACCACTGTTGAATTAGCGGGCTAATCATCAGATTTCAATGAATCACTACCAACGGTAAATTCTGACCATACGTCACTGAAGAACATCCAGCGTGCAGGAGGCCAGATTGTTAGATGATGAAAGGATGTAAAAAGATGTATCAAAATAAAATTAAATAAATGCAGACTCTTATTTTGCATAGTTCACGCTGTGTTAGGCGCAAGGAAAAAGAAAAAAATATATTTCCCGTTATTGATTAAAGGCCCGCGTGCTGTCGCCGATAAGAACGATCCAGCTTTAAAAAATTTTTCAAAATAATTTTCTTCCCTGAGGCGTTTATGACTATTACACAGCGTCTGGTATTGATTTTCTCACTGCTTGCAATGTCGCTGATTGCGCTGGTGATTATCTCTTTATCAGTCATTTCGGGTTTTCAAGCCCGTTTCGAATATGTACAGGCGAACGCGATTCCCAGCATTCGCGATCTTAATAAATCGATCAGTGCCACCAACCAACTGGGTGTTGCTTTATATCGTCATCAGAGCATCACCGATGCCTCGAAACTGCCGGCTGAGGAAGAGCGTATTGAGAATCTGCTTCAGCAGATTAAGTCGCTAGATGATTATTATATGGCGAATGACATATCCAGTGATGAAGACAAGGCGATGACCGAGCAGGCCTATAAAAATCTGGATGCCGTTCGTAATGCACTACCGGCTTTTCTTGCTGCATCGCGCGCGCAAAATGATTTGGTATCGCTCCCGCTTCTGCAGGGTGAAAACGGAATCGGAGCCGCAAACCGTAAAATGGAAGCAGATTTTACCCGTCAGATTCAGCTAAATATCGCTATTGGTGAACAACTCAGGGTTGAGAACAAGCGCGTTTACTCTCAGACACTTTGGGCCATGTCGGGCGGATCGTTACTGGTGATTCTGTTACTGGCAGCCTTCTCGGTCAAGGTTATCCTCGGGATCAAAAAGAACCTCACTGGTATGGTCAATACTATGACGCAGGTGAGTCATACCCTCGACCTGACCCATACCGCGGAAGTCACCAGTAAGGATGAGATCGGCAAAACGGCGATGGCGTTTAACCAGTTGCTGGCGCGAGTTTCTGACACGCTGCTCTCGGTCAGTCACGCCGCACAATCGGTCAGTACCGGCGCAACGCAGATTGCCGCGGGCAACGAAGATCTCTCTGCGCGCACTGAAGAACAGGCGGCGTCACTGGAGCAGACATCTGCCAGCATGGCAACGCTGAGCGAAACGGTACGTCAGAACTCAGAAGGTGCGCATCAGGCCAGTAGCCTGGCGAATAACGCCAACCACATGTCGATCCAGAATGGCACGGCAGTGAAGCAGATGCTTAGCACCATGGATGAGATCCGTGGCAGTTCTGCCAAAATCTCTGAAATCACTGGGCTGATTGAGGGCATTGCGTTTCAGACGAATATTCTGGCACTTAACGCAGCAGTCGAAGCAGCACGTGCGGGCGAACATGGTCGTGGCTTCGCCGTTGTCGCCTCTGAAGTGCGTAATCTGGCGCAGCGATCCTCGTCTGCCGCGCGCGAAATCAAAGATCTAATCTCAACGTCGGTTTCACAGGTGGAACATGGTTTAGAGCAGGCAAGCGGCGTAGGATCAAACAGTGAGAATGTCCGTCAGGCGATTCAGCAGGTGGCCGATCTGGTCAATGAAATTGCGGCAGCCACTTCTGAGCAGAGCAAAGGCATTGAGCAGGTTCATCAGGCGATTGGGCAAATGGATGAAGTGACGCAGCAAAACGCCTCGTTGGTGGAAGAAGCTTCATCCGCCTCTAAGTCGCTGCAGGAGCAGGCCGGAACGCTGTCGGCACTGGTGGCAACCTTTACTGTTGAAAACGCAACCCACCTGTCGGCACAGCAGCCTGCTGCAGCGTTTCGTCCGGCATTGAAAACCCCCCAGTCTGAGCGGCAGAGTGTTGATCTGAACAAAGCAAACTGGGAAAGCTTTTAAACGTTAACCCCGGTCTGAAAAGCCTCTACGCAGTAGAGGCTTTTTTTTGCTTATTATTACTCTTCATCTCAGAGCGGTGATTTTTTTAATCGAAATGAAAACGATTTCATTTATGCGCTGACACGGATATAACTATTTAGCGTTATTTTATTAGGGGGTTTTGATTAGTGCGAAATTTAAAAGCAGGGCGATGAACGTAATGGTAGTCTATTCAGATAAAACCAGAATGTCGGTTATCGGCTGCGACAGGTTTTACTTTAATTTATTTTTTTCAAAGCAGTGATGCTGAAGTCTGGCTAACGACTTTATTTTTTTAAGCGGTATTTTAATTTTATCTTTCTAATTTATAAGGTTATTTTATAATTTGCCTTAGATTTATTCTGCAATAATTATCGTCTATTTATTCACTGTAAAATAACCATTCGCAATCTATACTCTCGGGTGTTGTGATCTGGCTATATATTTAACCATGTGAGATTCATTGCCTTCTGGCGGCTGAGTGTTGAATGAAATCAGCCTTCGGGCATAAATGAAAAAATCGTGAAAATAATAAAATTACACAACTTTTTTGTGCATTAAATCACCAGCACGCCTCATACATCAGAGCGGAAAAGAATGAAAAAAATACTCGACCGGATTAATTTGCCAGCGAAGTTCCTGTTACTGGGATCCTTTGCGCTGGTGCTGTTTATTTTACCTACCTTTCTGTTTATCCAGACCGGTAACCAGCTTATTGACACAAAGAAAGTTGAACTCACCGGTATTCCGGTTGAGAAAAAAGTTCTTCAGCTACTGAACCTGCTACAGCGTCATCGGGCTGAAAGCGCAATCGCGATTGGTCAGAACAAACCGGATAACCCGCCGCGGATGGCGTTGGTGACACAGATTAATAGTTTGTCTGAGAGCATTACTGCCGATTTGCGTCAAAGCGATGAGCAGGCGCAGCCATTAAAGCGGCTTGAGCAGGTCAATCAGGAGTGGCGTCAGTTACAGGAGGATCTGAATGGCGGGCGACTGACACTGGCGAGCAGCCTGACACAGCATACTCATCTGATTCAGGTTGTGCTGGACACCAATCAGGATGTGCTGGATTTTTACCAACTGTCACTGGATGCCGATTTAAATACCTATCAACTGATCGTCAGCATTTTTGGCCGGTTGCCGCTGCTCACTGAAACGCTGGGCCAGATTCGCGGAAACGGCGCTTCGCTGATTGCCAGCGGTAAAGTATCTGATGCCGATCGCAGCCGTCTGGCATTTCAGATTGATAATGGCAAAATAGCACTGTCGCAGTTCAGCAGTAATATGGATAAGGTGTTTACTATTGAACCCGATCTCAAGAGCACCTTTGGTGATCTGACGCTGAATGCGAAACAGCAGGTGCTGAGTGCATTGCAGCTGGCTGAAGGTGCCATCGTAACGGGACAGATCACCATTTCGCCGGTGGAATATGTCAGAGTCTTTACCGAGGCGATTAACCGCTACGTCGGGCTTGGCAACCAGAGTAGCGGCCGCCTGCAGGCGCTATTGCAATCACAAATCGATGAGCGTCGTCAGGCACAGTATCTGCTGCTGGCTGGCCTGCTGGCGATTGCGCTGCTGTCAATCTTACTGGCAGCCATGATCACTCGTTCTGTTACCCGTCCGGTTAAAGAGGCGGTTGAAGTTGCCAGTCGTGTGGCAGCCGGTGATCTGACGGCACAGCTGACCATTTCCGGCAGTAATGAGATGGCTGAGCTGCTGAGTGCGTTGATGCGGATGCAGCAGCGTCTTGCCCAGCTGGTTTCCGATATCAAAGGTAATGCGGCTACCATCGCCAACTCCTCGGAAGAGATTGCCCGTGGCAATGGTGACCTCTCGTCGCGCACCGAACAGCAGGCAGCTTCGCTGGCTGAGACGGCGGCCAGCATGGAGCAACTGGCGGCAATCATTCAGCAGAATGCGGATAACACGCGCTTTGCCTCTGTCCGCGCGGAGTCGGCCACGCAGGCGGCCCTGTTAAGCGGTGCGGCGATGGATTCGGTAATGCAAACCATGCATAAAATCCGTGGCAGCTCGGGCCAGATTGAAGAGATTACTTCGGTCATTGATAGCATCGCCTTCCAGACCAACATTCTGGCGCTGAATGCAGCGGTAGAAGCAGCACGTGCCGGTGAGCAGGGCAAAGGCTTTGCGGTTGTCGCGTCAGAAGTGCGGGCACTGGCACAGCGCTCAGCCAGTGCCGCTAAAGAGATTAAGAGTCTGATTGAACAGTCGGTGAATCATGCCCAGGAAGGGATCGCGATGGCGCAAAACGCTGGTGACAAGGTAAAACAGAGCGTCAGCGCCATTGAGCAGACCTCGCAGCTTATGCGCGATATCTCTTCTTCATCCGAGGAGCAGAGCAGTGGTATTTCGCAGGTCAACATTGCGGTGAACCAGATGGATCAGGTCACGCAGCAGAACGCCGTACTGGTCGAAGAGTCTGCCACCTCTGCTGAGGAGCTGGCCTCGCGTGCAGGACAGTTACGTACCATGGTTGCGGTGTTCCAGACCACATAATGACGTTAAAACAGCCGCCACCTGTGGGCGGCTGTTCTCTTCTCCGCGTTGATCGTCCACTACGCCTGATGATCCTGAAGACAGGCGAGATATTTCTCTCCCGACCGCATGACTGTCTCTTTTGCCTGCTGATAGATATCCTGACCTTCAAACGCGCCATGAAGCTGTCCAAACTTTATGCCGGAGAGCCGATGCAGAATGTCGCCTACCGTGGCGGCTGACAGCGGCAGCATGTTCGGGTAGCTCCACATAAACGATACGCCATGCGCCCCCGGCGTGACCTGAATAATATCCCCCGCCAGAATGACTCCTTCGCCCTCGTCCCAGTGCAGCACGCTGCCACCCGGAAAATGGCCTCCCAGCCGTAACAGCATCACAGAGGGCATCAGCGTCATTGACTCTCCCTGCCATAGCTGGATATGCGGACTCTCCCGCACAATCCATTGCCGATCCCGGGCATGCAGATGGATGGGTGCACTAAACGCCTCAGCCCACGCCTGCATGGTGGTGTAGTAATGCGGATGCGAAATCGCGATAGCATCAATGCCGCCGAGTGCCGCGATCAGCGTGTATGTAGCGTCATCTAGATTGGCAATGCAATCCCACAGTACGTTGCCGTGCGGCGTACGCAGCAGAAATGCGCGCTGGTTGATTGCAAATTCAGGCACAGTTTTAAGGCTTAACAGTGCATCGCTGTGGGCCGTCCACTTATTGGCATGACTGGCGCGCAACGCATCAAATGCGATCCAGCGCTGACCCGCTGCCGGAACGTACTGACGTTCATCATCACAGATTTTACAATGCTGATGAGGGGGCTGAGTGGGATAAGCGGTACCGCAGGCCGTACATAACATCGTCATGGTGATCTCCTTTGTCTCACACAAGCTTATGCACACCTGCGAAAACCGCACTTTCCTGATGCTGTTTCGTCACACGATTACGGCTGGCGACACAGGGTAATCCGCGTCAGTTCCGAGGGACGGCCCAGCCTGACCGCCATGCCTGGCCACAGCGCAGTACCGTTATTCACATAGAGCTGCATCCCGCCGACCTGATAAAGCCCGGAAACAAACCCGGCGTTGGGTTTAGCAAACAGCCGGTCCAGCCCGATAATCAGGCCGCCATGCGTGTGGCCAGAGAGCTGCACATCCACGCCTTGCGCTGCGTTCTGGCGTGCATTGCGTGGCTGGTGATCCAGTAGAATCACGGGTGCGTTTTCAGGCGCCTGTTCCAGCGCGTGGGTCAGGTTCGGGCCGGTCGCGTTTCTGCCGGGTGCAGAGGCGTCCGGCAGGCCTGCAATCACCAGTTTTGCTGTTCCACGCTGGATAACGGTATGGCTGTTGAGCAGAGGTTGCAGCCCCAGTGAGGCCAGATGTGCCGTCCAGATCGCCTGGTGGAAGAAATATTCGTGGTTGCCGGTGATGGCCCATACTCCGTCGGGTGCGGCAAGCCCGCGCAACGGCGCAACGTCATGCCGTCGATGCGCCAGACTGCCATCGATCACATCGCCTGTGACCACAATCAGGTCGGCTTTGAGAGCCATTGCCCGTTCGACCATTGCGGCGGTCCAGGCAGCGTTGAACAATCGGGTGATGTGCAGGTCGGTCAGCTGCAGGAGCTGATAGCCCTGGAACTCAACTGGCAGGTTAGGCAGCATCAGCGTCACCTCTTTGACTGGCGGCACCCGTATTGCCTGCTGTACCCCAAAGGCAGCCAGCGCCATCGCCAGCACCACGGTCAGATAGCGAACACCGGGAACCAGTTCCAGCGGATGACGTAACAGCAGGGCGAGCAGCATGATCGCATCCATCAGCATCTGAAGCAGTGCCAGCAGCAGCACGGTGCTGTATGCCCAGTTAAATAGAATGATGATGATGCGGGGCATTTCAGCGGAGAAGATCCCACCCGAGGTGAACCGGCTTACCAGCAGATACTGTGAGGCCAGCAGCGCCAGTGCTGAGAGCAGGATTTTTATAGCCAGTGGCAGGGACAAGGGAATAATGACGCGCGCGATAACATACCAGCTGGGTAAGCTGAAAATCAGGTGAAACATGGCAGTTTTCCGGTTGGGCGCTGAACATCAGCGCAGGTAAAAAAGAGACGATCGTTTATGAAGCTGTTTTCAGCACTGTAGTGTATACGATGCTACCTCAGGGTGGCTGCCGGCGGCATTATCGCAGCAATCGTGTGTGACCGTTGTCTTCAGCCTGGAGCCGAAATGTAGCAGCTCGCAATTCACTTTGCCGGGCTCACAATAACTGCAAATCAACATCGTCATATTGGCAAACCGACTGCCAGCCTTTTTTCGCGTAGCTCGGCGGTGCGGGCAGGGTCTAACTGATTGTTAAATAAGGCCCTGGTTTCAGCAGGTTTTGCATCGAACTGCTCCACCCTATCCATCAGCCGGTAACCATGCCGCGTGAGCGCCGGTTCCAGATAATCCAGCTGACCTGACAGCACGGATTCAACCTGTGTGGCGGTCATCGGCTTTTCACCTGTCTGGTATCCTGTTTCCATCGCCAGCAGGTCAACCGCTTTGGTCGTCAGAATATCTTCCGGTTCGGCGGCTTCCGCTGGCTTTTTCTGCACGAAGGATTTTACGACCGGTAGCACGAACAATTTGTGTCTTAAGGGTAAGGTTCTGTTCTCGGGTTGAACACGGGCATAGCCGTGAGCACCATAATGATGAAAACGGTCGTGTCTGACTTTAATAAGGCAAATGTAGCACCGCGATGCGATAAAAAATAAATGAGACAGGAGGACTTCCTCACCGGATTGACTGTTTTGGGTTGGCTTATAAAAAACCAATTCCATTGAGCTACCTTCAAAATATACTTTGGAATAAAATACTTTCTTAACAAGAATATGCTTTGTTCTTGTTTGTATTCAATCAATGAAAAGTTTTTCCTTGTTAAGGAATAGATAAGAGAGGAACTAAAATGAATCGAGAAAGTATTGAGAGTGTTAAATTGGGTGACACTGATCCCTCACATACAAATCCAACTGGCGATCCTTCTGTTGGATATCCTCAGATTTGTATCCGGACCAACCGAACAGCGGAACGAACTGATTTGGATGCAGTTATCAAAACTGCAAATGAAGTCGCTGCAAAGTACCCTGATGATAAGGACGAAAGAGGAAAACAAGTCATGGCAGCCCTGGGCAGTATGTTTGGGGGTGGGAGTTTCGGACATGCCTGGATCATCATTTTTCACAGTGAAGTTGAGGGTGATTGCGATACTTATGCTTATCACGATGAGTTTGGTTATGTACATAACGGTGATACTAATGGCGAAACCAACGATACTCCGCAGAGAGGGTTTGCTTACCAGCGTATTGTTCCAATCGATGCCACGGGTATTGAAAGGCTGGAAAAGTTAATCATCCCGGGTCTGAATGTCGTTAGTGATCTTATTGGGGCAGCTATGGGGAAAAAACCAGCCAAAGGTCGACATGGTGTATACAGTGCACTAAATAATTGTTCATGGTTTGCGGGTAATGTCTGGAAATACAGCACATCAGATAAACTCATCTACGAACAAGAATTCTCCGGAAAAGATTATGCAGAAAGTTGGGGTATTGATGCATTGATTATTGTATCTGAGGTAGCCGATCCGGGAATGATCGCCGAAAGTCTTGCAAAATAAACCCGTCAAATGAATCATTACTTACGGTAACCAGCGTGTTACCGTTTTTTTTCCAACATAAAATCCATTTTCAATTATTGTGAGCCCGGCAAAATGGGTTATGAGCCGGGCAGGATAAATGCGAGCCCATGATCACTCAATGTAAGCCGGTGGTATTTCTTATTTGCAGTTAATGTGGTCCGAAAATGGCGCTGATTGCGAGTCAGAAAGATTTCGATTGTGAACCGCTATACTTAAAGAACGCGGATTTCATGACGCAGTCGCTCTCTGCGTTAACCTCGATAGCGCTAAGCAGGTGTGTCAGTGCGAGGGGAGTTATGCATCAGGGTCGGGAATGAGCCTGCCAGACCGTATTGAAAAGGCCTGACAGTCTGAAAGTTCGGGGATTATTTCTTCTTATTAAGCATCGACTTTAGGTCAGCAAACGGATTGTACGTAGCTTCACCCACATCTTTTTGTGCATCTTCGCCTGCCACCACGCGGGTGCCATACTGGTCAGCCTCGGTGTACTTTGAATGCTCGTGATCATGACAATAGAGACACAATAGCTCCCAGTTACTGCCATCTTCCGGATTGTTGGTATGGTCATGATCGATATGGTGAACCGTCAACTCGCGCAGGTTTGAATAAACAAACTCGCGTGAGCAGCGTCCGCAAACCCATGGATAGATTTTAAGTGCTTTCTCACGATAGCCGCTTTCCAACCGTGAGTAGTTTTTGGGGATCAGAGCCATTGCCGGGGTTACCTGTTATGCAGAGAAAATTTCACGATAATGCAGCCAATATATCTCACAATGGAACAGAAGGAGAACTCATCTGAAAACCATCTCCTTGCGTTAATCTGCCTTTTATCTCAGACAGGGTTTTATGCGCCATCGATCATCTCTTCCATTCCGCTAAATACCAGGTCGATGCCCCGCTGCATTAATCATTAACATCCCGCCGATAAAGACTTACAAATCAGAAAGATATGTGAAAGACATAAGCATTTACCGTTTTGTGTAAGACATCAGCGTTAAATGTAATGCAGGGCATTCTAAACAGCTTAGAAAATCGGGGAGCGATAACGGGAGAGATGCCACTCCATGGCGTAAAACTTCCTAAAGCGCTTTATTCAGAATTACTTAGAAGGACGGCGACTAATCTTGCCTCCTTTCCGACCGGCTTCCCTGGCTTTTTCATGATCGTTTTTGAAATTGCCCCCACTGACTTTGCCTCCTGCACTGCCAGCTTCGCTCGCACGCTCTGGATCGTTGGCAAAATTACCGGCACCACCTCTGTATTTCTGTTGTGTCATAGGAAGACCTCATATCAATGTTCCATTAGATAAAAAGGACTAGCTAGTCACATCAGGAAGCATAGTCGCCCGCTTCGGTTATGCAAATGTACAGCCTGAAATCTATGATCAACCGCGGGGGCACTGCGCGATTGGTTCTGGCGTCAGCAGGGTGAACAACAGGAGGCAATGGGTTCAATGGGCTACGGTTCGGGAAATACACTGCCAGCGCCACTCGTCACGGCGTAACGCCTGCTTAAAAGAAAGACGTTCATTATCTGCAACACATTTGAGCATGAGGCGCCGTGCAGTGGACGGAGTCGCGCCCATATGTCTGAATTGCAGCGTAGGATCGCATCTTCGGGTCATAATCAATAGGGATGTTGATTGTACCTGGAGCCATCCTTTGTATTGATATTTGCTATGACTATAATCGCACCGGTGAGTCAGCATCGCAGCCCGTAAACAAGAGTGACCAGCCTTATAACTTCCCGGCGAACTCCTACTCTGGCTTTTGTTATGCCACTGACATTTAACAAACAAATTCATAAAACCAACAGCAGCGATCGTTAAAGGTTTTCCCGCTACTGGCGATAATCAACTTGCGTTGAGCGCGCCGATCAATGATGAACCCGGCACTTCGCGACGAGTTCTGAACGCGAACGGACCTGCTTTTAGCCCTCCTTTTATACATACCAGAAAGCGCGAATTTTGCGCAACCTACTAAAATAAAAGTGAAAATAATATGCCGATCCTTGAGACGATCAAAAGATGCCTGCCTGTTGCCCGTCTTATGCGTAGCAGTCAGCCAGCGAACGGTACCTACGATTGTCGGGCGTTGCCAGATTCACTGGCCTCCATTGGTTTAAGCTCTCGTGCGGGCGGGATCCTGATGACCTTTGTGCCGCCTGAAGCCGATTTTCAGCGGGTCAGTCAGGCCTGGCAGCGCCTCAATTCCGCCGATCTGACGGTGCTGACGCTCTCCTCTAACGGTGCGCTGAGCAGTAGCCGACAGCAGAGTACCTATTGTGAGGGCAATGGCCCAGAGGGAAGCTATCTCTGGTTGCCAGACAGTCTGATCGCCCGTCATGAGACGCATATTATCGATCTGCATGTCACCGATACGCAGACCGCCAGCCAGCGCATCACTGCCATCCAGCAGGAGCTGGCGCGATTGCAGGTGCGGATGCCGCTCTCGGCCGATCGTACTTTCGCCATGATTTACTGCGACGGCTTGTCGGCGTCAGAAGGCTTTCTGATGCAGGCCTGGTACAACAGCGGGCGCTTTCCCTGCCTGGCTATTGGCGGTTCAGCGGGTGGCAAAATTACCTTTGATGGCACCTGGATTGGCACCGGCGGAAAGGTGCTACAGGGCAAGGCTGTGATCGTGTTCTGTCAGATGGCGCCAGGAAAATCTTTTGCACCCTTCAAAAGCCAGAACTTTACGCCACGCGATCAGAGCTGGCTGATTGCCGAAGCCGATCCGATTGCGCGCACCGTAACCTCCGTGTTTAACCGCCAGGGCCAGCAGCAACCGTTTGTTGCAGCGCTGTGTGAACATCTTAACTGCAACGAAGCACAACTGACCGAGCAGCTAAAGGGGTTAACCTTCGGCGTTAAGGTCGGTGACGAGTTTTTTATCCGCTCGATCGCTAAAATTGAATCGGGTGGTGTGCAGTTTTTCTGTGACCTCGAGTTTGGTGATCGTCTGTTCCTGATGGAGGAGAAAGACTTCAAACAGGCGACGCAGCAGGAGTGGCAGGCTTTTACCGCTCAGCATGGCAAACCGGCGGCAATTCTGATGAACGATTGTATCCTGCGCCGGGTCGGCAATGCCGATAAGCTGCACAATGCCCACTTCTTCAAAGGGATCGCCGCCGCCGGTTTTTCCAGCTTTGGCGAAATTCTGGGCGTGCCAATTAATCAGACACTCTCTGCACTGGTGTTCTTCAACCATGACGTCAAAGCGATGAGCCAGTTTCCGGTGGAGTATGCTGGGTATGCGGCACATTACGCGCAACGGGCGTTGCGACGCTGGGAGGCGCTAAACAGCATTCAGACGCGGGTACTGGATCGGGTTATCAACTATCAGCAGGCACTGACACCGCTGATGGAAGCGCTGCCTGTGCTGGAGACGGCCACGCAGAGCCAGGGCGAAACACTGAGTCTCGCAGAAAGTAGCATCCGTAACATCAGCAATATCGCCACTGAGAGTCAGCAGGCGCAGGGCCGGCTGGATGATGGTCTGGACGATCTGGAAAAGATTTCCAACGGTATCAATGAGATTACACATGGCATCAGCAATATTGCTTTCCAGACCAACATACTGGCGCTGAATGCCGCGGTAGAAGCGGCACGCGCAGGCGAGGCGGGTCGGGGATTTGCGGTGGTCGCGGGCGAAGTTCGTCGTCTGGCGCACTCATCGAAAGAGCAGGCCGAAGCCACGGCCAGTAACATTGGAGAGGCGGTCTCCACCATTTCACGTATCCGGCTGGTGGCCAGTGATTCGGCGCAAACCGCCGCGCAGATGGCAGAGCACAGCATCAACGCGGCCGATACGCTGGCTGCCATGAATCAGCAGACCCGACATGAGCGCGCCGATATTGCGAAGCACCTCGGCAGCTTGCGTGAACTGACGCAGGGAATGGATGCGATGCAGGAAGCTGTTGCGCAACTCAAGGTGCTGCAGACGCTCTCCGGTGCGCAGGTTAATGGCTGATTTATCAGCACAAAAGACAAAAAAGTGCGCTGTAAGCGCAACGGTCAGGCAAGCCGGGCTTTCAGTTGTTACACTTGTCAGTGATTAACCACGCAGAGGTATGAATGAAAATTAAAAGTTATGCAGCCATGCAGGCTGGCCAGGCCCTTGAACTCTATGAGTACGATGCCGCCGAACTGGCAGCCGAAGAAGTCGAAGTCCAGGTCGAATATTGTGGCGTCTGCCACTCAGATCTGTCGATGATCGACAACGAGTGGGGCATCTCTCAATTCCCGGTGATTGCAGGACATGAAGTGATTGGCCGCGTCTCTGCCCTGGGCGAAGCGGCCAGGAGCAAAGGTCTCTCTGTCGGCCAGCGTGTAGGAATTGGCTGGACAGCCAAAAGCTGTCAGCATTGCGATGCCTGTATCAACGGTGAGCAGGTTAACTGTCAGCAGGGCAGCATCCCGACCATCATGAATAAAGGTGGCTTTGCCGAAAAGCTGCGGGCTGACTGGCAATGGGTTATCCCGCTGCCGGAAAAACTGGACGCGGCGAGTGCGGGACCGCTGTTGTGTGGCGGTATCACCGTGTTTAAACCGCTGCTTATGAGCAACATCGCTGTTACCAGCCGTGTTGGTGTAATTGGTATCGGCGGACTGGGCCATATCGCGATCAAAATTCTGCACGCTATGGGTGTCGAAGTCGTCGCATTCAGCTCAACGCCAGATAAAAAGCAGTCGATCCTGGATATGGGCGCAGATGAAGTGGTTAACAGTCGGGATCCTGAAGCCCTGAAGAAGCAGGCGGGTCGATTTGACCTGATCCTGAGCACCGTGGCGGTCGACCTGGACTGGAAACCGTATTTCGCAGCGCTGGCACCTCAAGGTAAATTCCATACCGTGGGTGCAGTAATGAAGCCGATTGAAGTCAATGCTTTTGAGTTGATCCAGGGCGACAAAGCAGTGACCGGTTCATCAACCGGCTCACCAGGCCAGCTGCGTTCGCTGCTGCGACTCGCCTCTCGTGCGGATATTGCCCCACAGGTTGAGTTCTTCCCGATGTCGGACATCAACAAAGCGCTGGATCACGTTCGCGCTGGTAAAGCCAATTACCGTGTTGTCTTGAAAGCCGATTTCTGATGCGAATCTGACATGTTATGCCGCAGCCAACTGCGGCATTTTTTTATCTTTATTTTGCCAGTAGTCCATCAGCCAGCCCCGCAGCGATGACCTCATTGGCTGCCACGCTTAACCATTTCGCTGTAGAACATTCTGCATTGTTGCGGTGCCATGCGGCAACTATCTGATAGCCTGGCGTATCTCTATACCATCGGCGATGGTCCGCGCCGAAGAACCAGGCTGACATGATCATAATGAGGGCTTTGCAGCCCAGTCAGTGTCACCGGATTAGCCTGCAACTCAGTTAATTCGATGGCTCGCTCCCAGGGTTCTGCTGCCGTTTTTAGCAGCCAGCAGACTCACGGGCTTATGCAGGGTTGCTTGATCAGCATCAGGGTGCCACGCACCGGGAATTTGAGCGTGACTTCTGTGAGCGTTTTCCGCAGGTTCATCTCGACAGTAATGCCCTTTATTGCCCGTGACGATTGTCTGATTACTTCAGCAGGCATTACTGCTGTCAGGGCATCTTCCATCAGCACTGTAGTAGAAAAATCGGTTTTTGATTCGCCTGTTTCAATTCGTCAGCGTTTTGAATCCCGATTTGAGGTCTTTCCCAGCGAGTAGCGCCAGACCTTTCGTGGCGCATTACCGTTGATTATCGATGAGACAGTGGGCCTGATGGTGAGTGACCAGACCTGGGTGACTGTGTGCGCCCTGTGGCTTTGCATGCCGGAAGCTTCCCGCGTAATGGCGGTCAACATTCCGGCAGGAATTTAT
This sequence comes from Pantoea sp. AS142, assembly GCF_037152305.1. Classification (NCBI taxonomy): domain Bacteria; kingdom Pseudomonadati; phylum Pseudomonadota; class Gammaproteobacteria; order Enterobacterales; family Erwiniaceae; genus Pantoea; species Pantoea sp. AS142. Next base: position 63,417 of record NZ_JBBCMO010000012.1, on the reverse strand, counting down.
CGCCGCTATAGCAGAAATTCATCCAGCGACTGGCCGTTTTCAATCGCCGCTTTAATTACAGAAGGAGTACGGCCCTGACCCGTCCAGTAACGAACCTGGCCATTTTCATCACTATAACGGTATTTCGCCGGACGCTTCGCGCGTTTTTTTTTGCTGATTACTGCGGGGGATGCGCTATTTATCAGCTCCGCTGGATTAATCCCTTCTTCCAGTAATAACTCATGATAGAACGCCAGTTTTTCCGCTTTCTCACGGGCTTCTGCTTCCCGCGCGCTTTCCTCTTCACGACATTCTTTTACTACGGTCTCTAACTTCTGGCGTAACTCCTCCAGCACATCTAAAGGCATATTTCGCGCCTCTGCACGAAGCGTGCGGATATTATTCAAACTACTAAGATTCTTATTCATAAATATTCCTCAAATACTCAAGTTAATCAATCAAGTGCAAATTATTCAGTCGGCAAGGGTAACATCTCCCCGCCTGATTTTTGAAGCATTAGTGTAGCTCTATTTGCTGCAAATTCTGCATTAAGGATGATTTTTGAGCCAGTAAAGCAGAATATTTAAGCGAAAAATGCTGGTTAAAGCTGAGTTGTCATTATCGAAGAGTTATTGCGGGATTTGTATTTTTTGCTTTTGATTAACTGTGCTTAAATCAGTCAACAGGGTTTATTAAGGACAGGCATGAAGTTTCGCCGAAAAAATGATGAGCAAGTGCTAAAAATCTCACCGTTGCTGAGAAGTATTATACTCTCAGGCGTATTGCTCACCGTGGCGGTGATTGGCTTAAATCTGTGGACGCTGCGGGAGGACTGGAGTGAAACCGTCGATAAAGCTGAAAATACAGCGGTAAATCTTTCGCTGTCACAGGCGCGCCAGGCAGACGATACGTTTTTGCAAACCGAACTCTCATTACGCGAAGTACAACGCGAGCTACAACAGCAAATCGCTACGTCGGGTGTGGACGGAGAGGCACTAAGCCAGACGATGCGTCTGTTGCAGAGTCGTCTGCCGCAACTTCATGGTTTGTTCTACTATGACGCGCGGGGAAAGTGGATAGCGACATCCATGAGCAGAACACCGCCTGACATTAATAATTCCGATCGTGAATATTTCAATTATCACCGGGCCAGCCCGAGAAATAACCTGCATGTTGGCCCGGTGCTTCGCAGCCGTACCACTCACGAGCTGGTGATCCCGGTTACGCTTCGTGTGAATGATGCTTTCAACGGTTTTAAGGGAGTCTTACTGGCTACGATTAAAGTGGACTATTTCCGCCGTTTCTATAGCTACTATGAACTCAGCGATGGAGATGTGCTGGTACTGATGCTGGCAGACAGTACGGTGCTTTACGCCCGTCCGATGCCGGATAGCTACATCGGCAAAAACCTCTCAGTGAGTCCGCTTTTCCTGAAGATGCTGGCTCATGCGGACAGAGGCAGTGGTCAGTGGACCGCTGCGCTCGATGGTAAAAAACGCATCTTTGGTTTTGTCCGCTCACAGCGATATCCACTGGTGGTTGCCGCAGGATACGACAAGCGTGCGCTTTTTAACCACTGGGTAAAAAGCTGGGTACAGGATCTGATTCTGAGCCTGGCTCTGCTGGTTGTTATTCTTTTACTAGGCGCATTTGTGCTGCGTCAGGCACGGCATACGCTGCGTTATCAGCTTGAGCTGACGCGATTGCGTGATGAGCTGACCGCTGCTAATCGCGCACTGGAAAATCTGGCACAGAGTGACGGGTTGACGGGGCTTGCCAACCGGCGCCATTTTGATCAGGTGCTGACTGAATGCCTGCAAAACGTGGCGCTTAGCGGTCTGCCAATGTCATTGATTCTGTTAGATATCGATTATTTTAAATGTTACAACGACACTTATGGTCATGTGGCCGGTGACGACTGCCTGCAAAAAGTTGCCATCACTCTAAAGGAAACCGCCCGGAGCAAAAACGAACTTACAGCCCGCTATGGTGGTGAAGAGTTTGCCATCATTCTGCCCGAACAGCCGTTGTCAGTAGCATTGACCCTCGCTGAATCCATCATTGCAGCAGTCAATCAGCTCGAAATACCGCATCGCACCACTGAACTGCCGCAAAAACACATTACCCTGAGCGCAGGCTGCGCCGTATGCTTTGCTTCTGATTCGCAACAGGGGAAACAGGCGCTGATAGAGCGCGCGGATGAGGCGTTATATCGCGCTAAACGAGCAGGGCGTAACCAGGTCATGTGTGAAGAGCATAGCGGCTGAGCATCCGTGATCAAATCCTGAATTGCATCTGTGGCAGAGTAATCGCTCAAGCTAAACAGGGCGTGGCTATGTCAAACGATACAGGTTTCACTCATCTTGCGTTACAGGTTCGCGATTTAGAAATGAGTGTGGATTTTTATCAGCGTTACGCCGGGATGCAGGTGATACACCAGCGTGAACCTGGCCTTACCGAAGCACAGAAGGTGGCCTGGCTGTCGGATCTTACCCGGCCTTTCGCACTGGTGCTGGTGCAACCTGAGAACAGTGACGATACCCCGCTGGGACCATTTGGCCATGTTGGCGTAGCCTGCGCCAGCCGTGAAGAAATAGATGAGAAAGTTGCCCGCGCGCGGCTTGAAGGCGTGTTGCGACGCGATGCGCAGCAATCTGATGCGCCAGTGGGTTACTGGGCATTTTTTGCCGATCCTGATGGCAATACGCTTGAGCTCTCTTATGGTCAGCAGATCGGGTTGGAAATTATCACAGCCCGTGACACGCAACCACGGAATAAATAAAGCGGCTGTGGGAATGGAATGAACACATTACCAGTAGTGTGGTTGCCGATTTTTCAGTTATTGAGTTCAGGATAATGCCTAAGCAGGATGACGGATGGATTCATGATAACAAGGCGCGGAAGGAAAAGGTAAGTGCTGGCCGGTAATTGGATACTTGTGCCTGATGATTTACGGTGAAAAAACCGCCTGATCAAAGTGGGCGGTTTTTCATTTATATCTCCTGAATTAAATCAGGAAATCATCCAGTGATTTGCCGGCATCAATGGCTGATTTAATAGCAGACGGGGTGCGGCCCTGGCCTGTCCACTGCTTAACTTCACCATTTTCATCAGTGTACTGATATTTAGCCGGACGCGGCGCACGTTTTTTCTTCTCTGCTGGCGCAGTCGGCATACCATTTAACAGTTCGTTAGGATCGATACCTTCCTGCAACAGTAATTCACGGTATTTTGCCAGTTTCTCAGCTTTTTCACGATTAGCCGCTTCATAAGCCTGGGTTTCTTCGCGTCGCTCACTGACCACAACCGACAGTTTTTCCAGCATTTCTTCCAGGGCAGCAAGGTCAAGCTCGCGAGCGTTTGCGCGAAGGGTACGGATATTATTCAAGCTGTTGAGAGTGTCACTCATCAAAGTCACCATAGTCATGTTCAGATAATAAATACAGAGCGGGTTCACGCTGATGCTTTTCGTCAGACCTGCTTTTTAACGTGCTTGCCTTCGAAGAATCAAAATACAGAACCGATAGTTCAACGCTGACATATTAATCGCTTTTTCTGAGAGTTTAAACTGTAATTAACATATGACCCTTAAACAAAAGTAAAGTTACTCTTTTTTACGCTCTTCGCTCAAAATGTCAAAAGAGGCATCATTTGATGACGCTGTATAATTTAGTCACGTTATGGATTCTCCAGGCTTACCCGCTGATTTAGCCGTGCTGACGTTTCGCTAATCCCCTACCTGCCTTGTTCTGACAGTTAAACACCGTTATGACTTATCACTCAGATCAGAGTGGATATGACGATGAGGTTAAGCCTGATAGTGATGTAAAAAGCAGAAAGCAAAATTACGAAAGAATAATCCTTAGGCTGCAGATTTATTGAAGGTATCTGTAACCAGCTGATAATGAGATGTTTTTATCTTTGGTGTAGTATTCAGGCTTACCCGAGTAACAGCATCGGCCGGGTTGCTGATTAGTTTTGATGGCCTGCAGAGACGCACAATCAAACAAATGGATACTAACCGGTAAGAATCGCGCGTGACGGCCTGAACGTGAATTGATTATTCGGGGACGTAATGACTTTTTTATCCTCTGAAAAGGTTTGATGAAGCAGCAAGTGGATGAGGCGATCCTGAACAGCATCATCCGCCCGCATTATTGCCTGATGCGCCGATGACGCTGCCAATGTTGGCGATCTCAGTTGCCTGCAATACCCATTAATCAGTATTAATGCGTCAGTCTATTGGTTACTTACTTCACCAGCCTGAGACAGAACGGAGGGTAAGAGGCTAAATAATAATCTGATCTGATATCCCGATGGTTTCATAGGGAGTGCACATTGTTAACATCCGCAATTAATTCGGCGTTAGTGTACTAGTGCGTTGAATAATCCTGGCGACTCAGAATTTCGACGATCGATATCAGTTTAAAGGGCAGGGGCAGTAAATAAACAGGTAATGTGAAGCCTCATCAAAAAAGCGGGTGGCTCACGTTGCGGCAACATTGCCATCGCTTATCTGAATAGACAATGCGCTACGCTGCATGAGCGTTATGCTATTGTCAGCGCCATAGTGGTTTTTCAGGGGGCACTGACGTGTTCAAAGGCAATAAAAAGTCACTGCCGGTTCGCTACTGTAAAATATGTAACAAACCGATGTCATGGCGAAAAAAGTGGGAACGGTGTTGGGACGAGGTGTTGTATTGCTCGGAACGCTGCCGGCGCCAGCGCGCTGAACGGCAAAAGGATGATGCAGAAAGGCAATCTAAGCATAACCGGTAAATCTCATCAGAGCTGGCCACGGAGTAACTGGTCAGCTCTGATAGAGTTATTGCTGAACCTGAATCTGTTGCCAGCCTTTTTTGTACATACAATCTTTCACCAATATCTCTCGCTGGCTTCCATTGGCGTCGCTGATGGAGTAATTGGTGTCAGTGGTTTTGTATTTACTGTCTTTCGAGGTGTATTTACTACTAACGACATTGTCAGGAGGCAAATCACGCAGCGCCTGAGCCTGACAGGCTGTTTCTGCCATTGTTTCCTGCTGCTCAGATGCGTCAGGCTTGACCCATTTGTACTGCACGCATCCGGTCAGACAGAGACTAAATAACATCAGCATAAGAGATTTCATCATCTGTTTCTCAGTGATCCCCGTCTGAGTTGAGACGAGAGGTTGAGTAAGGAAAGCGTCAGTTAACCTGCAAAATTTCCTCACCGCACAAAAGTGAATAGGTATCCGACATTAAAATGTCAGGCCGCCCCCAATGTAGGGACCATCGATCAGGTTATGACCCGGACGTCCATCTTTGCCATCAACACCCGCATAGCGATAGCCCACTTTTAAAACCAATGGACCCAAGGGTGACCAGCTGACGCCGCCGTTTGCTTCCACGAAATTCTTGACGCTGTTGGTCAGCTGTTCCGGGGCCGAATAACCTTCCCCATATAACGCAAAATGAGCTGGCAGATTGAGTTTCACCCCGCCGCCGACAGGAAATGCGACGCCGTTATCGCCTTTTTTACCGCCAATGTAAGTGGCTTTAGCGCCAGCGGTCAGCATCACCGGACCGATTTCCAGATTGTAACCGGTTCCCGCCTGACCAATCTGAACCCCATCCGCTGTATTTTTGATCCACTGACTATCCAGATAAAGTCCACTTGATGAATGGCCAATTTCTGCGTCAAGCGCAGAGAAATTTTTACCTTGTTCCCCATTAAGGCCAAAGGCCATTGCAGATGAAGAGATACACAGGAGTAAGCTGAGGCTGATTACAGAAATTTTCATTGGCCAGTTTTTCCACAAGATGAGATTTTCAGGGTGGTAATCACAATCGTTGCTTATAGCGATTTACTTTTGCACAATCTCTTTAACATCGTGCTGTTGCAATTGATGCATGTTTCCGTCTGTGTCTTTATAAGAGATCAAGCCTGTTTCTTTGTCTCTGGCGGGCTTGCCATGGGTGGTAATCATGTGTCCATCATTGGTGGAGATGACGTAATTGCTTGAGCAGGCGGAGAGGGACATAACGGAAGTGATCATCGCAATAGCGAAGGCAGTTTTCTTGCCATAATTGAAAGATGTCATTTTACTTTCCTGTCGTTACGCTTTAAGAAGATGAGGCATTATTAACCCGGGTTGTTAAACGCTATGATAACAATCCTGCTGTCGGGCACTGAATCATGAAAAGAATGATCTGCATCAACTCAGTAAGTCGGCCGGGAGAATACCAAATGAATGCTGTTGAATATAAAAAATGGGTTGTTAAGTGATCTGGAGAACGTAAGCATCATTTTGAATAAATGGTATTTTCGGGAGCTAATGAATAATGGTCAATATCTAAATTTAACAACCACGACACAATGAAGAGTTAACTATGCGTTTTAATTTATTCAGTCAGCAATGAAAAAGATTATTCAGCATGTTAGCGGAATAGGTTATTTTTAGTTACAACACACTCAAAGGAGATTATTACACCAAGCGAAGTATCCTGCCGAATTGAACTCTTTTGGGGACAACCCAGACAGAGTTGTTCTTAAATGAGTTTTTACGCCGAAATCACCGGAATCCCCGGAATCCCCGATTCATTGCGAATATTGTTTAGATCCTTCAACAAGGTTCGAAGCCTAATCGCAACGATACCAGTCGTAATGCATCACCCCAGTGATTTCATTCATTTTAAGTAGTCAGCCGCAATTTGGCATAATTTTGCCATTAATGAAGCAAGGCTAATGCGAATAAACAAGCACGCGCTGTACGGAATTTAGGCTTTAAATCTATCCAGTCAAAGAGTATTGTGTGGTATAACCATTTTTTTTATGTGGCTATGTTGGCTCAATTCAGTAATCAGAGGACTTGTAATGGACATTAGCAACTTGCTTCTGGATTTTAGAATAACCTCGCACTGCAATCTCGGATGTGATCTGTGTTTTCGCAACCCCGATATTAAAGATTCTTCTCTCTCCAGCACCCTTGATGTCATTGAACGCATGTATCGGATGGGTTTTCGCCGTATCGGGTTTACTGGTGGTGAGCCGACGTCCAGAGCAGACTTCATTAATTTGATTGAATATGCGAAACAGATGGGTTTTATGACCTATCTCTCCACCGTTGGACATCGCTTTATAATGGATCATGAACGGTTGAATCCCGTTCTGGACTGGGTGGGAATGCCAATCGACGGGATTGATAAGCGTGTAAATACAGATATTCGTAGTGATAAGATGAGTAACCAACACAAAGTAATTAAAAATATATTGACGTGGCTTCCGAATAATAATAACCGCATCAATATAAAACTTACCACTGTGGTTTCTCAGTCAAATATCAATCAGTTAGGCGATATTGTAAAATGGGTCGATGAACTTCCCTGTAAGATCCAGGCTTGGCGATTTTACCAATTCTGTCCATTGGGAGTAGGGAAAGGAAAAAGAGATAAATTAGAAATTAATACGGATTTTTTTAAATACAAAATGGATATTCTAAAAAAACAACATCCAGACCTGCCAATCAGTTGGGCTACATTTGAAGACAGGGACAAAGCCAATGTTGTTATGGAACCAAATTTTGACATTATTATTCCTGATGGTGAGAGCTATACTCTATTGGGTAATATGTTGAAAGACTCACCAGATAAAATCAAAAATGCCATATTTGGAAACGCTGAAATCATGGAGAAATGTAAGAATAATCGTTTCTGGTTGGAAGAAAGGGAGTTCATCGCATGAGATATAACTATCTTTACATGGACCCTTGGTCTGCAGATAAAAAAGAGTGCAACAAGCAAAGAACACCTCTCTATATATGTCTGTCAGGAAATTCAGGGGTTGGAAAAAGTACTCTTTTGAAGAAACTGTCTGCGCATTTATTCAAGGAAGATCCGGATACAGTCGCAATAGACGAAAAAAGCATCCACCATTCTCTCCTTCCTTATCTGTTCGATGATACAAGCAACTATGGTTATCTTATTCAACTTAACTTTATGATAGAACGTGCATTGATTATTAAATCCTGGCTGGATAGGGGCTTTAATCTGGTGATGGAGCGTTCCCATATTGAGGATCACATATTTATCAATTTCATGTTGAAGGCTAAATATATAAGCAAGATACAGTATGACGCTTACATCATTCTCTGGACAAGAATCAATGAATTGCTAGTTGAGCCTGATATTATCGCTTTCATTGATTATCCCGTGGAGTATTCACTCGCTCATATTCAGCATGACGAAATGCATGGTGTTCGACCGGCGGAGTTTCCTGATGAAGACATGAAGGTTAAATGGATAAAAGGATGGCATGAGGAATACCAGCATTTTATAGATAACCTTCCGAAGCATCTTCGTCAGCGGGTGATGATTTGTAATCATCCCGATGAAATTGACAATTTTTCTGATACAGCAATTCAAAAAGCAATATTATTGAGGATATAGAATGCGCCAGAGAATAATCGTGTGTCCTGTTATACAAAATGACGGTGAGTTTCTGCTTTGTAAAATGGCTTCCGATCGTGGGGTTTTCCCAGGACAGTGGGCTTTGCCTGGTGGCGGAATGGAACCCGGCGAAACGATGGAAATTGCGCTAAGGCGCGAAATTATGGAAGAGTTAGGAGTGGAACTGCTCATCACTGATGTTAAACCATGGACTTTTCGTGATGATATCAGGACTAAAAAATATCCAGATGGCTCTACTGAAGAAATTTACATGATCTATCTTATATTTGATTGTTTTAGTGCCAATCGAAAAATTACATTTAACGAAGAATTTCAGGAAATTATCTGGGTACACCCAGAGGCAATGAAAAGTATGGATTTAAATGAGGCCACTCGGATTACGTTTATCCAAAAAGGGCTCATTTAATGGGGCAATTCCTATCTCAGGGGATACAGCCTCTAATTATTGAAGCTATGAATCTTTTTTACCCTGGAAAGTGCCCGATAACTTGTTGGCCATGAGACTGAAAATAACTCAGACAAGTTGCTAATTGAGTACTTCCCGATTTACGTATCCGGTACAGCTCTTCCTGTGGTTTCTCAGACAGTTTGGGCTGCTTTCCTCGCAGTTTCCTTTTGCCCGTCCAATAGCGATGCCTTCCCGAATACGCAGCCGTATCAGGTCACACTCAAAATCGACAAATGTCGCCAGCACGTGAAAGAATATTTTGTCTTATCGGGTCTTATCGGGTCTTATCGGGTCTTATCGGGTCTTTCGGATCGCAGAGGCGGGCAACTGGTGGCAGCTTAATGTCCCTGGCCTGTAATGCATCCTTGATCTCACGAGTGTCTCAGCGGAACATGTTATAAGTTCAAATTAATGTATGATGTAACTAATATCGGCTGATATAATAGTCAAGAAACCTGCTTGCCAGAAGAGAAGCAGGGTGCACACACGTCTACCCAAGCCCCACTTTGCGGTAATTTCTGACTCAACCTGATGTTGCCCCTGGTTTCATGCTACGTCACCTTCAGACGGCCATAAAAAGTTATTTCTATTTCACCCGCTGGCCGAGTTTGACATTCCGATGCGGGCAGGCAACCTTAATAGCAGCGTTTTCCTGCGGGTTAATGTGCCCATGATTCCCGATGAGCAAATCATGGGATACCGCATTATGGTTGCTCAAATGCTGCTGCATTCCGGCAAACAGTGATGCCCTGATGGGAATGACCGGTCTGACGGCTGATGAGCAGGCACAAATCCGCCATTAAATAATATAGTCCTATCATGCACCTGCCTTTTACTTCTGCATTCACACCTGCGAATAGCGAGTTAACTCCCTGTTGACCTTCCGTTGACCCTAACAGCGGTTTTTCCCTGTCTGCCCGATGTCAGATCAAAAACCGAAACGCTTATCATTTATAGAATCAGTGCTTCTTACTCAGAGGCAGAACGTGGTATGGCAATTAATTTGGGCAACACCTACCGAATCCTTGGCTATCAGCAATCGGTAAATTCCGCCTGGCGCCAGAAATTACTAACAATGGGAATGCTACCAGGTACAGTTATCGAGATTATTCGTGTTGCGCCTATGGGCGATCCGGTGCAAATCCGTACGCGCCGTGTCAGTTTGGCGGTACGACAGCGTGACCTGGCCGACATCATCCTTGAGGAAATTGTCTGATGAAAAAGATAACCATCGGGCTGATTGGTAACCCCAACACCGGCAAAACCACACTGTTCAATCAACTCACCGGTGCCCGACAGCGGGTCGGCAACTGGGCTGGTGTTACGGTTGAGCGCAAGGAAGGACAATTTTTTACCGCGCAGTCTGATGTCCGGCTTATCGATCTGCCTGGCACTCGTTCGCTGACTACGCTATCTGCTGAAAGCTCCATCGATGAGAGCATCGCCTGCCAGTATCTCTATCAGGAGCAGGCTGATGTGGTAATTAATGTCGTTGATGCTTCCAGTCTGGAAAGCAACCTGTTCCTGACCTTTCAACTGCTGGGGCTAGGCGTGCCCTGCATCGTCGCCCTGAATATGCAGGATATTGCCGCCAGCCAGAACATCATTATTGATGTCGGAGCGCTATCTGCTCGTCTGGGATGCCCGGTCGTTTCACTGACCTCAACCAAAGGTGATGGCATCGCCCAGCTCAAGGCGATGATAGACCAGCCCCAGATCTACCGTGCACTTGAACGGGTGCGTTACCCGGCCGCGATTGAAACAGCGATTGAGCTGCTTTGCCAGCAGATGCCTGCGGTTATAGCCCCACAAAAACGTTACTGGCTGGCGTTGCAACTGCTTGAAGGGGACATTAACAGTCAGAAACTTTGCCCGGACCTGCTTCCGCTACTGTCTGAAGTTATGCAGCAAGCGGGCGGGGAGACTGGCGTACAGATTGCCGATTACCGCTATCGCGCCATCAACGCGATTTGCGCAACCGTCAGTAATATCCATCAGGCGCTGCCCGCCGGTCTGACCAGCAAAATCGATAACATCGTGCTGAACCGCTGGCTGGGCATTCCGATATTCCTTGCGGTGATGTATCTGTTGTTCGTACTTTCAATTAACATCGGTGCGGCACTCCAGCCCCTGTTCGACAGCAGTTCAGTGGCGATATTCATTCATGGCGCGCAATGGCTAGGCTATGTCAGCCAGTTTCCGGCCTGGCTGACGGTTTTTCTGGCGCAGGGGATTGGTGCCGGTATTAATACTGTACTGCCGATCATTCCGCAGATTGGCCTGATGTTCCTGTTCCTCTCTTTCCTTGAGGATTCCGGCTATATGGCGCGCGCCGCCTTTGTGATGGATCGTCTGATGCAGTCACTGGGCCTGCCAGGTAAATCCTTTGTGCCGTTAATTGTCGGCTTTGGCTGTAATGTACCGTCGGTCATGGGAACACGGACGCTGGATACACCGCGTGAGCGCCTGCTGACAGTGCTGATTGCACCTTTTATGTCGTGTGGCGCGCGGCTGGCGATCTTTGCGGTTTTCGCGGCGGCATTCTTCAACACACACAGTTCGGGCCTGGTTTTCTCTCTCTATCTGCTCGGCATTGTGGTGGCGATCGCCACCGGGCTGGTGCTCAAGCATACCCTGCTGAGCGGAGAAGCCTCGCCGTTTATTATGGAATTGCCGGTCTACCACCGGCCTCATCTCAAAAGCCTGCTATTACAGACCTGGCAGCGGCTGAAGATGTTTGTGGTGAGGGCGGGACAGGTGATCATTCTGGTCAGCATGCTGATTGGCGTGCTGAGCAGTTTTGCATTTAATGGCCAGCTGGTTGATGACATTAACCATTCTGCGTTGGCGTCGACCAGTAAAGTGATTACACCCGTGCTGTTGCCGATTGGCGTCACTCAGGATAACTGGCAGGCAACCGTGGGCCTGGTGAGTGGCATCATGGCGAAAGAGGTCGTAGTCGGCACGCTGAACAGCCTTTACACCACAGAGGCTATTCAGAACAGCCCCTTTGATCCGAAGACCTTTAACCTGCCGGGTGAACTGAAAGAGGCACTGACAGAGACCTGGGCGGGGTTAACTGCAGCGTTCAGAATTGATGCACTGGCTCACCCTATTGATGCCAGCAAAGGCGATGGTGAGATGGCGTCCGGCCCGATGGGTGTGATGTCGGCCAAATTTGGCAGCGGCTATGCTGCTTACAGCTACTTAATTTTTGTCCTGCTCTATGTTCCCTGCGTCTCAGTTATGGGCGCTATTGCGCGCGAAGCGGGGAAGAAATGGATGATGTTTTCATTCTTCTGGGGACTTAACATCGCATACACCACGGCCACGCTGTTTTATCAGACCGTCACTTTTGCTGAACATCCTGTTTTTAGTGCGACCTGCCTGATAAGTGTGCTGGTGCTGAACGGAATTATTCTGCTGGCCCTGCGAAAAGTGGGAAGCCGGGTGCAGGCGATACCGGTCATGCTCAGGGAGGAAAAGGGGCATTGTCACGGTTGTCACGGCAGCTGTGATAAACAAAAAGGCTACGCGCAGTAATAGTAAGGGTTGAGCGCGGCTGTTATTTACTCTCTCCATTGTGAGGCTCGCCTGTGCGCACCGAAGCGGATAGGTAATGATTGTCCGGTTGCTCACTCTGATATGTCGGAAGCCAAAATGAAGTGTTTATTCATGTAATATCATTTTAGAAACAGTGGTACAGGCTGCCTAAGGGCGGCCTTTTTATTAACCCTGTCAGCAAGCATTAGCCTTCCCGATGAACGCCGTTGATCGTCAGTACAGGGACCAGCGCTGGCTTCTGCGATGCTCTAATGGTCGATTGCGGCTCCTGTTTTCAAGACAGGGACGAATCAAGCTGTAGAACGGTGAGAAGATATCAATTAAATCAGCGGGATGAACCTGACATATGCCCGACGCATCTCAATTCCGTACCGGCTTACACACAGGCTGTCCACTTTTTCTGTGGATAACTTCAGCATGAACATGCCCTGAATTGTCTTTCAATACGCCCCTCAGCCAGGAACGTCGGGGTCAGTGTGTTGTTCCATAAACTCCACCATGGCACCTTTATGGGCATCCACATGACGGATATAGCGCATCAGGGTTTCCGGTTTTTTCCATGTGCCTTCCTGCATGATTCGGGCAATCGGATAGCCTTTATCTGCCATATCCTGGGCTGCACCAACCCTGGCGCTGTGGCCACTCCAGCCGGTATAGCGATTTTTGTTGGCCTTCACTGCGCCGCCTTTTCCAGCGGTTTGCCAGGCACGGGTAAATATCTGTTCCAGTGCACGAGTGCTAATTGGCTTTTCGGCAATCTGTGCCCGGCCAGACCGGTGTATTGCAGTAAACAGATAGGCATCAGGCCGGCTGGATAGCCCGGATGCTTCAATCCACTCTTCCAGTCGCTGAGTTGAACGGGCGCTGAGTGCCTTGATCAATCCGCCAGTCTGAACAAGGGTTTTTGTCCACGCTACATCCAGAATGATACGTTCGTCTTCAGCGCGCATCACATCACGCACCCGCAATCGCGACAATTCACTGATCCGTAATAATGTTGCATAGGCCACATGTAAAAAAGCCAAATCTCGAAGCGCCTGAAGGCTGTCAGAACCTGACCATTTTTTATCAAGCGCCAGCAGGTCAGTCAGCCTGAAAGGTACGGCCTGGCCTGCCCGCTCACCGTTCATCACCGCAACGCGATTTATCTTCTTCATCGTACGAAAAACCAGCGGAGAGACGTTGGGCACCGGCAGCCCGGCGTTACGGTGTAACATCGAAATCAACGCTGCGTGTGAAGTGACGGTCGAAGAGGCCCGGCCGCTTTCAGCCAGAAAAGAGAGATAGTCGCGCAAATCATCTGCGCTCATCGGCAGGAAAGAGCGCTGATTATCTTCCGACCATTGATTACAGATCCGCATTACGCTGAGCAGTTGTCGCCAGGTGTTAGGTGAGAAAGCGTCTTTATCCTGGACAAACTGCCTGAGCCGTTCAGTGATATCGCGGCTCCGCTTCACGGCCAGATTCGGCAGGGGCACTAACTCACTCATATTTGCTCACTTATCAACCAAAAACAATTGCGATCGCGCTACACGAATTCTGAGAACTCAGCAGGGGGATAACCGGGCAGAATTTACGTAGCGTTGTCATTTTTCAGGGAGGACTTTGCTGCTAGCCATCTTAACCTGGTGCCGTCGCGGTGTCATGACTTCGTATAAGAACAATTATACGAAGTCAGGTTCACATTCAGTATCCAGCGTTGTTTTTACTTGATCCGTCGTCACCACAATCGGATGAAGCATGGATACATCATGATTAACATACTGATTGCTCCCGATTGCGGTGCGGCATTCACTGACTGAATATCAGGTAAAAGTCCCATGCTAAAATAAAATGTCATTAACACTGGATTCGATGAAATTCTGAGGGGTTATCTCTCCAATAATGACTTAATTAAATCACCACATCCTGTCGCTGAATCTAGTCAGCGCACCAAAGAACGCAGATATCAAAAAGAGTATTAAAATGACCTCATGCCAGATTGAGGAGTCGACCAGTTTAATTGATGGCGCATAAAAATAGCCCTATAGCACGCCTCTACAGCGGTCAACCCTGAGCGAATTTTATTAAGAATAAACCAAAAAAAAGCTTGCCGACGCTATTTTATCGCCCTGAAGCGGAACTTTTCATTTGAGCGTCACAAAAATAGTTGAACATTAAAATACAGGATAAAAACCTAAAGACTGGTTCATCGAAGAGTTAAACACCCGACAATGACGACCATCACCTATCTTAAAACAGGCATATCAGAAGCATTAAAATTATCTTTTTCAGGATTTTTAATGAATTTCTATTAATAATCAACTTACCTGACAGGCCTATTTCTGGCAAGACAACAGGGCCATGACGTATTAACGAGTTATCAATATTTCATGACGGCATCGGGGATAAACTGCACAAGTCCGACCTGACTCTGAGTAAAAAAGGATGTTTTCATATAAAGAACTTTATTATCGCTGTGCCTTTTAGGTTCTTCCTGCACACCACCTATAACATTGGCAAGACCGCCAGAGACCTGAGTTAACGCAACTGAACAGGATGTCATCAGCCTGTTTGATAAATAAGATAATTCTCTGGCAACCGGGGATGCTACGAAACTCACTGAGTGAGATATCAGCGATGCAGTGTTACAGCCTACTTATTTAATCCAGGTGAGTCTGACCGATCAGGAACGTTTAGATGATTCTAAAAACCGCCTGAAAGAAGGCCCCAGCGGTAAAATAGATCTCCGCCTTATCAGAATCGGCTTTAATAAAACGATTGATAGCATCGTGTATACTTTTACCTTTAAAGATAAAATACACGTTATACCTTTACATACGTCTGGAAGGGCAGGAACTGGAAAATATCACCACATCATGCTTCAGCAACGCCATAGTCAGTAAGCAAGCCTTAACAGCAAAATAAGAAGAGTAAGCGCCAGCCTCGTGACACGAAGCCGGCGTGTATTACTTTCCAGACTGACAGGCTTTATCAGCTAAGAAAACTGTAAATCAGCCCCTGATTCCCTCTGGAGCAGGGCGCACTGCGCCTACCCTATTAAAATATTATCTATTGGGAAAAATCATTTCTGCTTTGGAATTAATTAACCCCATTTTTTGCCAATTAAATCAATGGCAAATTTATGAAAATTTTTAGTACGCAATCATTTATGCAACCAGATCTAATGCCAGCCTGACCGTTCGCTTAATAATCTACGTATTTAAGCTACAACTGCCCATGGTCGTCTGTGCCTGGGTTATCCGTCGGGTCAGCGCTACCGATACGTCGCCCGGCAATAGGCTTACTCCCCATTACCTATCTGCCAGATGAAGGTCGGATCGTTGCCATTTACCTCCCAATCACCAACATTGCGTATTTTGTAGATTACAGGATTATGCGATGACACCGTCCTGGCGTTGCGCCAGTGCCGGTCGAGCGCCTTGCTAACGCGGGTATCGGAAGCGCCAAGTGCATTGAAGAATTCAGTGGCAGCACGCGTCACCAGCTCAACAGCAACGGCCTGCGCCCGGGCTGACTCTACCTCTGCCAGTACGTTTGCTGCGTGAAGCTGCGCCTCATCTGCATCATTCAGTTGCAGCTCAAACGCCCGTTGCAATGAATGGGTCGCGCGGTCAACTGTGGCTTCTGCTGCCCATGCCAGGCTGCTGATCTGCCCGACCACCTGCAACACCTGTACATCCTGTCTGACCTGAGGTGCATTGCCGTGGCTGTAAATCCGCTTACGCTGCGCGACACCTTGTGCGGCATCACGTACCACTGCACGACCGATGCCCGCCAGCGTGGCCAATAATACATGCTGATAAAAAGCAGTCTGATAACGGAAGCGCTCGCTGAAATCATAAACATGCGACTGTTCCACCTGCGCCTGTTTAAAACGCGTCGTGCCGCTGCCGGTCAGCCGCTGCCCGAAGCCATCCCAGTCATCATCACGTTCCACCTCATTCTGATGGGTGTTCACCAGAGCAATCACGTCACGACCGTTGTCAATGCGCTTTGCATAAACATCAATCCAGTCCGCATAGAGCGTGCCCGTGCTGTAAAATTTTTCGCCGCTGATTCGCCATCCGCCCTCAACCGGTGAGACCTGAGTGTTGACTTCACCCAGCTTAACCGCACCGATCTCACTCCAGCCACTGCCCACCAGCTCGCCATCCACAAAACGCCGGAACCAGCGACGTCGGTCATCACTCTCAGGCTGGTTCAGACGATCTTCAATAAATGCAAAGTGCGCGCGCAGCGCCTGCGGCAAATTTGAATCTGCCTCGGCCAATCCGGTCAGCAGGGAAAATAACTGCGGCAGCGAAACGCCGAAACCGCCTTCCTCTTTGGGGATGCGCAGGGTGCCGAATCGCGCCTCTTTCAGCCAGCGAATCGGCTCATGCAACAGGGTGCGATCGGCTTCACGAGCTGCGGCCCCCTCCGCGATGCGGGTAAAGAGCGGTCTGAAATGTTGGGTCAATGTAGCAAATTCGGTGTGACTTAATTCAGACATGATCTTCTCCTGATTCAGGTTGTTCATCAATATCCTGTCGGGTCGGTTCAAACCGAATGATTAACAGGAAGATAATCGGAATAAGGGCGGCGAGAGAAACAATCCAGAACATGTTGGTGCCGTAACGGGCCTGCAAAATTGGCAAAATAAACAACGCCAGCGCACTGCCGATGCCGGAGAGTGAACGACTAAAGCCGACACCGGTGGCACGGATGTGGGTCGGGTAGGATAGCGCCGGATAGATCATCAACTGCGCGCCTGGCCCAAAACCCTCTGCAAACAGCCAGAGTCCCAACATCAGCACCGCAAATACCACGCCGCTGGTCGCCTGCGGATGACCGATTAATGCCAGCGCGATCAGCGCGATAAACTGCAGCGCAAAGCCAGCAATCGCCACATGACGTGAGGGGAACTTCCATGCCAGTCGCATTCCCAGCAGACCGCCGGTAAAAGCAAACAGCGCATTCAGACCCAGCGAAGCAGAAATAGTCTCAAAGACACCCGCGCCCAGGAACTGCGCCAGAATGGAGGGCAGAAAGAAAGCGATGGCAGTATATTCGAACGAAATACAGATGTTCATTACCGCGCTGACGACGGTACGCTCCAGATAGGGTTTCTGAAACAGTACGCGGAAACGCACTTTCGGCGTCGCTTGCACAGCAACGGCTTTAGGGGGCTGCTCCTCATGCGCAACAATCCCATATGAATCGCGCAGAATACGCACTGCGCCGCTCAGGTCGCCCTGATTAGCCGCCCACAGCGGTGATTCATTCATAAACTTACTGCGCACCGCGATAATCAGCAGCGCCGGTACGGCACCAAACAGCAGCGAGGCGCGCCACAGCCAATCGATATGTTCGGCTGGCAACAGGAAATAGAGCGCAAAAATAATAAAGAAGCAGGCCGATGAAGCGGCGTACCACATCGGGCACCAGGCCGCAAGACGTGACGCTTTGTTGCCCTTACCGGAGAATTTAGAGAACTCCGCCAGATAAGCCATGGCAACCGGCAGATCAATTCCCACCCCGATTCCCATCAGAAAGCGCGCACCAATCAACACCCAGACATTGGGAGCCAGTCCCGCAGCAATAGCAGAGACCACAAAGAACAGCATGTCCGCCATAAACACCGAGTAGCGGCCATATTTATCAGTCAGCCAGCCGCCGACCAGATTACCAACGATGGTGCCGATCATGATTGAGGAGGTCACTAGTCCGGTTAGCACCGGCGTTAAGCCAAACTCCTTCACCACATCATCAATGCCGTAAGAGAGCGTGGTGAGATCATAGGCATCAAGAAATACCCCCCCTAGCGCCAGGAAAACGATCCAGCGAGCATAGCTATTTTTCCCGGTATGATTGTTGATGAGCCGGGCGACATCACTCACCGATCGCACTGGTGCGGAGTGTGGCGGCGGGGCGGTTAAGGTGTCGTCAATATTTAATGTACTCATTGTATCCTCATTATTGTATTCAGCAGGTAACGAGGGTTTTATATGAATTTCCGGAACGTTAAACAACCAACAAATAATGATAACTATTATAATAAATTCAATAAGTTAATATTAATCCCTCCGCCCATACCCAAGGCCGGATGAATAGCTGGACTCATCCGGTAAGAATTAAAGCCTTTCAGTTTTTAACATCTGAAACCGGCGCGCTATTCCCGGTAAAGAGAAACTAATTCAGCCCTCCCTTGCAGCATCGAGCGGCAATTTTTCATCCTGAAAACTCAGCGCTGTTTATTCGCTGTTCCGCGTCCGTGTTCCGGCGATAACCGGCGCCCGGATGCGGCAACGCCAGCCGCGGCCCTTGCCCAAATAATTTTTCACGCAGCGTACCGGGCTGATAGGCCTGCTTGTAAACGCCGCGTTTTTGCAGTTCCGGCACCAGCAGTTCTACCACGTCAGTAAACGTTTCATGCGTCACGGCGTAGGCAAGGTTGAACCCATCAACGTCCGTCTCTTCCACCCAGCGCTGCAGCTCATCGGCCACGGTTTCAGCACTGCCCACCAGCAGCGGACCAAATCCGCCAATACCCACCCAGTCTGCCAGGCCCTGTACTGTCCATTGACGGTTAGGATCGGCCGTGGAGAAGGTTTCAACCGCCGACTGAATCGCATTGGTATGCAGATGCTTCAGTATCTGCTCCGGCTGATACTGCCCAAAATCAATACCGGTCCAGCCCGAGATCAAAGCCAGCGCGCCTTCGTAACTGACAAAGCGTTTATACTCCTGCCATTTAGCCTGAGCCGCCAGATCAGTTTCACCCACAATCACCGTCTGCAGGTTGAAGATCAGTATGGAACGCGGATTGCGTCCCGCTTCAGCGGCCCTCTGGCGAATATCCGCCACGGTTTTCTTCAGCAGCACTTTCGACGGCGCCGCCACAAACACGCATTCAGCGTGTTCCGCAGCAAATGCTTTACCGCGGCTGGACGCGCCCGCCTGGTAAAGCACCGGCGTGCGCTGCGGTGACGGCTCGCAAAGATGAATGCCCGGTACCTGAAAAAATGTCCCCTGATGATTAATCGGATGGATTTTGTTCGGGTCGCTGAAAATATGGCGCTCACGGTCACGCAGAACCGCACCATCTTCCCAACTTCCCTCCAGCAGCTTATAGATGACCTGCAGATACTCATCGGCATAGTCATAGCGCGCGTCGTGATCGGTCAGAGCTTGCTGACCAATATTGCGTGCGCCGCTTTCCAGATAGGAGGTAACAATATTCCAGCCAATTCGTCCTTTGGTCAGATGATCAAGGGTCGAGATCCGCCGCGCAAACGGGTAGGGGTGTTCAAACGACAGTGAGGCAGTCAGGCCAAAACCCAGATGTTCGGTCACCAGCGCCATTGGCGTAATCAGGGCCAGCGGATCATTCACCGGCACCTGCGTGGCGTGACGAATCGCCGCCTGGTTATTACCGTTGAGCACGTCGTAGACCCCCAGCACGTCAGCAATAAACAGCCCATCAAACTTGCCGCGCTCAAGCAGACGCGCTAAGTCGGTCCAATACTCCAGGTCTTTGTATTGCCAGGAACGGTCCCGGGGATGCGCCCACAAACCGGGTGACTGATGACCGACGCAGTTCATATCGAAAGCATTCAGACGAATTTCACGTTGCGATGACATAGAGACTCCTGAGCGGATGCGGCAATCTCTTGCCGTCCACTTTTTAATGATTTTTAGGAAGAACGATTCAGTACGTGAGTGAGCCGGGACATCGCTCGGTGAGGGGCAGCGACGGGGCAGTGAGTAGCTGCCGAGCTACGGACTCAGCATGTTCTGCAACCTGCGGTAGTCCCATGAGTTCGCCAAAGCGACCCCGCGCGGCAGGCCCGGCCACGCAGAGATAAGGATTGACTTCACCCTGCGCATTCAGCGTCTGTGACAGCGCGTTAACATGAATGCCCAGTGCCAGCGGGTCGGGCTGAATCACGCCATCACCGTGGAGCTGACGCAGTAGCGCGTTACTGTTAAGCAGGGTGTTGTGCGCCGGGCCGGTGGTGACGACCACTTTATCCACCTCCAGCATTTGCGATTGCGCGCCTCGCAGGTGCAGCGTCAGCCGGAGAGTTTCACCACCCGATTCAACGGCGCTCATTCGCGCCGCCAGCAGCGACAGCTGACCGCTGATCTGCTGCTGGCGGATAACCTGGCTGACCTGCGGTGCAATCCGGTAGCGGTGAACATCCCACCAGGGACGAAGATGATGAAGAAAGCGCTGCTGCTCGTGCAAAGAGAGGCTCTGCCAGATGCGCTGACCGTTGCGGCGGAGGTCATCCAGCACCAGTTGCCACGGAAGATTCATCGCCGCTGCCTGTTTTACCTCCTGACGTACCCGATGTAACCAGCCGCGCGCGCTGGCGGGCTGCGGCTGACTATAATCCAGGGTGTAGGTCTCATCGCTGCCACTCAGGTTTGCACGTGGCAACTGTCCGCGACGGGAGAAGACGGTAATTTCTCCGCAATGCTGCTGGCGATGCAGTGACGCCACCACATCGGACATGGTCAGCCCTGAACCGATAATCGCCACCCGATCGTCAGGAGCGACCTGTGTCAGCGCGTCGCGCTGCCACGGATTGGCAATTAACCCCGGATGCTCCTGTAACGGCTTCAGCAACGCAGGCAGTTCCGGCGGTGGATGGCTGATCGCCAGCACCACCTGATCGGCCCTGATCTGCTGCCCCGAAGCCGTGGTGACCACGCCATCCTGCAGTGCAACCGCGCTGTCACACAGATGGCTGAGTTTCACCGGCGAGTGCTGATGATGATGCACGAACTGCGCATTGACCCAGCGCCCAAACTCACTGCGCTGCGGGTAGACATTGCCGTCACGCCACAACGCGTCCGGGTCGGCCTGAAAGGCAGACGATGCACGATAGTCACGGTCAAATATGCCCTCTTCATCACCCGCAAGCTGCATTCTGGCGGCAGGTACATTGATGCGGTGAGCCGGATCGGTGGTGCCGTATGCCACACCCTGCGCAAGCTGCGCCCGTGGTTCAATCACCGTCACGTGTAATCCTTCCTGGCCCAGCCGGGCCAGATGGATAGCTACGGCGGTGCCGGTGAATCCCCCGCCGATAATGACAATCTGCTGTTGTGACATAAGCGAGCCTTTTCTGTTAACTGGCGCTGGCCTGTTTATTCGGACGACGGTCGCCGCCAATGGTTTCACCGAAAGGGCCGGTATTTACGCTGCGCTGTTTCTTTTCGGCACTGGAAGCCAGTGGTAACAGTGGCATCACCAGTTCAGCAAAACGGTGCGCCTCTTCAAGGTGCGGATAGCCGGAGAAAATAAAGTTGTCGATTCCCAGCGCCTGATACTCCCGGATGCGATCGGCAACCTGCTGCGGACTCCCCACCAGCGCAGTGCCTGCACCGCCACGCACCAGGCCGACGCCTGCCCAGAGGTTAGGTCCAATGCGCAGGCTCTCACGAGAGCCCTGATGCAGCGCACTCATCCGCGCCTGTCCGGCTGAGTCCATGCGGGCAAAAATCTTCTGCGCGGCAATGATGGTTTCTTCATCCAGATGAGAAATCAGCCGATCGGCCGCCGCCCAGGCTTCCTCTTCGGTTTCCCGGACAATGACATGCAACCGGATGCCAAAGGAGAGGGTACGGCCATTCTCCTGCGCCCGCTGACGAACCACCGCGAGTTTTTCCGCCACCTGTTCGACCGGCTCTCCCCATGTCAGATACGTATCAATCTGATTCGCCGCAACGTCGATGGCTGCGTCCGAGGACCCCCCAAAATAGAGTGGCGGACCCTTTTCCTGCACTGGTGGGAAGAGGATCTCAGCGCCTTCTACGCGGATATGCTCGCCCGCGAAATCGACCTTCTCGCCTTTCATCAGGCGGGAGTAGACCTCCAGGAACTCTCTGGTCACCTGATAACGCTCTTCGTGACTTAAGAAGATGCCATCACCTTTGTTCTCTACCGGATCCCCCCCCGTAACCACATTAATCAGTAATCGTCCGCCAGAGAGCCGATCCAGCGTAGCCGCCATACGCGCCGCCAGACTCGGCGGCTGCAGGCCCGGACGTACCGCCACTAAATAGCGCAGCGTTTTAGTGATCGGCGCCAGTGCGGAGGCGATCAGCCATGAATCCTCGCAGCTTTTACCGGTCGGGATTAACACACCGTAATAGCCCAGATTATCTGCCGCCAGCGCAACCTGTTGTAAGTAGGCTAAATCGACCGCTCTGCCGCCTTCGGTGGTGCCCAGATAGCGCCCATCACCATGGGTGGGCAGAAACCAGAAAAGGTTGAGGGTTTCCTGTGTCGCATGGCTCATTAGCAGATTCCTTTATAACGATATTTGGATTTAATACATAGGGATAATCTCTTTGGTTATATAGCTATTAGCAGAATGCGTGCCAGAGTTTTGCTAACTATTTATATATTATATTCAATGAGATACAAAAAAATAGGTCAGGTTTACATTGCCGCATAGGCAACAGCTTCGGTTGCGGCCTGCTGCATTGGCAACAATCCAGTGCGTTTCGCCTCTCGTTTCCACGTCTGCCGCGCGGTATGGTCATAGCTTTCCTGCTAACCCGGTAAATGAGATGCAAATTCCCAGTCCTGAGTTGATTGACCCCGCATCGCGCGCCTTTAAAAACGTGCTGGATCAGCTCGCCCCTACCGATGCGACCGTATTAATCATTGGTGAAACCGGCACGGGCAAAGAGGTGATGGCGCGCTATCTGCATCATCACAGCGCGCGCAGCCAACAGCCTTTTCTGGCGGTTAACTGCGGCGCGCTCACCGAGAGTCTGGCGGAGTCAGAGCTGTTTGGTCATGAGAAAGGGGCATTTACCGGCGCACAGGATCGCCATCGTGGCTGGTTTGAAGCGGCCGAGGGCGGCACGCTGCTGCTGGATGAGGTCGGTGAGCTGAGTCCGTCACTGCAGGTGAAGCTGTTGCGCGTGCTGCAGGAGCGTGAGATCACCCGCGTGGGTTCGTCCAAAGCTATAAAGGTCAATGTGCGGGTCATTGCGGCCACCAATCGGGACCTGGCTGTGGCGATTCGTGAACGGCGGTTCCGGGAAGACCTCTACTACCGCCTGAATGTGGCCAGCGTAACGTTGCCGCCGCTGCGGGAACGCAGTGAAGATATTCCGGTGCTGGCCACTCATTTCCTGCAGCTCTATGCGCGGCGCCTTGGCCGTCCTCAGTTACGTCTTAGCGAGGAGGCCGTCGCCACTCTGATGGACCACAGCTGGCCGGGTAACATCCGTGAACTGGAGAACACGCTGCATAACGCCGTGCTCCTCAGCAAAACCTCGCTGGTCACGCCACAGCAGCTCCGCCTGATTAACATTACGGGTAGCGAATTGCCACCGGGAGAGGAGGCACTGGATCAGTTTTTACGCCAGCAAATACAGCAGAGCGACGCGCCGCTCTATCCTCGCGTGATTGCCGCGCTGGTGAAGAATGCGCTGGAACTCACTCAGGGTAATCAGCTTCAGGCTGCGGCGCTGCTTGGCATCAGTCGTCATACGCTGCGCACCCAACTGGGCCATCTGGGGGTGATTAAACCACGCCGTACCTCACTGCGTCAGCGCGACGCTTCTCTTAATCAGCAGCCTGAACGGGAGCGGGAACTGCGTATCGGCTATCAGAAATTTGGCAACCTCGGCATCCTGAAAGCGCGCCAGTCGCTGGAACATCAGCTGGCCGACCGGGGCGTCAGCGTGCTGTGGAGTGAGTTTCCTGCTGGTCCGCAGCTTCTGCATGCACTGAGCCATCAGGAGATCGATTTCGGGACCACCGGTGAAGTTCCACCCTTGTTTGCGCAGGCCAGCAACAGCCCGATGGTTTATGTTGCCTGGGAACCGGCCGCGCCGCAGAGCGTGGCGCTGCTGGTACCGCGCAGCAGCCCGGTTCAGCATATCGGCGATCTCAGAGGCAAACGAATCGCCGTGAATCGCGGATCCAACGTTCACTATCTGTTATTGCAAATTCTGGATGAGGCAGGTTTATCGCAGGATGATGTGCGCATCCTCTATGCACCGCCAAAATATCCGCTAACGCCCAGCGATCTCAACGCAGTGGATGCCTGGATGATGTGGGACCCGCTACTCAGCGATGCAGAGAGCAGCGGACAGTTTAGAGTGATCGCGGATGGCACTGGCAGGGTCAATAACCATCAGTTTTATCTTGCCGAACGTGGTTTAGCGGCGCAGTCGGGCGATCTGCTGCAGATCCTGCTCACCGCGCTGGAGCAGACTGGCCGCTACATCGATGCACACCGGGCTGAAGCTGCCGCGTTGCTCTCTACCGAGCTCGGTATCTCCACTACCTCACTGATGCACGCCTTAGCGCGGCGCAGCCATCAGACACAGCGCATGAACCTTGCCATTATCCGGGAACAGCAGACCATCGCTGACCGTTTCTATGCACTGGGGTTATTTAACCGTGCCATTCGGGTTCGCGAGTCGGTCTGGCATCCTTAGCGTTTTTTTCGCTAAGCATCGAACATTTCATCGCTAAGCGCTTCAATCCACGTTTGTTATGTTGCGCTGACAACAACCAGACTCAGGAATGAGAGATGAAAAGAGTTTTACTCAGCGCATTAATTTTTGCCGTCCAGGCAGGCTTTGCGTTCAACACCCAGGCTGCAGCAGAAAAGCCCGATACGGTGAATATCGGTTTTCAGAAAGCCAACATCTTCGCACTGTTGAAATATCGCGGCACGCTGGATCAGGCGTTTAAGAAGCAGGGGATGGCAGTTCACTGGATTGAGTTCCCGGCCGGGCCGCAGATGCTGGAAGGCTTAAACATTGGCAGTATCGATCTGGCCGCCACCGGCGACGCGCCACCGACGTTTGCTCAGGCTGCACAGGCCGATTTGGTTTATCTGGCACACTCGCCCGCCAACCCCAAAACCGAGGCGATTGTGGTGCCCGCCGACTCCCCCATTAAAAAGGTGGCGGATCTCAAAGGCAAACGCGTGGCGCTGAATAAAGGCTCTGACGTAAACTATCTGCTGGTCATGGCGCTGGAGCAGGCGGGGCTGAGTTATAAAGATATTACCCCGGTCTATCTGCCCCCCGCCGATGCGCGTGCTGCATTCCAGCGCGGCGCGGTGGATGCCTGGGTGATCTGGGATCCCTACTACGCAGAAGTTGAAACCAACGCCCATGCGCGGCTGATTAAAAATGCCGAAGGCCTGGTGCCGCATTATACCTTCTATCTTGCCAGCCGAAAGTTTGCGGAAACCTATCCGCACATTGCCACCCAGGTGGTAGATGAACTGGGTTCGCTCAGTATCTGGGCGAATCAGCACCCGGGAGAGGCGGCAAAAATGATGTCCATCTCAACCGGTCTGCCTCAGCCTATCTGGCAACGGACGCTGGCCCGAATGCCCTATGGCGCAGAGCGGATGACGCCTGACGTCTTCGCTGAGCAGCAGGCGCTGGCGGATAAGTTTACGCAGATAGGGCTATTGCCGGTAAAAGTCGATATTCGCAGCGCGACCTGGTCGCTGGATAAGAAGTAGAAGAGAGTCGGGCGGGGCGTTTATGATCAAAATCTTCGCCCGATTGAGGATTGGATAATCAACCACGATCCACTCCCAGAGACGGGTTATCGGGTACCAGAAGAACAGCGGTCAGCTGGACAGTTTACAGACAAGTTCATCGACACGGAAATAGCCGTTGCCAGGCACGATCTACTGGGGCGCAGTGTGAATTCATGCCGGAATAAAGCAGACAGGACGCAGATGACGCAGCTCCATTCCTTCACTGTAACAGCCGACTGTGCACGGAGATAATTTGGTTAACCGCCACCTGTACCCGATGTCAGGTGGCGGCTGGCTTCAGCAGATTCAGGTACATTCATCCGCCTGGAAGGCGGATGCCTGCACGTCTCATCGGCACTGTAAATACCGGTTTTAATGGCATCAGAAGCTTTGCCAGTCGCCTTCCATCGCTTCTGTGTTTTTCTTTATGCTGCGCCCGGTCGATAAAGATGGCTTTAAGGCTGCAATTCCTGCCGAAGCGGGAAATTCCGTTGCCTTGGGGGCACCGACGACAAAGGCCGCTACCAGCTGGTTCAGGACGGTGGCCTGCTCCATCAGCGAGTTTGAGGCTGCTGACGCTTCTTCCACGAGTGCCGCATTTTGCTGTGTCACGTCGTCCATCTGATTCACCGCCTGGTGCACCTGACCGATGCCCAGCATCTGCTCATGAGCGGCGGCCGCAATTTCATTGACGAGGTCTGCAACCTGCCCGATGGCGTCCTTCAGGCTTCCCATGTTATTTCCGACCTCTTCCGCCTGTTGTGCGCCCGCTTCCACGAAATGCATTGATGACTCTATGAGCACTTTTATTTCGCGTGCTGAAGATGATGAACGCTGAGCAAGATTGCGAACCTCACCCGCCACCACAGCAAATCCGCGTCCTTGTTCTCCTGCCCGTGCAGCTTCAACCGCTGCATTGAGTGCCAGAATATTGGTCTGAAAGGCAATACCCTCGATGACGGAAATAATATCGGTGATTTTCGCAGAGCTGCCTCTGATATCGGACATGGTCCGCAGCATCGTAGTAACCTTCTGCGCACTGTCTTCTGAAAGAGTGCGGGCGCTTTGCGAAAGCTGGCTTGCGGTGCCGGTGTTCTCTGCGGTCTGACGGACCGTTTCACTCAGTTCAGACATGCTGGCTGCCGTCTGCTCCAGAGACGCCGCTTGCTCCTCGGTCCTGGCTGACAGATCCTCATTGCCCGCCGATATCTGCGCAGAGGCCGTGCTAACCGACTGGGATGATGCGCTCACCGACAGCAGCGAAGCGGCAACATTTTCCGCCAGCTCATTAAACGCCCTGGCCGTCAGGCCAATTTCATCCTGGCGCGAGTCGTCCACACGGAGGGTCATATCAAGGCGTGAACTGGCCTGCTGCATGGTCGTGCGCATGGCATAAAGATTTCTTTTGATGCCGGTTATCGTTCTTAGAGCAAAAAAGGTCAGGATTAGAATAACGACTGCGGAGCCACATATCATGCTCCATAAAGAAATCTGATAGATTCGGGTGTTCTGGTTATTGAGCGACTCACCGATATCCACGTTCAGTTGCAGCTGTTTCTGATAGCCGGCAATCAGGGCGCGGGCGGCTGAACCACTGCCTGCGCTGCCCTGGATTTCTACAAGCGATGCTTTGTCATTCTGTGACCGTGAGGCCTGAAGGAAAGCCGGAAGCCTGCTTCGAAAGTCATTAATAGTATTAAATGCTGCCTCCGTCATCTCCCTGTCTTCTTCGCTGGAAATGTCATGTTCCAGATAATAATGATTGAGTGACTCCAATTGCTCGACTTTCTCGCTGAGGCGTTTCTCAACGTCGGCCTGCCTGACCGGGTCAGTTGCACTCTGATGGCGGTACATCCAGATAATCAGCTGGTTGCTGCCGTCCACCAGTTTCCCCAGGTCGATAATGGAGGGAGTGGCATTGCTCTGTATGTACTGGAAACGTGACTGAAAGCCCGTCAGCACCAGCACGGCCACGATTACCAGAGTGATAAGTGAGGCGGCAAGTAAAGAAAAGACCGTGAATAGCCGCTGTGTAATCGTCATATTTGTTTCCACCTGATTTGTTGAAAGACTCAAAGGGCCGCGAATACGAACTGTGCGGCAACGAATGTGTTTATCGGCATCAGGCAGAAAATAGTTAGTTGTTTTGGCTGTGATGAGAGCGGGAACGAAGATTTCTCTATTTTTCGCCTCAGCGTGTAATCCGGCGTATGTATTGCATTGCGTGCTGCATATTAGCGAACATGCTCAGATACTTGTATATGCGCTTATGGCACAAAGTAGTCGCTTACAGCATGCCAGCTGTTGAGTGAAACACAGACGTTATTCATGATTATTAAGTCTATTAGTGTTAAGCGCACGTGTACCTTGATTCAGTTGGTTATAGAAACCAGGGAGCTTATCGAACAAAAAATAGCCTGCACTGGCGGCCTAATCCTTCGACATTTATACTTTTTATCTCGGCTTCAGCAAAAACGTCCAACGACAAAACCCGGAAGAAAAAATTATTGCTCAATATCTGGGTGAAAAGTGGCACCAAACCACTATAATAAAGATGAAGATCTTAAATATTCAGGTGTAATGTCTCTATGAATTTTTATGGTATAACATATTTGCAAACTCAGTCCAACATCAATGACTACCTAAAATACATTGTTATTTTCAGCACTCTGTCTGTATTGATAGTCGTATTCAGCCTGTACATGCGCCATCGCCTACAGACTAAATACCGGGACTTAACAATTATCGCCTTGTTATTTTTACTCTTTATTTCTGGCGTTCAATATTCAGACTATACAAATAGCCAGAATATACATTCACAATCATCGCAAATGGTTAATTTTGTAAGGTTGTTATCAAAAGAAAAAAAAGTAGGCGTAAATTCTATCTTCGCCAGCTCAGTACAACTGTCGGATGGTGTCATAGTTAAAATCAATGACAGCTATTACCGTGTTAACTTAAGTGTGGATCAAAACACTTACAGTTTAGTTGAAGTCTGGCTAGTAAATGCCCAAACAGCGATCATTAAAACTGAGGAATAGAATGATTATCTACACACCTATTATCATTAAATTAGGGCTGGGGATATTGTGCTTGATTGTGCAAATAAATCTCATGGGAAAAGGAAATCTGGCCCCCTCATCCGCAATGGATCAGGTCCAGAACTATGTTTTAGGTGGGATTATTGGTGGCGTAATTTACAATGAATCGATAACGGTACTTCAGTTTGTTCTAGTGCTAATTATTTGGACATTGCTTGTTTTTGTTCTTAAGTTTTTGAAAGAGAATAATCGCTTCGTTAAACGTATTCTTGATGGCAGACCCATTACCCTGGTACATAATGGCAGCGTTAATGTTAAAGAGTGTTTAAGGAATGGTGTTTCCGCAAATGACTTAATGTTTAAATTAAGAGCAAATGGTATTTATGAAGTGGAACAGTTAAAACGCGTAGTCCTCGAACAGAATGGCCAGCTTACTATTATTCAGAGTGGTGATGAAAACATTCGTTATCCCATCATAGTGGATGGCCTGGCCAACGATGACCTGCTTGAAATTATTAACAAAGATAGCGAGTGGTTAGAAGATCAAGTCATGAAGCAAGGTTTCAATAAGATCAGTGAAGTGTATTTGGGTGAATATTTGTCCGGTAGGATCAATCTATACGGATACGAAAAATAACGTCAAAAGTTGATTCTGCCTTACTGCTTGTATGGTGTTGATAGTATTTTTTTCCAAAGCACCTGATTACCTGAGGCCTTAATTTTGAGTGTGTCATTACAATGTACTTTGTCTAGGGATACTCACATTAACGCCCACTTCAGGCATAAAGCGGACATTTTATTTCCGGCGCTACATCAGCTGATCCAGTCTTGCAGCACCCGGCCCGGAACCCGCACAAACTCCCGCGTACGCTTCGTCACCAGTAGGATGCCAGCCGCCACGGCAGAATCGCCGTGGCGTTCGGGCCATATGTCGTGCACTGGCGAGAGACGCCATAGCAGAATTCATCGACCAGGTCAGGTTCGGCACATTCGGGCGCAGAAGCGGGGGCGGATCTGTCGTCGCTGCTTTCTGGTCAGCGCCATTTGAAATACCTTCTTATCCAACATAGCTTCCCTGAGCAACGTCCTGAGGTGGACGTTCTCTTCTTCAAGTGCCTTGAGTCGCTTCTCTTCAGGTACTTTCATGCCACCAGGCTTACTGTGCAGGATGTAGAAAGTAGCATCATAGATAGCGTACTTGCGCCAAAGCGCCCTGGTAGCCCCCGACTTAGCTTTGTGGAAGATACTGATGATCTTGTTCATCGGAAAACCCGTCCACATGGGGATGTCCTCATGTTGCTGATGAAGACATTGCTAACATCACGATGTATTAGTTAACGGGGAGCAGGTCAATCGAGGCTGAAAATCAGTCAACCCCGATGATCCACCGGTATGAGGTCGTCAACTATTTCGCCGCAGCTTCGATCAAGCCATCAAGCCATTCCTGATGGCCGTTCAGCATTGGATTGGGGCGGGTATTAGCCAGCTCTTTCGCCGGGCTTCCGCTCTGAGTTTCCTGCGTCAGGATTCTGACTCTATTACCGGACAAATCTTCCAGTAGCCATGCATGATGAACGTCGAGACGTTGAGCAGTGTTTTCTTCACCGGACCATCCGTGCCATGCCAGACGAGCAGGTTGACCTTCCGCAGGTGGAACAAATTCCACGACCTGAGCTTCCACAGGAAAACCAAAGGTAGTGAAGTAGAATCGCACCCCATCTTCCAGTTCCGGTCCTTTGTTGTCATAAAAACGCACATCGGCAGCGTTTTTATAATAGTCCGGCCACAGGAAGGGCTGACTCAGCAACGGCCAAACATCATTAATATTCAGACCTGAAATGATCATTTCATTAGAAACAAAGTTATCGGTAAAACCCGGCACAAACCCTTCTGGCCAGTTGATCGCATTCATAAAATTCTCCAGCAGCGATAATTAATTGCATTAGGTATCTTGTTAAAGCAGCAACACCCAACGTGGTAGTAATGATTATTGGTGTCATTGAGTTATAAGGCTAATCGCTATTATTTATGATATGGATAAAAAAAGTTATATCACAGCAGAAGAATGCTGGCTTACTTCAACACATGAAGCCCGAATCCATTGATGAGCAGGGTCACGATGGGTACGTTCATGCCACGCCATGCTCTTGGTGAATCCCGGAATGTTAAGTGGTAAGGGGATAATGGCAAGGTCGCTTTCAAGGGGTATCATCCGGTTGGGTACAACAGCGATCATGTCGGTTAACCGCAAAATATCTGGTATCACCAAAAAACTGTTAACTGACATACCCACGCGCCGCTTGAGGTTTAACTCAGCCAGAACCTCATCCGTTACGCCTGTAAAGCGGCCTTCTGTAGAGACCAGAATGTGTTCCTGTTCGCAGAATTGTTCGACCGTCATTTTCGAAGCAGCGGCCAGAGGATGGTGCCCCCTGGCTATGCACACATATTTTTCTTCATAAAGTGCTCGTCCGTGCAGGTCATCGGGAGTGGTTTCTGGTGTAACCAGAGCCAGGTCAACTTCCCCCCGGGACAGTTGGTGATACATACGTTCATTGTCAACGGGCCTCACGGCGACTCTTACAAGCGGCGCATACTGTTTCAGCGCTGCCATCAACGGAACGATAACAGCCTTAAGTGCATAGTCTGTTGCGGCAATGGTATAAGTCAGCTCCGCCGTTACGGGTTCAAAATGTGTTGGTTTCAGTAGAATGGCGATCTCAGTGAGGATTTTTTTTACCGGAACAGAAAGTTCGTTGGCCCTTAGCGTGGGAACCATACCGTGGCTGGTACGGACAAATAGAGGATCGCCAAAATAGTCACGCAGGCGGGCGAGCATGCCACTAACGGCAGGCTGCGTCAGTGAGAGACGTTCTGAAGCCCGGGTCACACTGCGTTCATCCAGTAACGCATCCAGGGCCTTTAGAAGGTTAAGATCGAGTGATCTGATATCATTTTTCATGATGAGGCTGCCTGAAAAATATAAGAATTTTAATTTAGGCTAAATGCTCAGAAAAAAGTTGTCCAGAAAGTATTTGTTTTTATTTTTTATAAACTTCCGTTTCTGGTACAGACCCGCTGTAACTTGTTTCTATGCATGATACCTGTCTCGCTGAAAGAGCTGATATTTCAGAAAGTTGTTTTAGTGAAAGACGCTTTTGCTTTCTTAAAGTGTTTATATTTTGTCTGGGGCATGCCTATTAAATAGACCTCACAAAACGTTGCAGAGAATTAACCTATTTAGTACGGTCAAATAATGATGCATTGTCTTACATCTGCTTTATATTTAACATAATCAATATTATGCGCATTAATAGCGGGCTTTAGCAGTGCCACGTTTTTCACTTAATTTCAGATGATAGCGCAGCGCCGATATTGAGCAATCCTCTCCGGTGTTCTACCTTCAATCAGCATCCATCAAGCTTCACCTTCACACCCGTCAAGCCAACCGGAGGCCAGATGACCAACAGCCAACACCCCGCACCATACAGCGGCACGCTGTTTTTTGATGTCAATGAAACCCTGCTGGACACTGCCGAACTGAACCAGGTTGTTGCGCAGCGACTCGGCGACAGACCAGAACGCGCCGAGGCCTGGTTTACCTCACTGTTGCACTATTCACTGGTGGAGTCGGTGACCGACAGCTGGCACACCTTTGGTGATATCGCCGAAGCGGTACTGGAGATGACCGCCGCGCGGTACGGCATTACTTTGCCTACAAACGTGGCACCATTGGCTGAAATCATCGCAGCCATGCCCGCCCATCCTGATGTTACTGATGGGCTGACTGGCTTGCAGCAGCAGGGTTTTACGCTGGTTGCGCTGACCAACTCTTCTTCTGCGCTGGCTGAAAAGCAGCTCAGGTCATCCGGGCTGATACAGCTGTTCACTCGTATCCTCAGCGTAGAACAGTTGCAGGTTTATAAACCGGATATGACCGTTTACCCATGGGCGATGAAAGAGATGGGCAAGCCCGTCTCAGAATGCATGATGGTGGCGGCGCATGGCTGGGATGTTGGCGGAGCAAAACGTGCAGGCATGAAAACGGCATTTGTTACCCGCAAAGGTCAGGCACTCTACCCGCTGGCCCCTGCACCCGATCTGGTCGTCAGCGATATCGGTGCGTTGGCCGTAGAAATAAAACCGTTCTGCTGACCGGATAACCGCTCATGAGCGAACACTCCAGAGGTGGCTGGCCAGTCAGTGCTCCTGCGCCTCAAACGCTGACCTGACCGCGTCCACGATCTGTCGTGCTTTGGTTATATCGTCAAGCAGCGGGAACGTTTTTTTAAGCTTGCCGGAAACCTGCCAGCCATTCTCCTTCAGCGAACGAATAATGCGACTGGCGTCCTGATCGGGCATCTCCACGACCTCCTTCAGCCGCTGCTGCGCGCGCTGAAATATCACCAACACGCGCGCTTCATCAGCCATCTCTGTTCGCACTGTGTGTTCTATGACCCTTCCCGTGTAAAGCACATGCTCGGTTAAATCGGGATAGCGCCAGGCAAAACGGGCATCCTCATATTCGCTGAAAACAAAGTTGCTCAGCGTACCATCTTCATAGGTTTTCAACTCACCAAACCGATAATAGCCTGCATAGCGCTGCATCAACCGTTTAGAAAACACGTCCAGCGTGCGTTCGTAACCGACCCGGAAATCCATCGAACTGGTAATGGTGGCTGAGACCGGCAGGATCACCCCATCCGGTATCGCCCCATCACGAATCAGTGTGTCATTGATTAAAAAACGATGGATGCGGCCGTTGCCATCGCGCATCGGGTGGATGTAGACGAAGCCAAACGCGATCCCCCCTGCACGAGCCAGTGGTTCGGCCCCCCGGGTCGCCTCTTCAAAGGCTTTCAGGCCCTGCATAAAGCGCGGAACATCATCATACGCTGGCGCAATGTAGTGGACGATATCTTCGCGCATCGTCGACTGCCCGACAAACACCGGCGAACGTCGCAGACCCAGTCCCAGGGCATCCTGTCCCAGAATGCCCTGCTGTATGGTATGCAGGCTGGCATCACTGAGCGGATCATCAAGCTGGCCGCAATACTGCGCGATTACGTGGGCAAAACGCTGAATGCGATCGCCCTGATCCGACTCTTTCTCAATCAGGAA
Organism: Pantoea sp. AS142; assembly: GCF_037152305.1. Lineage (NCBI taxonomy): Bacteria > Pseudomonadati > Pseudomonadota > Gammaproteobacteria > Enterobacterales > Erwiniaceae > Pantoea > Pantoea sp. AS142. Next base: position 29,291 of record NZ_JBBCMO010000012.1, on the reverse strand, counting down.
ACTGGCGCGCGACTCTTTAAACGTGAGCCAGCTGGCGGTGCGCAACAGAATATCCGCGCCAAAGGCGTTATCCAGCTCCGTAAAGGCACCGTTGAGATCGAACGCGAGCGCTTGTTCAAGGGCAGCCGTGCGGCGCACCAGCGGGCAGAAATCGGCCGAGCCCGGCAGGTTATCGTTAATGCGCCAGCGCCTGTTGCGCTTCACATTGGTGCGGGTCAGATACGCTTTGGATGAAATCGCATCAACATAGCCTCCGTTGGTGACATCCGGCACCTGCAGGGTGTTACCGGTCAGCCATTCATAGAGAAAACCAGCCCGGCGCGCATATTGTCCGAACGGCTCCTGACGGCACCAGTGCTCCAGAGGTTCAGGACCGACCCTCGTAAACAGGCGGGCAAAAAATTCCAGATGGATCTCTTCGTACTTGAGACCAAAGGCGAAGTGACCGGAAAAATCATTTTCGGGTTGATAGCCTGGTGGGTAGTAATTTTCTACCCGTCCCTGACTCTCATGATGAGAGCGTACAGTTCCGATGGAAGACTTCACGCGCAGTGGCTGCGCCAGTTCAAGAGCATAACGTTCGCGCAGCGCGCTAAAGCCGACCCGCATGTTGAATCCTTTATTAATCGAATTAAAACGATAATAAAAAGGGTTTTTATCACGAAAATGATAATTTCGCTATGCCGGGAACGTTAACCCCTGCTCAAAAACGATAAAAATCAGGAATTATGGTGCGAAAACGCTAAAAAAGGCCCAGGCAGGCTTATATTACAATGCAAAGCAGTCCGAACACGATAATCACTACGCCCGCCAGGCTGTGCCAACTGAAAGCTTCATGAAACCCCGGTAAACAGACAGCCACCAGCCACACCAGCACGTAACTCAGGCTGAGAAGCGGATAGACCCGGTTCAGCGGAAAATAGTGCAGCGCCCGAATCCAGCACAGCATAGAGACGCCATAAGCGCCCAGCCCGGCCAGCAGCAGCAAGGCAGGGGATAAAGCAACCGCAGGCAGCGATATTAAGTTGCTGACATCAGGCAGTCGCGGCATCGCCCAGCGCATCATCAACTGTGCTGCTGAGACCAGCAGCACGCTGCACGTCACCCATTGATACCCTTTCATAGCTGTCTCGCCATCAGCGCCACACCCGCGACCACCAGCAGCGTGCCGGCAAGCTGGCGCAGCGTTAGCCGCTCGTGCCAAAGAATGCGTCCGGCCAGCGCAACAAAAATAAAGTTTAGGCTCAGCATCGGATAGGCCTGACTGACAGGCACCCGCTGCAGCACCAGCAGCCAGAGGATCATCGCGATGCCTAATAGCAGCACACTCACAGCAATCCAGCTTAAGCGGATCCGGCGCGATGCCGTGTGGGTAGCCTGTTTCTGGCACAACTGCGCACTGCAACTGAGCAGACTGACCAGCACAATCAGCAGCAGTGGCATCACTTCATCTGACGGTAATAGAGGCAGACCAGCCTGCCCTGACGATAGACGGCGTCCGGCACCGGGACATCCTCACCGATATCACTGTGTACCGAGTCGACCAGTAGCAGCAGTGACACGCTTCCCATACGGCGATGGACGGCAAGCCAGCCGCCGAAGTCCGCTTCAGAAACAAAGCGGGATTGCGCATCCGGGTAGTGAAGCCCATATTCCAGCTCACCTTTGGCGTCATAGAAACCGATATCGCTGCGTTGCAGATGCCAGGCCGCAGCAGACGCCACGCCGGGATTGTCCGCCAGGATAAAGCGGCTGGACGCCAGCCGCTCGCCGATGACCGCAACAAAGCGCTGCGGCTGTTTGGCGTCGCGGATCTTATCCGGGATCGCATTACCCATAATCAGCACGACGCCCAGCGGGCAAAGCGCTGCCGCCAGCCAGCGGTGCTGTGCAGTCCGGCAGCTGTATGCGCCGACCAGGCCCCAGCCGAGAAACGCAAGTGCTGCCAGCACCAGTTTCAGCATCTCATGCGTGGCAAACAGCGGATGCTGTGTCAGGCTCCAGGGGGCCAGCACCAACAATTCCGCTGCCAGTATAATGGTGCCGAAAATCAGGTTAAGCCAGCCATTAAGGGTTAATGCGCGTCCTGCCCGCTGTGCGGCGTTCAGGCCATAGTGCGCCATCAGCAGCGACAGCGGAACAAAACAGGGCAAGATATAGGTCGGCAGTTTGCCTTTTGCCAGGCTGAAAAACAGCAGCGGCATCACCGTCCAGCTCAGCAGATAGAGCGCGCCGGGATGCTGTTGACGTTCGCGCCAGCCGCTGATCAATGCACCGGGTAACAGCCCAAGCCACGGCAGCGTGCCCAGCAGCAGCACCGGCAGGTAATACCAGAACGGCGCTTTGTGCTGCGCATTGTCTTCCGCAAAGCGCTGAATATGCTCGACCCAGAAGAAGTAGTGCCAGAAATCGGGTGCCTGATGATAAATCGCCAGCGCCCAGGGTGCGCTGATCGCGGCGGCTGAGAGTAGCGCCAGCGGCCCGAAGCAGAGCAGTTCACGCAGCCGCTGCCGCCAGATTATCCACGGCAAAATCGCCATTACCGGCACTGCCAGCGCCAGAAAGCCTTTGGTCATGAATCCCATGCCGCAGGCGAAACCCAGCAGCAGATAGCCCCCCGCGCGCGTGGCGCGTCCGCTGGCGTCCGTTGCCAGCCAGAAGCTGCACATCGCGGCCGCCAGCCAGAGCATCAGCATCGGATCAAGCACCGCATAGGTGCCAACGCCATACACCAGCAACGAACTGAGGAAAATCAGGCTGCCAACAGCGGCGGTGCGCGCCGAACCAAACAGCCGCCTGCCGAACCAGAAGATTAGCGTGGCAGTTATCGCCGTTGAGAATATCGATCCCGCCCGTACGCCAAAATTGTTGTGGCCAAACAGCCACTGACCCAGCGCGTTGACCCAGTAAGCCGCCACTGGCTTTTCAAAATAGCGCAGTCCGAAGAAATGTGGCGTGACCCAGTTACCGGTTGCCAGCATCTCCCGGCTGATCTCCGCATAACGGGTTTCATCCGGCTGCCAGAGATCGCGGAACATCGGCGGAATCAGGTAGTAGAGAACAAAAAAGCTGAAAAAAAGCAGCCATTTCGTGTTGTTACGTATCCGCACTAGTTCGCCTCGTCAATCAGTTTCTGGCAACCCAGCCACCCTTCCCGTCCAGCGATTTCGCCTCTGACCACCCTGCCCACCGGTAAGGTGCTCAGATCGTCGGGCAGTAACTCGCTTAACTGGCAGAACTGAATGCCGTTACGGGCTGCAGAAGCCAGTAGCCGATCAAAGTCCGGGTAACCGATAATCCCCTCGACTTCGGCATGCACCGTGTAAACCGCCCCATCATCAGAAGCGAGCATTTTTGCCAGAATGTAGTCGTTATAGTCCTCGGCACTGACCTCGCGGCCAACCACTTCATCCCAGGTCGGCAAGGTCACCGGAATCTGTACGGTGCCGATCTGCCCATCCGGCAGCATGGGCCGGAACGGCCCGCGCCCGCGACAGTCGCTGTTGTAGTGAAAGCCAAAATCCTGTTTTGCGGCGATGACCCTGCCATCGGCACGCCAGCCTGCGGCGGCCGAGCAACTGACAGGCTGACCAAGGATCTCTCTCAGCATTTCGGTGCCACGGGCTATCTGCTCAACCAGCTTATCCTGCGGCCAGACGCCCGCCCATGTCTGCCAGGCAAAGTGGTCCCAGGCATGCAAGCCGACCTCATGCTGGCGGGTGGCGTCCTGCATAATGTGCCGCAGACCACGTCCCATCAACTTTCCCGGCCAGGCCGTTCCGGCGAGCAAAATGTCCCAGCCATAGAGCGACGCGGCGCGGGAGCGCAGCATCTTCATGAGAAACGCTGGTTTCACCAGCCGCCAGAGATGGCGGCCCATGTTGTCCGGTCCCACGCTGAAGAAAAAGCTGGCCCGCACCGCATGATGCTGGAACAGCTCAAGCAGCGCCGGCACGCCCTGCTTCGTGCCGCGCCAGGTATCTACGTCAATCCGCAGGCCGATCTTCTTCATCACTTATCAGCCTGTGGCTCAATGGTGCGCAGGAAGAAGTCGAGCGTGTTGTCGATAGTGACATCCATCGTCACAGCTGGCGTCCAGTCGAGTAAACGACGCGCATTGCGGATAGCCGGTTTGCGGTGCTCCACATCCTGATAGCCTTTGCCATAATAACTGCTGCTCTCCACATCCCGGAAGCCGGCAAACGGCGGGAACTGGCTGCGCAGCGGGTGACGTTCGAAGCTGGCCAGCAGCTGTTCGGCCAGCTCTTTGATACTGGCTTCGTTGTCCGGATTGCCGATATTGATGATCTGACCATCACAATTCTGCTGTTTGTTTTCGATAATGCGGAATAGCGCCTCAACACCATCCTGAATATCGGTAAAGCAGCGCTTCTGTTTGCCGCCGTCGATCAGTTTAATGGGCGAGCCTTCTACCAGGTTGAGGATGAGCTGAGTTATCGCGCGGGAACTGCCAATGCGCGCTGCATTAAGGTTGTCCAGACGCGGTCCCATCCAGTTGAAAGGACGGAACAGGGTAAAACGCAGCCCCTCTTTTTCGCCGTACGCCCAGATCACACGGTCCAGCAGCTGTTTGGATACCGAGTAGATCCAGCGTTGTTTGTTAATTGGCCCGACCACCAGGTTAGAGCAATCCTCATCGAAGCTGGCATCGGTACACATGCCGTAAACCTCAGATGTCGACGGGAAAATGATGCGCTTCTGATATTTCACGCAGTCACGGATGATTTTCAGGTTCTCTTCGAAATCGAGTTCAAACACGCGCAGTGGATTGCGTGTGTACTCAATCGGCGTGGCGATCGCCACCAGCGGCAGGATCACGTCACATTTTTTGATGTGATACTCAATCCATTCGGAATGGATAGCGATATCCCCTTCAACAAAATGGAAGCGGGGATGGTCCAGGAAGCGGCTGATGGCGTCTGAACTGATATCAAGGCCATAGACCTCGAAATGCTCATCCTGTAACAGCCGCTCGGTGAGATGGTTGCCAATAAAGCCGTTAACGCCGAGGATCAGTACGCGGCTGCGGCGTTGCAGCGCCGACTGCGGCTGTGAGTAGAGCAGTGCGCCAGGCACCATCCCTAAACTTTGTGCCAGCTGGCTGCCGTTCATGTAGACGCCATGCTCAGACTGTCCAGTCTGGATTTCAAGCGCGCCCTCGCCACAGGCGATCAGGAAAGGTTGCTTAGAGAGTACCGTGCCCGGTTTCGCCTGATGCTGGTGCAGATGAACCCGGCTCTTCCAGACGGTAAATCTGACTGAACCGGCAAAGGCAAAAGCGCCCGGCCAGGGATCCGTGACCGCTCTGACCAGATTGTGAATCGTCTGAGCAGGCTGATGCCAGTCAATGCGGCCATCTTCGGCCGTGCGACGGCCCACTCGGGTCGCCTGACTCTCATCCTGTGGCCACTCACTGACCTCACCCTGACGCAGACGGGGTAACACGTCGCTCAGCAACTGTTCTGCCGTTTGGGTCAGTTTGCGGTGCAGCGTCAGTGCATTGTCCTGCTCCTCAATGGCCACCGCCTGCTGTGCCAGAATATTACCGGCATCGGCCCGCTTCACCATACGATGCAGCGTGACGCCCGTTTCACCTTCGCCATTAATCAACGCCCAGTTCAGCGGTGCCCGGCCACGGTATTTTGGCAGCAACGAACCATGCAGGTTAAAGGCGCCCTTTTCGGCGCATTGCAGGATCTCATCGCTCAGCAGATGGCGATAGTAGAAGGAGAAAATCATCTCTGGTGCCATGGTGCGGATACGGTCAAGCCAGATCGGGTGATTTGCCTCGTCCGGCGCATAGACCGGAATGCCGTGTTCTGCCGCCAGACGGGCAACGGATCCGAAAAAAGGATTTTCGGTCGCCACATCGTTGTGGGTAAAAATGGCGGTAATCTCATAGCCTGCCTTCAGCAGCGCATTGATGCCGACACAGCCCATGTCGTGATAGGCGAAAACGAGGGTCTTCATGATTGAGTATCCTGTACTGAAGGCTCTTCAGGAGCCTGAACAATGCGTTGAACGAAATAGCGCGGACGCGCGCGAACATCGTTATAAATGCGCCCGATGTACTCCCCGAGCAGTCCCATACCCACAAACTGGGCACCGATAAACATGAACAGCACGGCGAACAATACGAAGACGCCATCACCCGCCCAGGCTGCACCAAAAAAGAGTCGCAATACGATCAGCACCAGCGAGAAAGCGAAGCCGGAGAGTGCAATCAGGCTGCCAACCACGCTGAGCAATCGCAGCGGTGTGGTGGTCAGGCAGGTCACCAGGTCGTACATCAGGTTGATCAAACGCATAACGTTATATTTTGAATCGCCAAACGCCCGTTCGGCATGGATCACCGGCAACTCAATAGTGTGACGGGCAAAAGTGTTGGCCAGAATCGGAATAAAAGTGCTGCGTTCATGGCAGTTGAGCATCGCTTCGACGATGTGCCGACGATAGGCGCGCAGCATGCAGCCGTAATCCCCCATCGCTTTGCCGGTGACACGCCGAATAAGCCGGTTGAGCGTGCGCGAGGCCCTGCGGCGGAACCAGCTATCCTGTCGCTGCTGCCGGATTGTGCCCACCACGTCATAACCCTGACCCGCGGCTTTTACCAGCCGCGGGATCTCTTCCGGCGGGTTCTGCAGATCGGCATCCAGCGTAATAATCAGATCACCACGAACCTGGCTAAATCCGGCCATGATGGCGGAGTGCTGACCGTAGTTGCGGTTCAGCAGCACACCCTTTATGCAGCTGCCTGGAGCGGTGGCGGCCTGTTCAATCAATTCGGCTGAACGGTCACTGCTGCCGTCATCCACCAGTAGAATTTCATACTCAAGCCTGGTTGAGTTACAGGCGGCGCAGGTGCGCTGAAGCAGCTCCGGCAGGCTCTCCTGCTCGTTATAGACCGGGATGACCACGGAAAGCATATTGATTGGTTTGATATCGCGCATCTCAGGCTCCGGCAATCTCATGTAAGGCCTGAATCACGCGTTCGATATCCCGATCCGTCATTGACGGAAACAGCGGAATCGAACACATTTGCTGGCTATTAAGTTCACTGACGGGCAGACGTAAATCGGGATAGCGCTCGCGATAATATTTGTGGGTATGCGCTGCACGGAAATGCAGACCGCTGCCGATGTTCCGCGTTTTCAGTGCCTGCATAAAGGCATCGCGCGACAGACCGCAGCGCTGTTCATCAATACGAACAATAAACAGATGCCACGCATGCTGATGTGACCAGGCGGGCAGTGACAGCGGGGTGAAAGGCAGAACGCGCAGCGCCTCAAGATAGCGTTCGGCAATTTCACGGCGGCGGGCAATAAAGCCCGGCAGTTTCTGTAACTGCACCAGCGCAATCGCTGCGCTGATATCGGGCAGATTGTATTTGAAGCCCGGCATCATCACTTCCGCCTGTGGCAGACGGCCCTGGGTCTGCCGATCGAACGCATCCACCGCCAGACCATGAAACTTCAGGCTGCGAATACGATCGGCAAGTGCAGCGTCATCGGTCACCACCAGGCCCCCTTCAGCGCAGGTGATATTCTTTATGGCGTGGAAAGAGAAAATCGCCGTGCCACGCTGCCCGACCGGTTTATCATAATACGTGGTGCCCACCGCGTGAGCTGCATCTTCAATGATAGCGATCCCATGCGGCTCGGCCAGCTGATAGATTGGCGCAAGATTGGCAGGCGCACCGGCGTAATGCACGGGAATAATAGCGCGGGTACGTGAGGTAATCGCCTGCGCTACCTGTTCCGGCGTCACCATCAGGTTGTCGGGATCAACATCAATCATCACCGGCGTCGCGCCCAGCAACGTGATCAGGTTCAGGGTAGAGACCCAGGTCATGGACGGCGTGATCACCTCATCACCCGGCCCGATCCCCATCGCCATCAGCGTGACATGCATTCCTGCCGTGGCAGAGCTCACGGCGATGGCATGCTGGTTGCCGGTCAGCTGAACAAAAGCCTGTTCCAGTTCGGCGCATTTTGCCCCGGTGGTTATCCAGCCTGAGTCAAATACCGCTTTAACAGCAGCCAGCTCCTCATCACCGAATGAAGGGCGGGAAAATGGCAAAAAATCCATGCTAAAACTCCTGCAGATCAAACTCATAGGCTGTCGCGCGTTGTTAATCAGGCACAACGTCGGAAAAAGAATTGAAATAGTGATTTATCGACACCCGGCAATGGCGTGATCAACACCACACTCTCCCGTTCTGGAATTAAAGTTACCGGCCTGCTAATACAAACTAACGCATGAAAGTTAACTGAACATTAAATGAATAGCGTGAATGACTCTAAAACCAGGGGAGCATGCGTTGACGGCTTATAAAAAAGTTCACTCTAAAACGCCTGACAACCGTTCTGGCCACAACTCTTTTTAATTTATTGATCTTTTGTTTAAAAAAATCAGGATTTGCCTGTCACCCGACCAGACATCAGCGTATATGGAAGAGGTGAAGTCTGAATGGGATGGTTAAATCGCTGATTTATCTAAGCTAAGTTCATCCGGTTTATCCCTGTTTCATGCCCGTAATAAATAGCGCCCGCTGTTCTCAAAAAATTACAGATTAATAAAACTCTCTTAATGTACTCTTAATATTGTTCATTATTAATGTCCTTCCCTTACAATAATCATTACCTTTTGGTGAATCTGAGGTGAAGGTCAGTTATTAATATCTGTCAGATTATCTGTGTGCGTAAGGTAAAAATAGTACTGGAAAAAGTGAACAAGATCGCGGTTTCAGGCGTTAACGTTTGGTCTGCCTAAGAAAGAGAAAATAGTGATGATAGGGACTGCCTGTTTATGCACGCTATTCGCCCTGCTTAGTCCGGTACTTTATTACGCCACGCCAGTAATCAGGCCAGCGGTGGCATAGCCGAAGAGCGGCAGACCAGCTGAATCCGTTACGCCGGACCATTCTGCTCATGGCGGAGTTGTTGATTCAGCTGCTGTCGGCTGACATCAAAACGGCGATTAAACCCCACCGTGATCGGCACGTTATAAGGAATGACCGTGCGAACCCGCTTGCGAGAGAGATCAACCTGCTTTTAGCGTAAATTGCTTAACCGGCACGGGCGGCGGCTTCGAGCAAATCAGCATGGATCGGCATCGCGCTGGCAATCAGCACTCTGTTAATCTTCGCATCGTGTATCATCTCACTGAGGGAAGCGGCACGGACGGCGAAGCGTGTCGCAAACACAACGGCGCGCGCGAAGTCCGCATTTGCGCCCCATACCTGTTCAACCGAAGGATGTGACGAAAGATTCGCGACATGAACTTCGCCAATAAAGCCACACTCCAGCAGGGCAATACGTTGCGTTTACTTCAATTAATCGTCCGGCAGAAAGCTGCATCTGCCGGATAACGCTGCGTTTTATACTGATGGCATGGTATTTTGAGATCTTTACCTCAGAAGAGATCGGCAGATAAATACCGCCACAGCACAAGATTAAAAACTAAAAAACTATAAATATTAGAATATAAATCTATATCGGAATGATTTGTCATTTTAATGCTCCACTCTAATCCAGAGTTGCTATCATCATCTCGAATCGGACAGTCTGGTGCCGCTTTGCAGCGGGAAAGCTTATCTGCCTGGCAACCGTGGGCTCGGAACGCTGAGCAGAAAAAGCAATACGGGTGCTGATACGCTAAGACGAGTATCTGATAAAGCACGTTTTGTATAAGATTTGATAAATATCAAGCCTGGCCGGGTTTTTAATTGGGAGAGTCCCGTTACGTTTTCACTTTGTGACGGTGCGATGCTAAATTCTCATCGGTTCAAAACGGGGTACCTGCAGCGCTTTTTTATTTAAACGTACTGACGAGAAGGTTATCCTGAATTTTTCTGCACCTGCACAGATGACTGACTGATGAATGAGAGCCTGGTATGGAAGACTATTTATCCCCGGTGCGTACTGCCGCAGAGAGAGTACTGCACGTGGTTATTTTCGAAGTCACTGTCAATATACTGGTCTTTATTATCCGGGTAATCCCGGCTTCCGCAGCGCGTGCGCCATCGGCACTGTTAACGGTAGTATCATCAACACTGGCCAGGGGATGGAGTTATCTTTCCAACCGGATATTCGACAACGTTCAGCAACGTACAGGATTTAAAAAGACTGGAGAATGAGATGCCGCCATGCCGTTATGCTTGAAGCGGGTCTGTTATTAATACTGATACCCTTTGCAGCATAGTGATTGAAAATTACGCTGCTTGCGGCGATGGAACTGGAATGTGGGCTGGTGTTTTTTTCTGGTCTGGGCTTATCTGTTCAATCTGCTCTGGAATTACGGCAGAGCAACGCGTAAAAATAATATTTAAATAAATCATGAATACGTTAAAGTGGCAAGACTGATTTATTAACCTTCCGCTTAGCCGGGGCTGTTAAGCGTCAGATGCGATACTGCGCATCTGAGATACATTTAGTGCGTAAGGACACACGTATATCTGTTGTCAGGGGTAGCGTTATTTTCCAGGCACCGATATCACAGCGAGTCAGCTTAGATAAAGTTAAGACCGCGCATGAGCTCATTTTACAGGTTAAATTCAGCAAAACATCATGAACAAAATCTATTATCTGAATAAGTTAAGGAACTGTCCGTCAACCGATATTCTGGATATCGTGACAAGCTATATGCGGAAAAAACTCCCGTCTGACGATCTCTCTTCTTTTGAAGGTGCATACGATCATCGCAAAGCCGAGCTGATAATGAATGAGACCTACAGCGAAGTGCCTGCTGAAGTGTGGAGACTGGTATGCTAAACCGGTGAACCGGTATCTTAATCAAGAACGTAACATCATTTTTAAGGTTTAACGTTCCCGTGGGTCATGAATAAATCAGTCAGATAATATATTACTGATGAATGACACTGCTCGATAATAAACAGAGCATCACGCTGCACGGCCGTGATGCTCTGTTATTGAACGATATCAGAAACGCCAGGCAAAACCGATTTGACCGCTATAATCCGTTTTAAACTCACCGCCAAAAGTGGTGTCGACTTTCGCAATGAGTGAGAGGTCAGGCGTAATGCCCCCCTGCAGGCCCACACTGCTGCGATAACGGTTATCAGACCAGCCGTTGTATTGGCGTTTCGACTGACGGTCTGAAAGTGTGGCGGTTGAACCGTTTTTACCCGGCGAATACTGGTACTCGATGCTCGCACTCAGGTTCACGTTTGGCAATCCGCCGCCCATTCCGCGTTTCTGCGCCATAATGCCGGTAGTCGTGAAGTAAGGCGTCGCTGAGCTGAGGGCCACTTCTGCATCCGCTCCTTTCAGCGTATAACCTGACATGATGCCACCGCTAATACCGACGTATGGTGAGATGAGGAGCGTGTCGTCAGCCAGCCCGAACTGATAGCCCGAACGCAGCCCCCCAGCCAGCATCTGGCTATCCTTTTTTACGCCGTTGATATGCAGAGCAGGATCCAGCGTTATCTCCTGGTTCAGGTACAGGTAGCGGCTGGCTGCATCAACAAACCATCCAGCATCTGACAGCCAGGAGTAATAGATCCCCATCGTAGCCAGCCGATGCTTTTCATGTCCCCCACCTTTCACTTCTCCCTGAGTGTAACTGGCGCTGATACCGGCTGTTTGCATATCGCTGCGGGTGTCCCAGCCGGCATACAGCGTCTGCTGGTTAGTATTCAGCCCCAGAAAACGCCCTTTTCTCTGCTCAACGATTGCCCAGGATCCATTCCTTTCTGGCGAGGCGCGCAGGCTGTCAGTGCGGTTATGCAACTGGCTGACCGCTTCACTGAAAATGTACTGACGCGAGGCGATTAAGGCACGCGTCCGCTGGATCAGTGGCAGGTTGTCGGAAACAGAGAACCAGTCATCCGGATTGAAGGCTGGCTTTTTGGCTTCCTCTTCCTCTTTTGCTTCTGCTTGAGTTTTTGCATTCTCTGTAGCAGCCTGAGCCGCATCATCATCTACTGGGTTTGCAGCCGGTATTTCGGGTACAGGTGTCGCTTCTGGCGCTGGGGTCTGCTCTGGCTCAGGGGTCACTGCCGGTACTGGCGTCGGCTCTGGTTGCGGCGTGACTTCCGACGCTGGTTCAGGGGTTACTTCCGGCGCTGGCGTTGGTTCTGATTCAGCCGACTTATTACTTCCGAGTACCCATAAAACACGGTCGCTATCGTCTTTCACCTGATAATTTGGGGTGTAAACGCTGAATCCTCTGTAGCTGTCGGCAAAAGAGAAATAGCTGTGCGGCGTGCCGGCTGGTGCATCGACCATCACCAGATCCTGAGTCAGCGCGAACGGCTCTTCACTGCCCACTAGCAGACTCACGTCCAGCAGGTTATCGCCACCCCTGACCGAGTTTTTAACAATCAATTTGTCGCTTTCCAGCGTTGAGGGTTTAACGCCTAACATCAAATTCAGCCCGGTTGCATCCAGCGTATCGACGTTCAGCGTTTTAGCACGCCAGCTGCCTGCAGGCACCATTGAAAGCGTTGCTCCACGTTTGGACAGTAGCGAAGTGACGTTGCTGTTGCCGGTCATCGTCCAGGTAGCATTAGGATCCAGCGTCATAACACTACTGCCCGTTGATGTCACCGCCCCCTGATAGTTAACTTTACCAAGATGAAGCGAGGTGTTATTCGCAAGCTGAACATCCCCTTCCACTTCACTCGCGAGAAGCAGCGCCAGTGCATCGTTACTGCGTACCGGTTGACTACAGGAAACATCATCAGAATAGATCACAGAATAGCAACGCCAGCTCTTCTCCCCTGCAAGCTTACTATCGTTATAGCCAAACGAGAGCGTTGCCGAATCAGCAGCAATAATATTGGCTTTGACGCCAGCGTATTCTCCCACCTGGAAATGCGCACCAGTGCCAACATTGATCTGATCGGCTTTAAACAGTGACGTTTGCCAGTCGTCATCAACGATAACGCCACCCGCATGTGGAACTGGCTGCCCGGATAGGATCACAGTACCGCTGGCCACATCCAGGTTGCCATTGAGATTCATACCACCGGTCAGCGCGGTAATGGCTGTGGCGTTGCTCGGCAAAATATTAACGTTCATGACGCCATTCAGCGTATTCTCCAGCGTTTCACCCAGGAAACCGCGGAATACCTGCACGTTGAGCTGGGTCAGACGATGATTAATGGCTTCATTTACATCAGTGCCCAGGAATGTCCAGTATTTTGTCGAGGTCCTGGATGTGGGGTAATAGACATAGCTGCTGGTTTTAAGTTGAAAATATTCTGCTGGCTTGCCTGTTTTCTTATAGATATAGATAGAACCGGGTGTTCCTACTCGATTATTATTATCAAGTTTGTTAATGGTGATATCGGCTGCGGAATAACCTGTAATATTCAACGTTGCCGCACTCTGACTATGATTGACAACTCTAGCGCCACTGTCAGTATGATGTATCTTTTTAAAGCTGAGTACATTGCCATTTAAATCTAAACGACCGCCGCGATAGCCAAAGAAAATCTGGTCGGTAGTAATCTGACTTTCATCATTCAGCACCACGGTGGGCCGACCGCTTACCAGAGTGACCGAAGAGAAAGCCTGTTTATTGCCTGAGCTATCAGCTTGCTGATCGAGGATGACTGTGCCCTCTCCCACATTCAGCGAACCCAGGTTTTTGCCAATTGCATTGATATGCAGTGTTCCCTCGCCGATTTTATGCAGAGCATCGTTGGCCAGTCCATTAAGCTGCCACAGGACGTCTTTATCCGCATCAACCTCAATGCCGCCGCCCGCCCAGGTCGCATTGACGCCTTCGGCAGACGCGACAGTGTAGTCGCTGGAAAACTGAAGTTTGCCTGCACCCATATTGAGTGGTGTATTCAGCGTGATCAGTCCGCCAGCGCCGTTGAAGCGAAGATCTTTGGTGGCATCGAGTTCTTCATTGGTGGCGGTAGCGGGAGCCGCAGACGCATAGCCCGCCCCAAGACCCGCCCATGACCAGGAGGAGTCGTATTGCGATATCTCGGTATTGTCCCAGAAAATCATCCCGTTGCCTGCTGTATCAACGACGTCAGGTGAGGTATTGACGGCCTGCACCGAAGCAATGAAATCTCCCGGGATATAGCCTGCAATTGCACGTTTTTTGTAAAGGCCGCTATCCAGATCATAGCCAACATGGACAGCGACGAGTTTCCATTGCTGATTAATGTCATCCCAGGCAAATACCGGACTGCCGCTATCTCCACCATTAGCGCCAATTGAAAGAGGCGTGGTATTAGCATCATCAGGTCCCAAATTGAAATAACGCAGATAAGATTTGTAAGATATATTGCGGACGTTAGCGGCACTGATTGTACCGCCTGACTTCCAGTTATAAGCACTCGACAGACGGACACGCTCCGTCTGGTCGTCATTGATTTGCTCCTGCGTTCCGGTACCCACTCGGGTATACCAGGAATAGCGTGACTTATAATTAGCAATAAAGTCTGACTTAGTTACATAGCTATAAGGAGCAGCCTCAGTAACCACCTTGTTGAGCCGCGGTGTATGGAAATCCTCTGTGCTGAGTTCGTTACGATTGATAAGATTGTAGGTTGTAGCATATTGGGCGCCATTGCCAAATGTTACCGTTTTATAAGTCGAGTTATGTTTTACACTGACAATATACGAAGGTGAGATAAGTGTAGCGTAGCCCAGAGAGGATACGCCGCCAAAATCAGGCACGGGAAAATCAAGATAATCAAAGAGTGAGCCATCTTTTCTGTAAACAGGGGCATTCACTCGTCCTACATTATAATCCCCCAGATTCTCAGCAAAATCACGGTAATCCTGAACATCGATATTATTAAGCATAATGCCCGCATAAGATTTGCTGCAGATAAAGAAGGTACAACATAGCGCAGCGCTTCCGAAATATTTCAATAGATCACCCTCATGAGGTTGTTATTATTTAAGAAAAACTTATTAATTTATTAAATAGTATCATTATGACAACCGTTAATAGAATCGGAGTTATTTATACATATTGATTCATATCAAGAAAACGAGGCAGGATGGCGTAAAAGTCAAGATAACGCATTGTATTGCAAGGTAATAAAAAATCATTACCAAAGAGGATTGGAGATTTGTTTTTTTAATGAATATTCAAAAAAATACAAAGCAATCCCCAAAAGAGATGACAATAAAAGCGCAAAAACACATATTGATAAGAAATAACTTATTAGTTCAGATTAAAAACCCCTTTACACATCAATAATTGAACATCTCTTCAATTGATCTGATCAAATAACACTCAATGCCATTCATAATATTAACTAATTGAGTGTCTGCCGCAAAAAATGGCGAAACCAGTGCTCATATTCTTGAGCAGGGATGAAGCCAGAGCATGAGCACTGGCATTCCAGAAAAAGGACAGTTATGAAAGGACGAGGTTCTTATCAATTCTTAGACAGGGGTGAGAAATCAGCCAGGGATGATTAAAAATCATGTTTTTATTCTAATGTTTTTGATCTGAGCCTGTCAGCCGGGAGGCGATTGAGAAAATGATTATTGCGGATGATCGCGATGAAACAATGCCCACTGCTCAATCTTTTCTCCTGATGGTAACAGGCAATAGAGTGTGCTGCCGTTGGATGATGCTTCTTGCACCTGCTGTCCGCCGCGCTGAACGCACCATTCGCTCGCGGGATTACGCATTGTCAGGCGCGGTGATTCAGCATTGTGGGGTGTGCAGGCACTCATCTGCAGAGTGGCCAGCAACAGGGTAGAGATTGTTATTCTGTTTACGATTTTCATTTAACCCTCTCTCAACATTCACTTCAGGCCGGCGAGACTGCGTTTCTGATGCTCACCTGGCTACGATTCAAGACGCAATAACGTTCAGCGTCTTTATTAACTGGTTCTATAACACCCGCTTTCAGAAGGAAAAGCTAAAGCCCCCTTTTTAGTCAACTGACTTCTGAAACGCGGAGGTGTATCGAGACCTGTAATAATGATAGCACCCCGTCACTAAACTCTCTCTTAACAAGCTGTATTGCTGCTAGCAATGATATCCCCCACACACGAATGACAACAAATAACTCCCAAAAGAGAACGACAGTAATAAAAAATAACAATGTTTCACGAGTCACAGCTAACACATCATCTTAATTTTTAATAGAAATTCCGTGATGATACTTTTTACCTTTTAACTTATCGTCAGAAGATACATATTTTCACTCCCTTTGCATAATTCAATTCCACACTGCATAATCCTGCCGCCCTTAATAAAACCCTGTTATTAATGGATTAAATAAATAACACACCTAATTCGTGTCAGTCTAAGTCAGATTAAGAAGCATAGAATAGAAAACTTATTCCACTAACTTCCGAAACCCTTAGCCTTTTAATAAAAACTTAAGGAAGAGTTACAGATATGAATAACAATCCTGACTCAAAGAATCGCGTAAAAGCGATGGTGCTAGCCGGAGGAATAAGTATGTTACCCCTGGTCAGTTCTGCTGCTGTAGTCGGAAGTCTGAGAGGCGGAGATGTTACGCTGACAGATGGCACCATATTAATTGCCGATCGGTCAACTGGCGATGGTTACTATGGCATTCTGGTAACAGGCGCAACCGCCGCTGAAGTGACTGCCGGTACGGGCAGCACGGTTACGGTGAAAGATCCCGATCACTACGCTAAAGGTATTTTTATCCAGGCTGCAGAGAGTCACTTCACTGCTGATAAATTGATTATTAATGCATCAGGCATATCCGCCGTTGCTCTTGAATTGAGCGGGAAAGAGGTTTTTGCCAGTTTAGGATCGGGCAGTTCAGTCACCTCGATCGGGTCAGGTGTGGCTTACGCAGAGGGCGTGGTCGTGAGCAATCAGTCCTCATTACAGGCCAATGCACTGCAAATGACGACTCAGGGCACCAACGGTATTGCCCTGCGCGTCAGCGGTTACGGCTCGAATGTTAATTTGGGTAATGGCAGTAATATACAGACCAACGGTACGAACAGTCATGCTGTGCAGGTAGATACGCTGAGTGGTGATGCACTTAACGGCGCAGCAACGCTGAAAGCAGAAGCACTGACCATCAATACCCTCGGCAATGCCTCTCAGGGTGTCAACATTCAGGATAATGGCTCGGTTGATCTGGGCAGCAACTCAACCATTATCACCACCGGTAACATCTCTACAGGCATCTGGAGCCTTGGCGAACTGACTGCCGATCATTTGACAATCAGTACCTCTGGCACAACCTCACCCGGCATTTCAGCCAGAGAAAATAGCCTGATAAATATCGGCGCAGGTAGCGTGATATCTTCAACGCAGACGGGTGGTCTTGTTGCGATGGATAATAACGTCACGGTCAACTTTTCAGGCTCTGAAAAGGAACGCAACACCATTCAGTCCGGTGGCTATGGTGTATCAGCCCAGTCGACAGGTGCTGTCATTAACCTGGCAAACACGGATGTTGTCCTTAAAAACTCAGATAGGGTTGGCAGAGGTCTCTGGTCTCTGCAGGGGGGGGTAATTAATGGAGAAAACATCACCGTAACCGGCCCAGAGACAGCAATAGGTGTGGTTGCCTGGAATGGTGGACAGACCAACCTGACAGGAGATCTCTCTATCAATATGGCCTCCCCGGAAGGAGTAGCGATAGCCACACTATACAGCGAAGGGTTTGAGCCAGGTGTTATCGCTTCCCAAGGCAAAGCGGAGATCACCGGCAGTATTGTGTCGCTGGCCGGACTGATCGATCTTGACTTAGAGTCGGGTTCACTCTGGTCAGGTAGCGCCGCCAGCGATAAGATGAATGGCGGCCATTTAAACGTCAATCTAACCAATAGCACCTGGAACGTTAGTCAAAGCTCTAATCTCGATAACCTGATATTAAGCAACTCGCTGGTCGACCTTTCAGCTGCAACGGACGATGCAACCTACTCCACTCTGACCATCGCCAACCTCAGCGGTAGCGGTAACTTTTCCTTACGAACCCATCTGGCAGGGGATGATGAAGGTGTAAACAACAGTGGCGACAAAATTGTGGTGACGGGTAGCAGTGCAGGTGTATACGGCCTCAACATTCTCAACCGAGGCAGTGCCGTCACCACAGGCAATGAAATACTGACCGTTGTTGAAACTATCGATGGCGTCGCGTCTTTCAGGGGCAATGCCAACGTTGAATTGGGCGGCTATATCTATTCGGTCAACAAACAGGGTACTAACTGGGTGCTCTCTTCGCCAAAAGCACCCGAAATACCTTCGTCAGATGAACAGACCGTAACATCGGAAGATAATGCCACTGTCCCGCCCGCTTTCGCTGAGGATGCCGGGATACCCACGACGCCAGCAGGGCAAAATAATAGTTCAACCATCACCAGCACGGCGAATGCCAGCGCTAACTTTCTCAACATCGGCTATCTGATGAATTATGCCGAAATGCAGACCCTGATGCAGCGTATGGGGGATGTGCGCCAGGGTAAAACCGCCGGTAATGTGTGGCTGCGCGGCATGGATGGCCGCTTCAGCGGTTTTGCCAATGGTAAGCTGAGTCACTTCAGCATGACCTACACAGGCTATCAGTTTGGGGTAGATAAACGTCTGTCAGATGAGTTGCCGGTGTATCTGGGCTTGTTCATGGGAGTAACTCAGGGTTCACCTCATTATCGCGCTGGTGATGGCACCACCAAATCTGAACACGTTGGTTTCTACGCCACATGGCTGAATGACACCGGTTTCTATCTGGACGGCGTGATGAAATTTAACCGCCTGAGGAATCAGTTTGATGTCAGCGATACACAGAATAATCGCATATCCGGCAATGGCGTATCATCAGGCCTGAGTGGGTCACTCGAAGCAGGGAAAAAATTCAGCTTCTCTGAAAAACTCGCCGGGTTTTACCTGGAGCCCCAGTTGCAATTGACGGTGGGTCATCAGGATGGATCCTCTTTACAGGCCTCAAATGGTCTCAACATCAATCTCTCAGGTTATACATCATTGATGGGAAGAACCAGCATGCTGGCAGGTTATGAAGTCAATCAGAACAATTACAAACTGAATGCTTATGTCAAAACAGGCGTTTTACGCGAGTTTGACGGTGATGCCGCTTATGCTCTGAATGGCTCAGATGAACGTCTCTCGTTTAAGGGTAATGGCTGGAATAACGCTGTCGGTGTCAGTGCGCAAATCAGTAACCATACCCTTTTCGTCGAAGCCGATTGGGTAGATGGAAATCGCTTCAACCAGCGCCAGATCAACGCTGGCTACCGTTTTAGTTTCTAAAAAAACGGTAAAAGATGCGTGCTACAGGAGGAGTGAATGAAGAAAATATTATGGATAATACCGGCCTTGATCAGCTCAGGCTCGGCGTATGCCCGCCAGGAAGTCACCCGTTGCTGAGGCGAAAAGGATGCGTGATGATAACCAGGTAACGGTCACAGGGACGATCAGTGGCCGCGACGATAATGGCCACTACTGGTTAAAAGATTCGACCGGCCGTATTCGTGTTGATATAGATGACGATGACCATTATCTGATTGAGAAAGGAGTACGGATTATCGGTGAGGTCGATCGCGATGATGGATACAGTGAAATTAATGTAGATCGTGTTTTTATCCTGAAATAATCCTGAAAAAACAGAAGCCAGCATTGACGCTGGTTTTTAATTTGATCTACCTATTAGAAGCTTCACGCTACCTGGCTCAGGTGAGTATAAATGACACATAATGGTACACAGCAGTCCAGGCGATGACGGATGCAGTGAGTGGTCCTTAATACTGGCGATTCCAGATGAAGGAGAGTACCCGGTAGATCATTCCCGATTGTGTCTAGATAATTCCTGCGTTTTCTTACGAATAGTTGAGTATCAGCACAGGCTGAGAGCATTTATTACTATCTACACCTGAGTGGAACGTGTCGGGAAGATGAAGGTTGGGTGCTGCCAGGACTTAGTTACTGTACATATAGATAGGGAGTAACATAATCATCCCTGACATGATTGCTGTAACCATTTTTTAGGGAACAGACAGAGATTTATCTTTATATACGAGTTTCTTTCATGAAAACTTCATAGCACCCAGGCCATAGAAGACAACTTATGAAGGCCATCATGTATCACGTCACAGGGCAACCGATTGTCATAAATGACTATTTACTCCGCAAAATTACTATAAAAAGTGGCCGAATTGATGGTTAAGCCTTATCTGAGTCAATAATGCCTTTGTAAAGCTCAAGCAACGACAAATCATTGATGAAAGCATTAAATTCCATATCACCACTCAGCGAAAACTTTTTCATTACATTGTACTTATGAGCATAGATCGTCTTAGCTGAAAGATTGAGACGTTTAGCTGTTTGACCCACACTATACCCTTTCTTTAAAAAACTCAGCACCTGCAACTGGACTACAGTAATACGCGCAAAATCACAATGTGAGCAATCGGAAGGTAAAAAACCTTTTATGCTATCCTGACTCTCCAGCCAGAATCGGATGATTTTTTCGGAAATATCAGAGACAGAATCGCTGCGTGAGATAATAATTAAAGAACGATAGCATACAGGCAGTTGCTCCGTAATGATGTCGCTTACATCCTCAACAAACACCATTATAATGCTACCGGGCTTCCGATCCCGATAGGCAGGTTGACACATATAGAGACGCCACTGAGCAACACTAATCAGAATGATGTCCGCCTGGCGTAAGCTTTGCGTATTATAAGCTGATAAGAACTCTACAGAGGCATCAGATAACAGTGCTTCCTCAATAATTTTTGAGATGCCCAGCCGAAAGAAGTAGTTTTCATTTGTACAAACGACTTTAAAATCCATTTTTGCCTTAAGCATCTCAAAAGTTGTAATAAAAAACTAATCAGATAAATTTTCCATTAACCAGGGTCAGTTCACCTTTTTCCTTTAACTCTTTCAGTACTCTGCAAATGGAGCTTTTAGAAAGATGCGAACTATTTTCAATCAGGTAAAGTGCTGAAAATCGCTTCTTTAGGTGCGGTGGCAACTTTTCCCAACGGCCAATTAAAGAAATCACCTCATCATGAGAGTTACTTTTAGGCAGCTGAATGTAGTTCATCAGGTCAGAGTACTGGCCAGATAGAATGGACATTGCATCATTGAAAAGTTCTTTCTCAAATACCAACCGCCAGAACACATCGTAATCTATGAAGCTGACCTTTCCATAATCAATTCTTTCCAGATAGACGGGGGGTTCATCGAGTGCTGGAGTAACCCCAACAACAAAGGGAGCTGATAAGATATTCAATACCTTATTTTCGCTCTTTAATTTGAGTAAGAAATCACCATCAAGAATGAACATAACCCGGCGTACATTATCTTTCGTTAGATGATAACGACGCTTGCCGCGCGAAATCTCATCTGGATTAGCAACCTGAGTATACCCGGCTAGCGCATTGATGATCCGTTCATGATTTTCAGTCACTCTATACATAATAATTAACTCAATCTAACTAACACAGGGTTAGTGATTAGTAGAAAACTTAGTAAAAATCCGTTTGTTATAGTCTCTTTTTTTGCCTGGTGTATTGATGATCTCTGGCCCTCCCCCCCAAATATGAGCCATAGAATAGGGCGTTATTGGTTTCACTATAGTAAAACCATCACGCTAAAATTCAACACCATAAACATGCAAAAAGGAAGATTATTAAACCACTTAGTGGCATAAAAACCAGATATTTTACCGCTAAAAAGCCTATTAATCAGTAGATAAAACTAACAAGTGGAGTCTTACTGATAGTGTTATAACTTTTTTCCCAACAAAGGAATGAATCATGGCCATTTGAACATTCATGTTACCACCTCGCTAAATTAAGCACATATGAATGCAGTGGGACTTTCAATATATGTCATGATTGATAAGCGGTTAATCATAATGGAATCATTGTTAATTCCTCCGTAAAATCAGAAAAACATAAAAGCATTTGATGGCATGAATTAAACCACAGCATTCCCATAACAGACACTTAAATCGCAAAATCATCAACATATAGTTTTATATTCTATAATTTATAGAAAAATTAGACTAAAAACCATAACCACTGTTTGCTCTATTCATACCGCTTTTACCTAAGGTTGCATATGAAGAACACCCCTCCTTCCAGGGACTTCTAAATAGACTGCACTCATTAACCCCAAAGCTTTTTTATCTCAGGAATGTGCACCATTCTCATATTTTCAAAATGTGGTAAAGCTGGAATGTAAAAGAACACATCAATAGCGGCCAGAAATAAATATCCCGACACTAACAGATTCACTCCACACTCTAAATTGCGATGAATGTAAACACATTGTAAATTACCAGCATCTCCAGGCATTAGTGGCGGCCGCCGTGAATATTAATTATGGATATTTTACTATTTTAATTTTTATGGTCTCCGAATCTAATAGCGCCGTTCGCTTGAAGCGGCATTTTAAAAAATTAACACTGAACAAATTAATAATTGATTAATGTTGGAGATATAAATGAGAGAGTTAACCTCTATTGAAATGCGAAACGTTTCAGGCGCAGGTTTTTTTGATTTTATCGGTTCTGTAGTTGTAGGTTGCGTTACCGGTCTCACTGCTTTCGGTCTGAAATGGGCTATGAGCGGCGGTAGCGCCGGTGGTGTAGTGGGTGCAGGGATTATCTCTGGCGCTGCCGGTCTTATTGTTGGTGCGATTGTAGGTCTGATTGATGGTGCACTTTATGGTGCAATAAATGGCTGGGACTCCACTGTGGGTTGGTTTAATCAGATTGTTGAAAACCAGTTTGATGCCACTGCACCAGTAATTACAGCATAAGGAAATATCATGCGCGAATTGAATAACAATGAAATTCAAGAAGTTAGTGGAGGTTCATTAACTTCGGTAATTTTAAACTTCTTTAACCAGCTAGGCAAAGACTCAAGTGAAAAAACTGAGTGGGTTCGCCCTGACTCAGTACCTGCTGCAAACCCAATAAGTGGTTCTGCATTTGGCATGGGTATTGTCGGCATCGCTGCAGCCGTGGTTTTCGGCCTGCTGTTGTTTTGATTTGCCAGGATAAGAATAACTTTTCCAGGCAGGAATGAGCCATTGCCATAATGTGCAACCGCTCATAATTACTTGTCGTTAATTATTTTATACAAAGGAAAGTATATGAAAAAGATATCTATGGTTGCTATGGTTTTGCTATTAGCAGCAGCTCAGGTTAGTGCAGCTGAAGCTTCAGATGGCACAATTAACTTCACCGGCACCATTGCATCTCAGACCTGTACTGTCAGCGTTAACGGCGGAAGCAGCACAGCAACTGTAACCCTGCCAAAAGTTGCTGCAAGTCTGCTAAATGCGGCTGGCGCTGTTGCTGGCAATACCCGCTTCACTCTGGCGCTGAGCGATTGTTCTGCAAAAACCGGTGATGTCTATGCTTACTTCGAGCAGGGCGCGGGGGTAAATGCTAACGGACGTCTGACCAATACTGGTACCGCTACAGGGGTTGATCTGCAGCTGCTGGACAGCGCTAACAAAGCTATCAATGCGGGCAGCACCGAGCAGTCTACCGCTCCTGCAACCGTCGCTCTGACAGAGGGTGCGGGTAATCTGTCTTACTCTGCTCAGTACTATGCAACCGCCGCTGCAAAAGCGGGTACCGTTGCGTCAACAGTCAATTATTCAATCAATTACCTGTAATTGTTTATGGTGAGGGCAATGCCCTCACCACTCTTCCTCTTCATCATTTCTGTTAACATTATGAAAAAAAAAAGCTTAAACTGTCTCATCTCCATTCTGGTTGCGTGTGCAATGATGTCGTCTGCATTTGCCAGCGTAACTATCATTGGCACCCGGGTAATCTATTCCGCTTCAGAAAAAGAGGTTACGGTTCGGCTGGATAACCGGGGCGATCAGCCCGCACTTGTTCAGGCATGGATTGATAACGGTAATCCTAATGAAGCCGTAGATAAAATAAATGTTCCCTTCGTTATATTACCTCCGGTTTTTCGTATGGAGGCGAATAAAGGGCAAACATTACGTATAGTTTTTACTGGCGCTAATCTACCCACCGAAAAAGAGTCTATTTTCTGGCTCAATGTTCTGGATATTCCCCCTCGAGAAAAAAGTCTGGTCAATCAGAATCAGCTGCAAATGGCGATCCGCAATCGTATCAAGCTTTTTTATCGTCCGGCGCAGTTCGATCAAGCGCAAGCCAACAACGCTGCGTCAGGTCTTGTATGGCACCATGGTGCAAAGTCTATCTCTCTGTCTGCAACTAATAATTCGCCTTTTTACATTAACGTTTCACAGATTAATGCAGAAGACAACGCGGGTCGCAAATTAACCAGTGAAAAAGGAGAGATGCTCGCACCAGGCGAAACTAAAGAATTCCCGATGAAAGGCATGAGTACAAATAAAATAAAAAAGACTTTTAACTATCTGTATCTGGATGATTTTGGTGCAGCACGTAAGGTTGAAAGTAAACTAAATGAATAGTTTTTAGTAATTAACCAGGGGAAATTATGATGGCAAGGATAGTCTCTTTAAATAAACCAACTGGCAGGATTATTTATCGCGCTTTTATGTCGCTGTTTCTGACCGCAACAACCCAAACCGCGATTGCTGAAAAAACCTATGATTTTGATGAATCTTTTGTAAAAAACTTGCCAGGTGTAAAAGTTGATGTTTCCCGCTATGCAACAGGCAACCCCATTGATCCCGGCGTTTATACGCTGGATATCTTTTTAAATGGTCGCCAACTTAGTCGTGAAAATGTTCAGGTTGTACGTGAGGCAGCCGGCACTAAGGTCTGTCTTTCCTATGATCTGGTAAAAAGTCTCTCAATTAAAGATACCGTTTTCAGTTCTGAACAAGCTGAAGAGTTACGTTTGGGCAAGCAGTGTATCGCTCTCGAAGATGTGATTAAAGAGAGCCATGCCGCGATCAACTCTGCTGATATGCAGATGGATATCTCAATTCCACAAATTTATCTGCTGCGTTCAGCGCGTGGCTATGTCCCACCCGAATTCTGGGATAAAGGCGAAACGGCATTCACACTTAACTATGACACTAATTATTACCGTTCTGTTAATGACGGACGTGAATATGACTCTTTTTATGGACGAGCCCTGGCAGGTTTTAACCTTAGCGGCTGGATGTTTCGCCATGACGGCTCACTGAGCTGGCGACGCCAGCAAGGTGATGAGTCTCATCATTACAATGCTATTAACACCTATGTTCAGCGCGATATTCCACAACTAAAGTCTCGCTTGCTGTTGGGTGAAGGGAACACCAGTGGCGAACTCTTCGATACCCTTTCATTCCGCGGTGCACAGATATCCACTGTCGATCAAATGTGGCCTGATTCACAACGCGGTTACGCACCTGAAATTCGTGGTATTGCCCGTACCAGTGCCCAGGTAACTGTATCGCAAAACGGCAGTAAAATTTATGAGACGACGGTATCGCCAGGTCCCTTTAACATTGCCGATCTCTATCCTACAGGCTACGGTGGTGATCTGGATATTACTGTAAAAGAAGCTGACGGCAGTGAAACACGGTTTTCAGTGCCTTACGCAGCCATGACCAGACTGAAGCGTCCCGGTATGACGTACTACTCTATGACGGGTGGTGTATCGCGTAAAGACAATATGGTCTACACGCCTTCTGTTTATCAGGACACCATTCAGCATGGCTTTACGAATAGCCTGACCGGCTATACGGGTATCCTGGGTTCAGACAACTACATCTCAGCGTTGTTGGGGAGTGCATTTGGATTACCTATTGGCGCTATCTCTCTGGATATTACCGGTGCTCAGACAAAATATGGCGATGAGAAAAAGCAGGGTGTGAGCTATCGCGCAACCTACAGTAAAAAAGTTGCTCAGACTGACACAAATTTCACCCTCGCAGCTTACCGATTTTCATCATCAGGCTATTACAGCTATGACAACGCATTGCAAATTAATAACTACTTTAAAAAGAATAAAAATAACGGGACAAATTATCTTTCTCGGCCCAAACAACGCTTTTCACTGACTGCCAGCCAAAATTTTGGAGAGTCAAATGGGAATATATATCTTACTGGTTTCGTTCAAAATTACTGGAACAACACCGGTACAAATACCCAATTTCAGTTAGGTTATAATAATAGAATCGGTCGCGTATCCTATACATTGTCAGCAAACCGATTATTATATTCAACCGGTGGACATGATACGCAACTATCACTCGACTTCTCGATACCACTTGGCAGCGAAAGTAAAAATTATGTAAGCGGAAGTGCTATACATAATAAAGATGGTGTGACCGCGCAAACTGCAGTTAATGGCATTCTGGGTGAGAATGACCAATATAGTTATAACGTGGGTGCTGCACGTGATATTGATAATAAAAAATCAGGTTCAGTCAGTGGGCAATATCGTTCGCCTTACAGCATGCTGACAGCGTCATATACCAAGGGTGAGAACTATTATTCTACCTCGGGAGGCGCAAGCGGAACGGTTGTTGCCCTGCCCGATAGCATTAACTTTAGCGCCTATCAGTCGACAACCTATGCTGTGGTCACAGCCGCTGATGCCGAAGGTGCCCGGGTGTTTGGTTATCCAAATATAGTGTTAAACGGAAGCGGCAGAGCAGTCGTACCTAATCTTAATCCATACAGGATAAATGAGTTGGCGATCGATCCAAAAGGCATCCCACTTGATGTTGAACTGGAATCAACCCAACAACGCGTTATACCTGTTGAAGGGGCCGTGGTCAGACTGGATTATAAAACCAGTAAAGGGAAACCACTTTTAATAAGAGCCAAGCAGCCTAATGGCGATGCCTTACCTTTTGGTGCGTCAGTTAATGACGAAAATGGCAATCTTGTGACTACCGTTTCACAGGGCGGCCAGATATATGTAAGGCTGAGTAAAGATATCAGCCGCCTGCATGTTACATGGGGAAAAACAGTAAATGATAATTGTAGGGTTAACCTTGAGTCCGGTGCAGTTCACTCTAGTGAGAATCAGACACTGGCGAGACTGACGACAACATGCAGCAATGATCAAATGCAACCAGTTCGTTTCGCTTCTTACACCGAAAATAAAGATAATCAGGGTTAACGAGGTAAGATCATGCTTTTTATTTCAGTAAATAAAATAATCCGTTTCATTAGATCTGCTTTATTAATATTAAGTCTGACGCTGATGGCTACTTTCAACGTTAATGCAGTGAGTTCATCAACCGATGTGACGTTAACGTGTAAAATGACGACCAATCGAACACTGGTCGATATGAAGTCGTTAGGCATTAATATTTCAGCAGCCGTACCAGTGGGTACGGTGGTTTATAGCGGCACGGCCATCGCAAACTTTAAATGTGCGATGGATAATTTGCAGCAGTACGCAGATGGATTAATCGGCGAAGTCTATTTCAAACGTAAGGCAATTGCAGAAGATCTCTTAGGTTATGGACTAACTCTCTATACCGGCTATGGCGGTGAGATGGGGACCGAAGTGGCAAGCATTGCGACAGGTATAAAGATCAGTACCTATGCGTTAACCAGCGGCGGAACCGTGGGCACCTATACAGATGTCTCTCTGAGTGTGCCTTATCAGATCGTTCGGACATCCAATTCTATGTCACCGTCCACATCACTTAAAAGTTACGTAAACCCCTTTGATGTTGGTTCTTTAGTATCAGGGCGTGATGAAACATTTAACTTTACTAATATCAAAACAGGTATCACGGTTAAAGATCAAACCTGTTCTGTTGCGGGTGATGCCAACCTGCCTGTACCGTTAGGCAGTTACACTACCAACACGAGCAGCGGTTTAGGAGCAGGAATAGGTCAGACCAGTGCTACAACAGCGTTTAACATACAGCTGAATTGTGAGGCGCTCCTTTCAGG
Organism: Pantoea sp. AS142; assembly: GCF_037152305.1. Classification (NCBI taxonomy): domain Bacteria; kingdom Pseudomonadati; phylum Pseudomonadota; class Gammaproteobacteria; order Enterobacterales; family Erwiniaceae; genus Pantoea; species Pantoea sp. AS142. The sequence continues at coordinate 1,468 of NZ_JBBCMO010000012.1, read as the reverse complement.
TAAATTTGACGTGATGATGCAACTCGATGGTGATGCATCCAGTGGGCTCTCCGATGTGGGTGTGGTAGCCCTTAATACCACCTCCACGGCCAGGGGTGTCGGCGTACAAATCCTGAATGAAAATCAGCAGCCCATTGCACTCGCCACCCCCTTTAACATTGCAACTTATCCGCTCTCATCGGCCTTAATAACGGTGCCACTCTATGCACGTTATTATCAGACAGCGGCCAAAATTGATCCCGGCACGGCCAATGCAGTAGCAACGTACACGCTTAGTTACCAGTAAACAGCAGGGCTCTGCGGGGCCCATTTTAAGATTTTATCTACAGAAAAGGATTATCTGTGAATATACCCCAGGGAAAGAGGACGCTTAGGGTTGGTCTATCTGATGAAAGCCCTTTTATTCTTTACTCCATTCGAAACATACTTATAAAAGAGGTTTCCAATCTGAACATCATTGATTATCCAGTTGAGGCTGAAAATTTACTTTCAACACTCAAGGGAGATATGCCAGATATATTGATTACAGATTTTTATTTTACCTTTGAACGTAACGATTTAAATGGGGTGAAGAAACTCGAACAGATACATAAGCAAAACACAGATTTAAAAATAATTATCTTTACCACACAAAAAAGCCAGGCTATTTTGAGGGGGATATTACAGGTACCGGTTAATGCTATCGTGCATAAACGCGATGACATTCATGATTTGGTCAAGGCATTCAACTGGGTTTGCTCATCCAATCCAGGCATATACTATTCAGAAAAGATGAAAAACTTAGCGTTCTCTGTACCAGCAGATCCGGCACAAACACTTTTATCACCCTCAGAAACAGAAGTTATCCGTCTATTCGCCATTGGATATAGCTTAATGGAGATAGCCAGAACACGCAAACGCAGTATAAGCACCGTTGCAACACAAAAATATAACGCTATGCGTAAGCTTCAACTGCAATCCAATACAGATTTAATTAAATATGTTTTTGCACAGGAACTCGTTTAATTCCCTGATACAGATTTTTAAACAGCGAAAATCATGAAATCCCATAACCTAAATATTGCATTACTTGCACTCTTCTGTGTGCCATTCTTCACATCTGCAACCAGTCTGGAGCAAGCTGCTCAAGCCGCATTAACGTATGACTCAGCATTACAATCCAGTCTGATGACCAGTGCAGCTGATAAACAGAAATACTGGCAGGGCATGGCCGGAATGCTGCCAGCATTAACACTTGAAGGAAACTGGGATCGCCAGGAACAACCTGATAAAAAATACCAAAGTGGCGTAACGAACCATAGTTATGATTTCAGTGTCAGGCAACCACTGTTTGATATGAGTAAATATGCCGGATGGCGTAAAGGTGTTGCTATTGCCAATACTGCTGAGGCGCAGGCAAAACAGGCTGAAGAAAAATTATTAAACGCCCTCAGCAACGCCTATTTTACCGTGCTTTACCAGCAGGAAG
>NZ_JBBCMO010000011.1:0-184013 GCF_037152305.1 Pantoea sp. AS142 | reverse complement strand
ATCTGGTGTTCGGTGAATCGGGCTTTGCGCATGGTGATCTCCTCCGGGGACATAGTCAGTATGTCGGAAGATCTCTAAATGTGAATGGTCCGCTATATAGGGATGCTTACATGATAACTTTCACGGGAATTGTCTTGCCGAACTGACGCTTAAACAGCCACCCACAATTATCTCGCCCCCCAACCTGTTTTCCCGCACAAACCCCATGCTATCTTGTGGTTTTGATTTTTTCAGTGGGCGAAATTGATGACAAAGTTGCGGGTAGGGATCGTGTTTGGCGGGAAATCGGCTGAACATGAGGTGTCGTTGCAGTCGGCCAAAAATATCCTTGAGGCGATCGACAAAACCAGGTTTGACGTGGTGTTGCTGGGTATTGATAAACAGGGACACTGGCGTCTTAATGATGCGTCAAATTTCTTACTCCATGCCGAAAATCCGGCGCTGATCGCGCTGAATCACGCCGCTGAAGATGTGGCGCTGGTGCCCGGTAATACTCAGCAGCAGATCATCACCCGCCACAACGCTCATCCGCTGTCGCAGATCGACGTTATCTTCCCAATCGTGCACGGTACGCTGGGTGAGGATGGTTCCCTGCAGGGTCTGCTGCGTATGGCTTCGTTACCGTTTGTCGGTTCCGATGTGCTGGGTTCTGCGGTCAGTATGGATAAAGATTTTACCAAACGCCTGTTACGCGATGCCGGCCTTAAGGTTGCGCCGTGGCTGAGCGTCACTCAGGCCCAGCGTGTGCAGCTGGATGCCAGCGCAGTCATTGCCCGCTTTGGACTGCCTCTTTTTATCAAACCCGCTAACCAGGGTTCATCCGTGGGCGTCAGTAAAGTAGATAGCATTGAAGAATTTGATGCCGCGCTGACGCTGGCCTTTACTTTTGACCGCAAGGTCCTGATTGAACAAGGGATTAAAGGTCGGGAAATTGAGTGTGCGGTGCTGGGCAACGATGTCCCTGAAGCCAGCCCCTGCGGTGAAGTGGTGGTGCATGACGCTTTCTACTCTTATGACACCAAATATATCTCTGAGAGCGGCGCGCAGACGGTGGTTCCGGCAGCCATTACACCGGCAACCAGCGATGCGATTCGTGAGGTCGCCATCAAAGCCTTTACCACCCTGGAGTGCTTTGGCATGGCGCGCGTTGATGTGTTCCTGACTGACGACGGCGACATTATCGTCAATGAAGTGAACACCCTGCCCGGCTTCACCAATATCAGCATGTACCCGAAATTATGGCAGGCGGCCGGACTTAGCTATCAGGATCTGATCAGCCGTCTGATCGAGCTGGCGATTGAACGCCACCAGCAGGCCACTACCCTGAAAAGCAGCGTCAGCTGACAGAACGCCGACGGCGTGGCGTTATGCCACGTCGCTGGTGATAGCGCGATGGTTGACCGGAGAGGTCTGATTACGGCCATTGCGTTTCGACAGATAGAGATTTTTATCGGCCGCGGAGATCAGCCGGTTGATCACGCGGTGCCACTCCCCCGCCTCACCAACACTGGCATGCGCCAGCCCCAGACTGACAGTGACCGTGACCGTACTGCCCTGCAGCCAGAACTTCTCTTTCGCCATCGTCTGCCGGATACTCTCGGCAAGGAAATAGAGCTTTTCCGGATTCTGATCGAACAAAACCACCACAAACTCCTCTCCGCCAAAACGGCAGATGCGGCCCTCTCTGCCCACGACCCGCTGCATCCGGCGAGCGATCTCTTCCAGTACGCTGTCACCGGCATCGTGACCGAAATTGTCATTAATGGCTTTAAAGTAGTCGACATCCAGCAAGATCACACCTGCTTTGCGCTCGGGGGTGATCGGCTCAGCACGCAGGCTTTCATATAAACCGGAGCGCGACAGCAGCCGGGTCAGAAAATCGTAATTCGCGCGCAGCGCCAGCCGTTGATTAAGCTGGTGAATCGCATCCATGCTGGCGGCCACAATCAGCGGACTGATTGCAATGGTCGCCACGCCCAGCCGCGCTGAGGTCAGATGGCTAATCGGCAGCAGAGTATCATTGCCCCGAATATTCATTAGGCCATGAGCGACCAGAATGATTTCGGTAATGCCGGTCAGCAAAATCACCAGGCTGGTAAGCGGCATTGGCAGAACAATGGCGCACCAGACCAGCGCCGGAACCGGAAACGTCAGGCTGCCTGCGCCGCCCATCATCGCGCCAGCCATCAGCGAAAAGATCAGGGCGATCACCGGCGCCAGCTTGCGTATTTGCAGAAACTGGCGGGGCGACAGCGACGACCAGTCACGCGTCAGCAAAAACGGCAGCAGCATCAGCCCGGTTGATAACTGCTCGCTGAACCAGTCACTCCACGCCATCGCCAGACTGGCATTAAAACTAGCCTGTTGCGCCAGCGCCCCCCAGCTGGCGCAGGCCAGCGCAGCCAGCAGGCAGGCCGGAAAGATGCGCAGCATACTGGTAATACGCTCGCTGCCGGAATCGTGCTGCAGATGCTTCACCAGCAGCGTCACCGCCACCAGCACAAACAGAAGATTTGCCACGTTTAGGGTAAAGGCAAAGATCGTCCAGCCCGAAAAAACGGTGTCGTTGAACACCATCGCGGCAAACGTAGAAAGGTAATAACGGGCCTGATGCAGAAAAGGATTACGTACGATCACACCAGTGACGATCGCGTTAACCGGCCAGAACAGTGACAGCTCCTGTGGAATGCGCAGGTGTCCGCCGATAAAGCAAAATATCAGCGTGATTAAAAACAGCGAAAATAGATTTTTCTTAGTGTTGTGCTCTTCAAACAGCGGTGTGCGCATACATCCGGACCTTGTCACAGAGAGGCTGGCTGTCCACGCCAGCCTGGGCAGGCGCATGGTGTCAGAATGATTAAATCCTGCCTACCCTCAATGTCATCCAGCGATAAAAACTAAAGGGATGGGCTGACTCAGGAAGGCTACCCGGTAAAGCCTAAGCCCATCAGATGACAGCAGAAAATGGGGCTTTATTATGCCTCGCAAATAAAAAAATCGGATATCCGAGATATCCGATTTTTGCTGTCCTGACGACTTACCGTTGTGCTACACGCTATTTTACGGCAACCGGCCACTGACTGAGGCGAATGCCGCGTTTGTCGGCGTTATCGCCAAAATCTTTCAGCACTGCTTTGACGTCGGGATCGATATAATCCGCATTATCGTTATCGACGATGACCACGCTGTTCTCCGGGATCTCATCCAGCAATCCCTGCAGCTTTGGATTGTGCATAAAGGTCAGGTTCTGCTGAAAGCGCAGCACGTAGTGATCGTCATAGCGGGTAAGCTGAAGCGCATTGCGATGGCTTTTGTAGATGCTGTAGAGGATCTGCGTGGCGATGCCGATACCAATACCGACCAGCATACCCAGCGTGATAATACCGACGATGGTGGCCAGAAACGGCACGTACTGCTGCGCCCCCATCCGGAATTGCTCAATAAACAGTTTGGGTGTCGCCAGCTTATAACCGGTGTAGAGCAGCACGGCTGCGAGGCTGGCCAGCGGAATGGCATTTAGCATCTCGCTGAACCACATACCGCAAATCAGCAGCAGCACACCGTGAATGAAAATCGACAGTTTGGTCTGCGCGCCCGCACTGACGTTCACCGAACTGCGCACAATAACTGCCGTTATCGGCATCGCGCCAAGAAAACCGGCCGCCAGGTTACCGATACCCTGTGCGAACATCTCTTTGTTGGGCGATGGCGCGGGATTCTGAGGACGCAGTTTTTTCAGCGCCTCCTGACTCAACAGGGTCTCCAGACTGGCGACCAGTGCCAGCGTCACCGCAACCACCCAGACCTGCGGATTCTGCCAGGCCATCCAGTCGGGCGTTTCCAGCTCAGCCACCAGCGCGGAGACGCTGTCAAAAGCGGGCAAGGAAATGCGCGCCAGACCCTGGGTCATCTCCGGGAACAGTCGCCCTCCCACCACTGTGGCCAGGCAGCCGATCAGCACGGCAATCAGCGGTCCGGGGATCCAGGCCAGCGCTTTAATTCGTTTCACCGGCGCGGTGGTCCAGAGACATAAAATGGCCAGGCCGACACCCGCTACCACTATCGCGGGCAGTGAGAAGGTCATCTCCCCCGTCACCAGCGACACCAGTTCGGCATCGCCAGCGGCACCCAGCGCCACCGGGATCTGCTGCATGATCAGCAGCAGGCCAATTGCCGCCAGCATCCCCTTGATGACGCTGCCCGGCACCAGCGAAATAAACCGTCCAGCGCGCAGCAGGCCAAACAGACATTGCAATGCCCCGGCGATAATTAGCGCAGTGAGAAAGGCGGAGAAGCTGCCCAGTGACGCCATTGAGGCGACCACAATAGTGACGAGGCCCGCCGCCGGGCCACTGACAGCAAACCGGGACGGACTCAGTGATGTGACCACCAGACCGCCAATCACACCGGTTAACAGACCGGCAAATGGCGGTAATCCACTGGCCTGTGCGATGCCAAGACAGAGCGGCAAGGCGACCAGGAAAACCACCAGACCCGCTGGGATATCACGACGCAGGCTATCGAGGTTCATAATGAAGGCTCCTCTGCAGATTGATGAATCAGCTCTTTGAGATGGCCGGAGCGCAGGTCATAAACACAACCAAACACCTCCAGTTCCTGGCCCGATTGCCAGATTTGCCTGACCGGTTCAGATTTCACCAGTCTGGCGAATTGCGCCTTAACGTTCGCCTCAACCAGCCGATCGAGCTGTTCACCCGGCGTCGTGTCTGAGGGAGGACTTTCCGCCAGGCCGGCCTGAATATCATGACGCAACGTTTTAATGCGTCTCGCCAGCGCGCTCTGCTGACCGTCCAGCACGCTGCCGGGCAGATTTTGTGCGGCTTCCACCCCGCCGCAGCCATAGTGACCACTCAATACGATGCGTTTCACGCCGAGAAAGAAGAGTGCGTACTGCAGTACGCTCAGTAAATTGTCGTCGTCCTCAATCACCATGTTGGCGATATTACGATGCACAAAGAGTTCACCAGGATGGGAGCCGGTTAATACTTCTGCCGGAACGCGACTGTCCGAGCAGCCAATCCAAAGTGAATGCGGCTTTTGCTGATGAAGGAATTTTTTGAAATAATCTGGATTACGCTGGCGGCGCTGTAATGCCCAACTGCGATTTTTCGCTAATAAGGGTTTAAGTGTCGTCACAATCATCTTCTCTCTACTACAGGGATGTCGCATCCTGGCTAACCACTAAGTGTATCGGCTCACAGATAAAGCCGGAGCCACCAGGTAAATAAGAACTGAGTCACAGAAAAAGGTTATAAACGTTAACCATTACCAATGCACGAGCAATATTTCACAGCGCATTTACTTTACGTGTTTTGTCAATTAAACGTCAGTAAGAGTCAGTGTTCAGTAAATTTTATTAAGCAGAAAAGATGAGGGCGAATTGACAGCGCCTATTATAAAATCAATTAAATCAACAAATTAAATCGACACCGGATAATAAACTAAATTTATTGATGACAAATAAATACAAGCATTAACAGAGTGGATATTTACTGCCATACCAACCGGTGCGCTTTTTACCAGGAATCCTCTTAATTAAAAAATTAACTATTAGCACAATCAACCGGCTTAATTATTGAAAGCCAGTTAAATATTCCTGATTTTGGATATGAATGGAGCAAGAGATAGTTAATTTCATTTGCAGCAAAATAGTGACAGCAGTAAGTAAATCAGGACCATTGCTGAACAGAGCCTGACCTGGCCAGGCTCTTTTTCTTGACAAATTATTTACCGTTCCAGTTTTGCAGGCGCGATTCCCGTACTGACAGCTGCTGTTCTGGCGTCAGTTTATTGTAATTGTCCGCCATTCCGCTTTCCCAGTCGCCGTAAAGCGGATTCGGCAGCACGATGAACTGCGTACCAAATTGCTGATGGTTAAGATTCACAAAATCACGGCGCTGCTGATTACCCTGATGCCAGGTCGCCACACCGAAATCGTTGAGGTTATCGCCCACGTAGAGCACCACATTATAGCCGGCGTTTTTGATGGCATCGAAACGCGCCTGCTTGTTGGAGCTGTCAGTATTCAGGCGCACGGTTTTATCGCTGACGCTGGGGAAGCCAAGCTGCTGCATGTTGGCTACCGTGGCGGCGTAATCTTTCTGGTCGCGGTTCGATACATAGAACAGCGTGCCGCCATTCTGTGTCACATGGCGCGCAAACTCTACTGCGCCAGGCACTGCTTTCGCCTGTCGCGCCTGCGTCCAGGCTGACCAGGTTTTGCTGCTGTAAGGCTGTCCGTTCTTCGCCTGCCACGCGCTGTAGGCACTGTTATCCAGCATGGTTTCATCCAGATCGACAATCACCGCTTTGGGTTTGCCGGTCAGCGACGGTGCCTGATCAAACGCCATGCGCGCGGTGTTAAAAGCCTGCCAGGTCAACGCCTGATATTCGCCAGACTGCTGGAACCAGTTTACCGCCAGCACCGATTGCTGGCCGAGTTGCTGTTGTGCGGTCTGATGTGACGGCGAGGCGCAGCCGGTAAGCAGCAGCGCGACCAGTCCGGATGCAGCAAATTTTGCGGAGGTTTTCATCATTTCATCCTTAAGGTGAGAAAGGTCTGAGGAGAAGCTTCAAAAATGTAGCAGTTAACGTAAGCTGTGGGCACCCCAATGCAAGTCGTTATAGCAGGAGATTCTTATGGCCGTGACCCCGCGCTCGCCGTTGCTCGATTCGCTGGAGTGGCTCGATTATACGTTTCAGCCAGCCGGTGAGCCACCACCCGCTGATGCGGCCTGGGGACATCAACGCCACAGCGCGACGGTGGTTACCGATACTGAGAACACCCCGCCCAAAAGCTGCGAGTCTGATGGGGTGATCAGCAGCGGGACGCGGCCGGTGGCGGTCTACACCGCCGATTGCCTGCCGGTACTGTTTGCCGACCGCAAACAGCGGATCGTGGCCGCGGTTCATGCCGGACTGAAAGGTACGCTGGCCGGTGTGCTGACCCGCGCCGTAGAAAAACTGTGCGAGCTGGGCTGCGAGCCGCAGAACCTGATCGTGGCGATCGGCCCGGCGATGGGGCCCTGCTGCTATGAACTGGCCGAACCACAGCGGGCGGAGATTGCACAGAACCCGGCGTTTGCCAGCGGGCTGCGCTGGCACCAGAACCAGCCGGTTAATCCCCAGGCGCAGCGTCCCCAGGCCTCTGCCCACCAGCACGGCGTCTGGTTCGATCTGCCTGCGCTGGCAACGCAACTGCTGGTAAACGCCGGGGTACCAGCCGCGCAAATTGATAACGTCAATGTCTGCACCTACTGCGTGGCCGAGAGGGGTTCAAGCTACCGCTTTAATACCCACTTTGGCAGCGGCTATCGCTCCCGCTATTCGTGGATCCGGCGGCGTTAACCGCTTCAGAGCCAGTTATCTGACCCGTGCTGACCGCCAAAAGCGATGGGCGCTGACGCCTGTTGCAAAGCAGCGCAGGCCGCGGATGACGCTTTCTGGCTCTTTGCGTAAGGCATAGGCTCCCTGCGCCCGTTCATTGTCACTCCCCCGCCGTTGTTTTTGATTTCACTCACACCCTGACATTCTTTCACTTTTTTTTAACGCAGAAGTGGCTAGAGTTAACTCATCCGACCACTTTATTGTGAGTGATTATGAACCCCGTCAATTCCGACTATCCCGCGCTGTTTACGCCGCTGGACCTTGGCTTTACCCGACTAAAAAACCGTTTTCTGATGGGGTCAATGCACACCGGCCTGGAAGAACACCCGGATGGCGCAGCCCGGCTGGCGGCTTTCTACGGCGAGCGGGCGTGCGAAGGTGTTGCGCTAATTGTCACCGGCGGCATTGCCCCCAATGCTCAGGGTGTCACTACCGCGCATGGCGCGATGCTCACTGACGAAACGCAATGTGACTGGCACCGGCAGATCACTGAAGCAGTGCATCAACATCAGGGCAAAATCGCCCTGCAGATCCTGCATACCGGTCGTTACAGCTATCAGCCCGATCTGGTTGCACCCTCGGCACGCCAGGCGCCAATTAACCCGTTTACGCCACAGGCGATGAGCGAGGCAGCGATTGAACAGACGATTAATGACTTTGCCCGCTGCGCCCGGCTGGCGCAGCGGGCGGGCTATGATGGTGTGGAGATCATGGGTTCCGAAGGCTACCTGATTAATCAGTTTCTGGTGAAGCACACCAATCAGCGCAGTGATCGCTGGGGCGGCGACTTCCGCCAGCGGATGCAGTTCGCACTGGCGATTACCCGCGCCGTTCGCGCCGCGACCGGCGACGCGTTTATCATTATCTTCCGGCTGTCGATGCTTGACCTGATCGAAGAGGGCAGCACACTGGAAGAGACGCTGCTGCTGGCGGGCGAGCTGGAGCAGTGCGGCGTCACGCTGTTCAATACCGGCATTGGCTGGCATGAAGCGCGCATCCCGACCATCGCCACCTGCGTGCCGCGCGCGGCCTTCGCCTGGGTGACGCAGCGCCTGCGCCAACAGGTCAAAGTGCCGGTAATCGCCACTAACCGCATCAACCATCCTGCCGTCGCCGAGCAGCTGTTGCAGTCGGGATGCGCCGATATGGTGTCGATGGCGCGCCCTTTCCTCGCCGATCCCGCCTTTGTCAGCAAAGCACAGCGCGGTGAACCAGACAGCATCAACACCTGCATCGCCTGTAATCAGGCCTGCCTCGACCAGGTGTTCGCCGGTAAGATCACCTCCTGCCTGGTCAATCCGCGCGCCTGCCACGAGTCACTGATGCCGGTCACCCCCAGCACCACACCGCGCAGGCTGGCGGTGGTGGGTGCCGGTCCGGCCGGGATGGCGTTTGCACTTCAGGCGGCGCAGCGCGGACATCAGGTGACGCTTTATGAGGCCGCGCCGGCAATTGGCGGTCAATTTAATCTCGCCCGGCAGATCCCCGGCAAAGCCGAGTTCAGCGAAACGCTGCGCTATTTCCGCTATCAGCTGGCAGCGGCGGGCGTGACGGTTCACACCAGTTGTCGGGTGACGGCGGATCAGCTAAGTGAGGCCGATGAAGTGGTGCTGGCGACCGGCATCCAGCCGCGCACGCCCGCCATTCCGGGCATCGATCACCCCAGCGTGCTGAGCTATCTTGAAGTGTTGCGCGATAAGCGTCCGGTGGGTGAGCGGGTGGCGATTATCGGTGCAGGCGGCATTGGCTTTGATGTGGCTGAGTATCTGTCGCAGCCTGCGCATGATGGCGATCTGGCGGCGTTTTACGCGGAATGGGGCATCGACCACAGCCTGACGCAGCGCGGCGGCCTCGTAACACCCGAGCCGCCTGCCACGTTACGGCAGATCTGGCTGCTGCAACGCCGGTCAGGAAAACCGGGTGTCGGGCTGGCAAAAACCACCGGCTGGATCCATCGCGCCAGTCTGCAGGCGCCTGGTGTTGAGATGTGGGGCGGCGTTGAGTATCTGACGATAGATGACTGCGGGCTGCATCTGCGGCGCAACGGGGAAACGCTGCTGCTGGAGGTCGATAATGTGATTATCTGTGCCGGGCAGGAGCCGCAGCGCGAACTGGAAGCCGCGCTACGTGCAAAAGGACGGGTGGTAACGGTGATAGGCGGCGCGGATGTGGCGCAGGAGCTGGATGCGCGCCGCGCCATTGCGCAGGCGACACAACTGGCCTTAACGGTCTGACTAACGCATTTTCACCGCGCGCAGCACCACGAACTTCTGGTTAGAAGCGATCAGCGTGCAGTTACCAAACAGCTTCTTCAGCTTGTGGTGATAATCGAGGTGCAGGTTGCCGACAATGCGCAATTCGCCGCCATACTGCAGGCAGCGTTTGGCATCGCGGAACATCTGCCAGGCCAGGTGATCGGTCACGGCATGCTGCTGATGGAATGGCGGGTTGCACAGCACCGCGTGCAACCGATCCGACGGATAGCCGCTCAGCACGTTGTTCACCAGGAACTGACAGCGTGATAGATCCTCAGGACGGTTCACTTCCACGTTAAGCTGGCTGGAGGCGACGGCCATGTAAGACTCATCAAGGAAATGTACCTCGGCCTGCGGATTCTGTTGCAGCGCCACCAGTCCCACCACGCCGTTGCCACAGCCCAGGTCCACAATCTCGCCCTCAATGTTTTCCGGCAGATGCTGCACAAACAGCCGTGCGCCGATATCCAGCGAGGCACGAGAGAAAACGTTGGCGTAGTTGTGAATCTGATAAGGGGTGCCATCCAGCGGCCAGACCAGCGTCGGCGTGGCCTCACGCAGTGCTGGCTGGCTGAACTGGCTGTAGATCAGACGCGCTTTTTTCCACGCCAGTGAGGTTTTGGTTTCACCGATGATCTGTTCGAACAGCTGCAGCGTCGAGTTATGGATTTCTTTGGCGCGAGCCGCCGCCAGAATCACCGTCTCGGCTGTGACCACCTCGCGAATGGCGCGCAGCTGGTGCTCAAGAAGCGCCAGCGTTTTAGGCACTTTGATCAGCACCGCCGCCGGGTCCGCAGGCAGTTCTGCCAGGCTGTCAACAAAGCGTACGTCGCTGTCATCCAGCCCATTAAAGGTCAGGTTCTGACGGGCGGCCTGCTGGCTCAGCCAGGAGTCGCTGACATGCCAGACGGTGCGCGGATTCAGGGCGCAGGTTAACGCCCCGAAACTGTCGTTGAAAACCAGCACCGGTCCCTCTGGCAGCGCCTGCTGTAACAGATATTCATCAGCCGCATCCCAGGCTTGTAATGGACTTTCGTCACGCATCTGCGGGAAGCGATGCAGGATCAGTGTGCGATCGTTCAGTTCAAGTTGGCTCATGAATTCTCCGGCGTGGTACACTTTGGTTAATTTTCGCCCCGATAAAAAGGGCGCGCAGTATACTCTTTTTCGCCTGGAATCCCTAATGTCCTCACTGATCTACCTTCAGGGTTATCCTGCCCCGCTTCTTGAGCAGGTTCAGACGCTGATCACCCACCAGCGCTTAGGTGCGTTTCTGCAGGAACGTTATCCCGACACCCACGATGTAATAAGTGATAAAGCGCTGTATGACTACACACAGGCGCTGAAGAGCCGCTATATGCGCAACGCGCCGCCGATCAGCAAAGTGGTGTGGGATAACAAAATCAAGGTGATGAAGCATGCATTAGGACTGCACACTGCCATCTCACGCGTACAGGGCGGCAAGCTCAGGGCGAAAGCGGAAATCCGTATCTCGACCTTTTTCCGTCTCGCACCGGAGCCGTTTCTGCGAATGATTGTGGTGCATGAGCTGGCACACCTGAAAGAGAAAGATCACGATAAAGCGTTCTACCAGCTCTGCTGCCATATGGAGCCGGATTACCACCAGCTCGAATTTGATGCGCGACTGTGGATGACTGACCAGGCGATGCGTGGCAACGCGGCCTAAAGAAACTCCTGCGCTTTCTGAATCAGGCTGGTCTTAGTCAGTGCCCCCAGAAAGCGCCGCTCCTCAGGATTATTCAGCACCGGCAGTCGTTCCAGCGTGACCACAGCAAAGGCTTCCCAGCCCTCACGCATACTCTGATTCTGATACACCACCGGAAAATCCTGATCCATCACGCACTGCACTGGTGAGTCGAGGGTGATCTCCTGCGCCAGCACCCTGCGCGAAATCTCATGAATCGATACCACGCCCAGGAAAGCACCCGCGGCGTTGATCACATAAACGTAGCGTTCACGCTTCAGCGAGCTGACCGCCAGCGCCTGCCCCACAGACTCTTCCGGCTGCAACGCCGCACCCGCAATAATCAGCTCGGCAATGCGCATGTTATCAAAATCATATTTTGCTTCTGAACGACTGAAGTGATGACTCACGACCGGATAAGTACTGGCGGATTGCAGGCGATAGACCACCATTGACGCCAGCACCGTGGCGATCATCAACGGAAACAGCAGGCTGCTGTTGAGCGTCATCTCCAGCACCATTAGCATCGCCATCAAAGGAGCCTGGCTAACCGCCGCCAGCACCGCCGCCATGCCAATTGCGGCATAGAGCAGCACATTGCCGAGCGGCAGATGCAGCGCCGCACCCACTGTCGCGAGAGTCACGCCAAGCAGCGCGCCAATCAGCAGCGAGGGCGTAAAAAGTCCGCCGACAGCGTTTGAACCCACTGACAGGCTGGTGGCGAGGGTTTTCAGCACCAGCAATAACAGCAGACCCGGCAACAGATAGTTGCCCGCCATGACGTTGACGATCACCTCGTAACCGTTGCCGAGAATATCAGTGGAGATCAACGCCAGTAAGCCTACGGCGAATCCGCCAGCGCCCAGACGCAGCGGCAGGGAAGCGACCCGGCTGAAAAGCACTTTGCTGCGGGCGATGCATTTAATCAGTATCCAGCCCGCCAGACCGGCGCATAAACCAATCGCCACCGTCATCAGCAGGCTGCTGAGATCCATGGCAAAGTTTGCGTCCGCCAGCGGATAGAGCGCACTGCGAAAACCCAGCGTCCACATGGTCATTACCGCCGTAGCGGAAGCAATAATCAACGGTATCAGGCGCTGCAACGCAGAAATGCCGAAGGCGATCTCCGCCACGAAAATCGCCGAGGCCAGCGGCGCATGGTAAACCGACGAGAGACCCGCCGCGGCAGCCATCGCCACCACGTCACTGTTTTTCAGGTTAAGAGAGGCCGGTAACAGGCGACCAATCGCACTGCCGCACAGCGCCGAGAGCTGCACCATCGGTCCCTCTTTACCTATCGACGCGCCGCTGCCGATACTGGCAATCGAGGATAAGGCGCGAAACAGCGACGTTTTGGTCGGCACCGCATCGAGCCGGGCATTGATCACTTCAAGGTAATCCGTTTTCACCGTTTGCTGCTGCTCTATCGCGACCGCATAACGCAGAAAATAGCCTGCCAGCACCCCGCCCGCCCCCACCAGCAGCGGCCAGCAGATCCAGGGCCACAGATGCAAGGATTCGGTAATTTCACCACTGCGGGCAAACAGCAGATGGTTGATCAGTTCAATCACTCCACGAAACGCCAGCGTCACCAGCGATGCCGCACATCCGACCGGAATGGCGATGAGCAGTGTGGTCCAGTTTAATGCGTGCTTACTTGCTTTCACCTGCGCTCCCTGGTTGATGCATAAAAATCATCGCTTCCGCATATTATTGGAATGCGGATCGCAGGATCAATCCCTGCCCGCCCGTCACCATTGCACAGCGTTGGTGAGATGTTACTCTGCCGCTTTACCACTGTCGGAGAGATGACGTGATTCGTTTTGCCATTGTGGGAACAAATTGGATTACGCGCCAGTTTATTGATGCCGCTCATGAAACCGGGACGATGAAGTTGTGTGCGGTCTATTCACGCAGCCAGCAGCAGGCAGAAGCGTTTGTCACCGATTATCCCTGTAAACGGACGTTTACCTCGCTGGACGCGCTGGCCGCCAGCCCGGAGATCGATGCGGTCTATCTTGCCAGCCCTAATGCCCTGCACTGCCAGCAGGCGCTGCTGTTTATGTCGCACGGTAAGCATGTCATTTGCGAAAAACCGCTGGCCTCTAACCTGGCAGAAGTCGAACAAATGATTGCCTGCGCCCGTGAGCATCAGGTGGTGCTGTTTGAAGCGTTTAAAACCGCCAGCCTGCCTAATTTCCTGCGGCTGCAGCAGGCGCTGCCAGCGGTAGGTAAACTGCGAAAAGCGCTGCTGAGTTACTGCCAGTACTCCTCGCGCTACCCGCGCTATCTTAACGGCGAGAACCCTAATACCTTTGAACCGCGCTGGTCCAGCGGCTCAATTATGGATATCGGTTATTACTGCCTGGCATCCGCGGTGGCGCTGTGGGGCAAGCCAGACAAGGTGCAGGCCAGCGCGACGTTGCTTGCGAGCGGCGTAGATGCGCATGGCGTAGTCGTGCTCAACTACGGCGATTTCGACGTGACAATTCTGCATTCAAAAGTGAGTGATTCCAGCCTGCCCAGCGAGATTCAGGGTGAAGCGGGCGCGCTGGTGATTGAAAACTTATCAGAGTGCCAGCAGTTAACCTTTTTGCCGCGCGGCGCGGAAAAGCAGGCGCTGAGTCAGCCGCAGCATATCAACACCATGCTGTATGAAGCAGCCGCTTTTGTCCGACTGGTTGAGCAGCGGCAGGTGGACCACCCTTCGCTTGCGGTTTCGCATATTACCGCAGCGCTGCTGACTGAAATCCGCCGCCAGACGGGTGTGATCTTCCCGGCCGACAGGTTGCTATGTAAATATTTCTAAATATGACTGAGAGTGATTGCTTCCTGTCCGGCTAAACCGTAACGTAGCCTCCAGCAAAGGGGAGTAACTTGTAAGCTGATTGATCGTCACTACGTTGCGAAAGCATCCGGTCATCAGGCAACCCGGAATCGATTTCTGTGTTGTAAGTGAGACCTTGCCGGAAGGCGAGGTTTGCTTGCAAAAAATAAGCGGCTGACGTCTTCTGACTTCAGCCTTTTTTTTATTTTCAGACAGGATACGAATATGCAAACTGTGGGTACGCCTTTACTCTGGGGCAGCTTTGCGGTTGTGGTGCTTATCATGCTGGCTATCGACTTGCTGTTGCAGGGACGCCGCGGCGCACAGACCATGTCTTTCAAGCAGGCGGCTATCTGGTCGCTGATCTGGGTTTCAGTCTCACTGCTGTTCAGCGCCGCATTCTGGTGGTATCTGGAGGGCAGCGCGGGTCGGGAAGTTGCTAACACGCAGACGCTCGCCTTCCTAACCGGTTACGTGCTGGAAAAAGCGCTGGCGGTAGATAACGTCTTCGTCTGGCTGATGCTGTTCAGCTACTTCTCAATTCCTGCCAATCTGCAACGCCGTGTGCTGATCTACGGGGTATTAGGCGCTATCGTGCTGCGTACCATCATGATCTTCGCCGGTAGCTGGCTGGTCATGCAGTTCAGCTGGATCCTCTATGTGTTCGGTGCCTTCCTGCTGTTCACCGGTGTAAAAATGGCGCTGGCGAAAGAGGATAATCACGCGGTAGGCGACAAACCCGTCGTGCGCTGGCTGCGTAAGCATTTACGCATGACCGATGAGCTCGACGGCGAGAAGTTCTTCACCCGCAAAAACGGCGTGCTGTTTGCGACACCGCTGCTACTGGTACTGATCATGGTGGAATTCAGCGACGTGATCTTTGCCGTCGACAGTATCCCGGCGATCTTCGCCGTTACCACCGACCCGTTTATCGTGCTGACCTCAAACCTGTTCGCTATCCTGGGTTTGCGCGCCATGTACTTCCTGCTGGCCAACGTGGCGGAACGTTTCTCAATGCTGAAATATGGCCTGGCGATTGTGCTGGTGTTCATCGGCTTTAAGATGCTGATTATGGATATCTATCATATTCCGGTGGGGATCTCGCTGAGTGTGGTCGGTCTCATTCTGGCGTCAACCCTGCTGATTAATGCCTGGGTTAACCGCAAAAGAGACCAGAAAAAGCTCGCACCATAATTACCTGCAGGGGCAGCGGATGCCCCTGTTTTATTTTGCGGCAACCTGCCGCGCCATGTCATCCCTCTGTCACACTTCCACTATCCAGCATAATAAATATCCGACCTGCTCCACAGTGACAGAATTTTCTCTTTTCTCGTCCGATCTTTTCCTTATACTCCGCCGGGCAAACCGTTTTAGCCGATGTAAAACGTCGCGCCTGAAACTACACCCGCGACAAAATATAGAAAATATTATGCAGAAAACTCTCTCCGCACGTCTGGGCACGCTGCTCGCCGGTAGCCTGGTGAAGCAAATCATGATTGGGCTGATCGCCGGTGTGGCGCTCGCCTGGATTTCACACGATGCCGCGCTGGCGGTCGGTCTGCTGGGTGAACTGTTTGTCAGTGCGCTGAAAGCAGTCGCGCCGTTGCTGGTACTGATGCTGGTGATCGCCTCAATTGCCAACCACCAGCATGGCCAGAAGAGCAACATCCGGCCGATTATCCTCCTCTACCTGCTCAGCACCTTTTTCGCAGCGGTCGTTGCGGTTGTCTTCAGCCATCTAATCCCGCAGACGCTGACGCTGGCGGTTGGCACCACGGAAATCGTTCCCCCTTCCGGCATCACTGAAGTGTTACGTGGGCTGCTGATGAGCATGGTGTCGAATCCGATCACGGCCCTGATGCAGGCTAACTACATCGGCATTCTGGTGTGGGCCATTGGCCTCGGGCTGGCGTTCCGTCACAGCAGTGACAGCACCCGCGCCTTTCTCAATGATGCCTCTGAGGCGGTAACCTGGCTGGTACGCTGCGTCATCCGCTGCGCGCCAGTGGGTATTTTTGGTCTGGTGGCGTCGATTCTGGCCTCAACCGGCTTTGGCGCGCTGTGGCAATATGCCCATCTGCTGGCGCTGCTGCTGGGCTGTATGGTGCTGATGGCGCTGGTGGTGAACCCACTGCTTGTGTTCTATAAAATCCGCCGTAACCCCTATCCGCTGGTCTTTACCTGCCTGCGTGAAAGCGGCGTCACCGCCTTCTTTACCCGTAGCTCTGCCGCCAACATTCCGGTGAATATGGCGCTGGCAAAACGTCTGGATCTGGATGAGGATACCTATTCGGTGTCGATTCCGCTGGGCGCGACCATCAGTATGGCGGGTGCGTCGATCACCATTACCGTGCTGACGCTGGCGGCGGTACATACGCTGGGGATCAACATTGATGTGCCAACGGCGATTCTGCTGAGTCTGGTGGCGTCACTTTGTGCCTGCGGTGCTTCGGGCGTGGCGGGGGGGTCGCTGCTCCTGATCCCGGTGGCCTGTAACATGTTCGGCATTCCGAATGATCTGGCAATGCAGGTAGTGGCCGTCGGCTTTATTATCGGCGTATTGCAGGACTCAGCGGAAACCGCGCTGAACTCCTCAACGGATATTCTGTTTACTGCGGCAGTCTGCCAGGCGGAAGCGGAGCGCGAAACCAGCCGGGCCTGATTCAATAAAATGAAAAGGCAACCCGCAGGGATAACTACGGGTCGCTTCAGCCTGCTGACACGCCCATTTCAGGGTGAATCCGGCCGCAACGGATACACTCAACGCGCAGGGAACGTTCAGCGATGAGGAAAGCGTCCCGCGCCATGGACAAAAACGCCGGGAGCGTTTTTGAACAACGCAGAGCGTTGGCCCGGCTACGGGCGCACCTCAGGGAAGAGGTACGTAATCGCGCGGGACGTGCGTGTCATGGATGACGGCCTTTGCGACTTTCCGATCTGGCCGTGTTCCCTTGCTCCCTTCGCAGGCTCGGTCTCACCGCCACTGAGCCGGACTTTATCAACATTCTCAAGCGACCCACACATTAGCGGGTCGCTTTTTTATTTAAAGCGTCACCCCGCTTTTGAAAATCGCCAGCTCGCGGAAATCGTTCTTTTCGTTGTTGGTCGGCTGACCGCTGGCAATTGCCACAATGCTGTCGACAAAATCTTCCAGCATCGCATCCATGCTCATCCCCTCGATCAACCGTCCGGCATTAAAGTCGATCCAGTGCGGTTTCTTCTCTGCCAGCGGCGTGTTGGTAGCCAGCTTCACCGTCGGCACGAAACCACCATAAGGCGTGCCGCGTCCGGTACTGAACAGCACCATGTGACAACCGGCACCCGCCAGCGCACTGGTGGCGACCGCATCATTGCCGGGCGCACTCAGCAGATTCAGGCCCGGCGTTTTTAACCGTTCGCCATACTTCAGCACATCGACGACCTGGCTCTGCCCCGCTTTCTGGGTACAACCCAGCGACTTCTCTTCCAGCGTGGTGATGCCGCCCGCTTTGTTGCCCGGCGACGGGTTCTCGTAGATTGGCTGCTGGTGATCGATAAAGTACTGTTTAAAGTCGTTGATCATCGCCACCGTTTTGCTGAAGGTCTCCTCGTCGCGACAACGGCTCATCAGAATTCGTTCTGCGCCAAACATCTCCGGCACTTCGGTCAGCACCGTGGTGCCGCCGTTGGCGATCATCTGGTCAGAGAAACGCCCCAGCAGCGGATTGGCGGTGATGCCAGATAAACCATCCGAACCGCCGCACTCCAGACCAAACTTCAGCTCGCTGAGCCTGCCGGGTGCGCGCCGGTCGTGACGCATTTTCTGATAGAGCGCGTGCAGACGCTCCAGCCCGGCTTCTATTTCATCATCATGCTGCTGGCACACCATGAACTCAACCCGATCGCTTTCAAAGGCGCCGAGAGTGTCACGGAATGCATCGACCTGATTGTTTTCGCAGCCGAGACCAATCACCAGCACCGCGCCTGCATTAGGATGGCGCACCATATTTTGCAGCATGGTGCGGGTATTTTCGTGATCCTGCCCCAACTGCGAACAGCCAAAGGTGTGACTGAACAGGAACGCCCCGTCAATGTCTTCTGCCTGCTGCGTTTCCTTGAGAAAGCGCTGCAGGATCTGACGCGCAATACCATTGACGCAGCCGACAGTCGGCAGGATCCACAGCTCATTGCGGACGCCGACCTCGCCACTGGCACGACGATAGATCTGCACCTCACGGTCTCCCGGCTGCGGCGGCAGCGTCACAAAATCGGGTTGATACGCATACTGATCCAAATCGCTGAGATTGGTGCGGGCGTTCTGTGAGTGAATCAGCTCACCAGCGGCGACAGGCTGAGTAGCATGGGCAATCGGCAGCCCATATTTGATCACCAGCGCATCCTGCGCGATAGGCTGCAGGGCAAATTTATGCCCGCGACCTACCACCTGTTTCAGCGCCACACTCAGTGGCGGCAGCTCAATCGTGGCACCCGCGTCTAAGTCACGTAACGCCACGGCGACATTGTCGCGGGGATCAATTTTAATTGCGTCTTGCATAGCGTTATCTCAGTTGGCTCAGCGCCTCACGCATTCCGTGGGCGATAATGTTTTGCAGGTGTTGGGTGACAACCGCAGCCAGTCCGGGCCGCTGGTTTAAATCTTCTCCCCAGTGTTGCGCATCGCTTAGCACGCCGTACACCAGCTGTTGCGGTGACATCTTACCCACATCAAGCGCTTTCCAGGCGTCCGCATAGCGCTGTAACCACTGCGGATCATCCTGCAATAGCCAGCTTTTCCCGGCTGCTTCGCCACGATAAAAGGCGATCAGCGCGGCCAGCGCAAAGGTGGTATGTGTCGGCCACTCGCCGGTTTGCTGATGCGCGGTCAGGAGTGGCGTCAGCAGACGGGTGCGGAACTTGGTCATGCCATTAAGCGCAATCGACAGCAGCGCATGACGAATAAACGGATTGCGGAAGCGGCGCTCTACCGCATCGGCAAACGCGTGCAGTTCATTTGCGGGCAGATCCAGCGTTGGGATCACTTCCTGGCGCAGAAGGTTGTCCACAAATCCGGCAATCGCCGGGTCGGCCATTGCCTCTCCCACGCTCTCAATACCGGCCAGAAACGCCACCGGCACCATTGCGGTATGCGCGCCATTGAGGATGGCCACTTTCTGCGCTTTATAGGGCGCTATGTCATCCACATGACGAACCTGCGGCGACAGCGCCCGCATCTTCAGGTCATTGAACAGTGCCGATGGCCCCTGAATCACAAACTGATAGTAGAATTCGCCTGCCACCAGATAGCGATCTTCATAACCCAGCTCGCTTTGCAGCTGCTCGCTTTCCGCCGGAAAGCCGGTGACGATACGATCGACCAGGGTGTTGTAGAAAGCACAGTACTGATGAACCCAGGTTTTAAAGTCTGACGGCAGATGCCAGTGATCGGCGTAGCGCAGCACCATGTCGCGCAGTGTGTCGCCGTTATGGTCAATCAGCTCGCATGGCACGATCAGCCAGCCCCGGTCGCTGGCACCATTGAAGTGGGAATAGCGCGCCCATAGCAGCTGCGTCAGTTTGCCGGGGAAGCTGCTGGCGGGCTGGTCAGTGAGCTGATCCGTGCCGACAAAGGCGATACCGGCTTCGGTGGTATTGGAGAAAACCATGCGCAGATCGGGATTACGGGCCAGCGCCATAAATTCGCCGAACTGCTGCCAGGGCTGGATCTCACGGTTCAGGCTGCGGATCAGCCGGCTTTCGCTGACCTGCTCGCCCTGATCGTTCAGTCCGCGGATCAGCGTAGTGTAGAGACCATCCTGCTGATTCAGGCTGTCGCTGACTTCACGATTGAGCGGCCGCACCACCACGATCCCGGCATCGGTGCCCTGATGTTCATTCAGCCAGTCAATCTGCCAGTCAATAAAGGCGCGCAGGAAGTTGCCTTCGCCGAACTGGATCACCCGGTCACGATAGACCGCGCCCGGAAAGTCGTGGCAATTTAACCTTTTCATCATCAGGCTCCCAGCTCAATGCCGAAATAATCGCGGGCATTGTTGAAGCAGATGTTCTGTACCATCTGGCCTAACAGCGCTTCATCAGCGGGTGCTTCCCCCTGCTCTACCCAGCGGCCAATCATCTGACACAGTAACCGGCGGAAATATTCGTGGCGGGTGTAGGAGAGGAAGCTGCGGCTGTCGGTCAACATCCCGACGAAGCGGCTCAGTAAGCCAATCTGCGCCAACTGGGTCATCTGACGCTGCATTCCATCCAGCTGATCGTTGAACCACCAGGCTGAACCGAATTGCATTTTTCCCGCCTGACCTTCGCCCTGAAAGTTGCCCGCCATAGTCGCCAGCACTTCGTTGTCGCGCGGGTTCAGGCAGTAGAGAAGGGTTTTAGGCAACGCATTATTGAGATTCTGGGCACCCAGCAGCCGTGCCAGCGGTTCTGCCAGCGGTTGATCATTAATCGAATCGAAGCCAACATCCGGCCCCAGCAGCTGATACTGGCGCGGATTGGTGTTGCGCAGTGCGCCAATGTGATACTGCTGCACCCAGCCACGGCGGGCATACTCGCTGCCCAGCCAGACCAGTACTGCCGTTTTGAACTGTGCAGTCTCCTGTAGGTTGGGCGTGGTACCGCTGCGGCGACGCGCCAGAATGGCATCCAGCGTGGCGTCATCGGCCTCGGCATAACAGACGACATCCAGAGCGTGATCGGAGACTTTACAGCCGTGCGCAGCGAAGTGATCCAACCGTTGATGTAATGCGCTGCGCAGATCGTCAAAACGCTGCACGCTGATGTCGGTCAGCTGCTCCAGTTTCTCAAGCCACGGCAGGAAGGTTTCTGCTTCGATATTAAAGGCTTTGTCCGGACGCCAGCTCGGCAGCACTTTGACGCTGAAGCTCGCATCGTCTGCCAGCACACGGTGATGGCGCAGGTCATCCAGCGGATCGTCAGTGGTACCGACCATCTTCACCTTCATCTGCTGCATGATGCCGCGCGTGGTAAAGCTATCCTGTGCCAGCAGTTCATTGCAGCGATGCCAGATGCTATCAGCAGTTTTCTCTGAAAGCAGCGTATCAGTAATGCCGAACGGTCGGCGTAACTCCAGATGGGTCCAGTGATAGAGCGGGTTGCCGATAGTGTGCGGCACGGTGCGTGCCCAGGCGTCAAATTTTTCACGGTCGCTGGCGTTACCGGTACAGAATGCCTCAGCTACACCGTTGGCGCGCATTGCCCGCCACTTGTAGTGGTCGCCCTTCAGCCAGATATCATAAAGGTTGGTAAAGCGATAATTTTCGGCAATCTGCTGCGGTGGTAAGTGGCAGTGATAGTCGAAAATCGGCTGATCCTTCGCGTAGTCGTGATAGAGACGGCGGGCGAATTCGGTATCCAGCAAAAAATCCTCGGTCATGAAACGTGACATACATGCTTCCTCATCGACTGAACCACTAATGGCCCAAAGTTATCATACCAATTTCAGTCTGTTACGGATTTATTTGCGATCCTGCTCACATAAACGGCGGTGACTGGATGCCTATATGGACGTTTTTGTCACCCGTAGCGCGCTAACTGGCTGTCGTTACGCAGGTTTTCAGTATCACACAGTGCAGAAAGGGTTTTTGTGATGGCTCTCAACTTTTAAAGTTGTATAACAAGTTAGGCTCTCGCCCCATCGTGAGGTCGTTAGCGGCCCACAAATGGCAATGTCAAAACAGGGTTGCTGATACAGAACCTGCGGGCGTGAGTAGAGATGCATCACGTGCTGTCCCGCTCCAGATAACAACAGCGGCAAGACCGCATACAGAACTGGAAGAGGTAGAGGATGCGTAAGATCAAAGGGTTACGCTGGTACATGATTGGGCTGGTGACGCTCGGCACGGTGTTGGGGTATCTGACCCGTAACACCATTGCAGTGGCGGCTCCGACATTACAGACAGAGCTGCATATCACCACGCAGCAATACTCCTACATTGTGGCGGCTTATTCAGCCTGCTACACCCTGATGCAACCGGTGGCGGGATATGTGCTGGATCTGCTCGGCACCAAAATCGGTTATGCGGTGTTTGCCGTGCTGTGGGCAATTTTCTGCGCCGCCACAGCGATGGCAGGCAGCTGGGGCGGCTTCGCGCTGGCCCGTGGTGCAGTCGGTGCGGCAGAAGCGGCGATGATCCCGGCCGGTCTGAAGGCGAGCAGCGAATGGTTTCCGGCCAAAGAGCGCTCAGTCGCGGTTGGCTACTTTAACGTAGGTTCTTCTATCGGGGCGATGCTGGCTCCGCCACTGGTGGTCTGGGCAATCATGGCGCACAGCTGGCAAATGGCATTTATCATTACCGGTGTACTGAGCATGGCCTGGGCACTCTGCTGGCTACTGTTCTATAAACATCCAAAACAGCAGAAAAAACTCAGCGATGAAGAGCGCGACTATATTATCTCCGGTCAGGAAGCGCATCATCAGACCGGCAACACCCGCAAAATGTCGGCACTGGAGATTATCCGTAACCGTCAGTTCTGGGGCATTGCACTGCCGCGCTTTCTGGCAGAACCGGCGTGGGGAACGTTCAACGCCTGGATTCCGCTGTTCATGTTTAAGGTTTACGGCTTCAATCTGAAAGAGATTGCAATGTTTGCCTGGATGCCCATGCTGTTCGCGGACTTCGGCTGCGTTCTGGGTGGCTATCTGCCGCCACTGTTTCAGCGCTGGTTTGGCGTTAACCTGATTGTCTCCCGTAAGCTGGTGGTAACGATGGGTGCGGTATTAATGATTGCACCGGGCACCATCGGGCTGTTTACCAGCCCCTATGTCGCCATTGGTTTGCTGTGCATCGGCGGATTTGCCCACCAGGCCCTCTCTGGCGCACTGATCACCCTGTCGTCAGACGTTTTCGGCCGCAATGAAGTCGCTACGGCTAACGGCTTAACCGGCATGGCCGCCTGGACCGCCAGCACCATGTTTGCGCTGGTCGTCGGTGCACTGGCTGATACACTCGGCTTCAGCCCACTGTTTGCCGCGCTGGCGGTCTTCGATCTGCTGGGTGCCGTCGTCATCTGGACAGTCCTGAAAAATAAACCTATTTCAGAGCTGAATGCTGAAACGGTTATTCCGCAGGCCAACGCGCTTCGCAGTTAATCTGCCGGGCTGGCGAAAGCCAGCCCATTTCCTCGCCCGTCCTGAAGTGGTATAACAACTTATCTGACTGCTACCTGGATTGTGCTATGGACCTCACTGAATCCCGTCGACTCTATCAACAGCTGGCCAGCGAGCTGAAAAACCGCATTGAAACCGGGGCCTACCCGGTGGGTGACAAACTGCCTGCTGAGCGCCTGATTGCTGAAGAGATGGAAGTGAGCCGCACTGTCGTACGCGAAGCGATAATCATGCTGGAAGTTGAAGGCTATGTTGAGGTCCGCAAAGGATCGGGCATTCACGTTATTGCCAGCCAGCAACAGAACCGCATCGCCTCCACCAGCAGCCAGCTTGAGTTCGCCACGTTTGGCCCATTTGAGTTGCTACAGGCGCGCCAGCTGATTGAGAGTAATGTGGCGGAGTTCGCTGCCACCCAGGTGACGCGTCAGGACATTATCGACCTGATGGCTATCCAGGAAAAAGCCCGCCAGGAGGATCACTTCCGCGACTCCGAGTGGGATATGCAGTTTCACGTTCGTATCGCGCAATCCACTCAGAACAGTGCCTTAGCCGCCATCGTGGAAAAAATGTGGCTGCATCGTCTGCACAATCCCTACTGGCTCAAACTTCACGAACACATTGACCAGCGCAGTATTCTTAGCTGGTGCGACGACCACGATCAAATTCTTAAAGCCCTGATGCGTAAAGATCCCGCCGCCAGTAAACTGGCGATGTGGCAACATCTGGAAAATACTAAACAGATGCTGTTTAACGCGACGGCGGATGATTTTGAATTTAACGTGGATCGCTATATGTTTGGTGAAAATCCGGTCATCCTGCCTGATGGGTTCAATAACGCCCGCTAAAAGTGCCTGAAAATGCCCTGAGAGGGTCAGTTAATCTGAAATAGTGTCAGGTCATGTAAAACTCCTTTTTACACGCCGTTTCACACGGTAAAACTCCTGTTCGCCAGCGAGTTTTCCTGTTTCACACATGCGATTTTTGTTACAGTTATCGCCCTTTTATTACCCTTTGCGACAGGGGTTTTAAAGTCGCTGATTTAACAATCAATTCTGGAAGGACCCGGAAAATCCCGCCCAGGCTGCGCTCCTAAAATTGATAACGAAATGCCGGTCTGCGTTCAAGTCCCTGTAGGACATGTTTAACAATGATGTTCAGGAATGATTGATGGATATTTTGCAAGCGTTGCTGCACGCCCTGTGGCAACAGGACTATGAAACCCTCTCCGATCCCACGCTGGTATGGGCCATTTACGGCGTGCTGTTTATGATTTTGTTTTTAGAAAATGGCCTTCTGCCCGCCGCATTTCTACCGGGTGACAGTCTGCTGATTCTGGTCGGCGTACTGATTGCCAAGGGCACCATGAGTTTCCCATTAACCATTCTGGTTTTAACGACAGGAGCCAGTCTTGGCTGCTGGGTGAGCTATATACAGGGCCGCTGGCTGGGCAATACGCCCACGGTACAGAAATGGCTCTCCCACCTTCCCGCCCAATATCATCTGCGCGCGCACAGCATGTTCCACCGTCACGGCTTATCTGCCCTGCTGATTGGCCGCTTTATCGCATTTGTGCGTACTCTGCTGCCCACCATCGCCGGTCTGTCAGGTCTCAGCAACGCCCGTTTTCAGTTTTTCAACTGGGTGAGTGCTTTCCTGTGGGTGGTGATTTTAACCGTTATCGGCTTTGCACTGGGTAAAACACCGATTTTCCGTCGTTACGAAGATGAGATGATGTTCTTCCTGATGATGCTGCCGCTGGCACTGCTGGTCTTTGGTCTGGTGGGATCGCTGGTGGTGTTATGGCGTAAGCGTCAGGCGAATCAGAACGGGAAAGTCGAGTAATGAAATTGCTGCAGGCTATTCCTAAACGGTGGTTACCGTGGTTTATTGCTGGCGCGTTTGCGCTGATCGCGCTGTGCGTGGTCCCCGGTCTGATGAAGCATGAGACGGTAGTGCAGATTCGGGTTTCCCATGCTGGCGCAACCCTGCCCGATGGTTTTTACCTCTATCAGCAATTAAGTGCGCAGGGTATTCGTATCAAAAGCATCACGCCTGCGGGTGATGCATTGATCATCCATTTTGACAGTGAAGAGCAGAGTCTGGCGGCTCAGAAGGTGTTACGCCGCCTGCTGCCTCAGGGCTTTATTGTGGCGCAGCACGATCACTCTCAGCTCCTCTCATTGGCGTAATCCTCCGATCACTCTTCTTTTCAGACCACCGCAGGACAATGTGGCGGTCTGAATGGCTCCCTATCTCCCGGTCTTCTTTGAACTTTTTACCAGGGGTGTCTATGCTTAAGCGAGAGTCGATTCTCAGCACCCGGAATCGTAAGATTTTGCGGATAATGATGAATCAGGTCGCAATGGAAGGGTCAAGGACCGATGAAATATCAAATATTACTGGGAGTTGCGCTGTTTTCGCTGTCTGGTTCGCTGCTGGCGGCGGAGTCGCTGTGCGAGCAGAAAGAGCAGGATATTCAACGTGAAATCGGGATGGCGCAGAAGCATAACAATCAGCGTCGGGTTAACGGCCTGGCGCGCGCACTGACCGAAGTCCGGGCAGATTGTAGTGATAAAAAGCTCGAGGCCGCCCATCTGGAAAGAATTAACGCCCAGAAGCAGAAAGTTGCTGAGCGTGAGCACGCACTCAGGGAGGAGCGTGAAGAGGGCCATGACAAGGAGAAGATTGCTAAGCAACAGCAAAAACTGGATGAAGCGCGCCGGGAACTGAAAAAGTTACAGGCGGAGCCCTATTAATCGGATTTAACCAACTGATGTTAAAGGAGTATTTTATGTCTAAAGACACATCGTCGGAACATTTGCGTGCTGAACTGAAAAACCTTGCCGATACCCTGGAAGAGGTGCTGAGCAGCAGCACTGAAAAATCCAAAGGCGAGCTGGATAAACTTCGCAATAAAGCGCGTGTGGCGCTGGATAGCTCACGTGAACGTCTGGGCGAATCAGGTGAGCGCATTGCTGCGACTACCCGCGAAGCAGCACAAAAAGCGGAAGGCTACGTGCGTGAAAATCCCTGGCAGGGTGTGGGCATCGGTGCAGCGATTGGCGTCGCACTCGGCATGCTCATTTCGCGTCGATAATTATGGCTGACTCACAGCATAACCACGGCCCTGCGAAAGGGGTCATCAACATCGGCCAGCGTATTGTGACCACGCTGGTGGGTATGGTTGAGACGCGCGTTCGTCTGGCAGTGGTGGAACTGGAACATGAGAAAGCTAACCTGATACAGCTGCTGTTGATGGTTGGCCTGACGATGCTGTTCACGGCATTTGGTCTGATGAGCCTGATGGTGCTGATTATCTGGGCAGTGGATGCGCAGTACCGCCTGATGGCCATTGGCATCACAACCGGTACGCTGTTACTGCTGGCGGTTATTTTAGGGCTATGGACGCTTCACAAATCACGTCAGTCCACGCTGTTGCGCCACACGCGCAAAGAGCTGGAAACAGACCGTAATTTACTTGAGGATCAACGCTGATGAGCCGCCGCGAGCGTGAAGAACGCATCCATGAACTGCTTAAGCATGTGCAGCAGCAGCGGCTGGATTTAAGCGCTGCGCGGCGTGACTGGCTGGAAGGCACCGCCCACTACGATCGCGGCTGGTTCACCTTCCTCAGCTTACGTCGCTATCTGGCCATTGGCAGCAGCGCGCTGGCTATCTACTCCGTTCGCAGTCCCAACATGCTACTCCGCTGGGCAAAACGGGGATTCGGCGCCTGGAGTACCTGGCGTATGATCAAGTCTGCTTTGCCACCGCGTTAAGTCTGCTTAGAGCCGGTCCTGAAGCGGCCGGCTTTTCTTCATCAAAATTTCTGAAGAACACTGACAGTATATCTCGCTTACAACCTTTCCGCTGCGCGACTATCATCTCCAGCTATCAACCCAATGGACGCAGCACTGCTTTCAGCGGGCATAAACCCTGCGGGCAGCTTGTCCTGCATCACTGATAGCGCTGGAGTAAATGATGAAAAAATTCGAAGACACGGGTTTGTTACTCGCTCGTATCCTGATGCCAATCCTGTTCATTACGGCTGGCTGGGGCAAAATCACCGGTTATGCAGGGACTCAGCAATACATGGAAGCGATGGGCGTACCAGGCTTCATGCTGCCGCTGGTTATCCTGCTTGAGTTTGGCGGCGGTCTGGCCATCCTGTTTGGTTTCCTGACCCGTTTTACTGCCCTGTTCACTGCGGGCTTCACTATCCTGACCGCATTTCTGTTTCACAGTAACTTTGCCGAAGGTGTGAACCAGCTGATGTTCATGAAGAACCTTTCCATTGCCGGGGGTTTTCTGGTGTTAGGTCTGGTGGGCCCTGGTGCCTACAGCATCGATCGCCTGATCAGCAAAACAAAACCACAGGCGATTGCGCGCTAATCTCACATAAAGCGTATTGCCACATATACTTAACAGGGCAGGGAAATTTCCCCGCCCTGTTTGCATTGGAGCCATTATGGGACAGTTAATTGACGGTGTCTGGCATGACACCTGGTATGACACCAAATCTACCGGCGGACATTTCAAGCGTTCAGCGTCGGCTTTTCGCAACTGGGTTACCGCGAATGGCAGTGCCGGCCCGGTGGGGAAAGCGGGATTTGTCGCCGAGCGCGATCGCTATCACCTTTATGTCTCGCTGGCCTGCCCCTGGGCGCATCGCACGCTGCTGATGCGTCAGCTGAAGGGTCTGGATAGCATGATCGATGTGTCTGTGGTACATCCGCTAATGCTGGAGAATGGCTGGACCTTCGATGATAGTTTTCAGGATGCTACTGGCGATAAGCTCTACCAGAACGCGTTCCTCTATCAGCTCTATCTGCACGCCGATCCGCAATACAGTGGCCGCGTAACCGTGCCGGTATTGTGGGACAAGCAGCAGAGCACCATCGTCAGCAATGAGTCTGCCGATATCATCCGCATGTTTAATAGTGCATTTGATGCGGTGGGTGCGCGTGCGGGTGATTACTATCCCGTTGTGCTGCGTGAAAAAATTGATGAGCTGAATGGCTGGATATATGACACGGTCAACAACGGCGTTTATCAATCTGGCTTTGCCACGTCGCAGTCCGCTTACGACGAGGCGGTTACCGCGCTATTCCATTCGCTGTCACGGCTGGAGCAGATCCTGGGCCAGCATCGTTATCTCACCGGCTGCCAACTGACCGAAGCGGATCTGCGCTTGTGGACCACGCTGGTGCGTTTCGATCCGGTTTATGTGACCCATTTTAAATGCGACCGCCACCGGATCAGTGATTACCGAAACCTCAGCGGTTTCCTGCGTGATATTTATCAGATGCCCGGTATCGCAGAGACGGTTAATCTGCCGCATATTCGTCATCACTACTATTGCAGCCATAAAACTATCAACCCGAACGGCGTGATTTCGTTGGGCCCGGCATTTGACTGGGATGAGCCGCACGGCCGTGGATAAGCCAGCCCCAGGCGGATCGCGATACCAGACCTGCATTGCCCGATCCGCCACCGGTGAAGTCAGCGAAAACCGATCAGGATGCTGTTTACCGTGGTGAAAATATCATTCATCAGATCGTGGAAGATCGGCGGGAAGTTATACATCACCAACAACAGTGACCCCATGCCGAGACTGATCGAGATAGGAAAACCAATCACGAAGATAGAGAGCTGAGGGGTCAGGCGGTTGAGTAAACCCAGCGTCAGGTTAAGGGCCAGTAACAGGGTAATGACCGGCATCCCAACGCGTAATCCGCAGCTGAAAATAATCGCCGCGGCTTCAGGTAACAGATAAAATCCGCTATTGCTGACCGGCGCGGCGCTGATCGGTAATAAGGTATAACTCTCGGCCAGCACCTTAATCAGGTAAAGATGCCCATCAAAGGCCAGGAACAACAGGGTGAAGATCACATTTAAAATTCTGGCCAGCACCGGCATGGTCTGATTGCCGGAAGGATCAAAAAATGCGGCAAACGACAACCCCATCTGCAGGCCGATAACTTCACCGGCGTAGCGCATGGCGGCAAAAATAAACTGCACCGTTAACCCGATGGCGGCACCGATAATAATCTCTTTCAAGGTAACCCAGAGACCTGCCAGCGACAGCAGCATGACCTGGCTGTCGGGAAGATTTTGCCCAATCAGAAAGGCGATCAGCATTGCCAGCCCAATCCTGACTTTCTTCACGGCGACTTTTTCGCTGAAAATGGGTGCCGTAGAGAATAATGCCAGGGTACGGGTCAGCGGCCAGAAATAGTGATTAATATAATAATTGATGTCAGGCAATGGCAGGCTTTGCATAATTTAACGAATTATCGTGGCGATATTGCTAAATACAGTGTGCATATAATCCATTAACGTCCCCAGCATCCACGGCCCGAGTACAATAACCACCACGATGACGGTCAGAACTTTGGGAATAAATGAGAGCGTTGATTCATTAATCTGGGTGGTTGCCTGCAAAATACTGACGATCAAACCGGTGAACATCGAGCCGAGCAGTAACGGCGCGGCAACCATCAGGGCAACCTTGATTGACTGAAAACCCAGCCCCATTACACTTTCTGGCGTCATTTTATTTCTCGCTTAGCTATAGAAACTTTGTGCCAGTGAACCGAGGATCAACTGCCAGCCATCCACCAGCACAAAGAGCATTAGCTTGAAGGGCAGTGACATAGTCGCTGGCGGCACCATCATCATCCCCAGCGCCATCAGCACACTGGCGACAACCAGATCAATAATCAGAAAAGGCATGAAGATAGTGAAGCCAATCTGAAAGCCACTTTTCAGCTCGCTGGTGACAAAAGCCGGTAGCAGGATACGCATCGGTACATCATCACGGCTGGCGTAATTCGGCAGTCTGGCAATGCGGGTAAATAGCGCCAGATCGGTTTGACGGGTCTGTTCAAACATAAAATTACGCATCGGCAGCGCCCCTTTTTCCAGCGCTTCCTGCATGGAAATTTTATCCTGGGAAAGCGGTAGCCAGGCGGTATCGTAGACCTGAGACAGCACTGGCGACATCACGAAGAAGGTCAGAAACAGCGCCAGCCCAAGCAGCACCTGATTCGGCGGCGAAGAGGCGGTACCCAGCGCATTGCGCAGCAGTCCCAGCACGATAATGATACGGGTGAATCCGGTCATCATTAATAGCACGGCGGGCAGAAGCGTCAGCGAGGTTAACAGCACCAGCGTCTGTACCGGCAGAGACCAGTTTTCGCCATGCGCGCCATGCCCAATCATGATATCGCCATTAGCCGCCCAGGCGGAGCCTGAGCACAGCATGATCAACAGTAACATCGGCCCCAGACGGACGATCCAGCCAGTGGTCCGTCTCATGAGTGATTCCCCGTTTTTTTACTGATATTACGTAACAGCATCTTCTGAAAACTGCCGGTTGAGGCGTTAGCCGCTTCACTGACCTGATGCTTATCTATTTCGGTCAGCATCGTAATGCCCCCGGGCGTGACGCCGAGCAGGAGCAAGCGATCGGCGACTTCCACAATCACGACCCGCTCGCGCTGACCTAAAGCGTAACTGTGTCTGACCGTTAGCAGATTTTTCCCGCTGGAGAGTGTGCCTCCCCACCGGCTGCGGCGTAGCAGCAAAGCGGTGATCACAATCAATACCACCACCAGCAGTAGCGCACCACTGAGACTCAGCAACATTGATCCCGCCGAAGCAGGTTCATTTAACAGGGGAATAGCCTGTATCTGGGCGGGAATCGGGGTATTCATTATCGGCTCAGACGCTGCATTCTTTCTGAAGGGGTAATAATATCGGTAATACGTACGCCGAATTTATCCGAGACCACCACCACTTCGCCCTGCGCAATCAGGTAACCGTTAATCAGAATATCCAGCGGTTCACCGGCCAGCCCTTCAAGCGGTACGACTGAGCCCTGACTCAGACGCAATAACTCTTTAATGGTCATTTTGGTCCGGCCTAATTCCACGGTCATTTTCACCGGGATATCCAGCACCAGATTGAGATCTTCTGACAAACTGACCAGGGGTTCATCTTTTACAGGTACCGAGGCGGCAGCGCTGCCTTCGACAGACAGCTGCTCGCTCATGGCTTCTCCCCAGAGATCGTCAATGCCTTGTTCGTCAGCATCAGTTGGCAGACTGGTGTCACTCATGTGTTATTTCTCCTTGCTAAACGGTAATAAAGATGGGGCGAAAATAGTATCGACTTTAATCGCCAGCTGTTTATTAAGCAGACCATATTTACCGCTGAAGACGGGATGGCCATCAGAATAGACCTGGATGACATCAGGCTTATCCAGTGAAATGACATCCCCTTTATTTAAGTTCATAATTCGGGAAACATGAGTGGGAATTTCCGCCAGCCTGGCCACTAAATCCAGTTCCGTATCCCGTAACTGGTAAGACAAAGTATTGTGCCATTGCTCATTTTCATGGCGTGAGTTTTCGCGCGGCGGATTTGTTAACAGTTCACGCAAAGGTTCGATAATACTGAACGGGATACAGATATTCAGCTCCCCCATATGCGAACCAATTTCAATGGAAAATGATGTCGTCACTACAATATCATTGGGCGATGAGGTGATATTGGTAAATTTTATCTGGGTCTCTGATCGCACAAATTGAGTCTGAAGTTTAAATATTGAACTCCAGGCCTCATCGTACGAGGACTGCGCCATTGACATGATACGTCTGATAATTCGCTGCTCTGTTGGCGTGAATTCACGCCCATCGACTTTGGTCGGAAAACGGCCATCGCCGCCAAACAGGTTATCCACCGCCATTGAAACCAGATGAGGCGAAAAAGCAAACAGTGCCGTCCCGCGCAACGGGTTCAGATGCACTAAATTAAGATTAGTAGGCACGGGTAAATTGCGCGCAAACTCATGGTAAGGCTGGATACGGATAGCGCCTGCGGTAACATCCGGGTTACGGCGCATCAGATTGAACATATCCATGCGAAACTGGCGCGCGAATCGCTCATTGATAATTTCCAGCGACTGCATACGATCGCGAATAACACGACGCTGGGTGTTAGGATCATAGGGCCGGATCTCATCAGCCCCAGCGACCACCTCAACACTCTCACTTTCTGCGCTGTTGCCGCCATTTAAAAGACGGTCAATTTCAGCCTGAGATAATATACTATC
This sequence comes from Pantoea sp. AS142, assembly GCF_037152305.1. Taxonomy (NCBI): domain Bacteria; kingdom Pseudomonadati; phylum Pseudomonadota; class Gammaproteobacteria; order Enterobacterales; family Erwiniaceae; genus Pantoea; species Pantoea sp. AS142. The sequence goes on along the minus strand of NZ_JBBCMO010000011.1, from coordinate 151,574 downwards.
AGACATAGGATTTACCGTAGAATAAACGCATTGAATAAGACATCATCGACTGTTGCGCTCTGTTGCCCGGTCAGCGGCAGACTAATAACGTCTTTAATTTTTTTAATTAACTCATGCTTACCCGTATCGACGGCCAGTTCTGAGCCGGTTTGCTGAGAAAAAAGCAGCAATAAACGACTACGGATCTCCGGCAGGAATTGCCCAATCAGCGCCTTTGATTTCTCATCTTTTAGCCGCAGGGTTAAGCCAACATACAATACGCGATCGCTATCATTTTCGACCGGCTTAAGGCTCACGGTAAAGGTCTCCAGCTCGATATAGATCGGAGGCTGCGCCGCCATGTCTTTTTCCGTCGGTAATACTGTATTTTTATTATCCTGGTGATGATATTTCATTTTATTAATCTGATAATACATGTAACCAGAAATCCCGCCTAACCCCAGAATAATTAACATGAGCAGCAAAATAATAAATGAGCGTTTACTTCCGTTTCCGGAAGCATTCTTTTTTGTTTTTGGCATTATTTTTAAATATCGTGTTCACGATCCTGTCAGGTTTAACTTTTTGCGACGTCCGGGATGAGCGGAGCATTCTATTCTATTCACCCGCTGGGTAATTGACTTAAAAGATGAAACAACTGTCAACAATTCCCCATATTAAATGTCCCTCACGCAAAGGTATTAATACCACTGCTATAACTCACTGTTCTGACAGATGTTTCAATCCGTTCTTCGCGATCAGGATTATTAGCGCTAGGTTGCGCTTCGGCGAAATTCTGCCGGCCAGACTGCTCCGACGGACCGGAATCTTTCCAGCCAGAGGAGGAATCGGCACCCACGCTACTCTGACCCAGCTCGATGCCCGACTCGGCCAGCGACATACGCAGATGGGGAACCGCCGCCTCAATCGCTGCGCGTACCTGATGACTGGCCGAAACAAAGTGCATTTGTGCCTGTTCATTTTTGAGTTGCAGGGTGATCTGAATCGAGCCCAGCTCTTCGGGGTGCAAGCGTAATTCAGCGTGCTGGACGCCATCACGGGTGAAACAGGCGATCTGTTGACCAAGAGATTGCTGCCAGGCGGGCGTACCCATCTGCTGGGTAAGCAGGCCGCTGGCGGCAGGCGCTTCAGTGACCGCGGCGTTGGCGGGCGGGTTCACCGTCGCGGGCGACAATGCCACATCGGGCAGCGTTTTTACCCGTTCTGCCGGGTGAGAAAGGTCGACGCCTTTCACCGGCAGCACGCTCGTCGCCGGTTGTGGTGCGAGAGGATTCTGGACTGCCGCCGTGCTAACCGCGCCGAAAGGGGTCAGAGCGGCGGCGCCGGTCTGAGCATCCTGCTGGCTGGCGGTCGGTTTCAGCCCGGCTGCCAATGCGAAACGGTGGGTGAAGGCGGAGGTAACCTCCTCATCCGCAGGCGCTGGGGTGGCATCCGCGGTCACCGGTGGCAAGGAAGCCGCTGCCAGCGCGGCGCTATCGTTATCTTCATCAGCCGCCGTTGCCTCAACAGTCACTGGCGTCGTCTCAACGGCCGGTGGCACAACATCAGCATGGTTAAGCAGCCCCAGCGGCAGAGCGCTGCCAAACGGTAAGTCACTGCCCGGCAGGGCATCTTTCTGCGCCAGCTGCGTTTCTTTTTTAGCGTCTTCATCCGTCGGTAGGCTTTCGCGAAACGGATTCAGGAAAACCAGCAGCGACTCGCTCGCAACACTCTCCGCTGCCGGGCTGCTGGTCTCATCGACGTTCTCTGCAGAGTCGCTGTCAGCTGGCGCAGGGGAATCTGCCCTCGCAGCTCCGCGAGCTGCCCGCGGCAATTTTGTGGCTGAAGCCGCGGTTTTCTCATCAAGAAGATGGCTAAATGCCTGCGCATCAGCTGGTGCTTCATTCTGCGCCAGCGTATTGCCAGCCACTGGCTTTGTCGCGGCAATTCGGGTAACCATCATATAAATGTCTTCCTTAATAAAGTCTGGCTGGCGAACTCATCCATCATTTTTTGCTCCAGGCGACTCTCTTTTTTGCGGGCAACCGCATCAGCACGGCTGATAAGCGTTGTGAAGGCGTTAAGCCGCAGGTGGTCACGTTTCCATGCTGAAACTGCCTGATTAACCGCGTTCTCGCAGGCCGTGACGTGAGTGCTATATTGTTTGACCACCTGGTTTAGCGAATCGATAAACAACTGATAACTCAGGATATGTGAATTCAGTAATCCTTTGTCCGTCGTACGGGCAGTCAGCTGGTGCTGATACTCATGTTGATAACTCTCCAGCTGGCGCAGCTGGGCGCACGCTTTCTCATAGCTCTGGCGGGTTTTACCCAACTGCTGGGTAGTCGCATCCAGTTGCTCTTTTGCTTTTTCACGCAGCATTTCCATTGGCGAACGGGTTGCCATTATCACTACTCACTTTATTGTCAGGTCGAAGGAAACAGCGCATCCAGCTGTTCAAGGGCATTTTCATATTCGCTGCATTCATAAATTCCCTGCTGCAAATAGCCTTCCATGTTTGGGTAGAGCGCGATGGCTTCATCCAGCCGCGGATCGCTGCCCGCCGCATAGGCGCCGACGCTGATCAGATCGCGATTGTGCTGGTAAGCGGAAAGAAGCTGTTTGAAACGCTGAGTTTTCTTGTAGTGCGTGGCGCTGAGCAGCTCGGTCATAGCCCGGCTGATTGAGGCTTCTATATCGATAGCCGGATAATGTCCCGACTCAGCAAGCTGGCGTGACAGCACAATGTGTCCATCAAGGATAGCGCGCGCAGCGTCAGCCACCGGATCCTGCTGATCGTCACCTTCGGTCAGCACGGTATAGAAGGCGGTAATCGATCCCCCGTTTTTGATGCCATTACCGGCACGCTCCACCAGCGCGGGTAACTTCGCAAACACCGACGGCGGATAACCTTTAGTGGCGGGCGGTTCACCGATCGCTAACGCGATCTCGCGTTGCGCCATCGCGTAGCGCGTCAGTGAATCCATAATCAGCAAAACATCTTTGCCGCGATCGCGGAAATCTTCCGCGATCCGGGTCGCGTAGACCGCGCCCTGCATCCTTAACAGAGGAGAAACATCGGCGGGCGCGGCAATCACCACCGAACGGCTTCGTCCCTCTTCACCAAGGATATTCTCGATAAAGTCTTTTACTTCGCGGCCCCGCTCGCCAATCAGCCCGACCACAATCACGTCTGCTTTGGTATAGCGAGCCATCATGCCCAGCAGCACACTTTTACCGACGCCGGAGCCGGCGAACAGCCCCATTCGCTGGCCGCGTCCGACGGTCAGTAAACCATTAATCGCCCGCACGCCGACATCAAGCACCTGCTTAATCGGGTCACGCAGCAGCGGGTTGTAGGTTGCGGTAAACAGCGAACCTGCACTTTTGCGGCTCAGGGCGGGTAAGCCATCAAGCGGTCGGGCGCTGGCATCCAGCACCCGACCGAGTAATGCCGGGCCAAGCGGTAACTGTTTGCCGTTGGACGTAGCATCCGGCTGGCCGCATACGCGGGCGCCCGGCAATATGCCATCCACATTCTCCAGCGGCATGATAAACAGCACCCGTTCGTTAAAGCCGACCACTTCACCTTCGACAAACTCTGTGCCACCGGTGCGTTTTCGCTCAATCATGCAGAGCGTGCCTATCGGGAGTTTTAACCCTACCACCTCCATCACCAGGCCAGTGGCGCGCACCAGCTTGCCATACTGCTGGTAAGGCGGCAGCGTCATGATCTGCTGCTCGCTCCGCACGATGGTGTCGAGCCAGTTTTTAAGACGCATGCTCATGAGCCGTAATTTTCCTTACTCAGATTGCACAGTCTTTCCCACTGGGTTGAGAGCGTTGCGTCCAGCTCGCCTTCTGCCGCCGTAATACGACACCCGCCCGGCACCATGCTTTCATCGGCGCGTAACGCCCAGTTGTGTCCAGCCAGAATTTCACCTAACTGCTGCTGCACCAGCGGGAAATCCTCCTCACTAACCGATAAGACGATATGGTTGGTAAACTGAACGTTCTCCTGCAGCAGATGCTCGATCTTTTGCAGTAACAGCGAGGTGTCACACACAATCTGCTTACCGAACATAGTGCGGACTGCATTCAGCGAGAGTTGCACTAAACGGGCAGGAATGACGCTGTCGAGGCTATCCAGCGCAGCCTGAAATTCATTAATCAGTAACGTAAACCGGCTGACCAGCTGCTGTTGCTGAGCGGTGGCCTCGCCGACACCCTGCGCCAGTCCCGCTTTTTCCCCCCGGCTGAATCCTTCCTGATACCCGATAGCCTTTCCCTGTTCCAGTCCTCTCTGCTCACCCGCCGCATAGCCTTGTTGCTCAGCCTGCTGACGTAGCCGGGCCAGTTCGGCCTGAAAATGCAGATCGGTAGCTGGATCGCCCACCGGGGTGGTTTGCGGTGCCTCTGGGCTAACCGGTGTAACACTCTCCAGCAGGCTTTCCGGCTGCCACCGCTGCCAGCTGTCCGGCGATGCGCTATCAGACGTAGACATCTTCACCTCCGCCCAGCACAATTTCGCCGCTTTCCGCTAAGCGGCGAACAATCAACAGAATATTTTTCTGCTCAGCCTCAACCTGCGACATACGCACCGGACCGCGCGAATTGAGATCTTCCATCATAATGGCGGCAAGACGCTTTGACATGTTGCGGAAGAAGGCGTCGCGTAGCGGTTGCTCTGCCCCTTTCAGCGCAACGATCAGCGTCTCGTTGTCGACATCCTGCAACAGACGTTGAATGCTGCGGTCGTCGAGTTCCACCAGATTTTCGAACAGGAACATCTCATCAATAATTTTCTGCGCCAGCTCGTGATCGAATTCACGCACTGCATCGATCGCTGCCTCTTCCTGATGGGATTTCATCAGGTTAAGAATTTCAGCCGCTGGTCTTACGCCACCCATTTTGCTGCGCTTCATATTCTGGCCGGTCAGCAGGTTATTCAGTACTTCGGTGAGTTCCTGCAAGGCCGCAGGCTGAACGCCGCCAAAGGTCGCGATACGCAGCATGATGTCATTACGTTCACGCTCGTCAAATTTCGCCAGCACATCCGCCGCCTGCGCCCGTTTTAAATGCACCAGGATCGTCGCGATAATCTGCGGATGCTCTTCACGGATCACATCAAAGACCGACTGCGGCTCCATGAAGTTAAGCGTTTCAAGCCCGTTAGCGTGGGAGTGCGTATCCAGCAGATCTTCCAGCAAACTGGAGGCGCGCTCCTCGCCCAGCGCTTTCACCAATACGTTGCGCAGATAATCGTTGGTATTGAAGTTCAGCGCCGCGAAATCAGAGACGTCGCGCTCGAACTCTTTCATTACCCCCGCCAGGTTATCGTGGGTAATGCCCTCAATATTGAACATGGCACTACTGATCTGCGTCACTTCATGGGAATTAAGATGTTTGAAAACTTCCGCTGCGCACTCATCGCCCAGCGTTAACATCACCATGGCACACTTCTCGGCTGCGTTCATTACGGCTTTTGCTCCCTCATCAACCACTTACGTATTACCGCAGCCAGAACATGCGGTTCCTGCTCGGCGAGATGTCGTAAATGCTGAGTGGTAATTTCAGTATCCACGCGCTGTCTGGCTTTATTTTTCTCAATGTTCTCTTTGCGGCTGATTTCCGCATCCAGCTCAGCCTGACGCGCCTGTTTCTCCATTTCGAGCCGTTGTAGCGCCAGTTGCTGATGTTTAATCCAAAAAGGCTGAACCGCTTTATGCCACAGCAACCAGGCGACCAGCAGCAGCAACAGGTAGCGTCCGGCCTGCAGCATTACGCTGATCATTTCCGGCTGCTTCCAGAGCGGTACCGCGACGTCTTCGTCAGACTGGGTAAACGGTGAATTAACCACACTCAGGCTATCGCCACGCTGCGCCGAGAAGCCAATCGCCTCTTTAACCAGCTGATTGATCTGGTCGATCTGCGCTTTTGGCAGCGCAACCGGCTTACCATCTTTACCGGGCAGATAGTTGATCACTACCGCAGCGGAAAGTTGTTCAATTTCACCGGGATTACGCCGGATATGCGTCAGAGTACGATCCAGCTCGTAATTGACGGTTTCATCGTTATGGGTGTTGTAAGGAATACGTCTGGCAACAGCCGTATTCCCCTTAGCGCCTGCGGCAACCGGCGCATCGATGGGGGCAGAAGTGGGCACCGGGGGTTGATTGCTCAGTGCCCCCGGCACGCCGCCGACCGCCTCTTTACCGCCCTGTTCACTGCAGCTACTCTGGCGGCTGCGGATAGACTTTTTATCCGGTGAACTGTTGGGCTGATACTGTTCCGCCGTTTGCTCATTGGTGGAGAAATCGATTTTGGCCGTAACCTGCGCCCGCACATTATTGCTGCCGACAATCGGCGTCAGAATGGCCTGAATACGGCTCTGAAAATCGCTTTCTACGATGTTGATGTAGTTCAGTTGCGAAGTCTGCGTGGCGCGGTCGCCGCTTTGGGTCAGCAGGTGGCCATTCTGGTCCACAATGGTGACATCATCAGCCGACATTCCGGTGACCGCACTGGAGACCAGATGGCTGATCGCGCTGATCTGACCCGCATCCAGCGACCGTCCGCCAAACAGGTTAAGCGTGACCGACGCCGACGCCGGTTTTTGCTCCTGTACGAACAGCGAGGTTTTCGGCAGCGCCAGGTGAACGCGTGAACTTTTTACCGGCCCCAGAGTATCAATGGTGCGGGAAAGCTCTCCTTCCAGCGCGCGCTGGTAATTAATCTGTTCGCTGAACTGACTGATACCAAACTTTTCCTGGTCCAGTAATTCGAACCCAACCGATCCTCCCTTAGGCAAGCCCTGCTGAGCCAGCTTTAGCCGTATCCCATAAACCTGATCTTCGGGCACCATAATCGCACCGCGCCGTTCATCAAAACGGTAAGGCACGTTCATTTGGGTCAACTGCGCAACTACGGCACCGCCATCCTGGTCACCGATATTGCTATATAACACGCGATAATCCGGTGTTTTAGCCCAGAAAAAAAGAAGAATAACAATCGAGATCGCAGCAGAAGCAATAATAATAAAGATGATTCTCGGATTTGAACGAAATCGCTCAAACGCTGCCAATAAATTCAGGGTATTTTTGTTGTTATTTCCGCTAATTGTGGCATTCATGCCATTTTCCTGTAAAAAATATAATGACACAATGTAAACGCGATATGACTGATTAACGCATCATTCATTGGTAAGCACTCATGCCGTTTCAGCATTTCATATAGCCCATTCAGGCCGCGTATTATGTACAAAATATTCGCCACCTTAATCGGTAATAAGCGAAAACTTCTGTCAGCTATTCATATTATATTTTTTACGCTTTCCCGGTTAACATGCTGCGATTGAACTGGCAAACAGATAACGCCGGATAAAAAATCAAGAGAGTGAAGGATTCAAGCGATGTCTATTCAGTCAATGGCTGGAATTATCGATCAAATTCACTTTCAGGCCCGCCAACTATCGGACCTGAATAAAGCTGATCGTGCAGAGGGTGCGGCAGCAACCAATAATTCGCCGTTTTCCGATCTGCTGCTTAACAGTATCAACAGCATCAACCAGGCACAGAATGCGGCTAAAGATCAGTCTCAGAATTTTATGAAAGGCGCATCAGATATCGGGTTGAATGATGTTATGGTCTCGTTGCAGAAATCATCCATCACACTCAATCTGGGCATTCAGGTACGTAATAAAATTGCTAATGCCTATCAGGAAATTATGGGCATGTCATTATAATAAAAACGTGATGGCGGCTATTTCCCGCCAGCGAGCGCTTTCTCTTGCAGCCGGCCCGAATTCTTCGCCATCGGCACATCATTGCCGTCTTATCCGGCTTTTCCAGAAATTTAATGTGCGCATACCAAGCCGCCAGTTTACACCTGGCGGTATACGATGCCGCGGCCGGTTGAATATTTCGCCTGACTTATCGACTTAGAGGCTATCCCCATGCCTGACACAATGAATAAAAGTAAAGCCGCTCTCGCTGACCGGCATGCACAATGTAACCTTACCGATACAGAGTTAGATAAAATTATTAACTTAATCTATCAGCGAGCAGGCATTGTTATTACCCGCCAGCGTCGTGATATGGTTTATAACCGGCTCGCACCGCGTTTACGTTCGCTGGGAATTGACAGTTTCAGACGCTATTTAACGCTGCTTGAATCAACGCCTAATCATGATGAATGGCAATTATTTATCAACGCATTAACAACGAATCTGACCTCTTTTTTCCGCGAGGCGTATCACTTCCCGATTCTGGCGGAGCATGCACGCAGCAGCAGAAGCGGCGGTTATAACGTCTGGTGTACGGCGGCGTCGACTGGTGAAGAGCCGTATTCTCTCGCCATGACGCTGGACGAGGTGTTGGGAAGTAATTTTACCGGCCCGCGCATTCTGGCGACCGATATTGACACCCATGTTCTGACCAAAGCGAAGACCGGCACCTATCGGCTGAATGACATCAATAACCTGACGCAGGAACAGAAAAAAAAATATTTCCTGCGCAAGGTTACCGCCGATGGGCAGCAGCAGGTCAAAGTCAGAGACATTTTACAAAGAGATGTGCATTTTCAGCAGTTAAACCTGATCGCAGAAAAGTGGGAAATTCCTGCACCTTTCGACGCTATTTTTTGTCGGAATGTGATGATCTATTTCGACAAAGTTAATCAGAAACGGCTGTTAAACCGTTTCGCAAAACTGTTAAAGCCAGGTGGCCTGCTGTTTGTCGGTCATTCAGAGCATTTCAATAATATGGACAGCCCTTTCCGTCTGCAAGGTCAGTCGGTTTATTATCTGGCGAAGGATAAGGTATGAGCAAAATAAAGGTACTTTGTGTTGATGACTCAGCCCTGATTCGTACCATCATGACCAATATTGTTAACCAGCAACCCGATATGGAGATGGTGGCGACGGCGCTGGATCCGATTATCGCTCGCGATTTGATCAAACAGCATAACCCTGATGTGCTGACGCTGGATGTTGAAATGCCGCGCATGGATGGACTCGATTTCCTCGAACGCCTGATGCGCCTGAGACCAATGCCGGTGATCATGATCTCGTCACTCACCAGCAAAGGATCAGATATCACCCTGAGCGCGCTGGAATTAGGTGCCGTCGATTTTGTCACTAAACCGCAAATGGGTGTGCATGAAGGGATGTTGCAGTACGCGGAATTGATTGCAGAAAAAATTCGTGCCGCCGCGAAAGCGCATATCCGTCGAGGTCTGAATTCTGCGCAACGTCCCGGGATCATTAACACGCCGCTGGTTGGCAGCGAAAAGATTATCGCCATTGGTGCCTCAACCGGCGGTACCGAGGCGATTCGCCAGGTTCTGATGCCTATGCCCGCCTCCTGTCCCGGCATTGTGATTGCTCAACATATGCCGCCAGGGATCACGCGTTCCTTTGCTGAGCGGCTGGATAAAATATGCCAGATCTCGGTTAAAGAAGGCGAAGATGGTGAACGTGTACTGCCCGGCCACGCCTATATTGCACCCGGTGGCCGCCATATGGAGCTCTACCGCAGCGGTGCTAATTACCATATCCGTTTAAATGACCTGGCGCCGGTTAATCGCCACCGTCCTTCAGTGGATATGTTGTTGCAATCAGTCGCTAAAGCGGCTGGCAAAAACGCCGTCGGGGCGATCCTGACCGGCATGGGACATGACGGCGCAAGAGGACTGCTTGAATTACATCAGACCGGCGCCAAAACGCTGGCGCAGAGCGAAAAGACCTGCGTGATTTACGGTATGCCTCGTGAAGCTGTCGCCCTGAATGCGGTGAGTGAAATCGTCGATCTCGATCAGATTGCACACACCATTCTGAAAAACATCATTGGCCAGGCGCGCCGAATTTAGGCACGGATAACGTTCATATTCCGGGCTGCCGATTGTTATACACCACTGAGCCCCAGATAAAGGCACAATTAACAGGACCATTATATTATGGCTGATAAAAACTTACGTTTCCTCGTTGTCGACGATTTTGCCACCATGCGCCGTATTGTGCGTAATTTACTAAAAGACCTTGGCTTTAATAATGTCGAAGAAGCTGAGGATGGCCAGGATGCCCTGAATAAAATGCAGCAAACGGCGTTTGACTTTGTCATCAGCGACTGGAATATGCCCAATATTGACGGACTGCAACTCCTGACGCAAATCCGTAATACACCCGCCTGGAGCACAATGCCGGTATTAATGGTCACGGCTGAAGCTAAGAAAGAGAACATTATTGCTGCGGCACAGGCTGGTGCCAGTGGCTACGTTGTTAAACCTTTCACTGCCGCCATTCTGGAAGAAAAGTTAAATAAAATTTTCGAAAAAATTGGGTGGTAAGTAGTGGATAGTCAAGCAAGTAAGCCAGAGTCAGATAATTTTAAATCGATTTTTTCGCGCATCGGCCATTTAACCCGCCAGCTGCGTAACGGTATGTCCAGCCTTGGCCTTGATCGGGCCATTATGGATGCAGCCGAGGCGATACCGGATACCCGTGAGCGCCTTAATTATATTGTTAATAAAACCTCGCAGGCGGCAGACCGGGCATTAACCTGCGTTGAAGTAGCACGCCCGTTGCAGGACCAGTTAAATAGTCAGGCAAAGGCGCTGACCGGGCGCTGGGACGCCTGGTTTGAGGAGCCGGTTGAGCTGCCGATAGCTCGCGATCTGGTGAATGATACCCGGCATTTTCTGGATGATGTGCCGATGCTGGCCGATCAAACTAATGCGCAGCTGATGGAAATTATGATGGCGCAGGATTTCCAGGACCTGACCGGTCAGGTGATTCAACGGATGATGCATCTGATTGAAAATATTGAAAATGAATTGATTCAGGTGCTGATAGAAAACATGTCTGGTATGACACTGCCCGCCGCCATTGAACCGGAAAGTCTGAAAAATGGCCCACAGATTGACCAGTCGCAAGCTGGCGTGGTCGCCAGTCAGGATCAGGTGGATGATCTGCTTGCCGACCTGGGCTTTTAAGCAATGGTCAGCAAGCAACAGGGCCACTAAATCCGTTTATTTTGTCCTGACAGCCTGACGTCTGTCAGCCACTGAGCGTTGCGAAACCGGCAAGCCAGGTTGAGTCATGTCTGAAGAAAGTGATGTAGAAAAAACCGAAGAACCCACGCCCCAGCGACGCCAGAAAGCGCGTGAAGAGGGGCAGATTCCTCGTTCAAAAGAGCTGACATCTTTAATGATGTTACTGGCTGGCTGGTCATTGATTTTTGTCAGTGGCGAAAGAACCGCTGACCAGCTGGCGCAACTGCTGCATAACGGCCTGATGTTTGATCGTCTGCTGCTGACCGATATCACCAGCATGCTGCATAAGACCAGTGGATTAATATCGCTGATGTTAACCGCGTTATTACCGCTGCTGCTGGGGCTTTTTTTTGTAGCAGTCGCCTCATCAACTTTTATTGGCGGTCTGCACTTCAGCAAAACGTCGCTGAAAGTTGACCTTACACGCCTTTCACCGGGCGCGGGTTTGAAACGGCTGTTTTCTTTTCAGGTTATTTCTGAACTCGCCAAATGCCTGATGAAAAGCATGTTAGTGGGCTGCGCATTTATCTTATTTTTTATTAAGAATAAAAGTCATTTTATTCAGCTGGCTAATGAATCGCTGTCCGATTCACTGAGTGATGCTCACCGTCTGATCTCTCACTGTCTAATTATGGTGATTTGCGCACTTATTCCCATGATGGGCTACGACGTTTTTTATCAGTTAATGAGTTACATAAAAAAACTACGTATGACCCGCCAGGAGATCCGTGACGAATTCAAACAGAGTGAAGGAGATCCCCATGTAAAAAACCGCATCAGGCAACTGCGCCGCGCAATGGCGCATAACCGGATGATGGAAGATGTGCCCCAGGCGGATGTCATTGTGAATAACCCCACCCACTACTCCGTCGCGATCAGCTGGAAAGAGGGAAAAATGGCCGCACCGATGGTGCTGGCAAAAGGCGCGGGCGACATCGCCCTGCGTATCCGTGAACAAGGTCAGCAGCACAAAATTCCGATGTTGGAAGCACCCCCGCTGGCGCGTGCGCTTTATCGTCACTGTGATATTGGCGATCCGATCCCGGCAGAGCTTTATAGCGTGGTCGCTGAAATCCTCGCCTGGGTTTATAACCTGCGACGCTGGCGAAAAGCTGGCGGCAGTATGCCGAAAAAACCAGAAAATCTTTCAGTGCCTGCGGCGCTGGATTTTGCCCATGAGAGTCAGGAATGATGGCAAATTTAAGCACGAAACTACACCTGCCCAATTTTAAAGAGACACAGTGGCAAATACTGGCCGGACCGATTTTAATCATGATGATTCTGGCCATGATGGTGCTGCCGCTGCCTGCCTTTGTGCTTGATACGCTTTTCACCTTCAATATTGTGCTGTCACTGATGATATTGCTGGTCGCCATGTTTACCCAGAAAACGCTGGAATTTTCCTCGTTCCCGATTGTGTTGCTTTTTTCAACCCTGCTGCGGCTGGCACTGAACATCGCCTCTACCCGCATCATCCTGATGGAAGGCCACACCGGTGCCGGCGCCGCGGGCCAGGTAGTGGAAGCTTTTGGTCACTTCCTGGTGGGTGGAAACTTCGCTATCGGTATCGTGGTATTTGCCATTCTGATCATTATTAACTTTATGGTCATCACTAAAGGGGCAGGACGTATCGCCGAAGTAGGCGCTCGCTTCGTTCTAGACGGGATGCCAGGTAAGCAGATGGCGATTGATGCCGATCTCAACGCGGGCCTGATTGGTGAGGAAGAGGCGAAACGTCGCCGTACTGAGGTCACACAGGAATCTGACTTCTACGGCTCGATGGATGGTGCCAGTAAATTTGTGCGCGGCGATGCCATGGCCGGATTGATGATCATGGCGATCAATATCATCGGCGGCCTGATCATCGGTATCGTTCAGCATGATCTCTCTTTCAGTGATGCTGCACAAACCTATACCCTGCTGACCATTGGCGATGGCCTGGTCGCCCAGATCCCGGCATTGATTATCTCGACCGCCGCCGGCGTGATTGTGACCCGTGTTTCGAATGAGACCGATGTCGGCGAACAGATGGTTAGTCAGCTGTTCAACAGCCCACGGGTGATGATCCTTGCGGCGGGGGTTATCGGCCTGCTGGGGGTGATTCCGGGCATGCCCAACACCGTCTTCTTACTCTTTACCTGCGCCCTGCTCGGCCTGGCCTGGTGGCTGCGGGGTCAGCAGCTGAAACATCCCGGCGGAGTAAAAGGCACGGCGGCCAGCATTCAGAGCAGCGTCAGCGACGTGACGCAGGCACCAGAAGCGTCATGGTCCGATGTGGAAATGGAAGATGTGCTGGGGCTGGAGGTAGGCTACCGGCTTATTGCCATGGTGGATGATGCACAGGATGGCCAGCTGTTGATGCGCATCCGCGGAATTCGCAAAAAATTCGCGCAAAAGATGGGTTTTTTGCCGCCCGCCATCCATATCTGTGACAATCTGGATCTCAAACCTACTGCTTATCGCATCTTGCTAAAAGGCGTTGAGATTGGTAGCGGTGAAGTAAAACCTGAACGCTTAATGGCTATCGATCCAGGCTGTGCGGAAGGGGAACTTGAGGGCATCGCCGGGCTTGATCCCACCTTTAAATTACCGGCAGTCTGGATTGATGAAGTGCTGCGTGAACATGCGCAGATCATGGGCTACACGGTGGTGGATCCCGCGTCAGTGATTGCCACCCACCTGAATCATCTGATTGAAATGCACACCGATGAACTCTTCAGTCGCCAGGAGACACAACTGCTGCTGGAGCGCATCGCCCGCGATATGCCGAAACTGGTTGAGGATTTCATTCCCGGCACGTTGTCGCTTTCCCTGTTTCACAAAGTGCTACAGAACCTGCTGGCGGAACATATCTCGATTCGTGATATGCGCACTATTATCGATACCCTGGCCGAACAGGCCGATACCCAGCATGATGCCGATGAGCTCACCTCGCAGGTGCGTATCCGGCTGGGACGGGCGATTACCCATCAATGTTTCGGTAATGAGCCGGATATTCAGGTTATCGGGCTGGACCCTGCCCTTGAAGGGCTGTTGATTCAGGCGAAACTGAATGGCAGTCCGCTGGAGCCGGGCATTGCGGAGAAGATGATTGAGCAGACCGGACAGGCTATCAACCAGCAAAACGCCATGGGCATCGCGCCGGTTTTGCTGGTTAATCAGTCACTGAGGTTAATGCTTTCACGCTTTCTAAGACGGGTTTATCCACAGCTGGTGGTGCTGTCTAACCTTGAAATCAGTCACAACCGCACGGTTCACATGTCCTGTACCCTCGGTGGTCCACAATGAAACCGTGGTCAGGGCTGTTAATGCTGGGATGCATTGGGCTGAGTGCTGCGGCGAGCGCTGAAAGTGGCAGCTGGAGCGGGAGCAGCATCGGCGGTCGGGTGAGTGTCGGTCAGCAGATACTGGTCAGCCGCCCGATCGGCCCGGCGGCACCCTTGCCTGCCGCAGCGACCATCAGCACACTGGCCTGGCGGATTAGCCTGCTCAACCCGCCGCCGCCCGGCCTGCAGATTAAACTCTGCGCCCAGGCGGTCTGCTTTCCGCTGCAAGGCTTATCCGGCACGCTGCGTCTCAGCACTGCGCGTACGGCGAATGACGTTTTTCGTTTTATCTATTCAGTTAATCGCCGCGGGCCGCTGATGCCGGTCCTGCAGGTGGTGAATAATCAGCTCACTGTGAACTACCATTAAGTGAACCTGAAGATGACATTGACGCGACGCCGTCGCGTCGTGCATCAACCAAAGCGGCGAGGGATTTGCGCTGCATAATCCTGACATCCCGCTTTACCCTGCTGTAGCCTGACCATATTCTGTTCCAGCAGATGCACTCTGGCCCGCAACCGCCCGACGATCTCCGCCTGGTTTACCTGGATAGCTTGCAGTTGTTCGGCCATCGCCTGTTTTTCTTCCAGGATGGATGTCATTTGGTAAGCGTTCATTACCTGCTGTACGGCAGCAAGATAAAGCGGCGAGCTGGCAGAAACCGCTTCCCACTGCCCCTCTCTCAGCTGCTCCAGCAACCTCTGGCTCATCTGATCAAGAGTGACATTTTGCGTGTCAGTCATGCTTAATCTTCCTGAATCATCGGCAGTATTTCATCCCATACTGCCGCTATTTCGCTAATTAATTTGTCAGCTTCCAGCAGTTTAGTCACATCACTGTGGGTATTTGCCTGTAGCAGCAGCCGTGAAACATACTCATAGAGACGGTCAAGATCCGCTGCGATCTCCTTACCTTTTTCATGATCGAGTGAAGCGCGTAATCCATTATCGATAATGTTGATCGCTTTGCTGATCATTTCACCACGCTTCGCCACAATGCCTTTTTCAAAATAGATTTTTGCGCGCAGCAGCGCATTATGCGCCGCCTCAAACAGCATCGCGATCAGCTGGTGTGGCGTCGCACCCGCCAGCCGCATTTCAAGAGAAACCTGGTTATAAACCTGTGAACATTGCATTTTGTACATCGTAACATCCTGAAAATAAAACAGGGACGCGCCCTGTTTTATAAAAATATAAGCCGGACTTACGCCTTGGCAAACATGCTGGTCAGCGTATTACTCATATTGGTCATCTGGTTAAACAGTGCATCGGCGTTAGCATACTGACTTCTTAATAACTCCACTTTGGAGTCGATCAGCGCCTGAGTTTTAGTCACCTGATCAGCGACGTTCTTCAGTTGGGTATTGAGGTCATCGGTGGCTGACTTGATGATCCCGTCGGTTTTGGTATCACTGTCACCGAGGTATTTAGTAACGATAGTTCCCAGGGTGTTGGCCAGACCGGCGCTATCGCCGCTGCCCTGAAACACCTTGCTGATAGCGTCCGGGTCATCAGCGATTGCTTTATCCAGCTTGCTCTCATTCAGGGTCATCTGACCGCTCTGGGAATCGATTGTGATGCCCATATCAGACAGTGAACTGCTGCCATAGCTGTTATTGGCTGCGCTACGCAGGTTATTGACCAGGCCGCGTAGCGTCGAGTCACCCATCAGCGCGCCACTCTTCGCGGTATCCTTCCCGGTACTGCTGCTGGTGCCATCATCTTTACTGGGTGCGACATATTTGCTGTCGGCAGAGGTTTCCGATAACAGCGCATTATATTGCTTCACAAAATCCTGCAGCGTGGTTTTGATCGCGCTGGTATCGACTGTCAGGGTTAACTGTTCAGGCTCGCTATCTTTTGATTTCGCATTCAGGTTAAGGGTAACGCCGGTAATAATATCGCTAATGTTGTTGCTGGAGCGGGTGTATTCGATACCATCGACGCTGAGTTTAGCATCCTGAGCCGCAGAAACGAGGGTCATTTTATCCGCGTCGCTCCCCGCTTCATTGGACCCTTTTCCGCCTTTACTGGTGTTAAGGATACCGCTGAGTTTGTCATCACCCCCGTCAACACTGACCGACATTTCGCCGTCGGTACCGGTTTTTTTAGAGCTGATCATAAGCTGATATTGCCCGCTGCCATCACGCTGAACAGAGGCAGTGACGCTGCCCCCTTGATCGGTATTTTTCTTGTTAATGGCGCTGGCGATTTGGTTCAGTGAGGTTTCATCATCCTTCAACTCCACCTTCAGCGCTTTACCATCGCCCTGCGTAATGGTCACGGTGCGGGTGCCATCTTCGGTCGCGCTGCCAAGCTGCTTATCGGCGCTGTCAAAGGCATCCGTTTTCAGCTTGTGGGCGGTAGCCAGCTCCTCCACCGTTACCGCATGGGTGTCGGCACTGGCGCTGTCTGTGGCGGTTGCGGTAAACGCGGTATTCGTGCTCACTTTCATGGTGTTAAAGGCTTCACCATTGAGCTTTTTAACCGAGCCCTGCAGGGCGGTCATTAAGCTGCTGATGCTTCCCCATGCAGAGACTTTATTTTTACAGCTGGTCTGTAGGTTGGTGTAAGGGGTGAGACGCAACTGTTCGTTTTGCGCCATGCCGTTTAATAGATCGGTATAATCCCAGCCACCGACCCCCGCACTGGCTGTTGATGATATAGCCATGTTAATCTCCTGTAAATATAAAGAAATTTTCGCTTTCTTTTACTCTATAAAATATCGGCACCAGCCAGAAAAAATAAAGGCACAAGCTAGAATATGGCCACAAAAAATCTCCAGGGCCCGGCCAGCCGGTTTAAAGAGGATAAAAAAATGGATTATCTCTACTGACCGAAATAAGACCTTCTTTGTCAGTACTTCTGTCGTAGTATTATTTCAACGTAGCCTTGCGGTCGGTTTTCACTTTTCGCTTATCTATAGAGAGAGTCGTATCTTTACTGCCTGGTGACACCCTGGCAGTAAAAAAAATTTCAGAGAATTTTCACCACGCCGATATTTAATATTATGCGAAGTGAACACGCATAACTAAATTTAACAACTCTATTAGCGAAGGAAAATAACATGGCACAAGTCATTAACACCAATACCCTGAGTTTAATCGCGCAGAACAACCTGAATAAATCACAGTCAACCCTGGGCACGGCAATCCAGCGCCTTTCTTCAGGCCTGCGTATTAACAGCGCAAAAGATGACGCTGCCGGTCAGGCAATCAGCAACCGTTTCAGTGCAAAAATCAATGGTCTGACCCAGGCGGCCCGTAACGCTAACGACGGAACTTCAATTGCACAGACCACTGAAGGCGCGTTAAACGAAGTCAACGACAACCTGCAGAAAATCCGTACCCTGACCGTTCAGGCAAACAATGGTACCAACTCTGATTCCGACAAAAAATCCATCCAGGATGAGATTACCCAGCGCCTGGCTGAAATTGACCGCATCTCTGCACAGACCGAATTCAACGGTGTGAAAGTGCTGGCGTCCGATCAATCTATGAGCATTCAGGTGGGGGCCGATGATGGCCAGTCAATTACTATTGACCTGAAGAAAATGGATTCCGCGTCGCTGAATATGGATTCGTATGACGTATCAGACATTACTGGTGATGGCACCGATAAACTGCTGGCTAAGGTAGACGCCGCCCTGGGCACGGTCAGTACTCTGCGTTCCGGCTTGGGTGCGGTTCAGAACCGATTTGAGTCAGTAGTCAATAACCTTAACAACACCGTGGTTAACCTGACGGCATCACAATCACGTATTCAGGATGCCGATATGGCGACCGAAGTCTCGAATATGTCGAAAGGTAATATGTTGCAACAGGCAGGTACCGCAGTGCTGGCTCAGGCTAACTCGTCACCGCAGAATATTTTAACCCTGCTGCATTAATATTCTGAACCGCCCAGGCTTACCGGATCGATCAAAATAGTCTGGCGAGTCAGTAGCAAACCCTCTGCAAGGCCCGATGCATGTAGTCACCTCCATCGGGCTTTTTCTCCATTACGATTTGCTGATTCACCGACGCGTTAACGTCTACCCTGCCCCTTTTCCGCCCCATTGCACGTGACTTCACCTTTCTTTTCGCCCTTCACTTCAGCGCTGAAAGCGTACACCGCTATCGCCCGACATGCCCTCCGTTGCGGCTAGCTGGGGCTTAGCCGGGTCCGTCCTGTTTTGTCTGCGTTGCCAGCAAGTTGCTGTGCGGCGAATGCTTTGAGCTCTACAACCGCGCAGAACTCAGCCAACGCAGCTTGATTGGACCGTATTAGGTTTGTCGTCGCCTGCCACAACAGAACAGCCTGCGGCATGCGGCATGCGGCATGCGGGTAACCGTACCGCTATTGTATAGGGAGAGTCATGCGCGGCCGGTAGGGTCTGGCGTGCATGATTCGGTGGAGACGAGTGAACGGAAACGATCAGAGGAGAAGAGATCGACAGGGGCGCGCGCGAATCGGGATAGAAGCACGCGCCAGGCCGACACAAAATACGTGTCATGGCCTGGCGGTCAAAGCGGAGAGATTATTCGCAGGACGCGAGCGTACTGTTTTTTTCGACCAGCTCCATCTCTTCACTGTTTAATAGCTTTTCGATATTGACCAGAATCAGCATTTTGTCATCAATCGAGCCAAGCCCCTGCAGATATTCGGTCGAGAGCGTGACGGAAAACTCGGGTGCCGGACGAATTTGTTCAGCGATTAGTGACAATACGTCAGAGACACCATCGACAATGATTCCCACCACCCGGCTACCAAAATTAAGCACGATAACCACGGTGTGTTCATTAAATTCAGCAGAACTCAGACGGAATTTAACCCGCAGGTCGACTATCGGGACAATGACGCCGCGCAGATTGGTCACGCCAGCAATAAAATCGGGTGAGTTAGCAATACGGGTCACCCGTTCACAACTGCGGATCTCCTGAACTTTTAGAATATCAATGCCATACTCTTCATCCCCCAGTCTAAAGACCAGATATTCATGGGCAGCAATATCGCCAGCCGCTTTATTTTCCGAGCCAGATAAATTCATTTTTTCACCTTAAAAAAGCACGCTATTAACCGGCTTTAATTGCCTGTCGCTTTTCTTTCGCCAGCATGGCTAATACCGCGACATCCAGTATCAGTGCCACGCTGCCGTCGCCAAGAATGGTCGCCGCTGACACACCTGGAACTTTGCGGTAATTAAGCTCAAGATTCTTCACCACCACCTGATGCTGGCCAATCAGTTGATCCACCAACAAGGCGTAGCGGCAGCCCGCACTCTGTACGATCACCGCAATGCCCTGATTGCTCTCATCTGCCTGGCCAGGCAGGTTGAACACCTGTCGCAATTCAACCAGCGGCAGATACTCTTCACGGACCTGTAGCATAAGTTCATCACCGGCCATGCGATAGAGCGCTTTCTCTGTAGGCAGCCGCGACTCCATCACTGTGCCGAGCGGCAGAACGTAAATTTCGTCACCAACCCGCACCGACATACCATCAAGAATCGCCAGCGTCAGCGGCAGAATAATGCGAATGGTCGAGCCTTTATCCTGTTCTGAATAGATTTCGACGTGACCGCCCATCGCCTGAATATTACGTTTCACCACGTCCATACCCACCCCACGTCCTGAGACGTCAGTCACTTTCTCGGCGGTGGAGAAGCCCGGTGCGAAGATCAACATCCAGACCTCTTCATCAGTGGCATTGTCAGCCACCGCCAGCCCCTGTGACTGCGCCCTGGCGAGGATCTTCTCGCGGTTTAGCCCGGCCCCGTCATCAATCACCTCTATTACAATATTGCCGCCATGATGCTCAGCAGACAGGATCAGATTCCCTTTTTCTGGCTTTCCTTTTGCCAGTCGGGCCTCTACCGGCTCAATGCCATGATCAAGACTGTTGCGCAACAGATGGGTCAGGGGATCGATAATCTTCTCAATCAGCCCTTTATCCAGTTCCGCCGAACCGCCACGCAGGGTCAGCTCAACTTTCTTATTAAGTTTGCTGGCCAGGTCATGCACCAGCCTTGGAAAGCGGCTGAAAACATACTCCATCGGCATCATTCGAATCGACATGACCGACTCCTGCAGATCCCGCGCATTACGTTCTAACTGGGCTATGCTGTTCACCAGTGCATCATGCTGGGAGGGATCGAGCCGTGATGAAAGCTGTGTCAGCATCGCCTGGGTAATGATCAGTTCACCCACCAGATTAATAATCTGGTCGACCTTATCCACCACCACCCGGATGCTGCCGCTTTCACTGGCGGGTGATTTGGCCGGTGCTTTGGGGCGGGCCGTTGACGCTGCGGCGGCTGGGGCCGGTGGCGCGACGCTGGCCGTAACGGCGGCGGTTTCCGCCGTTACACCCGCGTTCGCAGGTGTGATGACTATCTGATGCGGTTCCAGCACAAAACACATGACGGCAGTGATATCGTCGATGCTGGTCGTGGTATCGAGCACAATATCAACCTGATTGCCCGCCTGCTGCTGGCTAATGATCGTCCCCAGATTAGCCAGCTCATCAATTAAAGGCTGTTTGTCCAGTTCATTGATGTCCACTAGTCTGACAGAGAGCACCGTACCGCCGGGTGCTGACGCCGACTCAGGTTGCGGTTGCGGCGCAGATGGTGTTTGAGCGCTGTTTGGGGCTGCCTGAACCGTAACGGCAGGCTGCTTCACAGCCGCAGGTTCCCCGGCTTTGCTCTCTAAGGCAATCTGGCGTAATGCCTCACAGATATAACGGAAACTTTCATTATCCGGCTGCTGTGAAGATTTATACGCATCAAGTTGATCCTGCATAATATCTTTACTCTCAAGAAACAAATTAATAATATCACTGGTCAGTTGTAGTTCGCCGCAACGGGCCTCATCGAGTAAGTTTTCCAGTATATGGGTTGTTTCTTGTAATACTGTAAAGCCAAAGGTTCCCGCACCGCCTTTAATTGAATGGGCGGCGCGAAATATGGCGTTTAATAAATCCTTATCGGGTGAAAGCAAGTCAATATCCAGCAGATGCTTTTCCATATCTGCCAGTAACTCATCAGCCTCATCGAAGAAAGTCTGATAAAAATCACTTATGTCCATCATTTTCCCTCTGCTGCTCTATTTTTCCTGAAGAGATAACCGGCTGCCCATGGCGTTGCGCGTCGGAAGGGGTAACGTTTAGCTCCGACGATAATTTTTCCGTTTCTGGGGATGCAGTGAGTTTATTTAAAAGCGACTGCTCTTTAAGAATTTCATTTTCTTTTTCTTTACTGTGAACCAATATTGTTATACGGCGGTTAAGTGGGTTATCGCGACCGCTGCTGTCGAGGCTGACGCTGTCAGACATGCCGATAATGCGCAAAAATTTATCGGCCGAAATACCACCCTTAATGAGCGCACGCCGCGAAGCATTGGCGCGATCGGCTGAAAGCTCCCAGTTACCGTAGGCGGCATCGCCAGCGGCATAGGGCAAAGAGTCGGTGTGACCGGAGATCGTAATGCGATTGGGCAATTCATTCAGCGCGGGGGCCAGCGCCTCAAGAATGGCACGCATATAAGGCTCAGGTTCCCGGCTGCCAACCTTAAACATTGGGCGATCCTGACTGTCGGTAATCTGTACCAGCAGACCATTTTCGGTCAACGAGAGCAGCAGATTAGACTGGAAATTACTCAGCCGGGGATCCTGTTTAATCAGGCTGCGCAGCTTTTCACGCAGCGTTTCCAGGTTCTGGTCAGTTTTTTTCTTCTTTTGATCCAGCTTATCCAGTGTTTTCTTAAGCACTTCACCATCCTGCTTAATGACATTCTCGCCGCCACCGGGGATCACGCTGTCACTCAGGCTCGATTTATTGCCATGCGCCAGCGCAACCCGCAATGGCGTTTGAAAATATTCTGCGATCTGTTCACGGGTTTCAGGAGTCGAGGATGAAAGCAGCCACATCACCAGAAAGAAGGCCATCATCGCCGTCATAAAGTCGGCATAAGCAATTTTCCACGAACCACCGTGGCTGCCGCCATGTTTAGCTTTACGCTTTCGTTTAACCACCACCACGGCATGATTCTTCTTACTCATGTGGGCTCTTCCGCTGCCGGGCTTTGCGGTGCCGCTTTCACCTCACGAATGTGCTCTTCCAGCTCATAAAAGCTCGGACGCACCGTGGAGTAGAGCGTTTTGCGGCCAAATTCAACCGCGATTTGCGGCGCTGAATCGTTAATTGCCGCCAGCAACACTGCCTTGATACAGTGCAGGGCTTTGATTTTTTCGACACTTTTCTGGCGCAGCAACGCGGCCAGTGGGCTAACGAAACCGTAAGCCAACAGGATACCGAGAAAGGTTCCGACCATCGCATGCGCAATCAACTCGCCCAGCTCTGCAGCGGGACGGTCAGCGGACGCCAGCGCATGAACCACCCCCATGACCGCGGCGACAATACCAAAAGCCGGGAAACCATCACCCAGCGCGCCTAAACTGTCGGCGGGCACTTCCGCTTCATGGTCAGCGGTTTCAATCTCCTCATCCATCAGGGCTTCAATTTCAAACGCGTTGGTGCTGCCGCTGATCATTAAGCGCAGGTAGTCGATCAGGAAATTCATCAGGAATGAATCAGCCAGTAAGCGGGGATAATTAGCGAAGATGGCGCTGTTTTGGGGATCTTCGATCTCCGCCTCCAGCGACATCATGCCTTTCTGGCGGCCGCTTGCCAGCAGCAGATAAAGTAATGTCAGCAGGTCTACGTAGACCTCTTTGGTGAAATGGGAGCCTTTAAAAAGCAGGGGTATCGATTTAATCGTGGCTTTTATTGCTTTAGCATTATTACCGACGATAAAGGCACCAATGCCTGCCCCTCCGATAATTAATAATTCCGTTGGCTGAAACAGCGCGCCTAATTCACCACCCGACAGTACAAAACCGCCAATGACTGCGGCAAAAACCACAATATACCCCAAAACAACCAGCACAATAACCTCTTCATTATTAACAAAACCTTTATCGTTCGGAAGAGATTCCGGCAGAAAAAAAGGTGATACCTTAATAGCAGTGAACTACCCGGCGAGCCAAAAAGGGTTTGACTGGCTGAACAGTGTTATTTCATGGTCAATTCAGCATTCGCTGCTGTTAACCCGTAATTGGGTTAAACGGTACAGTTTTTTTATCTGCAGGATCCATGCTGCCTACCTTACTCATAGCAGCAGAGTCCGACGCAATCTTCTCTATGCCGTGCAATAAATCAGTCGATAAAATAATACCGGTATGAATACTTTGCAGCGCTTCCAGGCGGGAGCTTTTGGTGAGGCTATTTAACACGGATTCGCTTTCAATACGTAACTGACAGATCACTCTGTCCACCGAGGCCAGCCGCAATAATTCCGGCAATGGCAGGTTCTTTAACAAATTAAGCAGCTCGTCATCGATGCCCAAAAAAAAGCCCGCTGTACACGCGTCCTGCCGGATAAGATTCTGAGCCAGCAGCAAGTAAGAGAGATTAAAGGCATAGATCTTTTGCAACCGATCATCGTAACTGTACATACCTGTTTTCATCATAGTTATTAATCGCTTATACTTTTTGCATTGACGGGCGGCAATTCATAAACGATGAGGTTATTTATGTAAATCTAACCTGGCGCGTAACCGTTTAATCGCCTGACTGTGCAACTGACTGACACGCGTCTCAGTGATGCTAAGAATATAGCCAACCTCTTTCATATTAAGCTCTTGCTGATAATAGAGATTCAGCAACGTTTGTTCCCTTTCAGGCAGGTTTTTTATTTCCCGGCTGATATGAGCGGCTAACCGGGAAAACAGCGCTTCATTAAGTGGATTTAAGGCTTCGTGATGGCTGTCTGGTTGTTCGAAACTATCGCCAAACTCTTCCTGCAACTCATCCAGTGAATAGATCATGCTGTTGTTATTTTCCGCCAGCATTGACTGATATTCTGCCAGCGAAACGTCTAACGCCTGCGCCACTTCCGCCTCTGACGCCGGGTGGCCGCTCTCCTGTTCAATGCGCTGAATGGCGGTAGAGAGCCGCCGCGAGTTACTGCGTACTCGCCTTGGTACCCAATCCCGCTCACGTAACTCATCGATTAAAGCCCAACGAACCCGCTGACTGATATAGGTACTCAGTGCGATGCCTTTTTTAGGATCATAATTATCAATAGCATTTAACAATCCAACCGCACCCGCCTGAATAAGGTCATCCAACTCCACGCTTGCCGGTAATTTAACCTGTAAATTTAGCGCTTCCCGGCGCACCCAAAAACGGTACTTTAACCACAGCGCATTTTTATCAACCACACCTTCTGAGGTATAGATACCATCCAAAATTAACGATTCCACGCCAGCAAAACAGAATACCATTATTAACGATCGGCCAAAAATCAAATAGCCTGATAAGCCAGTACAAATAAGCGCATTTCGCCTGCCGAAAAAAAACAGAATTGATAAACAAACAACAGTGAAATACCGATGTTTGTTTATCCGTTTAGTTCTGGTTTAATTAAAAACTTGACCAGTCACTTTCTGTTTTATTTTTACCGAATGCCAGTTCACTCTTAACCATCGGTTTTTTCATCGCGGCCGTGCTGACATATTTGGTGCTGCTTTCTTCACCTGCCTGCGCATTGTCCTGCAGCGAAAACTGCGACACCGCTCGCTCCAGATTATGCGCATACTCTTCAACGCTGCGCGCTACGCTGGCAGCCTGCTCAACCATGCTGGCATTTTGCTGAGTCACTGAATCCATCTCGTTTACTGCCTGCGCGATTTGGTTGATGCCAGTGCTTTGCTCATCAGACGCCGAGGTGATCTCCGACATGATGTCCGTAACCTGCGTAACCGATTTCACCACTTCATTCATCGCGGTACCCGCCAGCTCCACCTCTTGCGAACCGGTACTCATGTTGGAGACGCAGACATTAATCAGCTGACGAATCTCTTTCGCCGCATCCGCACTGCGCTTCGCCAGGCTACGCACTTCACCGGCCACCACGGCAAATCCACGGCCCTGTTCACCGGCACGCGCCGCTTCCACGGCCGCATTCAGCGCCAGGATATTGGTCTGGTTGGCAATACTGTCGATAACGCCATTGATATCGGCGATCTGGCGCGAGTTTTCGGTAATCTCACGCATAATACTGTCGAGATTGACCATCACATCGCCGCCTTTGCGCGCGCTGCTGTTGGCACTTTCTACCAACTGTTTGGCGCTGTGCGCATTATCGGCATTCTGACGCACCGTAATTTTCAACTCTTCCATGCTGGCCGCGGTCTGTTGTAAAGCGGACGCCTGCTGCTCGGTGCGCGAAGAGAGTTCGTTGTTGCTATTGGCAATTTCCTGGGCGCTGCCATAGATGTTGGATACGCCGATGCGGATATCTGACACGGTTGTGGTTAGCGAGACGCGCATTTTTTCGAGCTCGGCCAGCATTTCACCAATTTCATTTTCCGCGCCAATTTTAATCGGCTGGCTTAAATTACCTGATGCCAGCAACGCGAACGTCTCCCGAGTCTGGTTAAGACGGATAAATACAGTCCTTTTTAACCAGATACGCGCGATTATTACAATAATGATTGAGATGATCAGGATGGCATAGGCGCAGGCCAGCATGGTTTCATTTTTTTCATCCCCTTGCTGCTTGTGCTGCGCCAGCAGCGTCTTGAGCACATGATCATACTCATCCATTTCATCTTTTATGACGATACGATACTGACTGGTTTGTTTCTCCAGCATGCTGACATCGCCTAGCTCTGCTGCTGGATCGATCAACGCATCGCGCATACTCAGGGTAAAATTCAACAGATCGGTATAAGCCTTATTAACTTTCTGAACCTGCTCATACTCCTCTGTAGAGAGAGAGGGCTGACTTTTAAATGCTTTGAAAGCGACATTCGCTTTAGCCACTAACTGATCAATAATGGCGATGTTCCCTTTATCAGCGTTACGGACGCCACTTTTCTCAAAATTATCTTTTTCAATAAACGTGTCCATTACCGCCAGGCCGACCGCATTATTCAGATTACCGACCGCATCCTCAATCGGATTGGAGGCGTTGGAAATGGTAATCGCATCCTCAACCTGTTTGTCAAATCGGTGTGTGCTGGTAAAATTGAAAAAAGAGATGATGGCCAAAAACAGAACAAAAACAATCATCAGGGTATTTAACCCTGCCGAGACTTTAAGATTTTTAAACATGATAATCCTACGGGATTCTGAAGAATCGATAAATAATTACTGTGTTTTCACATTGCCGTTAAAAATTTAATAATAGATTTTTATCATTTGAAATTAAAAATCGAAATTTGTTGCATGGCCTGGAATACCGTCATTGATGAGGTGAGAGCGAACGCAGCAATTTTTGACTGGGAAATCTGGGTATCTGAATCTGACCCAATCGCCTGTTGCAGTCGCGCTGTCACATTTATTTTTTGCGCATCTGAGCTAAAGCTAAGTGAATCAAGTTGTTGCAGGTTACAGCCTACTTCTGACTGGATTTTTCCTATATGATCAATGTTTTTCTTAACGCTGTTATTCACGCTGTCCAGGGTATCTTTCAGTGCCTGGCGCTCATCCTCGCTCGTGATGGGTTTATTTAACGCATCGATCGCTTTATCGATAGCGCTCAGCAGGTCATCGCTAGTGCCGCTCATAAACAACTGTTGCCCTGTGTGGCCAACCTGCATCTCAACGTTATCACTGACCTGTTGGGTAAGCGGCGTATCGCCTCCGACATAACTGCCATCGTCGGCAAACGGCGCGTTACCGGTTTTATAACCGGCAAAAATATAGCGGCCATTGCTGTCGCAGCTATTGCCCAGCTCGCGTAGACTGCCGCGGATCCCCTTTAATTCAGTTGCCAGCGACTGACGATCCTGATCTGAATAAGCACCATTACCGCCGGCAATAATTTTCTCAGACAGACTACCGGTGAGGATGCTTTGAATACTGCTCAGGGTGTTGTCTTCCTGGCCTAAGGTATCCT
The DNA here is from genome assembly GCF_037152305.1 of Pantoea sp. AS142. Classification (NCBI taxonomy): domain Bacteria; kingdom Pseudomonadati; phylum Pseudomonadota; class Gammaproteobacteria; order Enterobacterales; family Erwiniaceae; genus Pantoea; species Pantoea sp. AS142. The sequence continues at coordinate 124,271 of NZ_JBBCMO010000011.1, read as the reverse complement.
CCGCATAACTCCTGGCAGTGTCATACTGACTCATACTTGCTAATGTGTTTTGCAATGCGACTGCCTGAGACGCACCTGCCGGGTTGTCCGAAGGCGTTAATAAGGTCTGACCTGCGGCAAGATGTGCTTGAATAGTATTTCCGGTAGCCATTGATTTAGTGATGCTATCAATATTGTGCTGATACATATAGTGAGTACTAAAGCGCATCGCTATAACCTCTGTTAAGTAATAATAATCGCTAACGGAAAGCGCTATTTAATGCTGAGTATGGTATCGAACAGCGTCGTCGCCGTTTGTAATACCTGGGAATTAGCCTGGTAATACTGGGTATACATTTGCATGTTGATATATTCTTCGTTCATATCGACCCCTGATACCGACTGCTGCTGCTGACTCCACTGATCCAGCACGCCGGAGGCAGTAGCACAGCCCGATTTTAGTGACGTCATTGAAGAACCAACCGAGCTCACCAGGCTGGCATACGCCTCACTCAAGGTTGATTTACCGATCAACTGCTGGTTTTTAATATCAAGCATCTTTTTGATATTTTCATTATTGCTTTGATCCGTTGCGTCGGCAGAGCTTGAGGCCGCAATTTTCTCGCCGCCGTCGATCGCCACCGTCAGGGAGCCAGCGGCACCCGCGAGCGGATTAAACACAAAACTGTCATTAGCCTGCGGGGTGCCCTGCGGTTTAACCGTTACGCCATCAAAACTCAGCGATCCATCATCCCCGACAGTCGGGGTGATAGTTTGCCCATCACCGGTTTTTACCGTCCAGTCGCTTGCGGATGGGCCAGTAAAGGTCAGGGTATAATCCTGCGCCTGAACCGCGCTATTGTCGCTACGTGAAATGACCAATGACGCGTCACCGCTATTATTGCTATTGGCGATCGCCTGAGGATCGTCAAGCGAGAAGATAGCCGAACCCGCATCGCCGTTTTGATCGTACCCCGCCTGGTTGACCTGATTAAATTTACTGGCCATCTTCAACGCCAGCTGATTGAGCTGATTTTCAGCATCTTTCAGATCGGTATTACGAAATTTAAACAGTCCACCCAGCGTGCCGGTACTCAGGGTATCGTCATCCAGCAACATGTCGTCACCAGCATTATTGGTGTATGCCACCACCAGTTTGTTCGGGTCATCTGCTGCAGGTTGCGCTTTTAATTCACATACATCCTCACCGTTCACTAATGAATAGCCGTTCGCCAGTGTGACATCTACGCACCCGGTGGTGCTGTTCTCATTCACCTTAATGCCGGTCAGCCCGCTAAGCTGGCCCAATACCTGATCGCGCTGATCCATCAGGTCCGATGGCAGGGTGCCGCTGGATGCCTGAACTTTGGCAATTTCTTTATTCAGGTTGGCGAGCTGTTTAGCACAGCCATTAATATCGCTCACTGCCTGACTGATTTTGGTATTAGTGCTTTTTTCTAATCCTTTCAGCGTGTCGCTATTGGTTCGATACTGGTTAGCGATCGCTTTAAACTGTGAATAGACCTCCTGACGCGCGGCGGCGTTGGCGGGATCGCTACTCATTTTTTCCATTGCACCAAACATATTTCCCATCGTGACGGAAATATTGTTGGTATTGTCACCGAACATGTCATCAATCTGAGTCAGCTGTTCATAACGTCCGTTCAGACCTTCAAATTGCGCGTTGGCACCGCGTACCTGATTGTTAAGAAAACCGTCATAACTGCGCTTAACATCATTTGTCTGCACGCCATAGCCGAAGAAACCGTAACCGGTGGCGCGGCCGCCCGCTTCACCCAGAATAATATTCTGCCGACTGTAGCCGTCAGTCATTGCATTACTTAAATTGTTACCCACCACATTCAGGGCTGCCTGGGCTGCGCTAAGCCCGCTCTGGGCAATATTAAATAAGTTCATCGCTTTACCAGCCTCATATTTTATGAGTCGAGGCCACGATCTGGCCTGGAAATTTTATATCATTATTAATTAATCGTGAGTTTCAGAAAAAACTAAAATCTTAAACGCTAAAATAATTCTTCCAGCGATTTTTTATAACGGCCTGCCCCGCTAGCCAGATCATTCTGGACATAACGAACAATATTCATTAACTTTTTCGCATAATTCGGATCGGTTGCGTAACCGCTTTCCTGTAAAGCGTGCGCGGCCTTTTCAACTGACGGGCTATTAATGACTTTCTGATAACGCGGATTGGTGGTTAAAAACGTGGCGTAGTCAGCTAAGGATTCCGCGTAATTTTTATAAACCTTAAACGAGGCTTTCACTTTCCGCAGCGCGCCGTTGATATATTCCGACGTGGCGATCTCGGTGGTTTCACCTTTCCAGTCCGGCGTCGCTTTGATACCAAACAGATTATGGCTCGGCTTACCATGAGCGGTCAGGATCTCACGATCTCCCCAGCCTGACTCCAGCGCAGCCTGGGCGATAATCAGCTGATGTGGAATCCCGCTGTGACGCGCCACCTCTCTGGCGGGTGACATCAGGCGGGAAATAAAGCTGTCATTATCTGGCCGGTTGCCAGCCGGGGTCCGCTGATGCGTGACGCTGGCGCCCGGTTCTGCTGGCTGCGGATGCAGGCTGGCATTAATCAGCGTCGAAATCAGCGATTCCTGGGTGGGTGCCGCGGGAGCGGGTTCCGCAGCCCCCATCTGCCGAGCGATTTGATCGGCAAACCCCAGTTTTCCCTGCGCCGCGATATCCTGTGAAATCTGCTGATCGTACATGGAGGTAAACATCTGTGACTGCGGGTTATCAAACAGCCCGCCTTTAAATGACGCCTCACGCATGCTTTTCAGCATCATCTGAACAAACAGTCCTTCCATCTGCTGAGCCGCTGCTTTCAGCCCCTGCTGCGGTGAACGCTTTGCCGTCAGCTTTAGCGCCTCCAGATTACGTAAATCGAAGGCGGCCCCGGTTTTAAAGTCAGACTTGCTCATCAGTCCGTTTCCAGTCGGGCATGGAGACAACCGGCGCTTTTCATCGACTGCAGAATGGCCATGAGATCGTTTGGCGTCGCGCCCAGGCTGTTCAATGCCCTTACAACGCTGTTGAGATCGGCACTGGTATTGAGCCGCTGTAGCGAACCGCCGCTGTTGCGCATCGACACCTGGGTTTCAGGCGTGACTACCGTGCTGCCACCCGCCAGTGGTGTATCGGGCTGGCTGACCTGATTGCTGCGCGCCACTTCGACGGTCAGATTACCCTGCGCCACCGCACACGCATCCAGCGCAACGTGGCGGTTCATCACCACCGACCCGGTACGCGAGTTGATAATAATTCGGGCATCGCCCGCATCAGCCTTGATCGGGATATTCTGGATATTTGCCAGGAAACGTACTCGTGCGGCGCTATCCTGCGGCGCATTCAGACGGACCGTTCTGGCATTTTCCGCCGACGCCGTCGCCCCGCCATAGCGTCGGTTGATTTCGTCGCTGATCTGCTGCGCAAAGGTAAAGTCATCTTCATTCAACTGCAACCGCAGCACATTGTCATCCGCGAAACTGGTCGGAACTTCCCGCTCAACCATCGCGCCATTGCTGATGCGGGCGCCGTTGAGTTGGTTAACCTGAACCCGGCTGCCGCCCCCCTGCGCACCCGCGCCGCTCACCAGTAAATTTCCCTGAGCTAACGCATAAATCTGGTTATCCACACCTTTAAGTGGCGTCATCAGCAGCGTGCCGCCGCGCAGACTTTTGGCGTTGCCCATCGAGGAGACCACCACATCAATTTTATCGCCTGCGCGGGCAAAGGCGGGCAGTTCCGCGGTCACCATCACCGCGGCCACATTTTTTAGCTGCATATTGGTGCCAGTCGGAACGGTAATCCCCAGCTGAGAGAGCATATTGCTCAGGCTTTGGGTGGTAAACGGCGTCTGCATGGTCTGATCGCCGGAGCCATCCAGACCCACCACCAGACCATATCCCATCAGTGAATTGCTGCGAACGCCCTGTACTGAGGTAAAATCGCGGATGCGTTCTGCATGCACGGCGACCGGGAGTAATAAATTCAGACCCACGCAGAGCAGAGTCAGATAGCGCTTCATGTGTGCGATTTTCATAATCAGTGAGTTAAAACGGAGAAAGGTTAAGGAAAAGGCGCTGTAACCAGCCCATTTGCTGCGCTTCGTTGATATAGCCATTGCCGACATACTCAATTCTGGCGTCAGCCACCTGCGTCGAAGAGACGGTATTACTGCCACTGATGGTGCGAGGATTTACCACACCGGAGAAACGGATAAACTCCGTTCCCTGATTGATCTCAATCTGCTTTTCACCCACCACCCGCAAATTGCCATTTTCCAGAACCTGATTCACCGTTACCGTCAGCGTACCGCTAAAGGTGTTTTTGGCCGCTGCGCCGCCCTTGCCGGTGAAATCATTTTTTGCGCTGATGCTGGTATTGGTCCTGTCGCTGCCGAATAAGCCGGACAAAAATTTCGGTGTCGCATCAAACGCCAGCGAGTCAGACCCCCCGCGGCTGGCATTTGCCGAGGAACTTTTACTGGCGCTGACGTTCTCCTGCAATACGATGGTCAGAATATCGCCGACGTTACGCGGCCGACGATCTTCAAACATCGGCTGATAACCGTAATTCATCGCCTGACCGCTCTGGAACACCGAGCCATTGTTGACCGCTGGCATTGCGGCTACCGGTTCGGCGGTCGTTTTTCCCTCAATCAATGGCGTGTGCGGGATATAAGCACAGCCGTTGAGCGCTAACATCCCTATGATGCTAAAGAGCAGAGTGCCAGAACTGCGCAAAATGCGAGGGGAAGCGACGAGACTCCTCGCCGGATAAGCCTTACCATTCATGTTATAACCACATATCTTAATGCCGCGGCACCGCTAACAGCCCGCGGCGACCCGCGTTATAAATTCGACAGCCGCTGCAACATCTGATCGGATGTTGATACCGCCTTACTGTTTATCTCATAGGCGCGCTGAGTCTGGATCATATTGACCAGTTCTTCCGCCACATTGACGTTGGAGGTTTCGACATAGCCCTGTTTGAGCGTCCCGCCACCGTTCAGCCCTGGCGTCGTTTCATTGGGTGCGCCGGATGCCTGGGTTTCGTGGTAAATATTCTCACCCAGGCTTTCCAGTCCAGACTCATTGATGAAGGTAGTGAGCGTCAGTTGACCTACCTGCTGCGGTGCGGTTTGTCCCGGCAGGGTAACGCTAACCAGCCCGTCGTTGCCGATGGTCAGCGACTCAGCATCCTGGGGGATGGTAATAGCAGGCTGGACCGGATAGCCGCTGGAGGTAACCAGCTGTCCATTCTGATCGAACTGGAACGAACCATCGCGGGTGTAACCGGTGGTGCCGTCCGGCAACTGGATCTGGAAGAAACCGCCACCCTGAATCGCCACATCTTTACTGTTATTGGTCTGCGTCAGGCTGCCCTGACTGTGAATACGTTCCGTCGCTACCGGGCGGACGCCGGTACCAATCTGCAGGCCTGACGGGATAGTGGTCTGCTCAGAGGATTGAGCGCCAGGCTGACGTAACGTCTGATAAATCAGGTCTTCAAATACCGCACGCTGGCGTTTAAACCCATTGGTACTGACGTTGGCCAGGTTATTGGATATCACATCCATATTGGTCTGCTGGGCTTCGAGACCGGTTTTTGCAATCCATAAAGAACGGATCATGGTTTGATTTCTCCTCGCCGGGGGTTAACTCAGCATTAGCAGCTGATTGGCGCTTTTTTCATTGTCATCAACGGTGCTGATGATTTTCATGTGCATATCGAAGCTACGGGCGGTGGCGATCATATCGACCATGGTCTTCACCGGGCTGACGTTGCTGCTTTCCAGCATGCCCGGCATCAGTCGCAGAGAGGGGTCCATTGGCAATGGCGCGCTGCTGCCCGCTGATGTGCTGTCGCTAAGATGAAACACGCCATCCTCGCCCATCTGAAGAGAACGGGCATCGGCTTTCACCATCTTCACCTGCCCGACCTGCGCCAGCGCCGTTGGCTCATCGCCAGCACCCAGCGCACTCAGGGTGCCGTCAGGAGCAATGGTGATCTGCGACTGGGGCGGCACGCTAAGCGGGCCGCCATCACCCAACAACGGCAGACCGTGAACCTGCAAGCCACCTTCACTATTGACCTCAATGTTGCCATCGCGGGTATAGGCTTCGCTGCCATCCGGCAGTTGAACGGCCAGCCAGCCATCCTGGGGTAACGCCACATCCAGATCGCGATCGGTCTGATGCACCGCGCCCATGGTGGTGTCGTTCCAGGGCGTGGATTCCGTCACCAGGGTTCGGGTGGGCACCGACGGGCCATTCACCGGCACCGCCCGATACGCCATAAGCTGCGCGCGAAAACCTGTGGTTGAGGCGTTGGCCAGATTATTCGCCGTTATCGCCTGGCGGTTGAGCGCAGCAGTAGCCGCGCCCATTGCGGTATAAATCGCACGATCCATAATGAGCCGCCGTTAGCCAAGGTTAACCAGAGTTTGCAGCAGCTCTGATTGGGTTTTGATGGTTTGTGAATTGGATTGGTAGTTACGCTGGTAGACGATCATGTTGACCATCTCTTTACTCAGATCGACATTAGAGGCTTCCAGCTTATTACCGTATAAAGTGCCCAGATTACCCGAACCGGAGGTACCGGTGACCGGCTGACCCGACTCCGGCGTTTCGCTCCAGCAGTTATTGCCTTGCGACGAGAGGCCGCCTGGGTTGGTGAAGTTGCTTAACACCACCTGACCCAGTAACTGCTGCTGGCCGTTGCTGTAAGAGGCGATGACCTGGCCATTATCGCCGACGGTGTAACCATTCATCAGGCCTGGCGCATAACCGGTGGTAGTGGGACTGTTCATCGAGAATTCTGACGCCTGCTGGGTCATGCCGGTCAGGTCTAAGTCAAAATTAAGCGCTTCGCCGCCGTGATACGCCGCGCCCTGAACGTGGAGTTTCGCCGGATTGGTGGTTAGCTGGCCGGAGGTATCAAACTGCAGGGCGGTCTGCTGAAAGCCATCGCCCGGCGCGGTCATATCTTTGGAATAGGCCGTCCACTGGTTATCCGCCGTTTTCGCGAAGTAAACGTTGATAGTGTGCTTGTTTCCCAGACTGTCATAGGCGTTAATCATGGTTGGCGCGGTGCTGTAGCTGGTGCTGTCGGTCGGATCAAAGGTGGTATTAGTAACCACATCACTTCCCGAGGGCAGGTTGCCGTTAAGCGTACCGCTGTCCGAGGCGCGAGCCGGCATCTGTCCGTCAGGGATCTGAATCGGACCGACCGCAGCACCCGGCTGAATCGTTGGCGGGGTACCGGTGGCCTGATAACCGGTCAGAAACATCCCCTGGTTGTTGATGACGTAGCCGTTGGCATCTTTCTGGAACTGCCCATTGCGGCTGTAAAAGACGCGCCCGGCTTCATTCTGCAAACGGAAAAAACCGTTGCCCTGGATACCCATATCCAGACTGCCTGTGCCTGCGCCCAGGACGCCATCAGTGAAACTCTGATTCACCGCGGAGACCTGTACCCCCATACCCACCTGCGAACCGGCAAAGACATCGGCGAAGGCAATAGATCCTGTCTTAAACCCGACCGTCTGGGAGTTCGCAATGTTGTTACCGACAACATCCAGGGCTTGTGACGCTGCATTCAACCCGCTAAGGCCTTGAGAAAAGCTCATTATTCTTTTTCCTGATCCATCAACAAATTATTGAATTATTCGATTTCGTAAACCTGCCCGAGGGTCGCCGTGCCATCAATGCCCAACTCCAGCAGCGAGCCGCCAGAAGAAAAGGCCACGCTCTCAACTTTGGCTTTTTTCAGTGCCACGATTTTCGGTGCGTCGCCACTGCTGTTGCTGGCGGAAAATGAGACATCATAGCTAGTGCCTTCCGGCGGTGAGGCAGGCTCAAAGTTGCTCAGGTCATCAAGGCTGTAGCTCTGAACGCCCGCTTTGACGTGGGGGAGTTCGGCATGATAGGCATTGCCTTCCTTGTCGGTGAGCGTCACTTCGACATTATCCGCATCGCTATCCAGCGCGAATGAGAAGGTTTTATTAGCGCCCTGCTCATCGCTGTTATTGATCACCGATTTGCCTTCGACCAACACCGTCCGCCCAACCCAGGCAGAGGCATTCATCTGCTGCATACTGGAGACCAGCGTCCCGACGCTATTTAGCGTATCGTTAAGTTGCTCTACCCCGGCGGCGGTATTAAATTGCGCCAGCTGCGAGGTCATCTGGTTATTATCCATCGGGTTGGTCGGGTCCTGGTTCTGCATTTGCGCAACCAGCAGCGTCATGAAGTTTTTCATTAAGTCCGCAGTACTGGTGCCATCCGTGGCCGCAGTTGTGGTATTGCTGTTATTGTTATTAACATTGTTATTGTTGCTGCCCATTATTGGCGAGATGGCCATTCTGTTATTCCTTATTGACCCAGCGTCAGCGTTTTAAGCATCAGGGTTTTTGCCGTATTCATTACATCCACATCTGCCTGATAACTGCGTGAAGCGGAAATGGTATTCACCATTTCACCGGCTACATCCACATTCGGCATATGCACATATCCTTTACCATCCGCCAGAGGATTGCCCGGCTCATACATCAGTCGATCTGGTGCGTTACTTTCCACCACATCACTGACGCGAACACCGCCGATTGGCTGATCTGGCGCACCATCAACTTTAAAAATAACTTCTTTGGCTCGGTAAGGTTTGCCATCCGGGCCAGCGATGCTGTCGGCATTGGCCATATTACTGGCGCTGACGTTCAGCCTCTTCGATTGTGCCGTCATGGCTGAACTGGAAATATCAAAAATACTGAGCAGTGACATATCAATAATTACCCCTGATTAATCGCGCTCATCACATTTTTAATTTGCGCACTGAGAATCGTCAGACCTGATTGATATTTCACACTATTATCAACAAAGTTGGCACGTTCGCGGTCCATATCAACCGTATTACCGTCTGCTGAAGGCTGATCGGGAATACGGTATAAAAGATCAAGATCATCCACCGTCTGTGCCTTTGCGGCAATGTGATGACCCGAAGTTAACGTTAATGCCAACGGCCCGATGTGGCCATCAGAGCGGGAAACGGCGGCTTTTAATTGTGAAGTGAAATCGATATCTCTGGCCAGATAGCCCGGTGTGTCAGCGTTTGCCACATTTGAAGCCAGAATATTCTGGCGCTTATTGAGCAGAGATAGTGCTGTCTGCTGGAAGCCTAATTCGCTGTCGAGTTTATCAAGCATAAGGATTATTTATCTCGTGCCGATGGGATTTTAATTGCGCTATTTTAAAAGAGAGCAGCCGAAATCTATAATTTGAAAAATCGACACAAACAGGCTTACTTGACCGTTTAACCGTGCAATTAAAAAAAACAACAAGCTCAATTCGGATAAATGGCTGCATTTATGGCATCACTTCTTTCATCAGAAGATGTTCTTTTTAACGTACAATTATCACGCAGAACGCGTCATTATTAATGCGCAACCTCTTATTATTGCCATCCAGGAAATCCGCATTGTGGCGAAACAATTTATCAATATCATTAAAAGGGTCACGCTAATACTCTGGCTGGCCGCAGCCGGTATTTCCAGCGCGGCGGAGAACGACAATCCGCTGACGGCAGCAATAACAACTCTGTTGAACAACACTATTAATTTACCGCCCTCGCTAAGGCCATCATTGCAGGTGAAACTGATGACACCGCCCGCGCAGTTAGCCACGCTCTGTGACAGACCGGCGCTCTCGCTGAGCGGTAACCTGGGCCGATTAGCGGGCGCGCACAGCATCATTGCGCAGTGCGCCGCCCGGCGGCACTTTATTCAGATACATGTGGATGCGACGGCAACCTGGTGGCAGGCAACCCGCTTATTGCGACCGGGTGAGCTGGTCACTGAAGAGGCAATTCATCCGCAACGCGGCTCGCTGGAACATTTGCCCGCTGGACTGATTTTTGACCCGCAGCGGATTATCGGGCGCGTGACGTTACGTACCGTTCATCCGGGCGATAAGCTGGTCGAAAGCCAGCTTCGCCAGCGCTGGGCAATCGTCGCCGGTGAGAAGGCAGAGGTGATTTACCGGGGTGATGGCTTTACGATTCGTGCGACGGCGAAGGCGCTGGACAATGCCGCACTGAGTCAGCATTTACGGGTTCAGACGGCAACCGGTCAGATCGTTACCGCAACGGCCATTGGCGAGGGTCAGGCCGCGGTGGTGGCTGATTAATCCAGGCGACGTAAAAGATAACCGACCCGCTGCCTTCAGTATTTTCGACAACGCCCGATAATTTACTTAACTGGAAAATATTTTTACCGAACAAAGTGTCGAGGATAATAATGAGCATTGAACATAGCCAAAAGATATCGCCTGCCGTATTCACCAAGATTCATCCCGAAGCGGCGAAACAGACTGACCGGCGTACCGTGCAGGGTGCGACCACGGCCAACAAAACCCGTACCGGTACCAAAGTCAGCCTGAGTAACCAGATCCAGTCGCTGCAAACCAACAGCAGCCAGGATATCAACGTCGAACATCTGGATAAGATCAAAGTGGCACTCGCCGCCGGCGACCTGCCTATTGATACCGATAAGATTGCAAACGCCCTGACAAAGGAAATGTTTCAGATTATCTAATTCGCGTGGCTAACTGATGAATGATCTCCGTATTACCCTGATAAAACTGCACGGTTTATTAGAAGAACTTAAACCGGTGCTCACTGAAGAGCTGGGCCAGCTCAACCGGCCGCAGCTTAACCCGGTTACCCTACAGATGCTGTCTGACAATAAAAGTCGCCTGCTATCGACAATTAATTTTTTCGAAGAGCAGCGCAAGGCGGAAGAAACGAAGCTGGGCATTGCGGCTCCCTATGAGCAACAGCCGATGCTGAAGACGCTGTGGGATGACGTGGTCGCGATTGCCCGCGAGACGCGGACAATGAATCTGAGCATCTATCCCATTTTAGAGCTTCAGATGCAGAAAGCCTTAACCCTGAAAAGTATGGTGAAGCAGGTGAGTAATTGCGTGGCGCTATACGGGGCTGATGGCACTTCCCAGCAAAGCATTAAGGGAAAGGCGTACAACATAAACATTTAACGGCATGACGATTACGCACCGTGTTATTAATGCACTGAAACTGCGAAAAAACGGTCAATCCCGATGTGGTAACCGCGCAGTCAGACTGTCAGGAGTTTTGCGGTTTTTTTCCTGCCGGGCCACGGTACACTCGCCGCCTGTCTGCTTCTGAAATGACTGCCCCGTCAGCGCGTGCGTACGGTTTCGACACCGATGCCAGAGCCTGTCGCCCCTTTCATGGATTGCGTGCGCCACGATCACTGACTGACTGCTGCCCTTAGTACGCGGTTTTCTCTGCGATGATAAATCAACCACTTAATCCATTCTGTCGAGCGCCTGCTGTGTTCCAACCGGAGAGGCGGATATCTGGTGGCATACCTACGCACGAACCCGCCCAGCCGAAAAATTTTACTGCTCTTTATCATCCTTAAAAGGTCCTCTTATGAAAGCCTTAATCAGAAGAATCCCCTGCTTCAGATCCTTTTTATCTTCCCCTGACGCGGTCGATATGCCAGAACCGGCGAGCGCTGAGCGCGAGCTTCCCCTGCCGGCGACGCCAAATTATGAACGGATTATTTGTACTCAGTTACTGAAAGGGGTTCCTACTTTAGAGGTAGTGAGGAATGCACTACTTAAATCGAGCCAGGATCTGAGAAGTGAGCAGCAGGCCATTGATGAACTCAATGCGCGTAACAGCAGCGCCAGACAATCGCTGGAGAATCTCGTTGCGCTGATTGGCCAAATCGATATGAGCGTCAGTCAAAACACCGACTCGCTGACACAGTTCAAATGCTCTTTAGACGAGATCAATAAATATATCTTTGAGATCAATCAACTATCACGGCAGACCAATCTGATCGCGATTAACTCGGCTATCGAAGCTGCACATGTCGGCAGCAAAGGCGCAGGTTTTAGCGTGATCGCGAAAGAGATAAAGTTTCTCTCTGAGCAGGTGAATAGCAGCGCCAATAGTATCTCCGCCCTGACCAGGGCCATTGAAAGCAGTGCCGGGAATGTCTGTGAGGGAGTAGCCGATCAGCGGCCTGTGATCGAACAGATCAACACCGATCTCAATCATGTGGTGGAGTTGATCAAAATCGTTATCTCACGATCATCCAGAATGCAGTCCATTATCTCGTTTATCTCTACGCTGCAGTTTCTCAATACCGTTAAGCTGGACCATGTGATCTGGAAACTTCAGGTCTATACGCTGCTGCTTGATAAGCGCGAAGATTACCATGTCAATGCGCATACTGAGTGTCGTCTGGGGAAATGGTATTACACGGGTGAAGGAAGTCACTTCAGGCAGCATGTCGCCTGGCAACAACTCGAACAGCCTCATGCTACTGTGCATACCTCGGGTCGGCGAGCACTGGAAACTTTTTTTAACCATGCCATACCGGAGATGACAGCCGAGCTGGAGAAAATGGAAGAGGCGAGCCATCAGGTTGTTCAGTTACTGGATCAGCTGGCATCCGAGATTCAATATTAACCTGCAGCGCCAGGTCATGTGATCTGGCGCCCGCCTGGGACATCGGTGTGGCCGGTGTGACCTGACAGCAGGATCAGCGTTACCCCCCGCACCCGGTAATCCGTTACGCTCTGATAATCGGCAGCGGTCAGATCACATCTGGCCAGGACTTGCGTTAGCCTGACACACCGTTAAAGATTACCGCTGAGCAAAGAAGGGTGATCCTCATCGAAAGCAAATATCTCCACAATGTCGGCCAGTTTTGTAGCCTGAAGATTCATTTGCTGGATAATAGAAGAGGACTCTTCAACTAATACCGAGTTTTGTTGAGTGACGCTGTCCATTTGCGTGAGCGCACTGGCAACCTGGTTTATTCCCTGGCTTTGCTCTTCAGAGGCGCTGGCGATCTCTTTCATGATGTTGCTGACCTGTTCAACTGAAGAAACAATCTCTTTCATCGCACTGCCGGCCTGCGCGACCTGCAACGTACCTTCATTGACGTTAGTCACAGAGCCTTTTATCAGCGAACCAATCTCCTCTGCCGCCTCGGCGCTGCGCCTGGCCAGATTACGAACTTCAGAGGCGACCACGGCAAAACCCCGTCCCTGAACCCCGGCTCGTGCGGCTTCAACCGCAGCATTGAGCGCCAGCATATTAGTCTGATTGGCGATGCCGTTGATGACGCGATTTATTTCAGCAATCTGTTTCGCACTGTTTTCAATTTTCTGCATGGTGTTAATCACTTCCAGCATCACCTCCGATCCCGTCTGCGCCACCTCGTTAGCTTCCGCGGCTAACGTATTGGCTTGTTTCGCGTTGTCACTGTTGTGGGCGACGGTGGTTTTGATCTGCTCCATGCTGGCAGCCGTTTGCTGCAGTGAGCAAGCCTGCGCTTGGGTACGAGATGAAAGATTTTCATTGCCGTACGCGATCTCTCCAGAAATATTTCCTATCCGGCTGGATGCCGTTTTAATTGAGGACGCAATATGGGTCAGCGAAATGCGCATCTCATCCAGTTCACGGTGGATGCCATTGATATCCTGACGCCGCGGATTCTGATCTGCCGCTAAATTTCCCTGCGCGATAGCCCGGATATTGGCTTTGATATCGGATGTCACCGTGATGAATTCTTTACGCAGTATGCGGTAGAAGATCGCCGAGCCGAGGAGGAAAACCACCAGAATGGCGAAAATGACCGATGTTGCGGAGTTGTAAGCATCTTCAACGCTGTCTTTGGTGCCCTTCACATCGTACTTCAGTATTAACTCGCGAAACCCCATTGCCAGTTGATCAAAGGCTGCGATATGTTCCGCGCTGGGATCAGTCTTAATGTTATTGATTGCGATTTTTAACTGGTTGGTTTTCTCAACACCGCTAGCTGTTTTGACCGGTGCCACCAACAAAAATTGGTCAAATGTTTTATAAGCTTTGGCAAGTGAGGGATCGATCTTCGCTTTGGTGGTTTCACCATGATGGAGAAAGCTGCTGGTTCGCGCCAGATAATCATTCTGATAAAAGCCTAAGGTAAAGCCGTAAACGCGCTCATTAATCAGTGAAATCGAATACAAGGAACAGGCAGAAATCACCAGAAAGCAGCACAGCAGCAGGATAAATGCCCCTATCATCGTGATCTTAAGTCGACTGCAACCTATAACTTCCCTCATCCTTTCAATAATTCTCATAACATTCTCTTTTTAAAATAAGCCTTATTATAAAATAATTTCATGACAACAAGCCGTATTGAGACAAAACTCACTTCTGGACATAACAAAAGGAAATTCCATTCAGTAATATAACCTTCAGCCGCTGGTTTTCTAAAGAGCGAAAACAGCCATGAATCAGCTTAACGGCCTGTATAAAATAAAGTGACATAACTAACTGTTCTGACAGGAATTAGCACAAAGAGGAATCCGTAGCTATTATCATTACGATTTAAACACCGTATTTATCAGCCTAATAGAACATACTATTTTACGTATTTTATGCCGTCAGGCTTCGCCCGGAATATATATTTAGGATATAATATCGTTTAATATTTATTGTTGCTGGCACGGAGATTTATCAACACATATTAAACGGCATTGAAATTATCTTTTCGTCATACCGATACCAGTCTTAATAAAAATTAACATAATTAAAGGAAATGCCAACAAATGCAAAATTTACATCCCCAAAATACAATAAATGAACAGATTCAGAATATTAATGACCTGAATTTGTCCTATCTTTTACTGGCCCAGCAATTGATAAACCAGGGAGATAAGGACGCGGCAAGCTTTCGACTCGGTCTGCCAGAACCCTTGATTAATGTCCTGAAAGATCTCTCGATTTCGCAGCTAGTCAAATTAGCTTCAACCAATCAGGTTATTTGCCAGCTTCGGATCAACAGTGAGGCCGTCATCAACTTCCTGACAAAGGATTCCCGTATTGATGCGCTTCAGCATATTCATACCGGCATCATTCTTTCGACCGATATTCTGCACTCTCTCTCTGGCCAAAACCTCGCGAAATGATGATAACCCTATGAATGAAAAAAGCATTTTAGATGAAATTTATGAGACGCAATTTGCGATGGAGCTTATCTCTTCTGGCGCGCGTATGCAGGTACTGGAGAGCGAGACCTCGCTCAGCCGCAGAAAACTATTACGCCTCTATAAAGAAATAAAAGGCTGTTCGCCGGCGAAAGGAATGTTGCCTTTTTCACCTGACTGGTTTATGTCATGGGAACAAAATATTCATTCCTCGTTATTTTACAATATCTATCTTTATCTGCATAAAACAGAAAAAAAGCGTCCTATTGAGTCATTGTTGAAGGCATATAGATTATACAGCGAACAGTGTCCGTGTGAGCCGGGTGAAAAACCGGTACTGGAATTTACCCGCGCCTGGACACTATTGCGCTTTACTGATTGCGATATGCTTGAGCAGATTACCTGCTCGGTCTGTGGCGGAAGGTTTATTTCTGCGCCGCGTTATATCAATACGCTTTTTACCTGTAGCCTGTGCCATCCGCCTTCACGCGCGAGCAAAAAGAATTGCGCTAAGGCACACCTATCTCATTGACGCAGATAATACTCCGGCCGGAAACAGTGCGTTTTCTTTTCCGGCCCGTCGCTAACTGTTAAAAAGCTGTCATTAATTTCAGCTACTTCCTCAATATTGCTTATCGTCCATCAGGTAAAATAAAAAGATGATTCCATAACAAACCCCTCCGGACATTTATTATGAGCACGCCTTCGGTATCATTTGATCGTATCGAACAACTTTTTCAGGCAAGTGATGTTAAAGTTTTGTCTCTTGACTGTTTCGATACCCTTTTCTGGCGTAACGTTTCCCGTCCTTTTGAGATCTTTACCCAACTCCAGCATGGGCTCTGTCCGGTTGCCAGACCCCGGGCTGAAGCCGATGCCAGAAAGAAAAAGCATATCGCAACGGGTCTGGAGGAAGTCAGCCTGGCGGAAATTTATGCGGAGCTGGCGGGCCAGTTTGATACTGAACAACAGCAGCACATGATTGAACATGAACTGAAACTGGAGATTGAAAACGGTTTTCTTTTTCTGCCCGCGCTGGCACTGCTGCGCCAGGCGAAAATGCGCGGTATCCGCACCATCGTGGTCAGCGATACCTATTTTACTGCCAGACAGCTGGAACGCCTGTTAGCGTCGCACTGCGATGAAATCCCGACCCTGATTGACCATATCTACTGTTCGTCAGAATACGGACGCGGCAAAACAGGTGCACTCTGGCCCGAAATCATTCAGCTCGAGCAGGTGGATCCACAGGATATTTTTCATGCGGGTGATAACCTGCAGGCTGATTACCTGAAGCCGGCAAAAGTGGGCATCACCGCCGTTCACTTTAAACAGAATGAAGCGATGATTACCAACGTACTGGAACAGCGCACCGTGGCGGCTAAGCTGCTGTTTCCTGCCTGTGGGGCAGCCGCACCGGTTCCTTCGCTTTTTCATGCCTGTTACTCCATCGCGTTACGTGATGAAATCAGCACTGAGCAATTAACCGGCTGGACCGTACTGGGTCCGATTCTCTACGCGTTTGCACGCTTCCTTAAACAGCAACGCGACCTTACGCCAGGCATCCGGCTGGGCTTTTTAATGCGTGATGGATACATGCTACGCGAGGCGTATCATGCGCTCTATCCTGAGGAAACATCCGCCTCACTCAGCATTTCACGTTTTACCGCCATAAAGAGTTCATTTCACTCGCGTGAAAGTATTGTCGACTATCTGGGAAAAACGCTACGGGCGGCCGAGAGAGTCACGCCATCGGGGTTCGCCATGATTGCCCGACATCTGATGCTGAGCGAAGTGCGGAAAAAAAAGATTGCGTCTCAGCTAAAAAAGCATAATGACTCCACAGAGCAACTCTATAAGTTACTTCTGGCCCGCGAGGTGGTGCAGGAAACCCTTTCCCGCTCAGCGGCCTGTCGGCGGCGCCTGATCGCCCATCTGCAAAATACTCTGCATCTGCAGCCAGGTGAAACCTTAATGCTGGTCGATCTTGGCTATGCGGGTACGGCACAAAACCTGCTGGCACCACTGCTGGAAAAAGCGCTGAATATTCATGTACGCGGCTGTTATCTGATTGCCGCCTGGACACCTGGCTGGCATCACAACCGCACCGCGCTGGTTAATCCTGACAACGCTGATTTCCGGTTTATTCGTACTCTGACCCGATTTATTGCCTCTTTTGAAATGCTCTGCTCTTCACATGGTTTTTCGGTGGTGGATTACAGTGAGAATGGCGAGCCGATTGGCGAAAGCGAGAGCCCTTCCGCAAACATGTTATCGTCAATAGCAGCGATTCAGCGTGAAGCAATACGATGCGTCAGGCTGGCGGATGAACAGGCAATTCCAGACTCAGCGGCGCTGTGGGACTCTGCGGCCATCGATTTGGTTCGCTATACCTACTTCCCACTGGCGGTTGAAACGGAGCTGCTGCAACGCCTGACTTTCGACGTTAATATGGGTACTGATGCGACTCAAAAAATGGTCGATGTCCAGAAAGCGATTAGCTACATGCGCCGCTATGGTGTTGCGCGTCTGGCCCAGGATGAGAACAGTGAGACGCGTACCAATACGCCTTCTGAACTGCGCAATTGCGGTATGGAATATTCCCTGTCATTGATGACCGCTTCCCGCTATGCGCTTTCCTGGTCCTTATCTCACGGCTCGCAGCGCCAGCAAGAACTGGAGGTGTTATTTATACGTGGCGAGCAGCCTCCCATGATTAATAAACTGTTTGCCACCAGCACTTTTGACGGTTTTTTCTCAATCTATATCCCGCTGGTCACCCCTGAAGTGGTCATTGCTATCGGAAAATCACTGAGTGACTTCGAAGTCTATAGCGCCAGCATGACGTCACAGCAAGCATTGTATAAAAGCACCGAACAGCAGCAGTCATGCCTGCTAGAAAAAGATAAAGACTACTTTATTGATGGCGCAACGCAGATCAATAATCTGGCAGTGAACATGCAGGATGAAGGCTTCATCTATTTCAAACTACCCGAGCCGAAAATGAAGTCGGTGTTACATTTCATTTATCGCCCGCTAAAAGAAAAAAACGCTGACGACTCAAAGTATAAATAACTCGATTAACACACTTTTATTTTAAGCAGGGTTGAAGACCCTTATTCATATTAATGAATCTGGATGCTCAGCGATTAATAGAAACGTCTATTCCGGGTTAAATATCGGTTAGTCAACATGCTATTTCGCGCAGATTTTTAATTGTAAACGTAATGATGAAGGATTACATCTATGAGCTTGCTCATTCATTCCATGGGTGAATTTGAATCTATTATTTTACCTGCCCTTGATATTTTTCGGCCTGCAAGAATGGTCGAAATTGGTTCCGAACATGGTGGTCTGACAACCCTGGTAAACCAGTGGGCTTGCGATCATGGTGCGCATCTGACCAGTGTAGATCCGGCACCCTCAGATGCATTCAAACGCTGGGCCCAATCAGCTCAGTCATTTACCCATATAGCCAGACCCAGCCTGGAGGCATTTGAAGCGCTAAATAATACCGACGTGTGGTTTATAGACGGCGATCACAACTGGTATACGGTTTATCACGAATTGCAGAATATCCATGTACAATGTCAGCGTGACAACAAACCCTTATTGGCCTTTATACACGATGTGGGCTGGCCCAGTGGTCGCAGAGACTCCTATTATCAGCCAGATCGGATTCCGGAAAAATATCGTCAGCCATTTAGTTATGAAGGCGGCGTAATACCTGGCGTCTCCGGCATGGTACAGGACGGTTTTAATGGCATGGGTCAGTTTGCGTATGCGTGTCATGAAGGCGGGGAGCGCAATGGCGTGCTGACAGCAGTCGAGGATTTCTATTTGTCGTTCGGTGACGAATTCATCCTCGCACTGATTCCCGCTGTGTTTGGCTTAGGCGTACTATTCAGTCAGAAAGCATCATGGGCTGCAGAACTGGCTGAGCATTTGGTTCCTTACCATCAAAACGACCTACTACAGCGCCTGGAAATGAACCGCCTGAGGAACTATTTAAAAGTCATCGAAATGCAGAATGAAGCCGCGGCTAAACGGTAAAGCTGTTAGCCGCAGCATTTAAACTCAAGCGACCAATCTGGTCACAGACGCAGGAATGACGAGTGGCCGGTATCGGCACACTGTCTTTTTCCAGGCAGACAGCAGATAAAATAAAGAGTGGATTTAACAGCACCGGCAGGAGGAATTAACCCTGTTGCGGCCGAACATCGCAAGAACGTTTACAGGATCAAAAACTGTCATACAAGAGGTCTGCTACCAGAAAAAGAGACAGGATTGTGCAGTCAAAAAAAGGGCTCCTCAATTGCAGCGGTGATAATAGACCCTGAGCCGAAAGTTTATTGAACGAGTAACACACTGACCTATCACGTTTATCGCCAGGATGTGTCAGTGTTTGTTTTGGAAGAAGTCGACGCTGACTGCTCAGTCGCGTTCTTTGCATAGAGCGCGTCGTGCACAGTCATTCAATCGCTGACCTTATATCGCTCATAAACGCAAAAACCCCGCCGAAGCGGGGTTTTTGATAAAAAGTCGAAGCTGACCGTTAAGCCGGGTTCTGTCGTGGACAGTCATTCATCTAGGCCAGCAATCGCTCACTGGCTCAAGCAGCCTACCCGGGTTCAGTACGGGCCGTACCTTGTGAACCCCTATTTGGCCTTGCTCCGGGTGGAGTTTACCGTGCCACGAACTGTTGCCAGTCGCGCGGTGCGCTCTTACCGCACCCTTTCACCCTTACCTGATCCCATTTCTGGGCCATCGGCGGTTTGCTCTCTGTTGCACTGGTCGTAGGCTTGCGCCTCCCAGGCGTTACCTGGCACCCTGCCCTATGGAGCCCGGACTTTCCTCCCCTCTGCCCGTCTCCCCACAAGTGAGGACGACGACAAAGCGGCGACTGTCTGGTCAGCTTCGGCGCGGGATAATAGGACATTCGCCAGCGTTTGTCACGCCTCTTGCTGCGCCAGCGCATACTTATAAAGCGCATTTTTCTTCACGCTGTGGATCTCAGCGGTCAACGCAGCCGCGCGTTTCAACGGCAGCTCTTTTTGCAGCAGCGCCAGCGTACGTAGCGCATCGGCCGGTAACGCGTCTTCATCATCGGTCTCGTAACCTTCGACAATCAGCACCATCTCGCCTTTGCGACGATTCTCATCGTCTTTAACCCACGCCAGCAGCTCGCCGACCGGTGCACCGTAGATCGACTCCCAGGTTTTAGTCAGCTCGCGCGCCAGCACCACGTAGCGTTCGGCACCCAGCTCACTCACCATATCCTGCAGACTGTCGATCAGACGGTGGGTCGACTCATAGAAAATCAGCGTGCGTGGCTCCTGCACCAGCGCCCGCAGAGCATCGCAACGGCCTTTGGTTTTGGCGGGCAGAAACCCTTCGTAACAGAAACGATCGGATGGCAGTCCTGCAGCACTCAATGCAGCAATGGCGGCACAGGCACCCGGCAGCGGCACCACACGGATGCCCGCTTCACGGCAGCGACGCACCAGATGGTAACCCGGATCGTTAATTAGCGGCGTGCCAGCATCAGAAACTAAGGCTATGCTTTGCCCCTCTTGCAGCTTCGTCAGCAGCAGTTCAGCCTTGTGCTGCTCGTTGTGGTCATGAAGTGAGAAGAGTCGCGCATTGATGGCGAAATGTTGTAGCAACAGCCCGGTATGACGTGTATCTTCCGCAGCGACCAGATCGACGCTCGAAAGCACCGTCAGCGCCCGCTGGGTGATATCACCCAAATTACCAATCGGGGTTGGAACGATGTAGAGCGTGCTGGCAGAAATCTCTGCCCGATCGAGTTGTTTCATTGTTTCATCCGAATTGCCGATTTAATATTGAGCATCTTGAAAAAAACATCACTGGATACAGTATGCTTCCTTCAAAAGTCGTTCGTCATAAAGCAGGACGCTTTCTGCCTGTCATTCTTGCTGGGCTGATTTTAGCCGCATGTAGCGGTCAGGGGCCGCAAACCTCAACCGTCAATATTCAGGGGCCAGTCACCGCCAGCTCCGCTTACTATCTGCAGCAAGCGCAGCAAAGCAGCGATGATAGCAAGACCGACTGGCAATTACTTGCAATCCGCGCCCTGTTGAAGGAAGGAAAGTATCCTGAGGCGACCCAGCAACTGAGCCAGTTGCCACAGCAACTCTCTGAGACGCAGCAACAGGAATCCCTACTGCTGAAAGCGCAATTGCTGATTGCACAGCAGAAAGCCAAAGATGCTGAACCGCTGTTAGCTGCAGTGAAAACCGGCTCACTGTCACAGGATCAGCTGGCACGTTATTACAGCCTGCAGATTGCCAGCGATCAGGGTCGTCCTTCACTCTCGCTGCTACGAACCTATATTGCCCAGGAGCCGCTCCTGAAAGGCACCGATCATCAGGGCAATATTGACGCCACCTGGCAGACTCTGACGCAGATGTCGCCGCAGGACGTCAGCAACCTGGTCATCAATGCCGACGAAAATGTGCTGCAGGGCTGGCTGGATCTGCTGGCGGTGTGGCGGGCGAATGCGCAGGATGCTGAGATGCTCAAGTCAGGCATTAAAGACTGGCAGACCCGCTATCCGCAAAACCCGGCGGCCAAAACGCTGCCGACGCAGCTGAGCCAGATGCAGAACTATACCAAAGCCTCAACCAGCATCATTGCACTGCTGCTGCCGCTGAATGGTCAGGCGCAGGTGTTCGCCAATGCGATTCAGAAAGGCTTTAATGACGCGAAGAATGGCGTATCCACGCCCGTCGCACAGCCTGCGGCTGCCCAGCCCGCCTCTGCAGATGCGACAGCCGGCACGCAACCTGCAGCCGCCGCTGGCTCGTCTACCGATCCGATCAGTGCGCCGCAACAACAGCCTGCCGAAGCCACGCCCCAGCCCCAGGCGCAGCCTGCTGCAGCCCAACCGACCAGCAACGCACAGATTAAGGTCTATGACACCAGTAGCCAGCCGATTGAGCAGGTGATGCAGCAGGCACAGCAAGATGGAGCCACTATCGTGGTCGGCCCCTTGCTGAAGAACAATGTTGAGGAAGTTGCCAACAGCCAGACGCCGCTAAATGTCCTGGCGCTCAACGAGCCGGAAAAGATCCAGAACCATCCGAATATCTGCTACTTTGCGCTTTCTCCTGAAGACGAAGCGCGCGATGCCGCGCACCATATATGGGAACAGGGTAAACGCCAGCCGCTGCTGCTGGTCCCGCGCAGCGGACTGGGCGACCGCGTTATCAATGCCTTTGCTCAGGAGTGGCAGACGCTGGGTGGTAGCACCGTGATGCAGCAGCGCTTTGGCTCGACCTCTGAGCTGAAACAAGGCATCAACAGCGGCGCGGGCATCAGCTTATCGGGTACACCGGTGAACGCTGCACCAGCTGAGCCACAGGGCGTTTCGATTGCGGGCCTGACTATTCCGGCACCACAGCAGAGCACGCCAGACGTGGTCAGCCCCAGCAGCGGCGGCGGCGTTGATGCGGTCTACATCGTCTCAACGCAGGATGAACTGCAGCTGATCAAACCGATGATCACCATGCGCACGGGCAGTCGCAGCAACCTCTCGCTCTACGCCAGCTCCCGCAGCGCGCAAGCCGGTGCCGGGCCAGACTTCCGTCTGGAAATGGATGGCCTGCAGTTCAGCGATATTCCGCTGCTCTCCGGCAGCAATCCTGGCCTGATGCAACAGACGTCGAAGTCATTTAATAACGACTATTCGCTGGTGCGTCTCTATGCCATGGGAATGGATGCCTGGACGCTGGCGAACCACTTTAACCAGATGCGTCAGTCACCTGGCTTTACCCTGGATGGCAATACCGGCAAGCTCAGCGCCGATGCGGATTGTGTGATCAACAGGAAGTTGACATGGAACCAGTATCGTCGGGGCGAAATCGCACCGGCCAACTAAATCGCCGTCAGATTGGTGCCGGGCATGAAGAAGATGCACGGCGCTATCTGGAACAGGCTGGCCTGAAATGGGTCGCCAGTAATGTTCACTTTCGTCATGGTGAACTTGACCTGATTATGCGTGACGGGCACTGTTGGGTGTTTGTTGAAGTCCGCTACCGACGCAATGCGCGATACGGTGGCGCGCTCGCCAGTGTAACCCGGAATAAACAACACAAGCTGCTGCGCGCTGCCGCTCTCTGGCTGGCGCAACGCGGCGGCAGTTTTGAAACAGTGAATTGCCGTTTCGACATCATCGCCATTACCGGCACGGCGCTCGAGTGGCTGCCGAATGCCTTTAATGCAGACGTTTAGAACCAGGTGGTCGTGTGCAGGAAAGAATCAAAGCGTGTTTTACCGAAAGTATTCAAACTCAGATTGCCGCAGCCGAGGCGTTGCCCGATGCCATCTCCCGTGCGGCCATGACGCTGGTGCAGTCGTTACTGAACGGCAATAAAATCCTGAGCTGTGGCAACGGTGCCTCATCCGCCAATGCGCAGCACTTCGCCGCCAGCATGATCAACCGTTTCGAGACCGAGCGCCCCAGCTTACCGGCGCTGGCGTTGAGCGCCGACAACGTGATGCTGACTGCGATTGGTAATGACCGTTTGCATGATGAAATCTATGCCAAGCAGGTGCGCGCACTGGGACACGCAGGCGATGTGTTACTGGCTATCTCAACCCGTGGCAATACCCGCGACATCGTTAAGGCGGTAGAAGCGGCGGTAACACGCGATATGACTATCGTTGCGCTTACCGGGTATGATGGCGGAGAGCTCGCCGGACTGCTGGGGCCGCAGGATGTGGAAATCCGTATTCCGTCGCACCGCAGCGCCCGTATTCAGGAGATGCATATGCTTACCGTTAATTGCTTATGCGATCTGATCGATAACACTCTCTTTCCCCATCAGGAATGACCGAAGGAGTACGAATGAAAGCATTGAATGCTATAGCTATTCTGTTAACCGCCATGCTGCTGCAGGGCTGCGTCGCGGTTGTGGCCGGTGGCGCAGCGGTTGCCACCAAAACGGCCACCGATCCCCGTTCGGTCGGTACGCAGGTTGATGACGGCACGCTGGAGCTACGCGTGACTAACGCGCTGGCCAAAGATCAGCAGATTAAAACCGATGCCCGTATTATTGCCACTGCCTATCAGGGCAAAGTGTTGCTGACCGGTCAGGCACCTTCGCAGGAGATCGCCAATCGTGCCAAACAGATCACCATGGGCGTCGATGGCGCAACCGAGGTCTATAACGAGATCCGTATCGGCCAGAAAGTGACGCTGGGTACCACGTCGTCAGACACCTGGATCACCACCAAAATCCGCTCGCAGCTGCTCGGCAGCGATCAGGTTAAATCATCCAACGTGAAGGTGACGACGGAGAATGGCGAAGTGTTCCTTCTGGGTCTGGTCACCTCACAGGAAGCGCAGGCCGCGGCTGATGTCGCCAGCCGCGTCAGTGGTGTAAAGCACGTCACCACCGCCTTTACCATGCTGAAATAACAGGCAACACGCAAAAAAGGCGGCCATGGCCGCCTTTTTTATTGCCGGATCTTCAGACCGGAATATCGATAATCAGCGCACGGGTCGCGGTTTTCGCCGTGAGCTGCAACAGCTGCTCTTCCTGCAAAAACGCGCCATCGCCACAGCCCAGTTTCTCATTATTATCCGTACCGGACATCGCCTCCAGCGAACCGTGAATCGACTGCAGATAGGCTCGCGGGCCCTTTAATCGCAGCGAGTGCCGTTCGCCGGGTGCCAGCTCGACCTGGTGAATCCACACCTGCTGACGCAGTTGCAGACTGTTGTCAACGC
Organism: Pantoea sp. AS142; assembly: GCF_037152305.1. Taxonomy (NCBI): domain Bacteria; kingdom Pseudomonadati; phylum Pseudomonadota; class Gammaproteobacteria; order Enterobacterales; family Erwiniaceae; genus Pantoea; species Pantoea sp. AS142. The sequence continues at coordinate 99,470 of NZ_JBBCMO010000011.1, read as the reverse complement.
CATCCGGCGAGGCGATCAGCTGGGACAACCGGCCATCCGTCAGAGCAATTTTCTGCATCCGCGGATTTTCGCGCTCCGGACAGGCGGCCAGCCACAGCTGCATGCGAGTCAGCGGACGATCTTTACTCAGGTTAATTTCGGTGTAACTCACACCCAGCTGAGCAGAAAGCAGCAGCACTTCCCCTTCCCGCACGCTGATCTTATTACCTTCGCTGTCGCGGTATTCCGCTTCACCCTGCAGCACAATATTCAGCACATCGACCTGAGGATAGGTACGCGGCTGAAAAGCGGCACCCGCTGCCAGCACTTCCTGGTTCAGTACGCGTAGCGACGCGTAGCCCATCAGCCTGGGATCAAAATAGTGGCCAAAAGAGAAACTGTAGCGGGCTTGCAACCAGCCGAAATCGGCCTGACCACATGCGGACGCACTGCGTGTCGTTATCATTATTTACCTCCAGTATCCGGTGACGAGGATCGGCCACGGACATGATTCCCCCATGGTAAAAGTCTGGACGCCGGATTGTTAGCCAGTTAATCTGCCGGGCATGTTCAAATTTCCTGACAGAGAACCGGGATGGCTAAAGAGCGTGCGTTGACCCTTGAATCATTACGCGTTATGGATGCGATTGATCGACGTGGCAGTTTTGCAGCAGCGGCGGATGAACTGGGCCGCGTTCCTTCTGCGCTCAGCTACACCATGCAAAAGCTGGAAGAGGAGCTGGATGTGGTGCTGTTTGACCGCTCCGGTCACCGCACCAAATTTACCAACGTGGGACGCATGCTGCTGGAGCGGGGTCGTGTGCTGCTGGAAGCGGCCGATAAGCTCACCACCGACGCTGAAGCGCTGGCGCGTGGCTGGGAAACCCATCTGACCATCGTCACCGAAGCCCTGGTGCCTGTTGATGCACTCTTTCCGCTGGTGACTCGGCTGGCCGACAAGGCCAATACGCAATTTTCGCTGGTGACAGAAGTACTGGCGGGCGCATGGGAACGGCTGGAACAGGGCCGGGCCGATATCGTGATTGCTCCCGATATGCACTTCCGCGCCTCAACCGAAATTAACACCCGCAAGCTCTACACCATGATGAGCGTCTACGTCGCCAGTGCTGACCATCCGATTCATAACGAGCCTGAACCCCAGTCTGAAGTGACGCGGGTGAAATACCGAGGCATTGCGGTAGCGGATACCGCGCGTGAGCGGCCCGTGCTGACCGTGCAGTTGCTGGATAAACAGCAGCGCCTGACCGTGAGCAGCATCGACGATAAGCGCCGTGCGCTGCTGGCTGGCCTGGGCGTAGCGACCATGCCCTATTCATTAGTGGAGCAGGATATCGCTGAAGGCCGCCTGCGAGTGGTGAGTCCGGAATATACCCGCGAGGTCGATATTATTATGGCATGGCGGCGTGACAGCATGGGCGAAGCCAAATCCTGGTGTCTGCGCGAGATCCCACGCTTGCTGGCGAAGAAAAACTAAAGCCCTGAAACCTGGGTTCAGGGCGAGACTATGATCGGCTCAGGCAATCCATCGCGACCGCTCTGAAGCGGGTGAAATCGGTGCTGTCCCGCAGGCGGGTCATCGCCCTTTCACGCAGGAAAGTCACAAACAGATCGTATATCGCCATTGCCTCTTCATATTCGCTTTTGCTGATCGCCAGCAGGAAAATCACATAGGCGGTATCGTCTCCCCAGGCAATGCCGCGCGGCGCCAGCACGGTGTAAACCACGGTTTTCTTTGCCAGCAGCCCTAGCGAGTGTGGCAGCGCAATGCCTTCGCCGAGCATGGTGCTGACAATCGCTTCGCGCTCTTCTACCGACGGATAGAACGCCGCATCCACGAATCCCTCTGACGCCAGTTGATCGCATAGCTGGCGGAACAGCTCAGACTGGGTCATCGGCCTGTCGACGATATGAAAGTGCTGGGCATCAAAAAATTTCGCCAGCATATAGGGCCGGGTACGGTCGACCAGCACCAACTTTCCAATCTGCTCCAGCTGAAAACCGGTGGGGAATGGCGACATCACGACCACCGGTTTCTCTTTTTCGCTGAGCCGGATGGTTGAGATAACAAAATCTTCGTCGATACGGCTGCGCGCCTCATATTCACGCTGTGACAGGCGAGCCGTGACCTGCAACTGCGGATATTTGCGCAGCAGCATCGCCTCAATCATTCGCAGCGTAGAGTTCCCGCTGTCGCAGACCAGCAGCACCTGCGGATGACGCTGGTAGCCCACGTCATAGTGGCGCTCCAGCCCGACACCGATATGCAGCACCAGAAAGCCAATCTCATTCTCGGAGATAACATAAGGGGTATATTTCCCCCAGCTGGTCACCGCCGCTAAGGTGACATCATAGGCCATAGGATAGTGCTGTTTAATGTTGCTGAGCAGCGGATTGGGAATATGAATCTGATAACGCACCCGGGTAATCATGGTTTTGATGTGGGTGAGCAGGTCGGCACGCAGTTGCTGATCGTTTTGCAGATTGAAGTTGTAGTAGGTATTGATAAAGCTGAGCAGGTAATCCACCAGCGCATCGGCGTCATCAGCATTGATGGCGCTGGGGGCGATCGCCTGAATGCGCCGCGCTGCGATGTTGACGCGCAGCCAGTTCTCTTCTGCCGGTGAAATCGGTTTGCTGACCAGCGGGCGCATCAGATTAATCAGCTGATATGCCGCTTCACGCACCTCATCACCAATCTCCTCGGCACCCGGATCGCTAAGCGGATAGCCTTCGCTGATGCGCCGCACCGCCACGGCGCAGTAAAGCCGCAAATAGCGTTCGCCCTCATCGCTGAGGCGAATGTTATGCTGAGCAAAACAGCTTTGCAGCAGCGGACGCAGCGTCTCCAGCATGCCGCTGTTCAGCGCTTCGATCGTCAGTAGCGGACTCTCTGGCTGCGCCTGATCGATTTGCCACAACAGGTCGGTCAGGCAGGTACGAATCGCCACTTCGCTGCCAAACAGCTTCATGCCGTAGTGTGGCTTGCTCTCAATGGTAAGGTGATAGCGTCCCAGCCATTCGCGCACCTCAGCCATATCATTCTGCAGGGTGGCGCGGCTGACAAACCACTCTTCCGCCAGATCTTCAAGTTTCAGCGAATAGGCCGCGGTGAGAAAGCGGGTCAGCAGGTAGCGAACCCGGTCTGGCGAGGTCCGCGGCACCCGCAGCGGCGACGCGGTATGCTGTTGCAGATGCTGAAAGCGCTGCGCGTCCTCAATCTTCAGCTGATAGCCCGCGCCACGATTCAGGATAAACTTCGCGCCATGTTCTGACAGCAGCGCATTCAGCGCCGTGATATCGGTACGCACGGTGCGTGTCGAGACGGCAAAACGTCGCGCCAGCTCATCCTGAGGCAGCGTTTCGTTTTGCAAGGCATCGAACAGTTGCGCAAGGCGCTGATTGGGAAATCTCACAAGCGTTACCTGTTTGCAGACAAAAATAGAGAACATCAGGCCAGGGAGATCGTTACACAACGTCCATGTTGCGCGATCGGCCTGTTACAGGCCGATCGTGTCGATCCCTAAGCCAGCAGGGTTTTACAGATGCCCAGCAGCTGCTGTACATCTTCAATGCGGGTCTCTCCGCTGGCTTTATCGATGATCGAACTGTAGACATGCGGGATCACTTTGCTGACGCCCGATTCCAGCGCAATGTGCACGATCTCACCGAAATTTTCCAGATCGATACCGCCAGTGGGCTCCAGCCAGAAATCCTGTTTTGCACAGGCTTCCGCCACGGCGCGATACTCATCCACCGCCTGCAAACCGCCCATCGGGAAATATTTCACCGAGCTGCCGCCCATATCCTGCAGCATCGCAATCGCCGTTTCGATGGATACGATCCCATCACGCTGCTCTGCGCTGCGCGGTCCGGTGGAGATTTTCACCTGACCTGGCGTGCCAGTGGGCGAAATCAAACCGTTCACTATCGTCTGTGACTGGCCCAGCAGCGCACGACTGGTGGCAACGCCAGTAAAGACCTGATTCACATGCTGCGGTTGCAGCACCGCCGCGATCTCACTCACCATCTGTGACTGCCTGGGATCACCTGCGCCCAGTCCAATTGAGAGCGCATTATCGATCAGCGCAGCATATTCGCGCATATCAGCGATAGCGGCTTCATTGCTGGCGTAGTTTTTTGACAGCACGCCAACCAGCACATGCCCTTCTGCCGCCTGCCAGATGGCGCGGGCGTTCTCCTTTGATCCCGCCAGCACGTTAAGGCAGAGACGATCCTGATAGAAATTAGGGGTCAGCGTCATGCGTGTTTCTCTCCGTTTAACAGTGCCTGAATGCGGGTGAAAATAGTGTGCAGTTGCCCGGCGCTGACGCTGCGCACGTCCGCTTCGATGATCCCTTCATTGGCTTTGTAGCCACGGAAGTAGATTGCGACATCGCCCTTTTTCAGCGCCTGCACCAGATCGCCAGTGCGCTGCTGGATCGCGGCTTCGTCAAACGCGATCTCAGCACGGGCGATGTCACGGCCAGCACCATCCCACACGACGCGGGCCGTGACGCCATTCAGACTGTTGAGCTGTTCAATGAACGGGGTCATTTTTTCCACCATCTGCGCACCGCTGATTTTTGGCTGCGTCAGAGTGTTTTCAATCGCCTGGGTCAGTCCCAGAATCCCCTCTTTGCCCACTTTCATCGCGCGGCCAATGCCGTTGGTCTGGCGTTTGACCCACTCAACGTAGTCGTGCCGGCCAATCACGAGGCCGCTGGTCGGCCCTTCAATCGCTTTTGCCCCACTGTAGATCACCAGATCGGCACCCGCCTGGTAGTAGCATTGCAGATCCTCTTCCGCTGCCGCATCAACAATCAGCGGGACACCATGCTGGCGCGCAACGGCCGCGGCCTGCGCCACATCGAGATGGCTCTTCTGCACACAGTGGTGCGATTTCACATAGAGGATCGCCGCGGTCTGTGGCGTGATCGCCGCCGCCAGCTGGTCGGGTGAGCACTCATTGCTGTACCCCGCTTCCACCAGTTGCCCGCCACCCAGTGCCACCATGCTGCCGACCGGTGCGCCATAATTCACGTTGTGCCCTTTCGGCACCACAATCTGGTGCGGCACGGTCAGCGGTGCGGCATGCAGGTTATCCACCAGCCAGTCATTGTCTTTCACAATCACCGCCGCCACGCTCTGGGCGATACCGGCGGAGGCGCAGGAGACCACCAGCGCGTTCTCCACCTTCAGCAGACCGGCAATGTAAGCACCGGTCTTATCCACCAGATCTTTCATTTCAAAGTAGTGTTCGAGGCCGTATTTCACCGTGTCGACCACGTCACTCGACGGCGTAGAGACGCCGAGGATCGTCATACGGCCAGAGGCGTTAATCACCGGCTTCAGGCCATATTTTTCATATACCGAGGTCATGCGCTATTCCTTCTTCAGTCGCGATCCACGTACCGGCGACTACTGCCGCCAGCGGGACCAGATGCTTCTCACCGGCGACCTGTTCACCTTCTGAATCGATGAATGGCCGGGTTTCCTCTTTGACGCTAAAAACCGTCAGATCGGCGTCGTAGCCGACTTTCAGCTGGCCTTTGCGCAGCAGGCGCAGTCCTGCGGCCGCATTGACCGTTACACAGTCGATCACCTGCGGCAGTGTCATGCCGACGCTGAAAAATTTCGACATCACATGCGCCAGGTTGTGAACCGGACCGGCCAGACGATTGCGGCAGTAAATGTCAGAGCTGATGGTGTCGGGCAGAATGCCCTGGGCAATCGCCACACGGGCGACCTCAAAGCTGAAACTTGCGCTGCCGTGGCCGACATCGAGTTTTACGCCGCGCGCGATAGCCTGTTTTACCGCCGCTTTGAGTTCGCCCTGCGGCGTCAGAATGCGGTTGGGTTTACCATTAAAGCAGTGCGTGATGATATCGCCTGTGGTGAGCAGATCCGCAATCTGGTCGAGGTTGGGCGGATTGTTGCCGATGTGAACCATTAGCGGCAGACCGCCGCTCTCCTGCTGGATCGCTTTGGCTTTGATCAGCGGCTGAATGCCGTTTTGACCGACCACGCTGCTACTGATGCGCGCCTTGAGGCCGACAATAAAATCGGGCAGTCGCGCCAGCGCCTGCTGCACCGCCTCGCCATCGATTTGCGTCATGTCGGCCAGCTCATTCTGAGTGACGATGCCGGTGCAGGCGATATTGATCAGCGCATAAACCTGGGTCTGTGCCGCGCGCGTCAGCTGGTAGAAATCATCAATGTGCTCTGCGCCGGTGCTGCCCGCATCAACCACCGTGGTGACGCCATGCGCCACGCCAATCGCGTCCGCTTCATCATGATAAATCGGCGATTTGGGATAGCAGTGAACGTGGGAGTCGATCCAGCCCGCGCTGAGGTAGTAGCGGCCTGCCAGATCGCGTTCGCTTTGGGCGTTGCCCTGCACCCTGCCCACGGCGGCGATGCGGCCATCCTGCAGCGCAATGTCGACCACCTGCTCATCGCTGAGTCGCGCAGCGCGGATAATCAAGTCGTACATGGTTTCTCCTTAACGGCAGCCCGCTGCCGGGCTGCCGGTGAGATCAGAGAGCAATCGGGAACAGCGCCCCAAGGATCATTGCGCCGAGGATGGCACCGCCGGTAATGGGTTTATTCCAGAGATAGAACAGCAACGCCCCCAGCAGCGAACCCAAACCAATCGGAATGGATGCCGCCATGGCTGACAGAATGATCAGCGGACCCAAAAAGCGCCCCGAGGCATTACCCGCGCCCATCATCACGTCTGCACCGTAGGTGGAGTCGCTCTGATTGATGGTGAATTTACGCGCCAGAATAATCAGGTAGCCAATCGCTACGCCAATCACCAGCCCCGTCGCCAGCGAAGCAGCGAAATTCGCCACCGGAAAGACGATGCCCGCACCCAGCAGCAGTGCCGGAACGCCCAGCCCGACGCCGGTCTGAATCGCTCCGCCGATATCCAGAATGCCCACCAGTGAGCCTTCGATGATACGGGCGAACAGGAAACTGGCACCAAAGGCTGCCACCGCGCCGTAGACGCCGGTTTCCATGCCTGCACGCAGCATCGAGACAAACGCCACTTCATTAAACGCGCCGATGCCATAGAGGTAATACATGTGAGTTCCGGCAAAGACACCAGAGGAGAGCAGGCCAACAAAGATCGGGAAAGACCAGTCGGCGTACCAGAAGCCTTTATTTTCGTTCATCGCATCGCCTCTTATTTGCCGCTGACTGAGTTGTGGATCATGTCGAGCCAGCCGGGAATGCCGAGCTGGAAGGACTGCAGCAGCTTCATGTCGAAACCACGGAAGAAGCCGCTCAGCACAAACAGCAGCACGATGGCGGTCATCATCACTTTGGTGACCCGGTTCCAGCCGCTCTCTTCCACGCCTTTACCGATCAGAATACCCAGCACCAGTCCTGGCACGGCATTGCCCATAATCAGCTGCGCCAGACCGCCAAAAATGGTGGCCCAGAAGCCTGACTTTCTGCCTGCGTCGATCGCCGCCAGCCAGAAGATCACCGGCATGACGGTATTCACCAGCAGATTAGCGGCCGGCACCAGCACTTTGACCGCCGTAACCTGCAGCGCAGCCGGAACAGCCGAGGCGGTCGAGTTGAGGAAGGCAACCACGATCATGCCAATGATGCCGCAGGCGATAGCCATTTTTTTCGGATCGTGTAGCGTCTCCGCCACATTGCGATTCTTCACCATCAGTGCAGCCGCGCCCCAGTTTGGAATGATGCGATGATCAACATCCTGAGTGAATGAACCGGCTGCGACAGACGATGCCCAGGCATTGAAAAAGAAGCCAAGACCAAAGGAGAAGTGGGATGCCGGATCGCCCTCACACGAGTTCAACTCGCCCAGCGTACGAAAGGCGCCCATGCCCTGAGTGGTTGGCGCGTGGAACATGCGCGCAGCGCCCGCACCGACGCCGACACCTACCAGCCCGCCAATGATCAACGACTTAAACAAAATGATTAAAAACATGTTGTTGTACCTTGTTGTCGTTTTTACCCGTCATACCGCGAGTCGCCGCATTGCCCTGGCCTGACCGCCGCGATATCGCAACAGCAGAGAATCGGGCAAACCGGCGACTGACGTTAACAGGCTCTGTTTTAAGATGCCGCCGTGAACGCCACCTGTTCGGTGTCGAAAACGGTGACGCTGACGGTGATCTCCAGCGTGACGCTGAAGTTCCGCCGTTGGCGCGCCAGAAAGAAGAAGAGGAACTTCTCGTTTCTGACGCTCTCCTGCGCGCGCAGCACCCGGACATCCTGAGGTTCAATGCGCAGCAGAATTTTTTGCGTCGTGCGCAGAACCTGGTTCTGCACACGACTCAGGGCATCGGCAAAGGCTTTCGCTTTGGTGTCCCCTTTGCCCTCGACCGTCACCTGGGTAACGTATTGTTCCTTCATAATCAGTTACCGTGCTTCTTGTTCCAGGCCTGCACCAGCCGCTCGCCTAACTCTTCTTTATCCATGAAGCCGAAGCCCAGCACCGTGGCACCTTCATTGATGGCGGTAACGCCTTCGTCGACAGAACGCATGCCATGTTTTGCTTTATAGCCATATTTGTTCTGCGCAGTGATAGCGCCTGCACCGCCGCTGCCGCAGAAGGAGATACCGAAATCGGCGTTTTCTGCTTTCATCACGTCACCCAGTTTCATGTCAGCCGCCACACCCGGCACCACGACGGCACGGCCACCCGCTTTTTCGATGCCTGCGGCCACTTTCTGTCCTTTACCTAAACGATCGCCAATCACGACGGTTACCATGTTGTGTTCCTCTTCAGTTGTTTGATCGCGCGACTTCAATATGCACTGACAGCAGCCAGGCCTCTTCGCGGGGCAGATTGCCAAACAGATCCACGACCTGCTGTGCCAGCGCTAACGTTTCCGGCGGAATATCCTCAAACAGCTCCGCTTCCACTTCTGGCAGCGGCTCCCCGCTCAGCGAGCGTGACGCCATAGCACCGACATGCGACTGCAGCATCTGCTGTTGAACCGCATTGGGGTGAATGCCATGCTGCTGATAGATCGCAGCTATCTGCGTCATCACGCTGTCAGCCAGTTGCTGCACTTTCTCCGGTGGCGCTTCATACACCGGGACGCCGTTATTGCTCACCTTGCTACTCCTGTTAAACCGGATAATTCGCGTTAAAAATAAATTAACGGCCATCGCCCCGGCTGTGGAGAGGCAACATTTCCAGCAGCAAGTGGAAATTGAAGTGAAGGTTGTGCGTCAGATCGCAGGCTGCACGTTTAGTGCGACACTCGTCGCATTATGCGCAAAATGATGGAGTTAACCGTGGCAGGCAGTGATGTTGTGCGGCGACCAACCGGGTACGTGCGGATTTACGGGCCGGTGATAAGCAGAAGTGATGGTAAAACCGCCGGTCGGGTTGACCGGCGATCTGTTTACCGGAATTTCTTATGGTTAGTATTGCGGATGTCATCAAATTTGGCGGCTTCGCGCTTTGCGCCATCCACGTTATTGGCTTTCGCCAGCGCGCTGACCACGTCGATCTGGGCAATCAGTGAGTCAAGACCCGCGTGGTAATCTTTGATCTGCGCGCTGTCAGCAGGCTGACCTTCCAGCTTGTCGGGCGTCGACTGCTTCGCATCCTGCGCCGCGACACGCATTTTGGTTAACGCCTGCTGCATCTCCTGCGCATTGTCACTTTTTTTGACGATTTTCAGGTTCGCATTCAGTGTGTCCATATCCTGCTCCAGATCCGCCGCATAGAGGCTGACGCTGGAGAACAACAGAGAAGCCGACAACATTGCAATCACATGCTTACGCATCATTACTTCCTTTTTATTGTGATGAAAAAAAAGCAGCCAACAGGCTGCTTCAGGAATCCATCTTTATTGTCCCGCTATCTTCATCTCAGGCAGTAACACTGAACCGCACTGGATATTGCTGCGGGTTTCAATATCGTCACCGATGGTCACCATGTTGCGCCACATCTCTTTAAGATTACCGGCGATAGTGACTTCGCTGACCGGGTACTGAATCACGCCATTCTCGACCCAAAAACCGGCCGCCCCTCGTGAGTAGTCACCGGTAATGGCGCTGACGCCCTGACCCATCAGCTCGGTCACCACTAAACCGGTGCCCATCTGCTTCAGCAAGTCGTCAAAGCTGTGCCCCTGGCCCGCAATGCGCCAGTTATGAATGCCACCAGCGTGACCGGTGCTGGTCAGGCCCAGTTTACGGGCTGAATAACTGGTTAACAGCCAGGTTTGCAGTACGCCATCTTTAATGATGTCGCGCGCCTGAGTTCGTACCCCTTCGCTGTCGAATGGCGTGGAGGCGAGCCCTTTTAGCAGATGCGGCTGTTCATTAATGGTGAGCCACTCCGGCAGGATCTGCTGCCCCATTGAATCCAGCAGGAAGGTCGATTTACGGTAAACGCTGCCGCCGCTGATCGCGCCGACCAGATGACCAAACAAGCCGGTCGCCACTTCAGCGGCGAAAATCACCGGGGCTTTCATGGTCGGAAGTTTACGCGGGGCCAGACGGGAAAGCGTGCGGCGCGCACACTCTGCACCGACCCACTCCGGGCTTTTCAAATCGTCAAACGCGCGGCCAATAGTATAGGCGTAGTCGCGCTCCATATTGCCATCCTGCCCGGCAATCACACAGCTGGAGAGCGAGTGACGGCTTGAACAGTAGCTTTGCAACATGCCGTGGCTGTTGCCAAAAACTTTAATGCCGACGTGGCTGTTGAAACTGCCCCCTTCGGTATTGGTAATACGCTTGTCTGCGCGCAGTGACGCCTGTTCCGCCTGCGCAGCCAGTTCAATGGCGCGGTCAGCATCAATCTCCCACGGATGGTAAAGATCAAGGTCTGGCGCATCATAGGCCAACAGCTCCGCGTCGGCCGGGCCGGCAAAGGGATCGGGCGAGGTATAGCGCGCAATATCAATGGCCGCCTGCACGGTACGTTTGATCGCATCCGGGCTGAGGTCGGTCGATGAGGCGCTGCCTTTACGATTCTGATGATAAACGGTGATGCCCAGCGCACCGTCGCTGTTGAATTCGACGTTTTCCACTTCGCCATAGCGGGTACTGACCCCGATGCCGGTGGTTTTACTGACTGCCACTTCCGCACTGTCAGTGCTTACTTTAGCCAGTTCAAGTGCCTGCGCAATGGCCTGCTCCAGTACTTTTCGCTGTTCTGCAACCTGAGTAGATACGTTCATCGACCTGCCCATAATCTTATGTGTGAATGATTTGAGTCTATCAGAGTCAGAGAACAATTTCGCAGTCACCCGATAAACTGGTAGGATTAGCCTCTTTTTTTTGGGAGCCCGGAAATGACCAGACAGCCCGATGAGTGGCTCGACGATGTGCCAGATAATGACGAAGAAGAAGATGAAGAGATTATCTGGGTCAGTAAGAGTGAAATTAAACGCGATGCAGAAGAGTTAAAGCGCCTGGGTGCCGAACTGGTTGATCTGGGTAAAAACTCGCTGGATAAAATCCCACTGGATGAGCGCCTGCGTACCGAAGTCGAACTGGCGCAGCGCATCAAAAAAGAGGGTCGCCGCCGTCAGCTGCAGCTGATCGGTAAATTACTGCGCAGTGTTGATGTAGAGCCGATCCGCGTTGCGCTGGATAAGCTCAAGAATCGCCATAACCAGCAGGTTGCGCTGTTCCATAAACTGGAAATGCTGCGCGATCGTCTGATTGAACAGGGTGATGAGGCAATGGGCGAGGTGATTGCGCTTTATCCCGATGCCGATCGTCAGCAGTTACGCAGCATGATACGTAACGCGCAGAAAGAGAAGGCGGGCAATAAGCCGCCGAAGTCTGCCCGCCAGATTTTCCAGTATCTGCGCGAACTGGCTGAAGCGAAGTAATGCCATGGCGGGCACCTTCGCCCGCCTCCCGGCAGATAACCTGTCGGGAAATGGAGAGAATATGGGTGCGCAGCCGCAACTGGCGTTCGTTCGATTCACACCACGTCCGATATCGCCAAAAGTGACATAAGGTACCCAGACGCTTTCGTTGCCAGCCGCACAATCGAACTGTAACCCCTGCTCCTGGTCATCACCTTTATTGGCAAACTGTTTCGCATCCGCATGTTTATAGCCCAGCTTATCGGTGGTGGTCCGCCGATCGCTTTTATTCCGCAGGTAGAGATCAACGCGATGAGCGGTGCGACGCCGATCGGTGTCGCAATAATCAACGTCACCGGTGCGTCATTGATTGTCATGTGCATAATCCGTCAGCGCAAGGGAATAGAGCCCGCCGACAGACCAGCGAACATTAATTTTATCCCAGGGCGCCACGCCAAACTTCCATTCGGTGCGCGAGGCGTTGACTTCAGGCTGAATAAAAGACGATAGCGTCCTGCCCCCCGTAATAAGATTTCAGAAAGATCACCTCCACCCCATTTAACACGGTGTCGTTATAATACCTGTCTTTCGGATCTGCGCCGCCGGTTTAAAATTTGGTTTTGACGCCGGGAGGCTGGAATCAAAAATACGCGGTTTTTTTGAGCAAAGACTATTATCGGGAATAACGCTGTTAAAAAAAGCGCCCATAACGGGCGCCTGTGATGTTATGCCAGTCTGTCCAGCAACTTCTGATGAATGCCGCCAAACCCGCCATTGCTCATCACCAGAATAAAGTCGCCTGGCTGAGCGGCTTTCGCTACCATCTCCACCAGGGTATCGATATCCGCGCTCCAGTGCGCAGGCGGAATGCATGCGTCTGCCACGTCTGAAACCTGCCACGGAATGTGGTGCGGCTGGAATAGAAAGACCTCATCCGCACGCGCCAGCGACGGTGCCAGATCGTTTTTGCTGACGCCCATCTTCATGGTATTAGAACGTGGTTCAAGCACGGCCAGGATGCGCGCTCTGCCGCCAACTTTGCTGCGCAGTGCAGCCAGCGTCGCCAGAATCGCGGTCGGATGGTGGGCGAAGTCATCATAGACTTTGATGCTATTCACTTCGCCGCGCAGCTCCAGCCGTCGACGTGCATTGATAAAGCTGTTTAGTGCCTGGCCTGCATCTTCCGGCTTCACACCCACATGTCGTGCGGCAGCAATCGCCATCAGCCCATTGTGCATGTTGTGTTCACCCACCAGCGACCAGGTCACTTCCCCGACTTTCTCGCCGTCGAGCCACACTTCCCAGTGAGACGCATCGTTGGTCAGCTTCTTCGCCTGCCAGCGCCCGTGTTCACCGACACTCTCCTGCTCGCTCCAGCAGCCCATCGCCATCACCTGTTTGAGGTTAGGATCATGTTCCGGCAGCAGGATCTTGCCCTGGCCCGGCACGATCCGCACCAGATGGTGGAACTGCTTCTGAATCGCGCGCAGATCGTCAAAGATATCCGCGTGATCAAACTCAAGATTGTTGAGGATCAGGGTTCGTGGGCAGTAATGGACAAACTTGGAACGCTTATCGAAAAATGCGCAATCGTACTCATCCGCCTCAATAACGAAGAATGGACTTTTTCCTAATTTTGCCGAGACATCGAAGTTTCCAGGCACACCACCAATAATGAAGCCTGGCTCAAGGCCGCAGGCCTCCAGAATCCATGCTGCCATCCCGGCTGTCGTGGTTTTGCCGTGTGTTCCCGCGACCGCCAGCACCCAGCGATCGCGCAGCACGAAATCGTGCAGCCACTGCGGGCCAGAGAGGTAAGGAATGTTGCGTTCCAGTACCGCTTCCACGCAAGGATTACCCCGCGTCATCGCATTGCCGATAATGACTAAGTCAGGCACCGGGTCGAGCTGGCTGGCGTCGTAACCTTCCGTTAATTCAATGCCTTGCTGTTCGAGCAGGGTACTCATTGGCGGGTAAACGTTGGCGTCTGAACCTGTCACCTCATGACCAAGTGAACGTGCCAGCATCGCCAGACCGCCCATAAAAGTGCCACAAATCCCGAGAATGTGAATGCGCATAACATGATCCATTACTCAAAAGTTCGGCGCACAGTGTAACGCCGCTCGCAGACGGAAGAAACGGATTAGGACTATGGTTTTTGAAGTTCAATCGGCTAAACTGCGTACGCATCCGTTGGCAGACTGTTACGCGTGCTGCCACTCCATCGAAGATTCAGGGAATGTGTTATGAAAACGTTGGGCGAATTTATCGTCGAGAAGCAGCACGACTTTCCGCACGCCACAGGTGAACTGACGGCGCTGATTTCAGCTATCAAGCTGGGTGCCAAAATTATCCACCGCGACATCAACAAAGCCGGTTTAGTGGATATTCTCGGTACCAGTGGTGTGGAAAACGTTCAGGGTGAACAGCAGATGAAGCTGGATCTGTTCGCCAACGAAAAACTGAAGGCAGCACTGAAAGCGCGTGGCATCGTCGCCGGTATCGCTTCTGAAGAAGAAGACGAGTTCGTTATCTTTGAAGGTGAGGAGAACGGTAAGTACGTAGTGTTGATGGATCCACTGGATGGTTCTTCTAACATCGACGTTAACGTTTCCGTTGGTACCATTTTCTCTATTTATCATCGTGTCAGCGAACCGGGTACGCCAGTGGTTGAAGCGGACTTCATGCAGCCAGGCAATAAGCAGGTCGCTGCCGGTTACGTGGTTTACGGCTCATCCACCATGATGGTTTATACCACCGGTGCAGGCGTGCATGCGTTTACTTACGATCCGTCGCTGGGTGTGTTCTGCCTCAGCCACGAACGTATGACCTATCCACCCACGGGTTACACCTATTCGATTAACGAAGGTAACTACATCCGTTTCCCGCAGGGTGTGAAGAAATATCTGAAGTTCTGTCAGGAAGAGGATCTGCCAACGCACCGTCCTTATACTTCGCGTTACATCGGTTCACTGGTGGCTGATTTCCATCGTAATCTGCTGAAAGGCGGTATTTACCTCTATCCAAGCACCGCCAGCCATCCGCAGGGCAAGCTGCGTCTGCTGTATGAGTGCAACCCGATGGCGTTTCTGGCAGAGCAGGCGGGCGGTAAAGCCAGCGACGGTCAGAAGCGTATTCTGGATATTCCACCGGTCACGCTGCATCAGCGCTGCCCGTTCTACTGCGGTAACGAGGCGATGGTGAACGACGTTGAGCGTTTCCTGGCCGAGTTCCCGGATTGCCGTCAGGGCTAATCCGGCAGTGATATAAAAAAGCCAGGGTGCGTTAATCGCGCCCTGGCTTTTTTTATGAAGCGTGGCGTCAAATTGCTGTAAGTCTGTGCTGTACAGGGAACACGGTCAGATCGGAATAAACGCAAGGCTGTCATCCCTGACTGTTCGGCCCGCGCCGTTCATGGCGCGGGACGCTTTCCTCCCCTGACCGTATTACCTGCGCCCTGAGCTTATTTATTGCGGCCCGGTTCGCTCTGATTTGGGTGAATTCGCTGTCTGAGGAGGTGATTTTCGTGCCCTTATGTTTATTACCCCGTCTGCAACCTGAACTGCGCCATCGTTGCATGAAGCTGATCAGATTGCGCCTCCAGCGACTGGGTCGCGGCGGTTGCCTGCTCCACCAGCGCTGCGTTCTGCTGCGCCGCCGCATCCATCTGTGTTACCGCCAGATTGACCTGCTCAATGCCACGGCTCTGTTCGTCGGAGGCCATTGAGATCTCTTTCATCAGTGCCGTTACGCGCATCACCTCGCCAGAAATCTCATCCATGGTTTCCCCGGCACGCGTCGCCATCTCGCTACCCTCTTTAACCCGCGTCTGTGAATCACTGATCAGTGTACGGATCTCTTTAGCCGCATTTGCACTGCGCTGGGCCAGCGTGCGCACTTCGTTTGCCACCACCGCAAAGCCACGGCCCTGCTCCCCTGCGCGCGCCGCTTCAACGGCGGCATTGAGCGCCAGGATGTTGGTCTGGAAGGCGATACCATCAATCACGCTAAGAATGTCGCCGATACGATTGGCGCTGTCGGTAATCTCATGCATTTTTTCCATCACACAGCAGACCACCTCCGCACCGCGATCGGCAGTATCGGAGACCGCGTTAGCCAGCTGATGCGCCTGCTGGGCATTGCTGGCGTTAAGCCGGACTGTGGATGTCAGCTGCTCCATGCTGGCCGCAGTCTGCTCCAGCGAGGAGGCGGACTCTTCGGTACGCTGCGACAGATTGACGTTGCCCGCGGCCAGTTCACGGCTGCCGAGGTTGATCTGCCTACTCGCTTCGCGCACCTGACTCACTGAGGCGCGCAACGACTGTTGCATCCCGGCCAGCGCATGATTAAGCCGCCCCAGCTCATTGTTGCTCGAAGGTGGCAGCGCCTGCGACAGATCGCCTGATGCAATCTGCTCAAGATGCAGAATCGCCAGGTTCAGCGGCTGCAGCAGCATCCGGCGCAGCAGTTGCCAGGCCAGCACCAGCAGCACCAGCGTCAGCAGCATCGCCACGCCAATCAGGATTTTCATTTTGGTTTCGTTGTAGGCCGCCTGTTCAAGCTGCGCTTTGGTGATCTGATCGGCTAATTGGCCAAAGTTCGCGACCGCCTTGTTATAGCTGGCCGCCAGCGTCGCCAGATTGCCTTCAAGCAGCTGGTAATATTCATCGGTATATTGCTTATCCAGCGCGCTCATCATCGGTTTGATGCCCTGGTCGAGATAGGCTTTGTAACTGCCTGAAATCGCGTCCGCCAGTATCTTTCCGTGCGCCGTCACCGTTCCGGCGTCCATAAACCGCTTCAGGTTTTGCTGTGATGACACCACATCCGCCTGTGACAGTTTTGTTACTGCCGCCCCCTCTTCCAGCATACCAATTTCAATTTTACGCACCGCCAGCGCCGCATTAGCACGGGCTCGCATCAGATCTGCATTGCTCTGATAAAGACTGTTCAGCTCGATTGCCTGAATGCGGTTGATCACATCCAGTGAGCGATTCCCTTTGTTAATTGCCACAATACCCATAAAACTCACCGCCAACAGCAGCAGTGTCATAAATGCCAGCAAGGCCAGCAACCCCGTGCGAAGTGATAACTGTTTCATCCTGTTAGTTTCCGTGTATGAAAAAGGCGAAATTTTCAGCGACCCTAAAACGGAAAAGATATCGGCAATAACGGTCCGAAGCTTTAACCCTGATTAGTGTTAACAACTTGATCATCACGGAAACATCAATCAAGCTGATGGCCGTTTATACGCTATCGGGAGAACAACTATGAAACCAGCCCTGCTTCTGACACTACTGTTTACCAGTGCTGTGGCGATGGCAGAGGATCTGCCGGCGGATGCCTCGCTTGATCGCTGCCTGAATGACGCCTCTACGACGCTTGCCATGAATCAGTGCTACGCTGCGGCAACTCAGGCCTGGGATCAGGAGATGAATAAGCAGTACAGCACACTGATGAAAACCCTCACCGGCGAGCCTAAAAATAAATTGCGTGCCGCACAGCGCGCCTGGCTGAATTACCGCGACAGCTGGCTGGAGGCGAGCCGCAGTCAGCTCACTGACCAGGGTACGTCAGGCAGCGTGGCGCTGGGCGCCCAGAGCCTGAGCCTGGTGCGCAATCAGGCGCTGATGTTGCAGTCACAGGCTTTAGGCAATTGTGCTAACCCCGATGATTGTTGATCGATAATTGGCTTTTGCGCTGGCTGAAGCCAGCGTACTCATTAATCTTCAGGGAGAAATCATGGCCGCTTATGCCTCGACTATCATTCTGATCTGCCTCGCCATACTGAGTTATTTCGTTCACAACAATGCAGTGACCCTTTCAATTCTGATTCTGCTGGCAATCAAAATTACCCCGCTGGCCCAGTTCTTCCCCTACGTGGAAAAACAGGGCATCACCTTTGGCATCATTATTCTGACCGTGGCGGTGATGGCTCCGCTGGCCAGCGGCTCTCTGCCCGCCTCTGCACTGATCAAGTCATTCGCCAACTGGAAGTCGATTATGGCGATTCTGGTGGGGATCTTTGTCGCCTGGCTGGGCGGTCGTGGCGTGAACTTGATGAGCGTGCAGCCTTCAGTCATCGGGAGTCTGCTGATTGGTACGGTGATAGGCGTGGCATTCTTCCGTGGCGTGCCGGTAGGACCACTGATTGCTGCAGGCATTGTTTCGCTGTTTGTGGCGGCTAAGTAGCGTTTGGGCGCATTCCGAAACGCCAAAAAGAGGGCATACTTTCAGAGTCAGTTGGCTATAATAGCCGACACTCAACATACGACTACTGAAGGAATGCCAGATGAGTTTGAACCAGGTGCCAGCAGGTAAAGACCTGCCAGAAGATATCTACGTTGTCATTGAGATCCCAGCGAATGCTGATCCGATCAAATATGAAGTTGATAAAGAGTCTGGTGCCCTGTTTGTAGACCGTTTCATGTCTACCGCCATGTTCTATCCGTGCAACTACGGTTACATCAACCATACCCTTTCTCTGGATGGTGATCCGGTTGACGTACTGGTTCCGACCCCGTATCCATTGGTACCAGGCTCAGTGATCCGCTGCCGTCCGGTTGGCGTGCTGAAAATGACCGACGAGTCTGGCGAAGATGCCAAGCTGGTTGCCGTTCCGCACACCAAGCTCTCTAAAGAGTACGATCACATTAAAGATGTGAACGACCTGCCAGAACTGCTGCGTGCACAGATCACCCATTTCTTTGAGCACTACAAAGATCTGGAAAAAGGTAAATGGGTGAAAGTGGATGGCTGGGATAACGCCGAAGCCGCTAAAGCTGAAATCATCTCCTCTTACGAGCGCGCACAGAAGAAGTAATTCTGCTGCCCATTTGTGAGTCGAAAAAAAAACACCGTCCAACTGGACGGTGTTTTTATTCAGGCCTCTGGCTCCGCATCGCGCTTCAGCCAGTCACCACTCATAATGCGCTGGCGTCCTGCCACTGAGCGTTGATAGACATAAAGCCATGCACTGCCAAACGGCGTCTGAGTCAGATAACGTTTGTACTCTCCCCCTTTGGTGCGAAGCGCATCCAACTCCGCAAGGGTTGAGGCATCAATGCGGTACACCTCGCAATGTACCGCACCATTGCCCTCAATGACGCCGGGATAATGCCCCAGACTGTAAAGCTCAAAGCCTTCAATCTGGTGATCACCCAGCCACTGCGCATTTGTCATCCAGTGACTGTTTCCCTGTTTGCGCCGTAAACTGCCGTAGACAATTATTCGCATTGCTAAAACTCAAACTGATAGAGCAAATCGAGAGCCTGATCCACACCGGATACGGCTTCCAGATAGAGCTTAGGCATCAGGCGGTAACGTAAGGTTAACGTCGCCAGTGAATCAAATATGCCAACACCGTATTTTACCTGCAGACCCGGTAGCACGTAGCCGCTGACCTGCACCTGCTGGCTGTCGCCAACACCGGCAGTATCAACGGCCAGATTACTGACACCGAATGTCTCCCCGATTTTACCCACAACCTGCCCACTTTGTGCAACCCCTAAGCCAACAAGGGCCGAAGTAAGGGCATTACTGTCGCCGTCACTGCCGAGTCCCTGACCGCGCAGCAGATAGGAAAGCGCTTCCTGTTGCGACATCACCGGATCGGAGAAGACTTCCGCTTTCGGCTCATCCGCGAGGCCGGTGACGCGCAGACCCGCAGTGACGTCATCTTCAGTGGCCTCCGGGTTACGGATGGCTTCCAGGTTGACGTAAGGCTGATCCGGTGGACCGGCAAACTGCAGCTCACCTTTGCGCACGATCAGATCCTGACCATAAGCGTGGAAGCGACCGGATGGAATGTTGATCTGGCCGTTTAAGCCCAGACCCGACCGATCCTGCACCATTTTCAGATCGCCATTCAGCTTCGCTTTCAGGCCAAATGCAGAGAGCCGCACATCGTTGCCGACGTGGATGACCAGATTACTGTTAATCGGAATAGAGGCAGTTTGTGGTGCGATTGGCTTCAGCTGCTGATCCAGCATTACTTCATCCGACGAGACGCCGGTGGCACTTTCCGGCACTTCCTGCACCGTGATGCGCGCCCACGGAATATCGACACGGCCATCCAGGTTAAAAGCGGCTGGCGTCGCTTCAAACACCAGATCCGGCGAGACGTCCATACGCACCATCGGCGGTACCGTTACGCGAACCCGACTGCCCTGCGCCGCGATGCGCGCACGCCAGTTGTCGAGCTGGCTCCAGTCAGCATCACCGCTGAGGTTGATGTTGCCCTGCCCGGTCTGCACCAGACCGTTGAGGGTAGAACGCATGCCGTTGAACACCAGGTTCAGGTTGGCGGCGGTGAGATCAACCGGCATAAAGTTGCCATCCACATCCACACCCGTCAGGCCAAGCTGACCAAAGACCTGCGGCTGTTGCACGCTTCCGCCCAGCCGCAGGCTGCTGTTCAGGTTGCCTTTGATCTTCTCGCCCTGCATCAGCGCCGGATTCAGCATCGCCAGCGAGATATTGCGGATGTTGACGTTACCGCCCAGCGTGCGGCGGTTTTGCGGGTCGTCGATCTGCACATTGCCATCCAGCTGACCGTTTTTGGCAATGCGGATCAGCCAGTCGAGCTGGGCGCGCCCGTTTCGCAGCGCGGCATTCAGGTTCAGGGTGTCGAAGGCGATTGGCAGGCTATTGCCCTGCACATCCTGTACCACTTTCACACCGTTGCCCTTCAGTGCCACGGCACCGGTTGGCAGGCTGCCATCGGCAGTCCAGTTGACGCGCACATCGCCGCTGAACAGGCCGCTAAGCTGGGTCGCCTCCGGCATAAACGGCTTCACCATCGCGAGGTCAAAGCGATTCAGCACCACATGCGCCTTGCCTGCCGGGCCTGCTTCAACCGGCTCCGGCACGCAAATTTGCGCATTGGGATTCTGCCAGCAGTGCGGCCCGATGGTCGTCGTCTGACGGCTGTTCAGATAATCGATCGCCATGGCGCGGGTCAGACGCCACTCACCGACCGGCGTATCAAAGTGGGTATCGTTCAGCGAGCCTTTCCAGCGCTCGGTCTGACGATCAAAGCTGCCGTTCAGCGCCAACTGACCCGATACCGGTTTTCCCTGTACATTAAGCTTCAGCAGATGCTGATGCTCGTTACCATCCGCATTCAGGGTCAGCAGACTGATGTTCAGCGCATCCTGCTTAAGCTGCTCAACGCGCAGTTGCAGTTTACCCGCCACCTGCTCGCCAGAGCGGACGTCACCATTCAGAGTGACGCGATTGATCTGCATCTGCTGCCAGCGCAGACCACGACCATTGAGATTGGCCAGCAGTTGTGGTGCTTTCAGTGTGCCACGCGCTTTGATTGTACCGTTGACGACACCGCCCAGGCCGGGCAGTGCATTGTCGAGCTGTGGCGCGTCGATGCTGGCGTCGAGATCCAGACTGTCGCCCAACGCCCCTTTGACATCCAGATGGTTTCGTCCCAGCGCCAGCTTGATGCCCGGCACCGTCCACTGGTTGTAGCTATTACCGGTCAGAGAGCCGTCAGCGGTCACGGCATTCTGTTTCACATTGCCTTTAAGTTGTAGCTGAGGCACGCTCAGCTGCCAGCTGCCGCCATACAGACTACCGCGGGTCGTGATTTTGCCATCCAGCCGCGCGGGCCAGTCTGGATACTGTTTAGCGGTATTAATCCCCGCCAGCGTCAGTTCGCTGCGCCAGCTAATTGCCTTGCTCCAGTCCACCAGCGCGGTGAGATCGATGTTGCCCTGCAGCGCCGCCACGCGAAGGCGATCGAGGCTGAACTGCTCAACGTTGCCTTTACCCGTCAGCGAAACCGTCGCCGGTGGCACAGATTCCCCCTTCACGGCGGTGCGCAGTGACATCACATAGTCGGTAGCTTTGCCTTTAAATTGATAGTCCAGATTATCCGCCTGGTACTGTACCGGGCCGGTTAACGGCCAGCGTAGCTGCGGGCTGGTCAGCTGCAATGACAGCGGCAGTCCCGCCACCGCCAGCTGGGTTGTGGCGTCCAGCTGCGCCTTCACCGGACCTGACAGGTTCAGGCCCAGCTTCAGCTCGTCGCGCATCGCGCCGTTAAGTTTCAGCGCGAGCTTTTCGCCTTTAATCGGGTCGGTATTGACCGTGCCGTTCAGCGTGAAATCCACCGGCCAGTTATCTGCCAGCGTTGCCTGCCCGCGACCGTTAAGGTTACCCAGGTTAGAGTCCACTTCCAGCGTCGTCAGTTGCATCTGACGATCGGCGGTTTTGGCTTTAAGCAGCAAACGGCTGACGGAAATATCGGTGTCGCCAGTAATCCGCAACTGCTCGCCGAGAATCTGCTGCACCTCAATATCCAGCGGCAGCCGGAAATCAGGCAGCGCAGGCAACAGCGGTTGCGCAAACATCGCCTGCAGCGTTTCACCCAGCGGTTTTTCAGCGGGATGTGGCTGCTGAACTTTTGGCTCCACCACCTCTTCATTCACGACTTTCGCCGCTTTCGGCAGCGCAATCAGCAGACTTTGAATATGAGTCGGGTTCAGCGTCAGCGCGCGATCCTGCCACTGCAGGCCGGTGGTGAAATCAAGCAACGAAATAGCGGTGTCATCAACTTTGACATTAATGTTTTGCAGGCCAAGATGACGCAGCGTGATGGGGTATGGCGTGCTGAGGTTAGTGTTGCCACTCTCCTCTTCCGGCGCTGGCGCAGCTGGCGTCATTTTCTTACTGTCGACCACCACGCTGATATCGCGCAGAGAGAGATCGTTAACACACACTGAGGAGTGCAGCAGGCAGTTGAGGTCCACCGCCAGATGGATTTGTCCGGCATCCACGCTGACGCCCGGCATTTCGTAACGCAGACCGTTAAGGGTCAGGTTACGCCAGCCGCCATCGACCTGTTTGATCGACAGGCCAGGCACCCAGCGCGACGCGCCCTTCAGCACTAAATGCAGCCCCGGCGTGGTGCCGATTAAAAATGCCACGCCGCCCAACAGCAGCACCAGAAAGATCAGAATGCCGATCAGGACCTTTTTCCACCACTTCATAGTTCAGGCCCCAGTCCTACGTAAAATTGCAATCCATGCTCCTCGTCATCGCCGATTGGGCGGGCAATATCAAATTTGATCGGCCCGACCGGTGAAGACCAGCGCACACCAAAGCCTGCACCGGTTTTTACATTACTTTGTTTAATATCGTTGACCGCTTCACCCGAGTCGACAAACACCGCACCCCACCATTTGCCCGTAACGTTGTACTGATATTCCAGCGATCCGGTGGCGAGTTTTGACGCACCGGTAAGTTTGCCGTCATCATCGCGCGGTGAAATGTTTTTGTATTTGTAGCCGCGAATACTGCGATCACCCCCGGCAAAGAAGCGCAGATCCGGCGGCACTTTTTCAAAGTCGTTGGTTTCAATCCAGCCAACATTGCCGCGCGCCACAAAGCGATGACTGTCACCGAGAGTACGGATCCAAACGTTTTGCGCCTGCAGGATCAGGAAGTCGACGTCTGAACCCCAGGTGGTATCAGAGACGTCCACCGAGTAGCGCTGTGAATCGCCCCAGGTTGGCATCAGACCACCACGGGAACGGGTACGGTTTACGCTGACGCCAGGATAGAGCAGCATGGTGGTGTTGGTCACGCTGCCCTGGGTAAAGTGATCCAGGCTCCAGCGCAGGTTGACTGCCTTCTGCCAGCCGCTGCTGCTGTCCCAGTTGCGCGACATCGCAAGCGTAGTGGTATCCGCTTTGGTGTCATTGAGATCGGTGCGCTTCAGTCCGCCGGAGAAGGTGTAGTACTGCTCCAGCGGGCTTTTCAGCAGCGGCACTTTGTAGCTGAGATCGACCTGCTGTTCCGGCGCGGAAACGTAGGCACTGGCTGCCAGGCTGTGGCCGCTATCGTTGATCCACGGCTTTTTCCAGGTCCCTTTCAGGCGCGGGCCAACATCGGTAGAGTAACCAACGCCGGTTTCAATGGTGTTTTCGGTGCGGGGTGACATTACGGCACTCAACGGTAGCACTTTGGTCTGTCGCCCCTTGCTGAATTCTGGCGCGACCACCACTGAATTAAACCAGCCAGTAGCGGAAAGGCGGCGGTTAAGCTCGGCTAAATCACGTGAGCTGTAGTAATCCCCCTCTTTAAAAGGCACCAGATTTCGCAGGTACTCTTCGCGAATCTGCGATCCCTGAAAAGTGACATCACCAAAGCGATAGCGCTCGCCGCTGTCGTAGTCGATATCCCAGAAAGCTTCACGCCGCTCAACCGAGACGCCGAGCTGGCTTTTTTTAAAGGTGCCGTCGAAATAGCCGTTACGCAGCGCAAGATTAGAGAAGCCGCTTTTGAATTTGTCATATTGCCCGTGGTTAAGCTGCGTGCCCACTTTGGGCCGCCCCTGCTTCACCCAGGCTTTGTAATCGGGATCATTACGCGCATCGCCTTCCACCACAATGGTGCTGCCGCCAATTTTGACAGACTCGCCAGGCGTCACGTGTGCCACTAATACCGGCCGTCCCCCCTTCGCAGGCGCAGGGCGGGATTCAAAATCGATGGTGGGTTCGTAATAACCGAGTGCGCGCAGCCCCTCTTTTATCGCAACAGAGACACGCGCACGAAAACGACCATCATTAGAGACCTCATCGCTGCCGATGGTGGACAAGCGCGCTCTGACATTTTTTTGCAGATCCCCGGTTAAGCCGTTTACCTGCAATCGCACTGTCGCCGCCTCAAGGGCGGGCGCGGCAAGCAGCAGGCCAGCCATGCAATAAACATAAAATCGTGGCACTTGTACTCCTGTTAATCATGCCGGCCCCTATTCCGCGGGGCGCTTATTAATCATCTTTGCCCGCACTACCGCAACGGCAACACCCTCATCATAGCCGCACTTTATGGCAAGCGGCGGCGCAACGCTGACATCTAAGTCAAATAACGGGGCTATTGTCGGTAAATGGGGGGAGCGATACAACTCCTGCGGGACGGAATGTTCAGTCCAGAACAACTCACCAAGATAAATCTGAGTCGATAACCAGCAGTTCTGGTCGCTAATGCTGTCTGAAGCGGCGGTTTGCCCTCTGGCGGCCCGATGAGCGCTCCTGCTATAATCTGCCACCACAGGCATTCCGCCTGTTTTCATTTCTGCCCCGACGTTTACGTTGTTGTCGAACTGGCGCAGACATTTTTGGCACGGATAGCTTTGTTTCACGGATAAACCAACTCTGTTTGCGATTACCCACGCTGCCCAGGCCAAAAATGACAAGTAGATAACCCTTTGGATCTCATATGTTAGATAGCTTGCTTGTCATTTTATTGCTGATCGTAATCAGTGCCTTTTTCTCCCTGTCGGAAATCTCGCTGGCGGCCGCCCGTAAGATCAAACTGAAACTGCTGGCCGATGAAGGCAACATTAATGCACAGCGTGTACTGAAAATGCAGGAAACACCGGGCATGTTCTTCACCGTGGTGCAAATTGGCCTCAACGCCGTCGCCATTCTGGGGGGTATTGTCGGCGACGCCGCCTTTTCACCGGTTTTCAGCGGCCTGTTTAACCGATTTGTCTCGCCGGAACTGGCGGAGCAACTCAGCTTTATCTGCTCTTTCACCATCGTCACCAGCCTGTTTATTCTGTTTGCCGACTTAACCCCAAAACGGGTCGGCATGGTCGCACCGGAAACCATCGCGCTGCGCATCATCAACCCGATGCGTTTCTGCCTGCTGGTGATGCGTCCGCTGGTGTTTCTGTTTAACGGCCTGGCCAACGTCTTCTTCCGTATTTTCAAACTGCCGATGGTGCGTAAAGATGATATTACCTCCGATGATATCTACGCGGTGGTGGAAGCCGGTGCGCTGGCTGGCGTGCTGCGTAAACAGGAGCATGAGCTGATCGAAAACGTGTTTGAGCTGGAGTCACGTACTGTTCCCTCCTCAATGACCTCGCGCGAGAATATCGTCTGGTTTGATCTGCACGAAGACGAAGCCAGCCTCAAAACCAAAATCGCCCAGCATCCTCATTCAAAGTTCCTGGTCTGTAGCGGCGATATCGACCATATCGTTGGCTATGTCGACTCAAAAGAGTTGCTGTTGCGCGTACTGGGTAATCAGAGCATGGCGCTGAACAGCGGACTGCAGATTCGCTCTGCACTGATCGTGCCGGATACGCTGACCCTCTCTGAAGCGCTGGAAAGTTTTAAAACCGCCGGAGAAGATTTCGCGGTGATCATGAACGAATATGCGCTGGTCGTGGGCATTATTACCCTGAATGACGTGATGACCACGCTGATGGGCGATCTGGTTGGTCAGGGCATGGAAGAGCAGATTGTGGCGCGCGATGAGAATTCATGGCTGGTTGAAGGCGGCACGCCGATTGATGATGTGATGCGCGTGCTGGACATTGATGATTTCCCGCAGTCAGGCAACTATGAAACCATCGGCGGCTTTATGATGTATATGCTGCGTAAGATTCCGAAGCGTACCGATTTTGTGAAGTTCGCTGGCTACAAGTTCGAAGTGGTGGATATTGATAGCTATCGCATCGACCAGTTGCTGGTCACGCGCATTGATGAACGACCGCCGGTGCTGAGTATGACCAAAAGCGAAGAAGAGTAGAATGACTAAGGGCGCCATCGGCGCCCTTGTTATTAGTTGAACTCAAGTTTGAGACGAACGACCTGGCGGTTAATTTCTGACATCACGCTCAGGTGCTGTTTGTCTTTGACGCGTGGGATTAATACTTTCCCTTTATCGAACTCGAACGCGCCGACGTCCTTGATATACAACCTTCCTTTGAACAGCGTTTTTACATATTTCGCTATTTGCAGCGGATTATAGCGCTGGAAGATCTTCATACTGACTAACTCCTGTACATTTTTAAAGCACGCTTCGCCGTTTCCAAATTTGGTTCCAGCCCATGAAGCGCGAATTCGCGATAACTATAGAACACTCAAAACGACTAGTGTTCCAGAAAGTGAATTTTTTTACTGAATTGACACATCATTACAGAACACTCTGTTATCAGGCTTACGCAACACAGTATAAACCTTGGCTGGTTAAGGAATTGTGGCGGCCATAACAAACCTGACACCTTTCCAGGACAGGCGCATCATCCCTGCTTACTATTGCAGTAAAATGACTGACTGGTCTGATCACTCAAGGAAATAGCAATGCGAATAATTCTGGCAGCTGTGGCGTGGTCTTTACTGCTACCGGCAAGCGTGATGGCGCATGACATCAGGCAGAATATGCGGGTACCAGCCGTTGGCGTGAATGACAAAGGTGAGCTGTTATTACAGCAGGAGAAGTTTAGCTACAAAAACTGGAATAGCGCGCAGCTGAGCGGAAAAATACGCGTTATTCAGCATATTGCCGGTCGTTCATCCGCTAAGCAGATGAATGCAGCATTGATAGAGGCAATCAAGGCCGCGAAGCTGCCGCATGATCGCTATCAGACGACCACTATCATTAATACGGATGATGCCATTCCCGGCACGGGTATGTTTGTGCGCAGCAGCGTTGAGACCAATAAGCAGCAATATCAGTGGTCGCAATTTGTCGTCGACAGTAAGGGCAATGTGCAGCGTGCCTGGCAGTTACAGCCGGGCAGTTCCGCTATTGTGGTGCTGGATAAGCAGGGCAAGGTGAAATTTGTGAAAGATGGACCGCTCACACAGAATGAAGTGACAAAAGTGATTGCGCTGGTCACGTCACTGCTGAAGGCGTAATCGCTGAAACCCCGGCGGGAAAAGAATCGCCCGCCGGGGTTTCAGCGGGCTGCGCGTTCAGACAGCGTTAAAACAGTGAAACGCGGAAGCCCGGATTAAGGAAAGATTCTCGCGGGGCATAGTCAAGGGTTTTCCCCTGCCAGTCATGCACATGCGCCCCAGCGGCCATCGCCACGGCATGGCCTGCGCCGGTATCCCAGATGTTCGTTGGCCCGAAGCGCGGATAGAGCTGGGCTTTCCCTTCTGCGACCAGGCAGAATTTCAGTGAAGAGCCTGTCGCGACGGTCTGATGCTCACCCAGCTGCTTCAGGTACTCTTTCATCTCGTCGTCATCGCCATGCGAACGGCTCACCACCACCAGCGGTGGACGCGCATCTCGGGCCTGAATCTGTTCACGCCGACCGCCCTCCTCTTTCCACGCTTTGCCGTCTGCCGCAGAGTACATCACGCCCAGCACAGGCGCATAGACCACACCCATCACCGGCTTGCCTGCTTCAATCAGCGCAATATTCACGGTAAATTCACCATTACGTTTGATGAACTCTTTGGTGCCATCCAGCGGATCGACCAGCCAGTAGCGCTGCCAGTGCTGACGTACCTCCCAGGCTGGCGGATCTTCTTCTGACAGCACGGGAACCTCTGGCGTTAATTGCTTCAGGCCAGAAAGGATCACCTCATGCGCAGCGATATCCGCGGCGGTTACCGGCGAATCGTCCGATTTGTGAGAAACGTCAAGCGGCGCGGCACCGTTATAAACCTGCATAATCGCGTCGCCTGCTTCGCGTGCCAGTTGGCAGATTGGCTCTAACATTTTTCACCTCATTGTGTCTGTCTGCTGCAGGATCAGCTCACCGTCAAATAGTGATATTTTAGCAGTTCCGCCTGATGTGCCCATTTACATATACGGTGGCAATCCAATTTATAGATATATCAATACCATAGTTGCCGGCCTATCACCAAGCCTGAGCCGCTGCGTCTCTGTCGTATAAGAATCTGCCGCTGGCTGATGCGACAAAACGTTATATCCATCACGATTTAAAATAACCAACGGGCAGGCTTTTACATTATTTTGAGATCCTTCTTTATTTTGCAGCAGGAGCAAGCATGTTTAAGCCCGGAATGATGTTACTGGCCCTAAGCGTTTCCCTCGCCACACAGGCCGCGACGGTGGATTTGCGGATACTGGAAACCACCGATCTGCACAGCAATATGATGGATTTCGACTATTACAAAGATACGCCAACCGAGAAATTTGGTCTGGTCCGAACCGCCACGTTGATTCACGCCGCACGCCAGGAGGTGAAAAACAGCCTGCTGGTTGATAACGGCGACATCATTCAGGGCAGCCCACTGGGCGACTATATGGCGGCAAAAGGATTACGTGAGGGCGAGATCCATCCGGTCTATAAGGCACTCAACACGCTGGATTACAGCGTTGGCAACCTCGGCAATCATGAATTCAATTATGGACTGCCCTACCTGAAAAAAGCGCTGGCGGGCGCCCGTTTTCCTTATGTTAATGCCAACGTGATGGACGTGAAGAGCGGCAAACCGCTGTTTACGCCCTGGATCATCAAACCTACCACGGTGGTTGACCGTGAGGGCAAAACGCAGACCCTAAGAATTGGTTATATCGGCTTTGTGCCGCCACAGATCATGGTGTGGGATAAAGCTAACCTGCAGGGCAAGGTGCGGGTCGATGACATCACGGAAACAGCTCGCCGCTACGTGCCTGAGATGCGTGCGCAGGGCGCCGATGTGATTATTGCCATCCCCCACTCCGGCCTGAGCAGCGAGCCGTATCACACGATGGCGGAGAACTCGGTTTACTATCTCAGCCAGGTAGAAGGCATTAATGCCATCCTGTTTGGTCATGCGCATGCCGTCTTCCCCAGCAAAGATTTCGCTGACATTAAGGGCGCAGACATTGCTAACGGCACCCTGAACGGGATTCCGGCGGTAATGCCAGGCATGTGGGGCGATCACCTTGGCGTGGTCGACCTGGTTCTGAACAATGAGGGGGGACGCTGGCAGGTGAGCAGCGGCAAAGCGCAGGCGCGGCCAATCTATGATACCGCCACGAAGAAATCACTGGCGGCGGAGGATTCGGCGCTGGTGAAAGTGCTGGCTGACGATCACCGCGCTACGCGGGAGTTTGTGGCGAAGCCCATCGGCAAGTCCGCCGATGTCATGTACAGCTATCTGTCGCTGGTACAGGACGACCCGACGGTGCAGATCGTCAATAATGCCCAGCGTGCCTACGTGGAGCATTTCATTCAGGGCGATCCGGATCTGGGTCGTCTTCCGGTGCTCTCTGCTGCTGCACCGTTTAAAGCGGGCGGACGTAAGAACGATCCAGCCAGCTATGTCGAAGTGGAGAAAGGCGCGCTGACCTTCCGTAACGCGGCCGATCTCTATCTCTATCCCAACACCCTGGTGGTGATGAAGATCAGCGGTGCGCAGGTTAAAGAGTGGCTGGAGTGCTCTGCGGGTCAGTTTAATCAGATCGATCCTCACAGCACGAAAACGCAGCCGCTGATCAACTGGGATTTTCGAACCTACAACTTTGATGTGATCGATGGGGTCAGTTATCAGATCGATGTGACTCAGCCCGCACGTTATGACGCGGAGTGTCAGCTGACCCATCCTGATGCCTCACGTATCCGTCAGCTGAGCTGGCAGGGTAAACCAATCGATCCACAGGCCACTTTTCTGGTGGCGACCAATAACTATCGCGCTTACGGCGGCAAGTTTGCCGGCACCGGGGATAAGTACATCGCTTTTGCCTCGCCGGATGAGAACCGTTCGGTAGTTGCAGCCTATATCAGCGCGGAAACCAAAGCGCACGGTGAAGTTCAGCCGAAGGCGGACAATAACTGGCGGCTGGCACCCATTACCTCATCCACCCCGCTCGACATTCAGTTTGAAACGGCACCGGGTGATAAAGCGACCGGGTTTATTAAGCAGCATGCGCAATATCCGCTTCAGCCCAAAGGGACAGATGCGGTTGGCTTCGCGCTGTGGCAGGTGAATTTACAGCAGAAATAAGGCGGGAGAAAACGCTGCAACCGTGATGGTTGCAGCGTCCGGCAATTACAGAATTTCCAGCAGTTCGACTTCGAAGATCAGGGTGCTGAAAGGTGGAATAGAGGCACCCGCACCGCGCTCGCCATAGGCGAGGTTCTGTGGGATGACCAGTTCCCATTTTGAGCCAACCGGCATCAGGGTCAGTGCTTCAATCCAGCCTGGGATCACGCCGCTAACCGGGAATTCCGCGGGTTCGCCACGAGCAACAGAGCTGTCGAACACGCTGCCGTCGATCAGTTTGCCGGTGTAATGAACGCGTACGCGATCCTGACGTGACGGGATTGGACCCTCGCCCTGTGTAATCACACTGAACTGGAGGCCTGATTCGGTGCTGCTCACGCCTTCACGCTGCGCATGTTCCTGCAGGAACGCCTGACCTTCTGCTGCCATCGCTTCAGTGCGCTCACGACGCACGCCTTCAGCGCGTTCATGCACTTCGCGCAGCGCGCGATGAACGACATCAACCGGTACAGCCGGCGAGTTCCCTTCCAGCGCGTCGCGCAGACCCGCGAGCAGTGCTTCTGGTTGCAGACCCTGCAGACCAGATTCCAGCAACTGCTGGCCAACCTGTAAACCGATACCGTAACTTGCTTGTGCTTCGACGCTGTCGAAAGAAGGGGTAGTCATCTTCGTTCCTTTCACTCTCGGATAAATTCGAACCGGCAGCATAGCAGCGCAGGCCGCTGCCGTAAAATGCCCTGCGTCGCAGATGACTTTTGCGAGGGAAAGAGAAACAATAGCGCCGTCAAATTTATCAATGCTGGCGGGCACTTCGAGCCGGTATTGCCCATACTATAACTATCGATGGGGATCACCCCGTCTGTAGCACCTGAATAAGAGAGCAACTATGGGCCAGATTGCCCCACGACGCCGCAGGATGCGTGCAACACATATTTTATCCCGGCTGCAGACCTGGCTGGCCGCACGCAGGCCTCAGCAGCCTGCCGGAGAGGAGGAACCCCGAATGGCTTCAGACACGTCATCCCGCCTGCCAACATGGCTTCAGCGTATCTGGCATTTTACTGACCACATTCGCTGGATGGATCCGCTGCCTGCGCCGCACCGTCGTGGCATTGTGGCTGCATTGCTGGTGATGCTGGTGGCGTTTCTCTGGCCAGCCAGCACGCTGCGTTATCCGGTCGAGCAGCCGGTCGCACCCCAGGCGGAGAAAGAAGTACCGATGCAGGCGGATATTTATGGTGACCGTAGTACCCGCCAGCCTTCATCCTCACCGTCTCAGCAGACGCCGAAGGCAGATTCTCAGGGCGAGTGGCGCAACCTGACCATCGCTTCCGGTCAGACCCTGGCGCAGCTGTTTCGTGACAATAGCCTGCCGGTCAATGATGTGTTTGCGATGGCGCGGGTAGAAGGCAGCGATCAGCCACTCAGCTCACTGAAAAGTGGTCAGCAGGTTAAAATCCGTCAGGACGCGCAGGGTGCAGTGACGGGACTGACGGTTGATGGCGCAAACGGCCCGGTGCTGTTCACTCGCCAGCCAGATGGCAGCTTTATTCGTGCGCAGTAGTGCGGAAAGTGGCAGGATAAAGCCATAAAAACAAAAACGCCGGCACAGGGCCGGCGTTTTTGTCGTGCTCAGTTAATAATTAACCAGCAACGACTTTCACGATCAGTTTCGCGAATACTTCGCTGTGAACCTGGAAGTCCACTTCATGCTCACCGGTAGTGCGCAGAACGCCGTTCGGCAGACGAACTTCGCTCTTAGCGACTTCAACGCCTGCTGCAGTCACTGCATCAGCGATGTCGCGGGTACCGATTGAACCGAACAGTTTACCTTCATCGCCAGCTTTAGACGTGATGGTGACAGTGCTCAGTGCATTGATTTTCTCAGCGCGTGCAGTCGCTGCAGACTGAACGTCAGCCAGTTTGGCTTCCAGTTCAGCACGGCGTGCTTCGAAGAACTCAACGTTTTTCTTGGTAGCAGGAACAGCTTTGCCCTGTGGTACCAGGAAGTTACGAGCGTAGCCCGCTTTAACGTTAACCTGATCACCCAGGCTGCCCAGGTTTGCTACTTTATCAAGCAGAATAACTTGCATTACCTTATCCTCTTAAAGTCGTTAATGGACAGTTGCCGATTACTGATGACGATCAGTGTACGGCAGCAGAGACAGGTAACGCGCGCGCTTGATGCAGCGAGCCAACTGACGCTGGTATTTTGCACGAGTACCGGTGATACGGCTCGGGACAATTTTACCGCTTTCGGTAATGTAGTTTTTCAACGTTGCGATGTCTTTGTAATCGATCTCAACAACGCCTTCCGCGGTGAAACGGCAGAACTTGCGACGACGGAAATAACGTGCCATTAGGCTAGTCTCCAGAATCTATCAATTCAATCTGCTCGGCATGGAACACCACTTTGCTCTGGCCATTTCGTGCCTGGTGGCAACTAATGAAACCGTCGAGGGTGATTTGCGTGCCGACCGTTATATGTTGAGTAATCACCTGATGGACGCTGCCGCTAATAATAACAGGCATACGACACCAGGCTTGCCGGTGAAACCCGGCCTCCTCCTGCACTGAGCGGTGCTCAAGCACGAACTGACAGTGAGGAATTCCTGACGGGCTAATTTTTCGGACCGGCGTCTTGCACACAGTGCCAGACAAACGCAGTCGATTAACCGTCACGATGGATTACTCTTCAGAATCCCCAGCATCTGACTCATCAGCGGATTCGTTAGCAAAATCTTCGCGACGATCACGACGCTCATCTTTCGCTTTAACCATCGGTGATGCTTCAGTTACCGCGTTTTTAACGCGCATAACCATGCTACGGATAACGGCGTCGTTGAAGCGGAAGTTTGTTTCCAGCTCATCGATCGCTTCCTGCGGCGCTTCAACGTTCATCAGAACGTAATGCGCTTTGTGCAGTTTATTGATCGGGTAAGCCAGCTGACGGCGACCCCAGTCTTCCAGACGGTGAATCGTGCCTTCTGCACCAGTGATAGCACCAGTGTAACGCTCGATCATGCCAGGAACCTGTTCGCTCTGGTCAGGATGAACCATAAATACGATTTCGTAATGACGCATCGAAATTGCTCCTTACGGATTATTCAGCCTCCTGTCGGGGTCAACCGCGGCCCATGGAAGCAAGGAACGTTATAGGCTGTGTCCCACAAAGGTTCGCCGTGACGAGCGCTTGTGGGACACAGCCTGAGAATGCGGCTGAAAAATTGACGCGTAATCATACTGGCGGCGCCCTCTAAACTCAAGCGCACATTTAAACAAATCGGCGGTGGCATGCCAGATGCCGTGACTTTTTGTGCTAACAGAGTGAATACAGAGCGTTAATCGACGTTTGTTCAAAAACGCTGACGAAGAGGTTCAGGGGAACGATCTGGCGATAATCTGGCCGGTTACTAGAATGAATAGTGACGCTACGGGCAGGTATTGTGGCGTCTCCCAGTGTGTTCCCTGACGTGAGGAGTCGGGCATGAAAACGTTCGTTATCGCCACTTTACTGGGCCTCTTCCTGTCTCCACCCACTCTTGCCAGCAAGGCTGACTGTGCGCAGCAAATAAGAAGTCACAGCAGCGAAGCGGCATCAGGTTATGTCTACGTTAATCGGCTGGATACGCCGGAAAGGAACCCAGTCAACACGCCTGCCAGAGCAGCAGAAAAATTGTCTGCGCACGGGTAAGTGCCGGTAAGTTTACGGGCGGCAGATGCCTTCTCCGCCCGTTCATTTTTTATAGCTGTTGTGCAAAAAAGCTGACCAGCGCCGTCAATGCTGATGGCGTGATCTTATGGCCAATCTGTTTTTCCGACAGCGAGGTCAAATGCTGCGCCAGCCCGTTGTCATGCAGTGCCCTTTCCAGCCGTACGCTTTCCGCCCAGGGCACCACCTCATCCGCCTCACCATGCCACAGTAGTAACGGACGGTTTGCCAGTGCCTCCAGTCGGTTGCAAGGATCATAGTCCGCCAGCGATGCCATGCGGGCAGCAAATTGCGCTTTCTGCTCCGGCGTGACGGCCACCAGCGGCGGAAACAGCGACTGACTGAGCTGCATAAAATAGCCCGATCCCATCATGCAGGCAACGCTCTTAATCTGCGGATAGCGCGCCATCGCACCTAATGCTGTCATGCCGCCCATTGAAGCGCCCGCTACCGCGAAACGCTCTCCGGCGATCAGATTCTCCTTACGCAGTGCGGCTTCCAGCAGCGGCAGCTCATCAATGTTCTGTTTCAGAATCTCCCAGAAGCGGCCAAGGCGTGCATCAGCGTCACCGTGATAACGCGCGCCATGCAGCTCCGCATCCGGCATCACTGCGCGAAATCCCGCCTGCGCGAGGGCAACAGCAAAGTAGGCGTAGACCTCTTTTGACGAGGTAAAGCCGTGATAAAACAGCACGGTGGGCAGTTGCTGATGCCGTTGTCCGGCAGGCGTGGCGTGCAGGCATTCGATACCG
This sequence comes from Pantoea sp. AS142, assembly GCF_037152305.1. Taxonomy (NCBI): domain Bacteria; kingdom Pseudomonadati; phylum Pseudomonadota; class Gammaproteobacteria; order Enterobacterales; family Erwiniaceae; genus Pantoea; species Pantoea sp. AS142. Next base: position 64,462 of record NZ_JBBCMO010000011.1, on the reverse strand, counting down.
GCCAGCGTTTCTGTGGTGAGTTCAATCATGGTCTCTCCTGAGCGGGGTAAGACGTGCCGTTCAAGTGTAGGGTCTGCGGGTGAATTTGCGAAATCCCCCGCTGCGCTTAGTCACCAGATTTCCTCCTAAACTTTTCCCGTGCTCTGCCGTTGATGGTGTATTCCTCTAACGTGATTAAAGGTAATTTATGAAGCGCCTCTCTCTCAGCAGACTGAGTCTCGGAGTTAAGCTGTCTGTACTGACGTCTCTTAGCGTTGCGCTGTTGTTGCTGGTATTGACACTGACGCAAAGCTACAACGCCTCGCGCCAGCTGGAAAATCTCGCCATTGATGACATGCGCAACCAGGTGCAGGGCATCAGTGAAATGGTCACCATGTTTAACGCTACCCTCACCGACGAGGTGGCTCACTACACCAGTTTGTTTACCAGCTTCCTGCCTAAGCGCTTTAGCCTGGATGAACGCTCCCGGGTGCAGGTCGGCGCTTTTTCGACCCCCGTGCTACGCGCCGGGTTAAAAACACTGAACCTCGACCAGAGCGCAGTAGATGATTTCACTGAACGCACCGCCGCCGTAGCGACCATTTTTGTGCGAGAAGGCGATGATTTTATTCGTATTTCCACCTCGCTGAAAAAGCAAGATGGCAGTCGCGCAATTGGTACACAGCTTGACCGCAGCGGCGCCGCCTGGAAAAGCGTCCATCAGGGCGATGTCTACCTTGGGCTTGCGACACTGTTCGGCCATCGCTACATCACACAATATCAGCCGGTAAAAGATGAGAGTGGCAGGGTCATCGCCGTCCTGTTTGTCGGTGTCGGCATTGATAAACAATATGCGCTGATGCGTGAAAAAATTCTGGCTCGTCGGCTGGGTGCCAGCGGTCATTTCTTTGTGCTCAACGGCACACCTGGCAAGGCTCAGGGAGAGTATCTGTTCGATCAGCACAACGAAGGGAAACGGCCAGGCTGGGATAGGACAACGTTGCAGCCGCTGCTGACGCAGCCGCAGGGCATGCAGCAGGTAGCGATCAACGGTGAACACCAGATTCTCGCCTGGCAGCAGTTACCAGGCTGGAACTGGGTGATCGCTGGCGAAGTTAACCGTAGCAGCCTGCTCGCCCCCATTACGCATAGCCGTAACCTGTTCCTGAGTACCGGACTGATTCTGGTGGTCATCTTTGCGCTGGGGTTTGTCTGGTACACCCGTCGGGCAATGACTCGTCCTCTGCAGCAGGTGATCCACCTGGCGGAGCAATATGCCGCCGGGAATCTGCAGGTCCATATGGATACCCATCGTCGCGACGAAGTGGGCCAGTTGATCAATGCGATTAACGGCATTGGCGATGGGCTGGAGAAGATCGTGGGGCAGGTTCGCGGAGCCGCGCAGGAGATCAGCGACGGCACGGATACCATTGCGGCCAGCAGTCATAACATCAGCGAACAGATCGGGCGTCAGGCCAGCAGCGTAGAGCAGACTTCCGCCAGCATGGCGCAGTTTGGTGCAACGGTTGAACACACTGCAGACAGCCTGCGTCAGGCGATGTCACTGGTGGCCGAAGCCAGCGATATCGTCAGTCACGGCAGCCAGACGGTGGTGCGCTCGGTAAACACCATGTCGGCGATTAAGGTTTCATCACAAAGCATTGCTGATATCACTCACGTAATTGAGTCGATCGCCTTCCAGACTAATATCCTGGCGCTAAATGCCGCAGTTGAAGCAGCGCGTGCCGGTGAACAGGGACGAGGCTTTGCCGTGGTGGCCGCAGAAGTACGTGCGCTGGCACAGCGTTCTGCGCAGGCCGCCAAAGAGATTGATGGGTTGATTGCGACGTCCATCGGCAATGTGGCGGAGGGACATCAGTTATCTGAACAGACGCGAGATGCGATGAGCGACATTGTGACCCATATTGAACAGGTTCAGGCACTGATGGGCGAGATCAACGTAGCGGCGCAGCAACAGGCGGCGGGCATCAGCCAGGTAAATCTGGCCATGAATCAGATCAGTCAGGCCACTCATCAGAACAGCGAACTGGTGGCACAGGCGGAAAACAGCGCTCAGAACCTGAGTGATAAAGGGCATCATCTGACCCAGCTGGTCAGCGTATTTAGCCTGAAATCCTGACGTCATTCAGGGGGATGACATACACTTAATGTCTCGTCCTGAATAAGGGTTTTGTTATGCGTTCCGCTTACTTACTGGTGATAACCCTGTTGCTGGCTGGCTGTTCCGCGTTTGAGACCACGTCAAAAGCACCGCCCGCGCCAACGCAACAGGCGCAGGAGATTTCACGGACGCAGAGTGGTGGTTTGCCGAAGCGGGGTAACATTACCGTTAACGTGCACGGCTCACCAGATGACGCCCAGCGGGCCATTGACGCCCAAGCTAATCAGGCCGGGGCAGCTTACTATCAGATTGTGATGCTGAGCGAGACGGTAATGCCGGGCTTCTGGTACGCCAGCGCGATTCTTTATGGTGCATCACCTGCCACAGGCGCGGGCCAGTAAACGATCTGCGATTGCTGCCTCCAGCGGGCGTGAGCCACGCTGATCGAGCCACTGCTGGCACCATGCATCTGCCAGCGGCGGCTCGGCATATTTGAGTAGCTGCGCGCCCGTCGCCAGCTGGAACAGCGTGCGGGCGACCTCGCGCGCCTGCTCTTCAGGTACGCTGCTAAGCCTCAGCCGCATCTGTCGCCAGCGCATATCGAAATGACGATTAATCCCTTTCACTGCTTCAAATTCCTGACTCAGCATCTCCTTGACCTCTGCCTGGCGGGCAAGCACGCGCAGGACGTCAAGACACATCACATTGCCCGATCCTTCCCAGATGCTGTTAACCGGCATGTCACGATAAAGGCGCGGCAGCTCACTCGCTTCGCAGTAGCCGATCCCCCCCAGCACTTCCATCGACTCCGCCACGAAAGGCGCACCCGCTTTGCAGATCTGATATTTTGCTGCCGGCGTAAATAAGCGGGCAAAGGTGACCTCATGCGGTTTTGCTGGGTGCGACCAGGCTCGCGCCAGCCGCATCAGCAGCGCGGTTTGTCCCTCCAGTTGCAGCGTCTGCATTGCCAGAACCTGACGCATCAGCGGCTGCTCCACCAGGTTTTTGCCCATCACCCGGCGCTGATGTGCATGCCAGATAGCCACCGAGAAGGCGCGCCGCATCTGACCATGACTGCCGAGCGCGCAGTCAAAGCGCGTCATACTGCCCATCTTTAGGATCAGCCGTAACCCTTCGCCCTCCTCTCCCAGAAGCCAGCCGGTCGCGTCGCGAAACTCCACTTCGCAGCTGGCATTCGAGCGATTGCCGAGCTTATCTTTAAGCCGCTCAAGCTGGATGGCGTTGCGTGACCCGTCGGGCAACAGCCGCGGCAGGAAGAAGCAGCTTAATCCAGCATGTGTCTGAGCCAGCACCAGATGCGCATCGCTCTGCGGCACAGAGAAGAACCATTTGTGGCCGGTCAGCCGGTAGGCTTCACCCGGGCCACGCGCACCCAGCGGCTCGGCCTGGGTAGTGCTGGTGAGCAGATCGCTGCCGCCCTGTTTTTCGGTCATGCCCATACCGATCAGCAGACCGTGTTTCTGGTCTCCGGGTTGTGCATGGGTATCGTAGCGATCGCTGAGCAGCGGGGCTAGCCAGCTCTTAAACACGGCGGGCAGATAAGTCTGAAGCAGTGGAATGGCCGCGTGTGTCATGGTGACCGGGCAGAGCGTGCCCGCTTCCACCTGTGCGTGCAGAATAAAGCGGGCAGCGCGCGCCACGCTGGCCTGTTCACGCACTGTAGGTTGCCAGCTAAGGTTATGCAGGCGGCTGGCGCAGACGCCCTGCATCAGCAGGTGCCAGGCGGGGTGAAAACGGACTTCATCCATGCGTACGCCACGGGCATCGTAGCGCAGCAGTTCAGGCGGTTCAGCATTGGCGAGCCGGCCCAGCTCCAGCGACTCGGCGCTGCCGAGCTGTCGGCCTACCGAAACCAGCCATTCCCGGTCCCATCCGGCGCCTTCGCGTGACAATGCCTCGCCGAGCGGCGTATCCGACAGAAACAGATTGCTGTTGCTCAGAGGATGGGGCTGATTAAAAACGGTGTGTGTTGTCCAGGTCATAACCACTCCTCGCGGATGTCACTCAGTAAGTATGCGAATGACGTGCAGTTATGCCTGGTACAGAAACTAATTTGTGGCGAGGATCACATCGGGAATCAGGCGTTGCGCTGACGTACCGCTTCAAACAGGCAGACACCGGTGGCGACCGAGACATTCAGCGAAGAGACGCTGCCCGCCATCGGAATGCTGATCAGCTCATCGCAATGCTCACGGGTCAGACGACGCATGCCTTCCCCTTCCGCACCCATCACCAACGCCATCGGGCCGGTCATCTTGCTCTGGAAGACAGTATGGTCAGCTTCACCGGCAGTACCGACAACCCAGATGTTGTACTCCTGCAGCAGACGCAGGGTACGGGCCAGGTTGGTGACGCGGATCAACGGCACATTCTCTGCCGCACCGCTGGCCACTTTTTTGGCGGTGGCATTCAGGGGGGCAGAACGATCTTTCGGCACGATAATCGCATGAATACCGGCGGCATCGGCGCTGCGCAGGCAGGCACCCAGATTGTGCGGATCGGTGACCCCATCCAGCACCAGCAGGAACGGTTTCTCCAGGCTCTGCAGCAGATCTGGCAGGTCGCCTTCCTGATACTGACGACCTGGTTTCACCCGGGCCACGATACCCTGATGCACACCGCCTTCAACCTGGCTGTCGAGCCACTTGCGCTCAGCCAGTTGAATCACGATCCCCTGAGCGTCCAGCGCGGCGATCACGGGTTGCAGGCGACGATCGTCGCGACCTTTGAGGATAAAGACTTCTTGGAAACGTTGTGGATCACGTTCCAGCAGCGCCTGCACGGCATGAATACCAAAAATAATTTCGCTCATCGATCTGCTCAGTGTTTGGAAATGAAAAAATTACCGCCCTTTCTCGGGTGAAAAAGGGCGGGGTCGCGCATCAGTCAGGCTGCGCCTTTTTTCTGGCGCGCTTCGCCCGGGTGGCAGCGGCGATTTTACGGGTTTTTTCCGAGACGTTTTTACTTTTATTCTCGGCATTCGCAGCGGCGGGTTTGCCTTTTTCACCCCGGAAAGCGGTATCCGGCTCAAAATTGGACTTCTTGCTCACGTCACGACGGCGTTTGACTGGGGCTTTGTCGTCACGCTTCGCACGGTCGCGCGCGGTTTTGCCTTGACCACGCACCTGACGCTGACTGGAGATCAGGGCAAAGTCGATTTTGCGCTCGTCCATATGGACCGCTTCGACACGTACTTCAACCGTGTCACCCAGACGATAGGTGCGACCGCCCGATTCACCAATAAGACGCTGACCCACCGGGTCAAAGCGGTAGTAATCGTTGTCGAGCGTCGAAACGTGAACCAGACCGTCGATGAACAGATCGCTTAAGCGAACAAAGAAGCCAAATCCGGTGACGCTGGAGATGACGCCGTTGAAGACGTTGCCGACCTGATCCTGCATGAAGTCACACTTGAGCCAGTCCGCGACGTCGCGGGTCGCCTCATCGGCGCGACGTTCGGTCAGTGAACAGTGCAGGCCCAATTGCAGCATCTGCGGCATGTCGTAGTGATAGCCGCCGGTCGCTGTCGTCATATCTTTGGCTACGCTGCGCTCTTTCGGCATCAGGTATTTCATGGCGCGCTGTACCAAGCCTTTACCTTCGTCCTGCTCTTTTGCCAGCAGATATTTGATGGCGCGGTGCAGCGTCAGATCCGGATAGCGACGGATCGGCGAGGTAAAGTGCGCATAGGACGAAAGCGCCAGGCCAAAGTGACCGCGGTTTTCGGGATCGTAAACCGCCTGCTTCATCGAACGCAGCAGCATGGTTTGCAGCATTTCCGCATCAGGACGATCGGCAACCTGCTTCAGCAGCGCCGCATAGTCGACAGGCTGCGGTTTGTTGCCGCCAGGGAGACTCAATCCCAGCTCGTTGAGCACGGTACGGAAACTTTTGATGCTTTCATCGGTCGGGCGATCGTGATCGCGGAACAGCGCCGGTTCCTGATTTTTCTCAACAAAGCGTGCCGAGGCGATATTCGCCAGGATCATGCATTCTTCGATCAGCTTGTGAGCGTCATTACGTGACACACGCTCAACACGTTCGATACGACGTTCGGCGTTGAAGATAAACTTCGCCTCTTCCGTTTCAAACGAGATACCGCCACGCTCTTCACGCGCAGCCTCCAGTGCATGATAGAGGTTATTCAGCTCTTCAAGGTCTTTAACCAGCGGCGCATACTGCTGGCGCAGCTCTTTGTCGCCCTGCAGGATGTTCCAGACTTTGTTGTAGGTCAGACGCGCATGGGAGTTCATCACCGCTTCGTAGTGTTTGAAGCCGGTAAGTTTACCTTTGGTCGAAATGGTCATCTCGCACACCATACAGAGGCGATCGACCTGCGGGTTAAGCGAACATAAGCCATTCGACAGCACTTCCGGCAGCATCGGCACAACCTGCGACGGGAAATAAACTGAGGTGCCGCGCTGATGCGCTTCGTCATCCAGTGGCGTACCAGGACGGACGTAATAGCTTACATCGGCGATAGCCACCCACAGACGCCATCCGCCACCGCGTTTCTTCTCACAGTAAACAGCATCATCAAAGTCACGGGCATCTTCACCATCAATGGTAACCAGCGGCAGTTTCCGCAGATCAACGCGGCCTTTTTTGGCTTCTTCCGGTACTTCTTCTTTCAGCTTGCTGACCTGAGCTTCCACTTCCGGCGGCCAGGTGTGGGGGATTTCATGGGTGCGCAGCGCCATATCAACGGCCAGGCTGGTGCCCATATCATCGCCCAGAATCTCAGCCACTTTACCGATCGCTTTGCTGCGACGGTTCGGACGCTGAACCAGCTCAACCACCACCACGGAACCCATGCGGGCATTCATCGTCTCTTCAGGCGGGATAAGGATATCAAAACTCAGGCGACTGTCGTCCGGCACCACAAAGCCAGCACCGGCATCGGTAAAGTAGCGGCCAACGATCTGATTATTACGGGGTTCCTGCACACGGACCACGCGCGCTTCGCGGCGGCCTTTGCGATCGGCGCCCAGTGGCTGCGCCAGAATCACGTCACCGTGCATACAGAATTTCATCTGTTCTGCGGAAAGGTAGAGGTCATCTTTCTGACCTTCTGCCCGCAGGAAGCCGAAGCCATCACGGTGGCCGATGACTTTACCGCGCAGGAGATCAAGACGTTCTGGCAGGGCATAACACTGACGGCGGGTGAACACCAGCTGACCATCACGCTCCATAGCGCGAAGGCGGCGACGCAGCGCCTCAAGGTGCTCTTCTTCGTGCAGATTCATCTCTTCAGCCAGCTCTTCACGGCTGGCCGGTTTTTCACGTTTTTCTAACAGAGCCAGAATAAATTCACGGCTTGGAATAGGGTTCTCGTATTTTTCAGCTTCTCTATCCTGAAAAGGATCTTTTGACATAGCGGTTCCTCCGATGTCATTTAATATTTATTTCCGCCGGCGACCTGGACAGGATGATTTCATAAAGTGGTGTATTTCCTTCGACCAAATCTGCCAGCGTATAGCTATCCAGCTCCTGCAAAAATCGCTGCACCGCATCATGCAGCGCCTGCTTCAGACGACAGGCTGGCGTTATGGAGCAGGAAGCGCAGTCTACTAATTGTAGTGGTTCCATCTTACGTACTACGTCGCCAATGACAATCTGACGAGGCGGCATACCCAGGCGAATGCCCCCATTTTTACCACGCGTTGCGGCGACATAGCCCGCCCGGCTCAGCTGATTGATTATTTTGACCATATGATTACGGGACAAACCGTAGGTGTTCGTCACTTCCGTAATATTGGTCTGCTGACCTTCAGGCAACGATGCCAGATAAATCAGGGCTCGTAAGCCATAATCAGTAAAACTCGTGAGCTGCACAGTAACCTCAGTGAACCTTCAGGCGTGTCATTACGTTATTCGCCATGTGAATGATGTCATGATTAAATCGGATCGCCATTCGATTAACTACGATGATAAACCAGAGTCTGATTGGGCGTGCGTTTTTTTAAGCCAGCACAAGGTTTGACAAGCGAAGGGAGGTTTAGTGGCATCAAAGAGTGGAAAAACAAGGGCCGGACAGTGTCCGGCCTGAATGATTATGCGTCGAACGGGTCGCGCAGAATCATCGTTTCACTGCGATCGGGGCCGGTTGAGATGATATCAATCGGCACGCCCGTTACCTCTTCCACACGCTTGATGTAGTTACGCGCGGCCTGAGGTAAACCTTCCAGTGTCTTGACACCAAACGTTGTCTCGCTCCAGCCTGGCAGGGTTTCGTAGATTGGCTCAATGCCTTCCCAGTTCTCTGCCGCCAGTGGCGTGGTGGTCATTTCGCGGCCATCAGGCATACGGTAAGCAACACAGATTTTCACCTCTTTCAGGCCGTCCAGTACGTCCAGTTTGGTCATGCAGAAACCTGACAGGGAGTTGATCTGGACAGCACGGCGAACCGCTACCGCATCCAGCCAGCCGGTACGACGACGACGACCGGTGGTCGCACCAAACTCATTGCCCTGTGTACAGAGAAATTCGCCGGTTTCGTCGAACAGTTCGGTGGGGAATGGACCTGCGCCAACGCGGGTTGAGTAAGCTTTCACAATACCCAGCACGTAGTCGACATAACGCGGACCAATGCCTGAACCGGTGGCTACGCCACCTGCGGTGGTGTTGGATGAGGTCACGTACGGATAAGTACCGTGATCGATATCCAGCAGCGTACCCTGCGCACCTTCAAACATAATCAGATCGCCACGCTTACGCGCACTGTCCAGCAGTTCAGAGACGTCAACCACCATGCCAGTCAGGATGTCAGCGACTTCCATCACATCACTGAGTACTTTATCGAAGTCGACTGCTGGCTCTTTGTAGTACTCCACCAATTGGAAGTTGTAGAAATCGACGACTTCTTTCAGTTTGGCGGCAAAGGTTTCTTTGTTAAACAGGTCGCTGACGCGCAGTGCACGGCGAGCGACTTTATCTTCATAAGCAGGGCCGATGCCACGACCAGTAGTACCAATTGCTTTGGCACCGCGGGCTCTTTCGCGCGCCATATCCATTGCAACGTGATATTGCAGGATCAGTGGGCAGGCTTCAGAAATCAGCAGACGTTCACGTACCGGAATTCCGCGCGCTTCCAGGCCTTTCATCTCTTTCATTAAGGCTTCAGGAGAGAGCACTACGCCGTTACCAATGATGCTGGTAACGTTATCGCGCAGAATGCCAGATGGGATCAGGTGGAGGACGGTTTTTTCACCGTTGATGACAAGCGTGTGGCCCGCATTGTGGCCGCCTTGATAACGCACAACGTAATTCGCGCGCTCAGTCAGAAGGTCTACAATCTTACCTTTACCTTCGTCACCCCATTGGGTGCCCAGTACGACGACGTTCTTACCCATTTCTCAAAATCACCGATTGCTTAAAAAAGGATTCTACCATCTGATCCCGTGGCTTTCAGCACTTTTAGCATACGATTGCGCGCTTTTTTGCCTGAGTTTTGATCACTACAACATGTTGGGGATCATGGCGCTGAGAGGCACAATTTAGCCGGTCCAGACAACGAGCTTACAGATTTCCGTGCAGGCTGAGCATGCAGTAAATCACCATGCCGGCAACCACCAGCCCACCGCCAAAGCGATGCAGCAGACGATCGGGTAATCGGGTCATCGTCAGGATCATGCGTCGCCAGGCGCGTGGCATAAACATCGGTCCCAACCCTTCCAGCACTAACACCAGCGCCAGTGCCATCCAGATGCTTGTTTTCATTCTGATACCCAAAAAAAAGGCCGACAACATTGTCGGCCCACAGGTTATATCAGTTCTTAACGTGTCGCGTTAGAGGGCGCCTTCATATATCGGAAGAAGTCGCTATCCGGGCTTAACACCATAACATCCTGATTTTCACTGAAGCTGTTTTCATAAGCACGCAGGCTACGAATAAAGGCATAGAAGTCAGGATCTTTGCTGAACGAATCCGCAAACAACCGTGCCGTTTCCGCATCACCATCACCACGCGTAATCAGTGCTTCACGCTGGGCTTCGGCCAAAGTACGTGTGACCTGGTAATCCGCCTGGGCGCGCAGTTTTTCGGCCTCTTCCTGACCCTGTGAACGCTGGCTACGCGCTACGGCTTCACGCTCAGCACGCATACGATTGAAGATCGCATCGGAGACTTCGGTTGGCAGGTTAATCTGCTTGATGCGCACATCGACAACCTGAATGCCCAACGCTGCCATACTGTTCGGATTCGGTGCTGGCTCGCTGCTGTTGGTTTCACGCTCTACACGGGCCGCTGCACTGGCAATCGCATCATCAGCCGCGGGTGTTGCGATTTCATCATCGCTGCCTGCAGAGCCAGTATTCAGCGCATCACGCACATCGGTAGTCAGACGCCCACGGGAGTCCGTTACGATATCTTTCACATCCAGACGGCCCATTTCAGAACGTAAGCGGTCACTGAACTTACGTTTCAGCAACACTTCCGCCTGAGAAACATCACCGCCTCCGGTGGCCAGGTAATAACGACTAAAGTCGCTGATGCGCCACTTGATGTAGGAGTCCACGATCAGATCTTTCTTCTCTTTGGTGACGAAGCGATCGGCCTGGTTATCCATGGTCTGAATACGCGCATCCAGTGTTTTAACCGTTTCCAGGAATGGGATCTTGAAATGCAGACCCGGCTCAAACACCTGCGGTTTGTTTTCGCCATCGCGCAGTACTTTGCCGAAGCGCAGGACAATACCTCGCTGCCCTTCCTGCACCACAAACAGCGACACATAGAGCGCCACCAGCACGACAATGATCAAAAATACTATTGGCTTACGCATCAATTACTCTCTCCCTTCGCGCTGGCTGTCGCTGCGCTGAGCATTGGCCCGACGCTGATCCATGATGTTCTCCGGACTGTATGACGACGTGTCATTGCGGCTGGCGCTGCGATCGGAGATAGCGGGCAGCGAAGAACTGTTACCGTCCTTCTGACCACTCTGGCCCGGCGCTGCTGCCTGACCGCTACGCATCAGTTGATCCAGCGGCAGCACCATCAGGTTGTTACCCCGATCGTTAACCAATACTTTGCGGGTATGGCTCAGCACGCGTTCCATAGTCTCGATATAGAGACGCTCTTTGGTGATCTCAGGCGCGGCTTTATATTCCGGCAGAATCTTGGCGAAACGGGCCACTTCACCCTGCGCTTCCAGAACGGTACGCTCTTTGTAAGCGCGGGCCTCTTCCAGAATACGTTGCGCCCGGCCGTTAGCCCGAGGCTGAACTTCGTTGGCGTAAGCTTCTGCTTCCCTGACGTACTGCTCGCGGTTTTCACGTGCGGCAATCGCGTCATCAAACGCAGATTTCACCTCTTCCGGCGGGCGTGCAGCCTGGAAGTTGACGTCCAGTACCGCGATCCCCATGTTATAAGGACGAATCGTCTCATCAATTTCACGCTGGGTATCACTACGCACCACGGTACGGCCTTCGGTCAAAATGCGGTCCATGGTAGAACGGCCAATCACGCCGCGCAGCGCGCTGTCAGTAGCCTGACGCAGACTGTCATCTGCGCTGGTCACAGCATAAAGATAACGCTCCGGATCGGTCACGCGGTACTGCACGTTCATTTCTACGCGCACCACGTTCTCATCCGAGGTCAGCATAACGCCAGAAGCAGCCAGTTCACGCACTGATTCGACGTTAACCGCACGCACCTGATCAACAAATGTCGGCTTCCAATTCAGACCGGGTTCTACCAGGTGACTGAACTTACCGAAGCGCGTCACCACGCCACGCTCCGCTTCTTTGATGGTGTAGAAACCGCTTGCAGCCCAGATGACTACAGCAGCAACAGCCACGATGCCAACAATTTTGCCACCGCTGCCGGGGCCGCGCTGACCGTTGTCACTCTGTTTGCCACCGCCCAATCCACCAAGCTTCTTGCTCAGCTTACGGAAGATATCATCCAGATCAGGAGGCCCGGATTCTCGTCCTCCCTTATTCCCCCCAGAGTTGCCGCCTTGATTATTGCTGCTTCCCCACGGGTCGCGGTCCTGTCCGTTATTTCCGGGCTGATTCCACGCCATGTTTCTACTCCATTTATTGTAATTACGATTTTTACCCTTCATCTTTCGGATTGCAGCGGTGTCGGCTGCCCTGGCTCCCCTGGTCACTTACCTGCGTAAGCGCCCGGAGATTCACGTAGTCGCCGCCTTGCTGAAATCCGAAATAACCGGGTAAATCCTGCGTATTCGGGCCTGCAACGAAAGTGCGACAATCTTCAATTTTTAAGGTAAATGCGTTTGGGCAATATCAAACAATGTAACTGGGCAGCGACGGTTCCTGCTTACATAAACGCATCCAATCAATAATGGGCATACGTATCTGCAGTCCTACACTGCCATCTTCTTCATTCCACTCTTTCTCAATCGCCTGCAACTGATAGAAACGGCTGCGAAGTCGCCCCGCTTCCGGTGGCAGACGTAACGCGTGCTGGGCAATTTCACCCGCCAGCCGTTCTGAGAGCGCCTGCCATAGCAACGGAATGCCTGCGCCGGTATGGGCGGAAAGCCAGACGCGGGTTGGCAGGTTTTCTTCGTTACGGTCAATACGCGGTTCGAATCCGTCGAGCATATCGATTTTATTCATTACCAGTAACGTCGGGATTTCGTCCGCTTCAATCTCTTCCAATACGGTATCGACGGCTGCGATATTGTCCGTGACGCGAAGGTCAGCACCATCAATCACGTGCAGTAACAGCGTCGCCTGACGTGTCTCCTGCAGCGTGGCTTTAAAGGCGGCAACCAGATCGTGAGGAAGATGGCGAATAAAGCCGACCGTGTCCGCCAGCACCACATCTCCGACATCGGCAACATTCAGACGGCGCAGAGTCGGGTCGAGCGTTGCAAACAGCTGATCTGCGGCAAAGACGTTGGCAGAGGTCATGGCATTAAAGAGGGTGGACTTGCCGGCGTTGGTGTAACCCACCAGCGACACCGTTGGCACATCCGCTTTGGCACGTGACTGACGTCCCTGCTCACGCTGTTTTTCAACCCGTTCAAGACGAGACAAAATCTGGCTGATACGTCCGCGCAACAGGCGGCGGTCTGTTTCTAACTGTGTTTCACCCGGGCCACGTAACCCGATCCCGCCTTTCTGACGTTCAAGGTGAGTCCAGCCGCGTACCAGACGTGTTGCAAGATGGCGCAGCTGTGCCAGCTCAACCTGCAATTTACCTTCATGGGTACGTGCGCGTTGGGCGAAGATATCCAGAATTAAACCGGTGCGATCAATGACCCGGCATTCGCACAGGCGCTCAAGGTTTCTTTCCTGAGCGGGCGTAAGGGCATGATCGAATAATACGACCGATGCTCCAGTTGTTTTTACCGCATCGGCAATTTCAACGGCTTTTCCTTCACCGACAAAATACTTGGGGTGTGGCGCTTTGCGGCTGCCAGTAACCACTTGCAGCGCCTCAACGCCAGCAGAAGAGACCAGGGTTTCAAACTCCTGTAAATCTTCTACTTCTTTGTCTTGGGAGAACCAGATGTGTACCAGTACGGCCTGCTCACCGGCATCATAACGGTCAAACAAGCTATAACCTCGCTAAATAAAAGACCAGGACGGAAAACCTCTGTTCTCCGTTCCTGGCTGTACGGTGACGCGTTATTCTGCGTTATCACCGTCTTGTTGTGGCTGTGGCTGCGCAGATGTGTTGCTGCCGCCATGATGGTAATTGTTGCTGCCACCACCGGTATTATTGCTATGGTGAGAAACCGGGCGCGAAGGAACAACGGTAGAAATGGCGTGCTTATAAACCATCTGACTTACCGTGTTTTTCAGCAAAATGACGAACTGATCAAATGACTCAATCTGACCCTGCAGCTTAATACCGTTAACCAGATAAATCGAAACCGGAACACGTTCACGACGCAGTGCGTTCAGAAACGGGTCTTGTAATGATTGCCCCTTAGCCATTCTATCTTTTCCTTATATGCTTGTTGTTTGTTGCAAGTAGAACCTAGGTTCTGAAAAAAAACTGCGTAAAAATTTGCGCACGATAACCCATCAATTGTACACAATCACCCATGCTTCGCACTAAGAACCTGTAACACTGTATCACGCGCCAACCGGGACTCGTCACTGTCAAGCCAGTGAACGTTTTCCCAACCGCGTAACCAGGTCATCTGTCGCTTAGCAAGCTGCCGGGTTGCGCAAATTCCCCGATAAACCATCTCGCTGTAATCGATTTCGCCCGACAAATAAGACCACATCTGACGATAGCCAACACAACGAATGGAAGGCATGTCCGTATGCAGATCACCTCGTGCAAAAAGGGCCCGAGACTCCGCTTCAAATCCTGACGCCAACATCTGCTCAAAACGCAACGCGATGCGCTGGTGCAGCAATTCACGGCTCGCGGGGGCGATAGCAAACTGTTGCACGTCGTAGGATAACGCTTCACCGGATGTTTTTGTCAGTTCCGTTAAAGTTTTACCCGAAATAAAAAAAACTTCCAGTGCTCGCGAAAGTCTCTGCGGATCATTCGGATGAATACGACTACCGGCAATCGGGTCGATCTCACACAGCTGGCGGTGTAAAGCTTCCCAGCCTTTTTCACGCGCCGTTTGCTCTATCCGCTGACGAACGGCGGGATCGGCCGAGGGCAACGGCGACAATCCTTCCAGTAACGCCTTGAAGTAGAGCATGGTTCCACCAACAAGCAGCGGTATTCGTCCAGCCTCAACGATCTCCGCCATTTCTGCTAAAGCATCCCGCCGGAACTCCGCTGCCGAATAGGCTTCTGCGGGATCGCGAATATCGAGCAGACGATGGGGCGCCACTGCTAACTCCTCAGCCGACGGTTTCGCCGTACCAATATCCATCTGACGATAGATTAAGGCAGAATCTACGCTGATTAGTTCCACTGGCAACTGTTTACGCAATTCAATGGCTAAAGCTGTCTTGCCAGATGCCGTGGGTCCCATCAAAAAAATAGCCTTTGGCCGGCCAGCCTGGTTTAGTTCACTCATGCTTCAACGCGTTCACCGCGCTCTCAATCTCTATGGGCTGTAATAAGCCTGAAGGCGGCGATTTCAGTAGCTGTGGGCAAAGCCGTTCAAGCTCTGCCAGCAGGTTGATTGCCTGTGAGTGATTCCAGCTGGAGGACTCTGTATCCTGACGTCGCGCCAGCCACCGGGCCAGTTGCGTCACAGAGTTCTCCTGCTGCCGGGCGAGATAGCCTAACAGCTCGGGAATCAAGATTTGTAAATTTTGTGTTCGTAACGGTAAAGGCACCGCGCGCAAGATCACGTGGTCACCTTCGGACTGAAGATCAATGCCCATCTGATTGAGCAGGCTGCTATTTTGTTTGGCGGCCTGGCGTTCATCCAGGGCGATTTTCAGCCTTACCGGAATCAGCAGTGGCTGCGGTTTAAGCCCCTCTTCACCCGGTTCAAGCTGCGCCTGTTTCAGCCAGCGCGCCGCCACCGGCAGCGCCATCAGCATTAATTTCTGATCCTGCTCCAGCAACGCATAGTGGTTTTGCAGCACGGTGAGTACCCGGCCAAAACTCTGGGCATGCGCGGCCAGCGGCGAGGTTTTTTCGGCCGGACGCGGTACCGGTTCGTGGGCTTTGAGCGGCGGCGTATTGCTTACTGGCGTTTTCAGGAGTTGCTGATAAACCGCGCCTTCTCGCTGACGATAAACGTTCTCTTTGTTCTGCCAGGCCGGCGCCGCTGCGGGCTGCGTTTCACGCGCGGATGCTGCAGGTTTATTCTCACTAGCAGATGCTGCAGGGTGCGCAAAATGGTTACCCCCCGCCGCCTGACGGTTTTCCGGCTGCCAGCGCGGAGCGGCGTCTTCTGCCTGCAGCATGGGCAAAACGGGGGCCGCCATCGCCTGTAGCGCGCTGACCACGCCCTGATAAATAAAATCATGCACCAGGCGTGACTGATGAAATCGTACTTCATGCTTGGCCGGATGAACGTTGACATCCACCTGATGGGGATCGATCTCCAGATAGAGCACGTATGCGGGCTGCTGCTCATCCTGGAGCTGGGTCTGGAAGGCCTGGCGGATAGCGTGGTTAATCAGCTTGTCGCGCATCATTCGGCCATTTACATAGCAATACTGCAGCTCGGTGACCTGGCGCGAACCGGCCGGATCGGCAACCCAGCCGCGCAGCGAGAGGTCGTCATGCTGCCAGTCGATCCGCAACGCATGCTGCATAAACGTGGTGCCGCAGATGGCGGCCAGTCGACGTTCGCGCTGGCTCTCCTCGCTGACGGCGCGATACTGACGCATCATCTTGCCGTTGTGGCTCAGCGAAAGCGCGACGTCAAAACGCGCCAGTGCAATACGACGGATCACTTCGTCGATATGACCGAACTCGGTTTTCTCAGTGCGCATAAATTTGCGGCGCGCCGGAGTGTTATAAAACAGGTCCAGCACTTCCAGTGTGGTACCACAGGGATGTGCAGCCGGTTTAACGGTTACTGCCATATCACGCCCTTCCGCATAGGCCTGCCAGGCTTCGGTTTGATCAGCGGTACGTGAGGTTAATGTCAGGCGGGAGACAGAACTGATACTGGCCAGCGCTTCGCCGCGAAAACCCAGGCTCATGATCGCTTCCAGGTCATCCAGTGAGGCTATTTTACTGGTGGCGTGTCGGGCCAGCGCCATCGACAGCTCGCTTTTCACGATACCGCAGCCGTTGTCACGGATGCGAATCAGCTTTGCGCCGCCCTTTTCAATATCAATATCAATCCGTGTTGCGCCCGCATCCAGGCTGTTCTCCACCAGCTCTTTAACAACCGATGCAGGACGCTCAACCACTTCACCCGCCGCAATCTGGTTTGCCAGCTGCGGCGGTAAAATTTGTATCGGCATGATTTTCCTTTTAGCTTACAGCCGGGCAAATAATCAGGATGCAGGGATTTTCAGGTTCTGCCCCAACATGACGTTGGTTGACTTCAGATTATTGGTCTGCATTATCGCTTTCGGGCTGACGCCATAGTGTGCGGCAATGCCGGTCAGTGAATCACCCACGACAACTTTATGATGCACAACGCCTCGTGGCGTGGCACGTGTAGTGCGGCTGGCTACCGCACTGGCCGGGACTTTCAACCGCTGTCCGACCCACACCACATCCTGCTTCAGGGTGTTCAGTTCACGCAGGGTCGCCATGCTGACGCCATACTTCGCGGCAATGCCAGAGAGTGTTTCACCGCGCGTGACTGTATGGCGCTGGGTCACTCCGGTATATTGCGTCACCCCGGTCGCCGGGTTGCTGGCGACGCTAACCGCTGGCAACGAGACCAGCGGCCGGTTTTCCTCCTTTGGGATGGATTGCAGCGGGTGCGCCAGGAAATAAGTGCGCAGACCTTTGTAGATCGACTGCGCAATCTTATCCTGGTGTGCGCTACTGCCAAGCAGTCGCTCCTCCGAGGTATTACTGATAAAGCCGGTTTCCACCAGCAAAGAAGGAATATCAGGCGAACGCAGCACACCAAGGCTGGCATGCTCAGGCAGACGTTTATGCAGCGACGTTACGCTGCGCATCTGCTGCAATACCTTCTGGGCGATGTCATAACCGACGCGCTGCGAGTGACCGAACTGCAGGTCAAGTACTGCCTGGCTAAGGTAGGGGTCGGCCTGGCTGTTTGCCAGCAGGTCACCTGCACCACCCAGCAGCTCAGACTGTTTCTCTTTTTGCTCCAGCCAGTTAGCCATCTCATTGTTGGCACGACGGTTTGATAGCACCCAGACCGACGCACCAGTCGCCGCATGGCTCGGCGCAGCGTCAGCATGAATTGATACCAGCACGTTGGCATTGGCTTTACGCGCCACGTCGGAGCGGCCCATGACCGAGATAAAATAGTCGCCATCACGCGTCAGAACGCCTTTAAACATCGGATCGTTATTCAGCAACACCCGCAGTTTACGAGCAATCGCAATTGTAACGTTCTTCTCTTTCAGTCCGCGCTGGCCGATAGCGCCGGGATCCTGGCCGCCATGTCCGGCATCAATCGCCACAATCACGGTGTCATTCTGGCTGACGGCCGTGCCAGGACGTATGGTGCTGGCGGTGCTGGTTACGGACGTCACCGGATTCGAATTAAACGGGTTAGCCGCTGCGGTACTCTGGGTGGGCATACGTGTCGGGGCCGTTGCCGGAGCAGGCATATTGCGCGTCACGGCGGGCGGCTTACCGGTAATGGTGAAAACCACGCTGTAGCTGTTGCCATCGCGCTGGGTAACCGCCCGGGTTTTCCCCGCCTGGGTCAGTTCAAACACCAGCCGCACGCTCTGTTTGTCTTTAGGGGTGCTGGTACGAATCCGCTTTACGATGTTTTCGCCGCTGAAATTAAGCGGTAACCCCTGAACCACGCCGCTCTGGCGCAGATCAAGCACCACACGGTCAGGATTACGCAGGGGGAAGAAGCCATAGACAGGCTGTCCGGCAAAATTCAGGGTGATCGTTGCCTGGCTGCCGCCATTGGCCACTTTGATATCTGACAGATTGGCAGCAAACAGGGGGGTACAGACCAGCAGCAGTGTCACCAGCGCTATTTTCATCCGTGACATCATGCCTGATCCCTGCCCTGACCAAATTGTTCAAGCCATTGCTGCCCCGACGCGGATTGGGCCGTCAGCTCCGCTTCACGCGCCTCGCCGGCGTAACGCAGCGTTAAGGTGAGATCGGACGAAGGCAGAAAACCAGCGCCCTGCTGCGGCCATTCCACCAGACAGATGGCATCGCCGCTGAAGTAGTCACGGATACCCATGAACTCAAGCTCTTCAGGATCGGCAAGGCGATAAAGGTCAAAATGGTAGAGCGTACGGTCGTCCAGCGTGTAGGGCTCAACCAGGGTGTAAGTGGGACTTTTGACGTTGCCCTGATGGCCCAGCGCCTGCAGAAAGCCGCGGCTGAAGGTGGTTTTACCCGCCCCCAGATCGCCATAGAGATAAATCACTGCCGCACTGCCACAGGCGCGCGCCAGCTGAGCGCCCAAACTGAGCGTAGCCGCCTCATCGGGCAAAGAGATAACACAGGTCTTCATGCTTCTTTATTCATCTCAGGATTAACAAACTGCCACAGCAGATCCAGTAAATCAGTTGCCAGCATACCGCGTGTACCACGCTCTGCAGCGACCGCATCGGCCGCGGCACCATGTGCAACGCAGCCGGCGCAGGCCGCATCAAACAGCGTCAGTTTCTGGCCCATCAGCGAGGCAATAATTCCGCTCAGGAGATCGCCCATACCGCCGGAGGCCATACCGGCATTGCCTACATCAGCAAAGGCCATTTCACCCTGCTCGCTGGCAATCAGCGTACCGGCACCTTTCAGTACCACTACGCCACCATAACGCTGCGCCAATGTCTGCGCTGCATGTAAGCGGTCACTCTCAATTTCACTGGTCTTGATATTCAGCAAACGCGCCGCTTCGCCAGGATGCGGCGTAATAATGCGATTCTGACGTTTCTCCGCACTGATTGCCAGCAGGTTAAGTGCATCCGCGTCCCAAAGCATCGGCTTTTCACTGCTGGCGACTTGCTTCAGCGCCCGCTTTCCCCATTCGCGCTGACCCAAACCGGGTCCTACCGCGATGACATCAGCCCAATCCAGCGCCTCAGTCAGGCGTTCATCGGTCAGTTCATCGACCATAATTTCGGGCCGGGCGGTAAGGATCGGGATAATATTATCTTTGTGAGTAAGTACTCGCACTAATCCACTACCGCTGCGTAACGCAGCTTCTGCAGTCATTCGCACTGCGCCAGCAGTACCGGCATCGCCCCCCACCACCAGCAGGCGGCCATGATTGCCCTTGTGCGAGGTCGGTTTACGAGGCTTAAGCCAGCGGGTTAATGCGCTGGCATCATAACGCGCGATGGGAGCCGCTTCGCCGGCCAGAAAAGCGGCCAGGCCGAGATCGGCATAGTAAAGCTCTCCGATGTAATCACGCGCCTTGCCGGTGATCTGGCCCGGTTTCAGTGCGACCATACTCAGCGTATGGCTGGCATTCATTACCTCGCCGGGCGCGTTGCCGTTGCCGGCTGATAAGCCTGAAGGCATATCAATAGCAAGTATCGGTGCCGCATGAGCGTTCGCCCGCTGGATTAGCGTGGCATAGGGTTCTTCGGGCGCACGATTACTGCCGGTTCCCAGCAGGGCATCGACAATTACATCAACCTGCTCTGGCCAGGCCGCATCGGCCGCATGGATTTCACCGC
Organism: Pantoea sp. AS142; assembly: GCF_037152305.1. NCBI lineage: Bacteria > Pseudomonadati > Pseudomonadota > Gammaproteobacteria > Enterobacterales > Erwiniaceae > Pantoea > Pantoea sp. AS142. The sequence goes on along the minus strand of NZ_JBBCMO010000011.1, from coordinate 44,166 downwards.
CCGCATCCAGCCATGCGTCCCGCGCGCGCTGCGCCTCTTCCGGTAACGCGTTTCCACTTTCGCACGCCAGTAGCGTAATGGTTTTGCCCGCCGCCTGTCCCTGCCGCGCCAGGACATAACCATCGCCACCATTGTTGCCGTGGCCGCACAGAATCAGCCAGTGGCTGGCTTCAGGCCAGTGCGTGGCCATATGCGCGTAAGCGGCCTGTCCGGCACGCAACATCAGCTCATAAAGAGTCATGCCGAGCGCATCGGCCCCCTGTTGCTCAAGCTGCGCCACAGCCCGCGCAGGCCAGACAGAATATGGTAAACTGTGGCTGTTTTTCTTCGAATCCTGGTTACTCATGTCATACCCTCTCGATCTTCATCAATTCGCACAACAGATTAAACAATGGGGAGTGGATCTCGGCTTTCAGCAGGTCGGCATCACCGATACCGATCTCAGTGCGGACGAGCCGCGCCTGCAGGCGTGGCTGGACAAGCAGTATCATGGCGAGATGGCGTGGATGGCGCGACATGGCATGATGCGGGCGCGTCCTCATGAACTGCTGCCCGGCACGCTGCGCGTTATCAGCGTTCGCATGAACTACCTTCCGGCCAAAGCCGCCTTTGCCAGCACGCTGAAAAATCCCCAACTGGGCTATGTCAGCCGTTATGCATTAGGACGTGATTACCACAAAGTATTGCGCAATAGACTGAAAAAGCTCGGAGAAATGATCCAGCAGCATTGTGGCGAGCTTAATTTTCGCCCGTTTGTGGATTCGGCACCGCTGCTTGAGCGACCGCTGGCGGCCAAAGCGGGACTCGGCTGGACCGGCAAACATTCGCTAATACTGAACCGGGAGGCGGGTTCATGGTTTTTTCTCGGCGAGCTACTGATCGATATTCCCCTGCCGGTAGATACGCCGCAGCAGGAGCAGTGTGGACGTTGTATTGCCTGCATGACCATCTGCCCCACCAGCGCTATCGTTGAGCCTTATGTCGTGGATGCCCGTCGCTGTATTTCCTATCTCACTATTGAACTGGAAGGCGCGATCCCGGAGGAATTTCGCCCGCTGATGGGGAACCGGATTTATGGCTGTGATGACTGTCAGCTGATTTGCCCGTGGAATCGCTATGGACAACTTAGTGACGAAAGCGACTTTTCACCGCGAGCGGCCCTGCATGCACCTGAGCTAATCGATCTCTTTCAATGGGATGAAGCGAAGTTTTTACGCATCACTGAAGGCTCGGCGATTCGCCGCATTGGTCATTTACGCTGGCTGCGTAATATTGCCGTGGCGCTGGGTAATGCGCCCTGGTCGCCCGAAATCGTTCAGGTACTGGAGCATCGGCGCGGTGAGAGTGATCTACTGGATGAACATATTCTGTGGGCAATCACGCAGCAGCAGCAGAAACGCGAACAACTCGTGGTTGAAGTGCAGCCTGCTCAGCAGAAGCGCCTGGTTCGTGCAGTAGAGAAAGGTTTGCCGCGTGATGCGTGATTGCACAGCGCTATCTGCAATAACGTTGTCCACATGCTGTGAATAAAAATAAAAATCCGTTGTCATTCAACTGCAACAACGCTGATTTTACTATTAAATAACAAATTGAAATACTCTCATAATTATAAATATCAACAGCTTATGTAAAAGTTGTGTTTATTTAATAATGAGGCTACAGCTTCGGTTAAACCATAAGGTTGTGGATAACTCTGTTCAAAAACATTTTACAGATCGCCGTAACAGGCGCAGACGATGGGGTGTTGTGCTGTGGATAACCTTCAGGAAGCAATCAACATCACGCGACGTAAAACAGCCGGATAACTGACTCGCATGAGGATGATGTAGAATCTGGAGCGGGAAACGAGACTCGAACTCGCGACCCCGACCTTGGCAAGGTCGTGCTCTACCAACTGAGCTATTCCCGCATAGAAGGGCAGTGCTAAACAAAACTGGAGCGGGAAACGAGACTCGAACTCGCGACCCCGACCTTGGCAAGGTCGTGCTCTACCAACTGAGCTATTCCCGCAAAGAGAGTACTACTATTTACACATTAAGACTGGAGCGGGAAACGAGACTCGAACTCGCGACCCCGACCTTGGCAAGGTCGTGCTCTACCAACTGAGCTATTCCCGCGCCTTGTACCGTTAATAAATTCTTCACCGGTACGGGGTGCGCATTATACGAGAAATCGTTGCTGCTGCAAGCGTCTGAAAGCAAAATTTTTCGCTTTCAGCGCGTTTGCTGATTAAACCATCAACCTGGTGATTTCATGCGCACCCGTCGCCGGTTAAAGCTGCAAAAAATGTTCGCGGTAGTAAGCCAGCTCCGCCACGGACTCACGGATATCATCCAGAGCCTGGTGCGTGCCGCCTTTTTTGAAGCCAGGCAGGATCTCCGGTTTCCAGCGGCGAGCCAGCTCTTTCAAGGTACTGACATCCAGATAGCGATAGTGGAAGTACGCTTCCAGCTCCGGCATGTACTTAAACAGAAAGCGGCGATCCTGCCCAATGCTGTTGCCACAAATGGGCGAGGTGTTCGCCGGAACCCACTGCTTCAGGAACGCGATGGTTGCCACTTCTGCTGCACGATCGTCAATCTGACTTTCCTTCACCCGTGCAACCAGACCGCTGTTGGTGTGAGTGCGAACATTCCACTCATCCATCAGCGCCAGCTGCGCATCAGACTGATGAACGGCCATTACCGGCCCTTCCGCCAGAATGTTCAGGTTGGCGTCAGTCACCAGGGTCGCAATCTCAATAATGCGATCGTGCGTCGGATCAAGTCCGGTCATCTCAAGATCAATCCAGATCAGGTTCTGTTCATTTCCAGTAGCCATGCTGTTTCCTGCGGTTGCTGTAGTCGTCATTCACGATGAATAAGGTGTATCATAGACGTTTTGCCCAGCCGGGCGAAATCTGGCTAACGCTGTGAGGGTGAGTGAGTAAAAATAAACTGTCGAAGGGCCAACAACGCCGCGTAAGCGCGAACCACGATCGCCGTCTCAACCAGCGCAGAGAGCGTCCTGAAGCGGATGACAACCTGTTTGGTGAAGCTGCAGATGGAGTCGTTGTCAGTCGTTTTGGCATGCACGCTGATGTTGAGGATAGCGCAGGCGTCGCCCACCGCTGCAATATCCGTCGTACTATCCGTTCGCTGGTCACTGGCGACCGGGTGCTGTGGCGTCCGGCAACCAGCGGCGGCAAAGGTATTGTCGAAGCGGTGCATGAACGCCGCAGCGTATTAACCCGCCCCGATTTTTACGATGGCGTGAAGCCGATGGCGGCAAATATCGATCAGATCATCATCGTGTCAGCAATCCTGCCGGAATTGTCGCTGAACATCATCGATCGCTATCTGGTTGCCAGCGAAACGCTGGATATCGAACCATTGCTGGTACTGAATAAAACCGACCTGCTGGATGAAAAAGCGCGTACCTTTGTTGATCAGCAGATGGATATCTATCGCAATATTGGCTATCGCGTGGTGATGGTCTCCAGCCGGGCGAAAAACGGTCTGGCCGACCTGGAAGCGGCCTTAACTGACCGTGTCAGTATCTTTGCCGGTCAGTCTGGCGTCGGCAAGTCAAGTCTGCTGAATGCCCTACTCGGCTTCGACAAAGAAGAACAGGTCGCTATTCTGACCAACGACGTGTCGGATGGCTCAGGCTTAGGCCAGCACACCACCACCGCATCACGCCTTTATCATTTCCCGCACGGCGGTGATGTGATCGATTCACCCGGCGTGCGTGAGTTCGGTTTATGGCATCTTGAGCCGGAACAAATTACCCGCGGTTTTGTCGAATTCCGCGCATTCCTTGGCGATTGCAAATTCCGCGATTGCAAACACGGCAGCGATCCCGGCTGTGCAATTCGTGAAGCGGTCGAACAGGGAAAAATCCACGCCTCCCGTTTCGATAACTACCACCGCATCCTGGAGAGCATGGCGCAGGTAAAAACGCGTAAAAATTTCCCTGATGGTGAAAGTTAATCGGTACATGCGTCATAAAGGATAAGCCGGTGCATTTTGCGAAGTGCATTCCGATCATGCGTCCGGACCGTGCAGCCTGCCGAAAATCGGGTATAGTCGCCATCTGAATGGGGCGCTTCTACCATCCGCTCCCCTTTTTTACAACGTTATAAAATAGCCAGGAGGCTAAGGTGTTTGATCGTTTGAAACTCGGCTTGAATCATATTCTCCCGAAGAAATGGCTGACTGAACTTGCCGGTTGGGGCGCCAGTCGCCGCGGTGGTTGGTTGACCAAACTGGTCATTGACATCTTCGTCTGGTTTTACAAAGTCGATATGGCGGAAGCGCGCAAGCCCGATACCGCAAGCTATCGCACGTTTAATGACTTTTTTGTTCGTCCGCTGAAAGATGATGCACGCCCGGTGGATGCAGACGCTAATCTCATCGCCCTGCCCGCGGATGGTGCTATCAGCCAGCTCGGCCACATTGATGGCGATCAGATTTTCCAGGCTAAAGGTCATCACTACACTATCGATGCACTACTGGCGGGTGATGAGCGGATGGCGGCCCGGTTTGTTGATGGCGAGTTCGTCACGACCTATCTGGCACCTCGTGATTATCACCGCGTACACATGCCGTGTAACGGCATCCTGCGTGAGATGATTTATGTGCCGGGCGACCTCTACTCAGTAAACCCGCTGACCGCGCGTAATATTCCCAACCTGTTCGCCCGTAACGAACGCGTCATCTGCTACTTCGAAACCGATATCGGGCCGATGGTGCAGATCCTGGTCGGTGCCACCATTGTCGGCAGTATCGAAACCGTTTGGGCTGGCACCATCACGCCACCGCGTGAAGGCGTGATCAAACGCTGGCACTATCCGGCAGCGGATGATGAAGGTGCCGTGGTACTGCTGAAAGGACAGGAAATGGGTCGCTTTAAACTCGGCTCTACCGTCATCAACCTGTTCGCACCTGGCCGCGTCAAACTGGCTGAAAGCCTGGAAGCAGAAAGCAAAACCCGTCTGGGTCAACCGCTGGCGATTGCACTGCCGGTCGCGACAGACATTTCCGACGTCATCGTCGACTAAATTGAGTGTTCTTTGTGCGTTCGATTCTCCTCCTGCTGCTGAGCCTGTGGCTTAGCAGCCCGGCCTTCGCGGCCAGCCTCCCTGACACCGACCAGCTCAAACAGCAGCTGGAAGAGATAAAATCGGCCAAAAACTCACCGGCGCAGTCGGAACAGATTCAGACGATTAAAGCCGCCTTAAACTTTCTCTCTGAACGCGATGAATCGCTGGATCGCGCAGCGCAATATCAGCAGGTTATTGATGATTTTCCGCGTCTGGCGCGCGAACTGCGTCAGCAGATTGCCGCGCTGAGTGACAGCGGTAAAATCGTGCGCAATCACATGAGCAGCGCCGAGCTGGATCAGGAGATCCTGCAGGTCAGTAGCCAGCTGCTGGAAGAGGGGCGTCAGGCGCGGCAGGAGCAGGATCGGGCACGGGAAATCAGTGATTCGTTGTCGCAACTACCGCAGCAGCAGACCGAAGCGCGTCGGGCGATGACGGAAAGTGAACGTCGGCTGCAGGGCGTCAGCAGTAGTTCGTCACAGAGCCCGCTGCAACTGGCGGCTCGCCAGGCGGAAAGCGCCGCGAATAAAGCGCGCGTTGATGAACTTGAACTGGCGCAGCTCTCCGCCAATAACCGTCAGGAACTCGCGCGGATGCGGGCTGAAGCCCACCAGCGTAAAGCGACTCAGCTCGATAACTACCTGCAGGCACTGCGTAACAAGCTCAACGATCAACGGCAACGTGAAGCGGAAGTCGCACTGGCTCGCACCGAGCAACTGGCGGAAAACAGTGGCGATCTGCCTCCGGCGATCAGCGATCAGTTTCGGGTTAACCGCGAACTCTCTGTTGCCCTGAATCAGCAGGCGCAGCGCATGGATCTGGTGGCATCGCAACAGCGGCTGGCCACCAACCAGATTATTCAGGTCCGTCAGGCGCTCTCTACCCTGCGGGAACAGTCGCAGTGGCTGGGTGCCTCTAACCTGCTGGGTGAAGCGCTACGGGCGCAGGTCGCACGTCTGCCGGAGATGCCTAAGTCCCAGCAGATTGATAATGAGATGGCACAGCTTCGCGTGCAGCGTCTCTATTATGAAGATCTGCTGGAACGCCAGGAGACCCTGCCTAAGGGACGTCAAGCCGATGGTCAGGTCTTCAACGCCGAACAGAAACGTATTCTTGATGCACAGCTACGCACCCAGCGTGAGTTGCTCAATTCTCTGATCTCCGGCTGTGACACGCTGATTCTGGAGATCACCAAGCTGAAGGTCGGTAACACCCAGTTGCAGGACGCGCTGACGGAAGTCAAAGATGCGACGCACCGCTATCTGTTCTGGACCGCCGATGTCAGTCCGGTCGGTCTGAGTTATCCGCTGGATCTGGCCAAAGATCTTTCCCGCCTGCTGTCGCTGGATACGCTGGGTCAGCTCGGCAAAGCGATGGCGATGATGTTAACCAGCCGTAACTCGGTGCTGCCGATTGTTGGTGCGCTGCTGCTGGTTGGCTTCAGCATCAGCTCGCGTTGCCACTTCAACGCTTTCCTTGAACGTTCAGCGAGCAAAGTCGGCAAAGTCACCCAGGATCGTTTTCGCCTGACCATCCGTGCCGTATTCTGGTCGATTCTGGTGGCGCTGCCGCTGCCGGTATTATGGGGGACGCTGGGTTATGGTCTGCAGAATGCCTGGCCCTATCCTATCGCCGTGGCGATTGGCGATGGCATTACCGCCACGCTGCCGCTGCTGTGGGCATTTATGATCAGCGCTGCCTTTGCCCGCCCCAACGGCCTGTTCATTGTGCATTTTCGCTGGCCGCAAAACCGGGTGGCGCGCGCCATGCGCTATTACTCGCTGAGCATCGGTCTGATTGTGCCGTTGATTATGTTGCTTATCACCTTCGGTAATCTGGAAGATCGGCAGTTCTCCTCCTCGCTGGGCCGTCTCTGTTTCATCCTGATCTGTGGGGCAATCAGTATTGTTACCCTGAGCCTGAAACGCGCGGGCATCCCGCTCTATCTCGATAAAGAGGGGAATGGCGAGAACATGCTGAACCGTATGCTGTGGAATCTGATGATCGCCATGCCGCTGATGGCAGCCCTCGCCTCCGCCGTGGGTTATCTGGCTACCGCGCAGGCGCTGCTGGCGCGTCTGGAAACCTCGGTCGCCATCTGGTTCCTGCTACTGGTTATCTATCACATTATCAGGCGCTGGATGCTGATTCAGCGGCGCCGTCTTGGCTTCGATCGCGCCCGTCAGCGCCGTGCCGATATGCTGGCTAACCGCGCGCGCAGCGAAGAAGAGAAAGAACAAAGCGCATTGATGACCGATGCGATTGAGATTGAAGAGCCTGTTATCGATCTTGACGCAATCAGTACGCAGTCGCTGCGGCTCGTGCGCTCGATCCTGACACTCATTGCGTTGGTTTCGTTAATTGTGCTCTGGTCTGAAATCCACTCCGCCTTTGGCTTCCTGGAGAATATTCAGCTATGGGATGTCAGTACGTCCATTCAGGGGGGCGAATCGATCGAGCCGATTACCCTGGGTGCGGTGCTAATCGCCATTCTGGTGTTTATTATCACCACACAGTTGGTGCGTAACATGCCTGCGCTACTTGAGTTGGCGCTATTGCAGCACCTCAATCTGACGCCGGGTACAGGCTACGCCATCACCACGCTGACCAAATATCTGCTGCTGCTGATTGGGGGGGTGATAGGTTTCTCAATGATGGGTATCGAGTGGTCGAAGCTGCAGTGGCTGGTCGCCGCACTGGGCCTGGGGCTGGGTTTCGGGATGCAGGAGATTTTTGCCAACTTTATCTCAGGTCTGATTATTCTGTTCGAAAAACCGATTCGCATCGGCGATACCGTGACCATACGCGATCTCACGGGCAGCATTACCCGCATCAATACCCGCGCCACCACAATCACCGACTGGGACCGAAAAGAAATTATCGTGCCCAACAAGACCTTTATTACCGAACAGTTTATTAACTGGTCTTTGTCCGATTCTGTGACGCGCGTGGTGCTCACCATCCCGGCCCCGGCCAAAGTCAGCAGCGAACAGGTGACAACCATTTTGATACAGGCGGCTGAACGCTGTAGTTATGTTCTGGATACGCCGCAACCGGAAGCTTTCCTGGTCGATTTGCAGCAGGGGATTCAATTGTTTGAACTCCGGGTTCATGCCGCTGAGATGGGACACCGTATGCCACTGCGTCATGAGCTGCATCAGTTGATTCTGAGCGGATTTGATCAGCACGGTATTGAAATGCCGTTCCCGCCGTTCCAGATGCGCATGGAGACGCTGGGTAAGAAACTGCCAGCCAGCAACGGTGCGCCTGCTGCACGCGCTTATAAATCTGGCGGCTTGTAATGCAAAACGCCCGGCTAAGCCGGGCGTTTTCAGTCTGAGACGACAGTCACTGCTTAACGAATTCTTCACCCAGGGCGATATCTTTCTTCAGCGTATCGAGCATACCTGACAGCGCCTGCTGTTCGTAAGCGCTGAGTGTGCCAATCTGCTTGCGTTCCGCTATACCGTTTTTACCCAGTAGCAACGGCTGTGAGAAAAAGCGAGCATGTTCGCCCTCGCCTTCCACGTAAGCACACTCCACCACATTAGCCTCACCATTCAATGCCCGCACCAGTGACAACCCGAAACGCGCAGCAGCCTGACCCATCGACAGCGTGGCCGACCCGCCACCCGCTTTGGCTTCCACCACTTCGGTACCGGCATTCTGAATACGTTTAGTCAAATCAGCTACTTCCTGATCGCTGAAACTGATGCCTTTGACCTGTGACAACAGCGGCAGAATGGTCACGCCAGAGTGACCGCCAATCACCGGCACTTCAACCTGATCAGGCTGCTTGCCTTTCAGCGCGGCCACAAAGGTATTGGCGCGGATGATATCCAGCGTGGTCACGCCAAACAGACGGTTTTTGTCGTAGACGCCATGCTTTTTCAGTACTTCCGCCGCGATGGCAACCGTTGTATTGACGGGGTTGGTGATGATACCGATCAACGCTTTAGGTGCCGTCGTCGCAACCTGATCAATCAAGTTACGGACGATGCCAGCATTAACATTGAAAAGATCAGCGCGATCCATACCGGGCTTGCGAGCGACGCCTGCGGAAATCAGTACAACATCGGCGCCCTGTAAGGCAGGCGTCGCGTCTTCTCCACTAAATCCCTTGATAGTCACTGCAGTAGGAATATGGCTGAGATCAACGGCAACACCAGGGGTTACCGGCGCAATGTCATACAGTGAGAGTTCTGAACCTGCGTGAAGCTGGGTTTTGAGCAGAAGTGCGAGCGCCTGGCCTATGCCGCCAGCGGCACCGAGAACGGCAACTTTCATTCTTAACTCCTTATTAAGGTGGGGCAGAGATGGGCCGAAATTCTATCTGTGTCAGACCTTAATCAACTGCTCAGGCGATGATAAATATCCGCTGTTAATTCTACGTGTTTTCACACTTAATCTCCGGATTCAAAAGTTACTTATCATTGCGCCTGAATGACCGACAACTTTGCCGTCGTCAGACAGAGAACGGCTGCGTGCGTTTTCTGTTATTACACCACCAATAATATAACAACTTTGCAACCTTCGCCTTCCGTGGCTGTGACGGGCGTTTTGGTCTGAGCGGATTTATTTGCTATTATCCCCGCCCGCAGCCGCCCGAACCCTGCTCACCAACCGACCGATTGCATAAAAATGCATTTAAATGCATAATCACCACTCTGCCGCGGGCGGATGCGCGGTTATTCTCTCTATTTATTGGTAACCTATGCGAAACCCATCAAAACAAGACGATCTGATCAAGGCTTTCAAGGCCTTATTAAAAGAAGAAAAATTCAGCTCCCAGGGCGAAATTGTTCAGGCGCTTCAGGATGAAGGCTTTGAAAATATCAATCAGTCCAAGGTCTCGCGGATGCTAACTAAGTTTGGCGCGGTGCGCACCCGTAATGCCAAGATGGAAATGGTTTATTGCCTGCCCGCCGAGCTGGGTGTGCCGACGACGACCAGCCCGCTAAAAAACCTGGTTCTGGATATCGACTACAACGACGCGCTGGTGGTGATTCATACCAGTCCGGGTGCTGCTCAGCTGATTGCACGTCTGCTGGATTCGCTGGGTAAGTCGGAAGGGATTCTTGGCACTATTGCCGGCGATGACACGATCTTTATTACCCGTGCGCGCGATTTCACGGTCAAACAGCTGCACGGAGCGATTCTCAACCTGTTTGAACAGGAACTCTGATCGCTCACTGACGGCCAGCAATCATTGCTTCAGGTCGTCAGTTCGATCTCTCTCTGACGCGCAGGCTTTTTACTCTTCAATACGTTATAACCCCACCTTCGAGAACTTTGTTAAACTTTGTTATTAGTCAGATATCTTACTCCCCTTCACTTCCTGCACTATTTTACGCTGCTTTACATTCCTGAATCGGTACCTTTGCCCGGATCCAGATCAAATTCCAGCCCGATCCCCACTGACTTTCGCACTAAACGTTAAAGTGATCTATCTCACTGTTTTAACAATTAAAAGCGGCTTAAAGGCTATTTTTTACCCGTTTTTTATAACGTTAAGTTATTAAAAGTAGCCATAAGGATAAAGAATCACGAAAAAACATTATTAGCGGGGTATTAATTTCTACCGTTATTAGTTCTATACTTATTTTCGTGATGCGAATCACACTAAATAAAAAGATAAAAATAGACGACGAGGAAATATCTATGAACGTAGAAACTACCATCGCTACCCTGAGCATTCTCTCTGCACTTTCATTTGGTGCTGTTGCAGCAGAATCTATCAATGCTTCACAGGCGCAGGATCTGCAGGCCGTTGGCACCATCAGTGTCAGCGGCGTATCCGGTTCACCGATGGATATTAAACAGAAACTCAGCGACAAAGCCGACCAGCAGGGCGCAAAAGCCTATCGCGTGATTGAGGCTTACAACAACGGCAATTATCACGCTACCGCTGCACTGTATAACTAAGGCGTAACCCATAATGCCCTCGGCTCTCTGTCTGACGCGCCCTTTTGTGCTCCAGAGAGCTGAAGCAAAAAATTCAGGAGAGTTGACCATGAAAATGAAATTAGCGATTGCCGCTCTTAGTCTGGCATCCCTGTTCTCAGTAGGTGCTAACGCCGCCAGCCTGGTTTCCAGTGAACAGGCCCAGGGCCTGCAGCCAATGAATCAGACCATCAGCATGGGTGGACGAAATGGCGACCAGACGCATATCCGTCAGATGCTGTCAGAAAAAGCGGATGCCCAGGGCGCCAGCCATTATCGCATTATCGAAAACAACCAGGATAATACCTGGCACGTGACCGCTGAGCTTTATAAATAATTAACCGTGCCGACGCCTGATGGCGTTGGAAAATATCGACGACCCGCATCTACGATTAACCGCAGGTTGTTGAATGTATTGAGGAGACGAACATGAATATCAAAACAACCATCGCTACAGTCAGCCTGCTTTCCGTAATGGCGTTTGGCGCATCTGCCGCACAGCTGGTAAACGGAGATCAGACGCAGAACCTGCAGCCTGCGGGTACCGTGACTATCAGTGGAACCGCGGGATCGCCAATGGATTACCGCGCTGAGCTTTCTCAGAAAGCAGATGCACAGGGTGCAAGCGCCTATAAAGTTATTGAGGCGCGCACCGGTGATAACTATCACATCACCGCACAGCTTTATAAGTAATTCCTCGTCAGAGTTATGACGAACCCTTTGGCCCCGCTCACCGGGGCCTTTTTTCATCCGACGTTAAAGTGAAGCTCTCCTTCCAGCTCCTCTTCCGCTTCATCAAATAGCAGAATCAGCGCACCATAACGCCGTCGCTGTCCCCTGCCCAGATTGACAAATTCAATCTCCAGCGGCATCGGTAACAGATCGCCCGTCACCACATCCCATAACCCATCCAGATCGCAGATGCGGCGCTCCTCCAGCGCAAATCGCTCGCTGAACTGGCGGAAGAAATGGGCCTGATCGACAATTTCATTAAAATCAAAACGCTCGATTTTCATGCTGACGGCTCCCATGCTCCGTCTGCGGGCGACCTTTGCCGCCCGTTTCTTTCTGCTAGCTCAAACCGCCCAGGTGCAGCGCTTTGACCTCCAGATACTCATCCATGCCCAGTACTGAACCTTCGCGGCCCAGACCCGACTCTTTCACACCACCAAACGGTGCCAGCTCGGTTGAAACGGCACATTCGTTAATGCCAATCATGCCACTTTCCAGCGCGGCTGAGACGCGGAATACCCGTTGCAGATTCTGAGTGTAAAAGTAAGCGGCGAGGCCGAATGGCGTATCGTTGGCACGGCGGATGACGTCATCTTCATCATCAAAGCGGAAACAGGCAGCCACCGGACCAAAGGTCTCCTCCTGCGCGAGCTGCATGTCTTCGTGAGCCTCAGTAATGACAGTGGGCTGCCAAAAGTTGCCGCCCAGCGCATGTCGCTCACCACCCGCAAGTAATTTGCCGCCTTTTGCTACTGCGTCATTAACATGCTGCTCAACCTTTTCAACCGCAGATGCTTCAATCAATGGTCCGACGATCACGCCCTCTTCCATGCCGTTGCCAACTTTAAGCTTGTTCACTTCGGCGGCCAGTTGCCGGGTAAACTCATCATAGATGGCGTTGTGAATGTAGAAACGATTCACACTAACGCATACCTGGCCCGCATTACGGAATTTGTTGGCAATAGCCCCTTGCACGGCGGCATTAATATCAGCATCGTCAAACACGATATACGGGGCGTTACCCCCCAGCTCCATCGACACTTTTTTCATGGTTTCGGCGGCATTGCGCATCAGCAACTTGCCCACCTGCGTAGAACCGGTGAACGAAATTTTACGCACCGCTTTGCTGGCCATGATCGCATCGCTGATGGCATGGGTATCCCCTGCCACCGCATTGAGTACGCCATCCGGCACACCCGCCTGCTTTGCCAGCGCCAGCAGGGCAAAGGCAGAGAGTGGCGTGTTATTGGCGGGTTTAATGATACCGGTACAGCCCGCCGCCAGGGCTGGCCCCAGTTTGCGGGTTAGCATCGCCATCGGGAAATTCCACGGCGTGATGGCGGCAACAACACCTATCGGTTCGCGGGTTGCCAGAATACGGGAACCGGGTTTAGCGGGCGGAATGATCTCACCGTTGGTTCGTTTCGCCTGCTCGGCGAACCACTGAATAAAACTGGCGGCGTACTCAACCTCCCCTTCCGCCTCTTTCAGAGGCTTGCCCTGTTCGGTCGTCATTAACTGTCCCAGCCAGCGCTTGTTCTCAATAATCAGCTGGTACCAGCGAGTGAGAATTTCAGCGCGCGCTTTTGCGGTTTGCGCCCGCCAGGCGGGAAAAGCGCGCTCCGCCGCAGCGATCGCCTGTTCTGTTTCAACCTTGCCTGCTTTTGCCACCTGTGCAATCACCTCACCGGTCGCCGGATTGGTCACGTCAAAGGTAGAGGCCGCCTGGTGCCATTGACCGTCCGTCAGATAGCCGGTCCGGAACAATTCGCTCTCTTGCAGTGATTTCATTTATTCGCTCCTGTCAGTTTTGCTCTTCCGTCTGGAGAGTATAGTTGGCAAAAGCGACAGATTTTGTGATGGGCTGAGATTGCACTGGCCGCTGCAGATCACAGCGGCCAGATTCAGATTTGGATGAGCGTGTTCTGGTATTTATCCAGCATCATAGCCAGTCGTTTTACCGGTTCCGTTACGCTGGCGGGCGCCTCGTAATGGGCCAGTTTTTCCTGATAAACATCCAGTTCTTTCAGCAGACGTTCAAAATAGTAACGCCGCTTGTCGTCACTGCTGGCGGAGATCACCCGGTCAGCGGTGTTTCGCAGTTGTCGGTGATAAGCAGAGAGATCCGCGTTAACCGGCACTTCTGCATCGCGTAACCGCTGATGACCGATAATCAGCGTCAGGGCGATGCGATATTTGTTGATATCACCAGGAAACAGGTTCAGCAGCAGAAATAGTTGCTGATAGAGCGCCGGCAGATGATTTTCACGCCGGCGTGCCTGATTGGTGGTCATTGCTGACACGGCCGCATACATAAAGCGGTTCAACAGTTTGCGGCCGGTGCGCGCTTTTGATTTATCACGTATTAACAGGATCACCATCATCGCCACAAAACAGCCGATAACCTGCCCGAGCACGTTGTCGAGGAAAACGTTAATCTGGAATTGCATCGGATTATCAAGAACCAGCACGTTGAGGGTTCCGATCAATGCACCTAATGTGCCGAGCTGACGCCGCTGAATGAAGATGCCACCAATAAAGCCCAACAGGCCAATTGCGATACAGAGCAGCAGTGCGCTCTGCTGGGTAGCGGGGAGAACATACATAAAGTAGAGTGCACCCAGCGGAACTGCGACCGTCATGCCGTAGAGAAAATCTTTTGCCATCATCAGTGGATTAGGCATACGCATTGCCAGTGCGGTAATTACCGCCAGCATCACCATACAGCCGCTGCCTGACGTCCAGCCGGTATAGAGCCAGAACAGTGAGCCCAGCGCGGTCGCAACAAAGGTACGGATACCATTGATCATCGCATGATGTGTTTCAGCGGAACGCGCCTGAATCACCACTTCGCGCTGTAGAACTTCCTCTTCCAGCGAGGTGATTCGGCTGTTGCTTTTAATACCGTTGAGCAGTAACAGATATTCGGTGGCAGCACCTACCCAGCTGGCCAGTGTGACCGGCGTAGATTTGCCACTGGCACGAGTTACCCGCCGCATCACTTTCATTCGCTTATGCACCTCTTCGACCGTCGAGGCCGGTTTTTCAACCATCAAACGATACTGTGGCGGAATGTAGTCAGGACGAGAATTCTGGATGAGGAAGGTTTCGGCTGCCTGAGTAATCAGCGTCAACGACAGGGTATTCAGCATCTGCAAGCGGCGGTTACTGTTCTTCCAGCGTGACGACTCCATCATCAGCTGGCTGCGCATGCTGTTCAGGGCCGTGGTACGCCGTACCAGCGCACTCCAGGTTTTATCGACCTCTTCTTTATCACCATGTGCGACGCAGAGTTGGAGCAGGTGATAGTGTGCCACCAGCAGCGAATCGACTTCAGCGTCGATCACTTTTTTTATCGAGCGCGGCGAGAAGATCATGTCAGCCAGAATGGCACACAGAATGCCGAGTACGATTTCACTGCAGCGCTCCACCGCATATTGTGGCACCAGCGTCAGACCGCCGCTGGCGTTGGCCGTTACCACAATAATCAGCGCGGTGTAGCCAGCCAGTCCCAGTGCGTAGGAGTTTTCAACCTTGATCAGCGAAGAGAGCCAGACGCAGAGTCCTGCCCAGATGCAGCACAGCAGCAGCATCACGACCGGCGCACGAACGGTGGCGATCATGATGGTCAGCGCGGCGATACAGCCAATAAATGTCCCGATAATACGCAAGACGCCGCGATAGCGCAGCGCCCCGGAATAGGGGTCACCCCCTGCCGCAAACGCTGTGCCGCCCGCCACGATACCGGCAGTCATCACCGCCCAGCGCGGCGTTTCAAGATTAAAGTGAAAGCCAACCATCAATGCCAGCACCAGCGCAAAGGTAAGCTTTACCGGGAAACGCAGGAACTCGATCATATCGCCCTCTTAACCAAACTCACGCAGGCGATTAAACAGTCGGATCATGGGTGAAACCTGTTCAGGCTGGCGATCGGCCTGGCCGGTAATCACCACGGTTGCCGTCGTCCCCGCCGGGAAGCGATTTCCGGGCTGCTGATCAAGCCGGATGCGCACCGGTACACGCTGCGCCAGACGGACCCACTCCAGATTGGAATCCACTGTTGCCATGCCTTTGCTGTCGACCGAGCTGCTGCTGTTGGTGACGCCAGCCGCCACACTGTCAACCGTACCACGCAACACAATGTTGCTGCCGAGCGGGGTAACTTCCGCGCGGAAGCCCTTCTCCACACCGTGCAGTTTGGTCTCCTCCAGGTAAGCCAGTACATAGAAAGAGTGTTGCTGAACCAGCGCCACCGCCACAGAACCACGGGTAATAAATTCACCCTGATAGACGTTGAGGTTAGTGACCCAGCCATCAGACGGCGCTTTCACAGTGGTGCGCTCAAGATCGATCTGCGCCAGATCGCGTGTCGCCACCGATTTCGCCAACTGATGCTCACTGGTTTGCAGATCGTTGTTGGATTGCTCGATCGCCTCACGCGACATCGCGGAGGTGCCAAGCTGGTTACGTCGTCCGGCTTCGCGACGTTTCTCACTCACCAGCGCCTGATAATATTCAACATCCGCCTGTGCCTGATCGCGCGCTTTCTGATAGCGCGGCCGGTCAACCACAAACAGCGTATCACCCTTCTTCACCAGTTGGTTGTCGTGTACCGGAACCTCAGTAATCAGGCCGGTGACGTCAGGCGAAATCGCCACCACGTCAGCCGCAAAACGCGCATCACGCGTCCAGGGGGATTCGGTATAGAACACCCAGGCGCGGAAGATGATAATCACTGCGATAATGACCAGCAGGACAGTAATCGCGTAGCGCGCGATTTTTCTTATGAGTGCTTTCACTTAAACCTCAGACTAATAAACGGGAGACAAGGTAAAACACACAGCAGTAAAGCGCTGTATTAAAAAGTGCCGGATGCCAGACAAGATCATAAATACCGCTCGGCGTCAGCACGCGTTTCACTAACCAGAACAGCATCAGTGAAAGAATAAGTTCAATGAAAATAGGCGGAAAAGAGAGCCCAAACATGACAAATACCGGAAGCACACTCATCAGAAATCCTTAGTTCAACCTTGCCGGGACACTCCTTTGCCTGTTCAGATGTCGCAGGAAAACACTCTGTCAGCGCTATCTAAACCGCAGCTGGCTTAATAATAGCGTATCATCGGAGGGCATCAGGCAATGAAGAATCACCGGGAGATACCCCGGCGCGCTTATAATAACGCGCCTGACTATAAGTTTTCTACAGAATGTGATCTAAATCACTTTTAAGTCAGAGTAAATAATGGAACGACTGAAAGGTATGTCTGTCTTCGCCAAAGTGGTCGAACTGGGTTCGTTTACCGCTGCGGCACGTCAGCTTCATCTGAGCGTCTCATCAATCAGCCAGATTGTCGCGAAACTTGAAGATGCATTGCAGGTGAAGCTGCTGAATCGCAGCACCCGCAGTATCGGGCTAACCGAAGCGGGCAAAATCTATTATCAGGGCTGCCGCCGTATGCTGGCAGAAGCGACGCAGGTTCATGAACAGCTTTACGCTTTTAACAATACGCCCATTGGCGTACTGCGAATTGGCAGCTCCTCAACTATGGCGCAGA
The DNA here is from genome assembly GCF_037152305.1 of Pantoea sp. AS142. Taxonomy (NCBI): domain Bacteria; kingdom Pseudomonadati; phylum Pseudomonadota; class Gammaproteobacteria; order Enterobacterales; family Erwiniaceae; genus Pantoea; species Pantoea sp. AS142. Next base: position 26,853 of record NZ_JBBCMO010000011.1, on the reverse strand, counting down.
ACGTCTTGGCCGGTATGACCAGCGATATGCTGCGGGAATATCCAGGGCTGAGTGTGAATCTGGTCACCGGCGTTCCAGCACCGGACCTGATTGCTGATGGTCTGGACCTGGTGATCCGGGTGGGTGCCTTAAAAGATTCAAGCCTGTTTTCACGTCGTCTTGGCGCAATGCCAATGGTGGTGTGCGCCGCAAAAAGCTATCTTTCGCAGCATGGCACACCGGAAAAACCGGGCGACATCGATAATTTTTCCTGGCTGGAATATAGCGTACGGCCCGACAACAATTTTGAACTGATTGCGCCGGAAGGATTAGTAACCCGCCTGGCACCGCAGGGGCGTTTTGTGACCAATGATTCCCTGACGTTGATCCGCTGGCTGAAGTCGGGCAACGGCATCGCCTATGTGCCGATGATGTGGGTGATTGATGAGATCACCTCAGGCGAGATCGATATTCTATTTCCGCAATATCAGTCCGATCCGCGGCCGGTCTATGCGCTGTATACCGAGAAGGATAAGTTGCCGCTCAAGGTGCAGGTCTGTATCGATTATCTGACCGGTTATTTTGAGCAAGTAGCAGAACAGTATCAGCAGCATCGTAAAAGCTAACAACCCGCCAGGCGGCGGGTTGTTGAGGTCAAATCAGGCAGTGCCCCCGATGGTCAGTTTATCCAGCTTAAGGGTTGGCTGGCCCACACCGACCGGCAGGCTCTGGCCCTCTTTACCGCAGACGCCCACGCCTTTATCCAGCGCCAGGTCATTACCCACCATCGAGATCTGCTGCATCGCTTCAATGCCGGAGCCAATCAGCGTTGCGCCTTTGACCGGTTTGGTGATTTTACCGTTCTCAATCAGATAAGCCTCTGAGGTTGAGAAGACAAATTTGCCGGAGGTGATATCCACCTGACCGCCACCAAAATTCGGCGCGTAGAGACCATATTCAACGCTTTCAATAATATCCTGCGGCGATGACTTACCTGCCAGCATATAAGTATTGGTCATGCGCGGCATCGGCAGATGCGCGTAGGATTCACGACGTCCGTTACCGGTTGGGCTGACACCCATCAGGCGCGCATTCAGCTTGTCCTGCATGTAGCCTTTCAGCACACCATTCTCAATCAGCATGTTGTACTGACCAGGGACGCCTTCATCATCCACCGCCAGTGAACCGCGTAGCCCTTCAAGGGTGCCGTCATCCACCACCGTACAGAGTTCAGACGCGACCTGCTGACCGATTTTACCGCTGAACACTGAGGTGCCACGGCGATTGAAATCGCCTTCCAGTCCATGGCCAACCGCTTCATGCAGCAGCACACCTGGCCAGCCCGCACCCAGCACCACCGGCAATGCACCGGCAGGTGCCGCCACAGCAGAGAGATTAACCAGCGCCATGCGTACCGCTTCACGCGCCCAGGCATCAGCGCGAACTTCGCCATTTTCATCCGCCAGAAAAAACGCATAGCCGGTACGCGCACCGCCGCCGCTGGCACCACGTTCACGCTTGCCCTGATCTTCAACCTGAACGCTGATAGAGAGGCGAACCAGTGGACGGACATCTGCCGCCAGCGTACCGTCAGTAGCGGCCACCAGAACCTGCTCGTAAACCCCGGTCAGGCTGGCATTAACTTCCTGCACACGCGAATCAGTTGCACGGGCGACTTTATCAACGCGATGGAGCAGGGCAATTTTGTCTTCACGCGTCAGGCTGCTCAGCGGATCGACCGCCGAATAGAGTGAACGGTTCATCACAGCAGAAAGTGTGTGTGCCTTGCCATTTCCCTGTTCGCGCACGATGCTGCGTGCCGCTTCAGAGGAGAGACGCAGCGCGTTCAGCGTAATCTGGTCTGCATAAGCGAAACCGGTTTTTTCACCACTGACCGCGCGCACGCCCACACCCTGATCAATATGGTATGAGCCATCTTTAATGATTTTGTCTTCCAGCACCCAGGATTCGTGAAAGCTGGACTGAAAATAGAGGTCGGCATAATCCAGACGACGTTCTGAAAGCTGCCCTAACAGGGAAAATAGGTCCTGCTGATTAATGCCGTTAGCAGTCAGTAACTGCTCACTTACCAGGTTCAGAGTCATCGTTTCTCACTCATTATGTGCTCAGATAATCATAGCCTGCGGTAATTCCGGTACGGCGTCAAATTCACTTGTTGTCTGTTTCACGCGGTTTACGCAGCACTTCATTGATTTCCGGTTTATCCAGCGGGCCACTGATGTGATAACGCAGTAGCGATATTCTGTTCCATAAGGGTGCCAGAACTTTACTGGCGGCGAAAACCGCCGCGCCGATTACCGGATTGATGGCAAAGGCTGTCGCCACACCAACCGATGCGGATATCTCCGGGGCAACCACTGCTTCCATATCGATTTGACGTTTTACCAGGTCGAGATTGCCTTGCATGGCGATGTCTGCTTCCAGCCCATCCACCAGCAGGTTATCGGTGCGCATTACGCCATTTTCGATCCAGGCCGTGCCGTTAATCGAGTCGAAATAGAATGAATTGGTAAAGGTGTCGCTGAAGTCTAAGCGCAGCTTGCGTAGTAGCGCATCAAAGCTCACCAGCCGCAGGATTTTTCCGGCGGTGCCGGTGTTTACATCCGCAATCTGGCCTTTACCAAAGTGGGTTTTAAGGGTGCCGCTCAGCGTCTCTGCGGAGGGCTGCCAGGGCGCAGAGCGCCAGTGCAGGTCGTAAGCAATATTAAATGGCGCATCGCGCAGCGGGGTATTGACGCCAAACCAGTTAGTCGCGTTATTAATATTCGGCCCTTTCAGCGTGCCCTTCAGCGAGGTGCGCTGGTCAGTCGGGCGGTTAACCCACTCACCGTTGATTCTCAGCTGCGAACTGCCGGTATCCACCTTACCGTTAGTAAGCGCTAACGTTTCTCCCTTGGGTTGCAGCATCGCTGATACCTGACCATATTTCTGACCCAGCACCCAGCACTCTTTGCAGCGCAATTGTAAGGCAGGCCAACGACTGAAATTAATGGTAGTGGCTTGCTGAGTGGGCGCTTTGCCACCTTTAGCTACATCGTTATCCCACTGCGGATTGTAATAAAGGTAATCCAGGTTCACCTGCCACGGCGCTTTCGGCGCCATTGCCAGCACACCACGCAGCTCCTTCGCATTGACGCTGACCTGACCCTTGCCGCCCGCACTCTGTGCCAGTGTCGCGTCAACCTCATGCCATTCCTGTCCGGCCAGCGTAACAGCCGGGCTGCGAAGAGTAATATTACCAGGCAGCGTGACACCATCCGTCTGGAAATTGCCGGTGCCTGGTTCGGACGCCCCCGCAGAACCTCCGCCTGCCATCATAGCTACCCAGGCTTCGCCATCCAGCGCAGGCAGGTTCAACACCATTCCGGCATGATCGGGCAGAGCAGGCGTTTTCTGGGCATCATTCAGCCAGATGCCACGGTCCACGCGCAGCGTCGGTTCCAGCAACCAACGGCTGTTAAAACGATGGTTTGCATTGACGCTGCCACTAAGCTCGAAATGGTGCAGGTCGCCACTGGCCTGGATAGCGATCGGCATCGCCTCACCTGCTTTCTTATCGAGTGGTGCAGGTAAGTGACTACTTACTTCTTTCGCATTACCGTTCAGCGCGACGTCATAATGCGCCCCGCCATGATGAGGCAGCGTAATGTTAACGTCGCCCTGCCAGGGAAGATGGCCGCCGACTTGCTTGCTGACGGCGGCAGGAACCTGGCTGATTTTAGCAGGTTGCCAGTCGCCCTGAAGTTTTACGTTGACGCCAAAATCGTCCGGATTCTCTCTGGTGCTGAAACGGACGCCCATCGGCTGACCAAACCAGTTCGCCCGCAGATCCTCACTGGCCAGATTGCCGTTGTCGTAACGGAAGCGGCCTGAGAGGTTGTTAATAGTGGTTTTTAGCGGCTTGATAAACAGCGAATTATTGTTCAGATCGACATTGCCACGGGCGTGTACCTGCTCACCATCCAGCGGAATATCCAGATTCAGGTGACCGCCGACGCGGCCTTTAATTTCCAGCTGCTCCAGCGCGGCACCCAGTGAAGGTTTCAGCGGCGTCTGCCCGAAATAGTCAGCGATCTGCTGGCCTTCTCCACTGATGTCTCCATCAATGATCAGTTTTTCTTTCAGATAATCAGGGATTACCGCACTGACGTTGCGCGCTTCCACCTCGCCCAGTCTGGCCATCGGCGCATTCATCCACAGACCGTCATTCAGGAAGTTAAGATCGATATCGAGATTGCTGATTACCGGCCATTTGGGCTGAAACGCATACGTCGCCTGACGAAGCGGCACCCATACCTGGAACATGCCATCGTTGTGCTTGAAGGGGAACAGCGCCGGGTTACCGGCAAACAGCAAGGTGGCGTTATCCACCTTGCCACCCTTCACTGCCCCACTCAGATAGTGTGTGAGTCCGTTACCCATCAGCGGCACCGGGAAGTAGCGCCAGGCATCGCCCGCATCGGTAAGCCGGATACCGGCCAGAATATCCAGACGTGGCTCACCGCCGCTGTTCTGCTGATAGCTGAAGTCGCCGCGTGCCCGGAGCGAGCGCGCCTGCAGATCAAGATTTTCACCCGCCAGCGTCAGACCATGTTCATCACGCAGCCAACGCAGCGCACCGGTTATCCGTTTGATCTCTAACGGTGCCTGGAACATGTCACCATAGGGGACGGTCGCCGCCCCCATATCCACACTAACCTGACCATTACTCAGGCTGCCACGTGCTTCACCGTTTAAATGGCTGATACCTGGCAACAGTTTCCAGTGCTGCCAGCTGAAATCACGCCATTTCACCTGTAGGCGGCTTTTTTCAGGCTGCTGCAACGGGATATCCAGCGCCAGGCCATCGATAGTGCCCTGTGGCTGCAGCGTCTGCCAGTTTTCAAACAGTGCTGGAGAGAGCGGCGCAAACAGCGGAATGATCGGCGCAATATGACTCAGCAACAGTTGTGTGGCGCGAACCCGCACTTCCGGCTGACCATCCGGCCCCATCATCTGCTTATCTTCAGGACGCCATAACAGGGAGAAGTGACCCGCGGGCCAGGACTGGCCATCGGTGCTGAGCCGGGTCTGCGGCACATTGACCACCCAGCCATTCTGGAAGCGTGAAAGATGCGCGGTCAGCCCATCGACCTCAATCCGGTGTCGTCCGGTCTCGCCCTGCCAGCTGGCTCCGCCCTGACGCAACAGCAGATCACCGGCGTAGATATCGCCATCGCGCAGGTTAACCCATGCCGCCAGGCTAAATCGGGCGCTGTCCAGCCGGGTATTGTCGCGCACCCAACGGCCTAGCCACGGACGCATATCGACGTCGTCGGCCTGCATCCAGATGCGGCCATCATTAAGTAAACCGTTGCTGTCGTTAAGATCGAGCCGTACCTGTACCACGCCGTGCTGGCCAGTAAAGCTGGACAGACTGACTTCGCCTTCTGCCCGGTGGCGGTTATCTTTATTGACCCAGGTCAGTCGAGGGATCGCCAGCTCAGCATGCTGGCCGGAAGGAGTGCGGAAACGAATGGTGCTGTCACGCAGGTCAAAGTGGTCAAACTGGCGCAGGAAGAGTTCGTTAATTTGCGCCGGACGGAAGCTGTTTTTCTCTTTGTCATTGTCTAGCAGTGGACGATTACTGTCGAGATGCAGCTGCCAGAAAGTCAGATCGCGGAACTGCCAGCGCCAGCGCAACAGCGATTGCCAGACGTCGAGCGCCAGATTGATGCGTTTGATGGTGAGTTTGCCGTTCTCATGCAAATCGACGCTGAGATCATGAACCTGCAAGGTTGGGCCGAAATTCTCCCATTTGCCTTGTAACTGGCTGGCGTTGACCGGCACGCCAGTATTGTCGGCGATGAATTGCAGAAGGTTGCTGCGATAGCTGTCGAGATGCGGCATCACCAGACGCAATCCGCTGACCAGCAGCGCGACAATCACGATGATTGCCGCGACCAGCAGTAACAAAATCCTCGGCAACTGCCTCACTCACGCCTCTCCTTGTGTTCCGCAAACGACGGATAGTTGGTTCTCATACCCGACCGTCTTCAGATAAAAACGTTAAAAAACGCGCATTTTATCTCAAACAAGGGCGATTTTTCATCCCGCCATCCGAAGAAACCGGTAACCGGGCTGGCGTTACATCATCACCACGTCGAACTGCTCCTGAGTGTAAAGCGCTTCGACATGAACTTTAACCTGCTTACCGACAAAAATTTCAACTTCAGCCAGTGCATGCGACTCATCGATTTTTAACGCCTCACCTACCGCCGGTGAAACATAGACCAGAAAACGATCAGAATCATAGGCGTGGTGAACCCGGACAATCTCACGCATGATTTCATAGCAAACCGTTTCAACGGTTTTCAGCGTGCCGCGCCCTTTGCAGACCGGACAATTCTGGCACAAAACATGTTCAATACTTTCACGGGTGCGCTTACGCGTCATCTCAACCAAACCCAGCGCCGAGAAACCATTAATACCGGTTTTAACCCGATCTTTACTGAGCGCGCTCTCCAGCGAATGCAGTACCCGGCGCCGATGGTCTTCATTGCTCATATCGATAAAGTCGATAATGATGATGCCACCAAGATTACGCAGTCGCAGCTGACGCGCGATTGCCTGAGTGGCTTCAACATTGGTATTAAAGATCGTCTCATCCAGGTTGCGATGGCCGACAAACGCACCGGTGTTGATATCGATGGTAGTCATCGCTTCGGTCTGGTCGATTATCAGGTATCCGCCTGACTTTAGTTCAACTTTGCGATCCAGCGAACGCTGAATCTCATTTTCGACGTCAAACAGATCGAAAATAGGCTGTTTGCCGTTGTAAAGCTCCAGCTTACCGGCCATTTCCGGGATATATTCACCGGTAAATTCCACCAGCATGTCGCAGGTCAGACGGGAGTCCACCCGGATGCGATCCAGCGCTGCGCCCGCAAAATCTCGCAGAATACGCTGAGCCAGGGCCAGCTCTCCATAGAGCAGGCAGCGGGTTTGATTACGTTTTTTACGCTCACTGACTTTGGTCCAGAGACGCTTCAGAAAAGCGGCGTCCTGCGCCAGCTCCTCATCCCCGATGCCTTCTGCGGCGGTACGGATAATGAAGCCGCCCAGATCGTCGCAGTAGTCAGCCACTACCGCTTTAAGCCTGTCTCGCTCTTTCTCACTCTCAATACGCTGAGAGACACCCACATGCGATGCGCCCGGCATAAAGACCAGGTAACGTGACGGCAGAGTGATGTCAGTGGTCAGTCGGGCTCCTTTAGTGCCAAGCGGATCCTTTACAACCTGAACGACCAGATCCTGTCCCTGACGCACCAGTTCGGCAATATCCCGCACGATAAAGTTTTTCTTTTCATCGCCCGCCACACATTCGGTATGCGGCATGATGTCAGAGGCGTGCAAAAAGGCCGCTTTTTCCAGACCGATATCGACAAAGGCGGCCTGCATGCCAGGCAGAACACGGCTTACACGGCCTTTATAAATATTGCCAACAATACCGCGCCGCGCTTCACGCTCAATATGTATTTCCTGAAGGATGCCGCCGTCGATATAGGCAACACGCGTTTCCGAAGGCGTGACGTTAACCAGTAATTCAGCCGTCATGTTGACTCCTTACGGCACGCAGTGACTGGAAATGGCTGATCAACTCCCCTGTCTCAACCAAAGGTAATCCCACCACCGCATGGTAGCTTCCATTAATTTTGCGGACAAAGTTTCCTCCCCTGCCCTGAATACCGTATGCACCCGCTTTATCCATTGGCTCGCCGGTAGCGATATAGTCGTCGATGTCGGTCGCGGTTAAGGTGCGAAATGTCACATCAGTGGTCACAACGCAATCCAGTGCCTGCTGGCTGTCAGCCAGGGCCACCGCCGTCATCACCTGATGCGTATGACCTGAGAGTTTGCGCAGCATCGCGTGGGCATCGGCGGCATCGCGCGGTTTTTCCAGCACTTCACCATTCAACACCACAATCGTATCCGCACCCAGCACCGGCAGATCCTGCGCAGCCCGTTTTACACCCGCCTGCGCTTTGTCATTGGCCAGACGGCGGACATAGACCTCCGCCGCTTCATTCGGCTGACGCTGCTCTTCAACGTCAGTCACGATGCGCTCGAATGTCAGGCCAAGTTGAGTTAACAGCTCACGACGACGCGGTGAACCGGAAGCAAGATAGAGGGTTAGCATAAATTTCCTTATTGAACAGCGAACTGACGACGAATTTTTCTCATTATTAAGAATAGCCAGGGCCAGAGAATACCGTCGACGACACTGCTCCAGAAAATTTCAGGTCGGAATGAAACGTTAATTACCAGGAATTCTGCCCAGAAGACGATCACATCCATTGCCAGTGACAGCACCATAACCATTAACGCTTGCTGCCACAACGCTAAGTTGCGGAATAACTGGAACTTAAAGGCAATCAGGTAGGCGATGATACTCAGCGCCAGCGCACGCACACCGAGCGTGGAACCGGCAATAAGATCCATGATGGCACCCAGCAAAAATCCGCTACCGACATTGACCCGATGCGGCAGTGCGAGTACCCAATAGATGAGGATCAACAGCAGCCATGAGGGCCGGAACATATAAATCTCATCCGGCCATGGCATGATCTGCAGGACTAGCGCAACCAGGAAAGAGAGCCAGATGACCCAACGCCCCTGGCTGCGATATCGACTCAAGGCTGGCCCCCGCGTGAACGCGAGGAGCCGCTCTGTCCGCTGCTGCTGGTTGGTGCAGGCGGTCCCATCTGAGCGGCAGGCGCGGGCGGACCCATTTCACCCGCAGGCGGTAATACTTGCGGCATCATCTGCATCAGACGCTCGTTTGCAACGCGATGAACTTCATCCTGCGGCAACGGCATATCACCATTGCGATCGGCACCCCATAGCAGCAGCAGGTAACGCAGACGCTGCAGGCCCGCGGTCGGATGTGCCTGAATCACCGTGTAAGCACGCTGGGTATCCACTTTCACCGAGGAAACCACGCCCACCGGATAACCCTCAGGGAAACGGCCACCAATGCCTGACGTCACCAGCACATCGCCTACCCGAATGTCCGTATTACCCGGCAGATGTTCGAGCTGGAGATCTTCAGTACAACCGTTACCTGCGGCAATCACACGAATGTCATTACGCAACACCTGTATTGGCAGGGCATGTGACGCATCACAGATCAGCAGAACACGGCTGGTGAGTTGTCCGACGGCAATGACCTGACCGACCACACCTTTATCACTGATGACCGGCTGACCTTCATAGACACCGTTAACGCTGCCTTTGTCGATTACCACCTGATCGGTGTAAGGATCGCTACCGGTGGAAATCACCTGTGTCACCATCTTTTGCTCATCCTGGCGCAGCGGTGAACCCAGCAGTTCTCGCAGACGTGCGTTTTCCTGCTTATATTGCCCCAGCATTAACAGGTTACTGTTTTTCAGGAAGAGCTCACGACGTAATGCTTTGTTTTCCTGCTCCAGTTGCTGACGTGACGCCAGCGACTCCGACACGCCATCCAGCAGTTGACGTGGCCCATTGGCCAGGAAATAAAACGGGCTGACCGACGTATCCAGATAGTTGCGTATTTGGGTGAAAGAACCCACTCGACTGTCGGCAATGATGATGGCAATCGCCACAATTACCGCCAGAAAAAGACGCAACTGCAGGGAAGGCCCCCTGCTAAAAATCGGCTTCATATAATCTGCGTGATCCTCGACAACAGGTAAGGAAGCTACGGCAAAACACCGCGCTTCCCTGGGCTGAACGCACTGTACCGGCACAGATTTCGCCGGTTCACATGCCACTCCCTCGCATGATCATTGCGTTCTCAGCCGGTTGAGGCAATTATTCTTCGCTGAACAAATCGCCGCCATGCATGTCGATCATTTCCAGCGCCTTGCCGCCACCGCGAGCCACACAGGTCAGTGGATCTTCAGCAACCACAACCGGAATGCCCGTCTCTTCCATTAGCAGACGATCCAGGTTGCGCAGTAACGCACCACCACCGGTCAGCACCATGCCGCGCTCCGAGATATCGGAGGCCAGCTCAGGCGGACACTGCTCAAGAGCAACCATCACCGCGCTAACGATGCCGGTTAACGGCTCCTGCAGCGCTTCCAGAATTTCGTTAGAGTTCAGCGTGAAGCCGCGCGGTACACCTTCTGCCAGGTTACGGCCACGTACTTCAATTTCACGGACTTCATCACCCGGATAGGCTGAACCGATCTCATGCTTAATACGTTCTGCAGTCGCTTCACCAATCAGTGAACCGTAGTTACGACGGACATAGTTAATAATAGCTTCATCGAAACGATCGCCACCAATGCGCACTGATGAGGAGTAGACCACACCGTTCAGGGAGATCACCGCCACTTCTGTAGTCCCGCCACCAATATCGACTACCATTGAACCGGTCGCTTCAGAAACGGGCAGACCGGCACCAATTGCTGCAGCCATCGGCTCTTCGATTAGAAAGACTTCACGTGCGCCTGCGCCCTGAGCGGATTCACGGATCGCACGACGTTCTACCTGCGTGGCCCCGACGGGTACGCAGACCAGCACACGCGGGCTGGGACGCATAAAGCTGTTACTGTGAACCTGCTTGATGAAGTGTTGCAGCATCTTTTCAGTCACGAAGAAGTCAGCGATAACGCCATCTTTCATTGGACGAATAGCGGCAATATTGCCTGGCGTACGGCCGAGCATCTGTTTGGCGTCATGACCCACGGCCGCAACACTTTTCGGTGAACCGGCACGATCCTGTCGAATGGCGACCACGGAAGGCTCGTTCAGCACGATACCTTGTCCTTTCACATAAATCAGGGTATTCGCAGTACCCAGGTCAATGGACAAGTCGTTGGAAAACATGCCACGAAATTTTTTAAACATACTAAGGGATAATCCTGCAAGCTGGGGGCGGAAAATAAAATCCGCTTACTTTACCAACCACACGAAGCTGCCACAAGGCGCAAAAACGTTCTGCTTCGGTGAAAAAAGACGCCTGATTGCGTTTAAGTCATCTGAACCGGCGTTCCGCAACAGCAGAATGGCGACCAGACGCCATCAGCACTGCATTTGACGCGACTTCCCCTCGCTATACCCGACATAAAATCTAACATTTCCGGCAGTAAGGTTATGGGTTCAGATGCGGCTTAACATTAAAAAAACCGCAAATTTCCATCAGTACGACGGCAATTCATTAAATACGGTAACGTTGGGAATACTTCTTCACGCTACTGTTAACCGGAAGCGAAGGGGCAAAGAAGTCACCCTGCCCGCCAGCTACACCCAGCGCCACTAATGTTTGCCACTCCACCTTAGTACGGACTCCGGTAGCAAATACCTGAATGCCCGTGGACTTACAGACTTCCAGCAGACTCTGCACAAACAGCTGATTTTCAGTCCGCCGCTCGATGTTGCGAATCAGACCGGCATCAAGCTTGATCATCTCCAGCGGCAGCTGTCGTATATAGGCGCTACTGACCACGGTTAAACCCGCCTGATTCACCGCAACCCGACAGCCAAAAGCCTTAAGCGCGAGGAAGACTGGCGTTAAACGGTTGATGTGTTGACAAACATCTGCCTCGGCAAGTTCAAATAAAAATCGTTTTCTTTGTGCTTTTGGGCACTGCAACAGCATGTTCTGGAGCCAGAGCACAAATGAACGTTGCAGGAGCGAGGTAATTGTCACCGGAATCACCAGCGTCTCTTCCGGCCAGAGTTCAGAGAGTGCCGCAATGCGAGTCACTAGCTGGCGATCCCAGCCATCAGCCATGCCGAGTTGCTGCACCAGCGGCATATATTCTGCGGCCAGCACCTCTTTATCGCCATCAAAGATACGGGTCAGCATCACCCGATGCTGTACCTTACCCTCAATATTGACGGTGGGTTTATGGTATAGCCGCGGGCCGCCACGGCTGAGGGTGTTCTCCAGCAGGGTTCGCCAGCGCACACTACCCCGTCCGGCGTCCTGAGGATTTCCTGCACCATTGGTCCAGTTGTTGCCGCCCAGGAGTGCCGCTCGGCGGGTTGCCATTTCGGCATTTTCCATTACTTGCGGCACGGTCTGCCCGCTGTGCCAGGCGCTGATACCGATATGAATCAGATCATCACGATTAACCAGACGCATCGGTGGCAGAGAATCAACGGCATTGATCAGCTGATCGGCAATACTGTTTGCCTCTTTAAGACTGCGATGTGGCAGTAGCACGGCAAAATCACTGCGAAAATAACGTGCCAGCAGTGCGCCAGGGTAGCGCAGCACAAAGGTAGAGAGCATGTTGACGAAATTAAAGAGGTATTCCTCAACCAGCCCCGGCTCCAGTGCGTCCTTCAGCGTATCCAGATCGGGCAGGCGCACCATCATCACCACACCATGCGTACCGACATCTTCCTGATCCTCCAGCAGGGTGGCGAGCTGGTTATCGAAGAACAGCCTGTTGTTGAGGCCGGTGCGTCCATCCTGCGCGGCAAAGGTGCGGATCAGCGTGTCGATACGCAGACGCTGTTCGCTCGCTTCCTGCAGATCAGCCAGCAACACATCCAATGCGCGGCTCGCCCTGGGTGGCCATTCATCCGCATCGCGTTTCGGCCCTATCCCACGATCACCGTTGATAATCGCCTCTGCCCGCGCTTCAAGATGCTCCATGCTGCGCCACTGACGACTGAGCCAGCGATGCATCAGCAATAGCACCAGACTCATCACCAACATGACGGTAAACAGGATGCCCAGCGTGTAGGCCCCGGTGATGGATCGTAGCCAGGTTTTGGCAGGATCAAGGGTGACGACCCGCAACTGTAAACCGGTCTGATGCATCAAAGGCACATCAACCTGGATAAAACGATTGGGCTCGTCTTCCAGCATCTGGTTTTCGTGTCGGGAGAGTGTGAGGAAAGTCTGTCTGCCGTTGTGAAGTAAAATCTGCTCGGCATTCATTATCGGCATCATAGGTTTGAGCCAGCTATGCAACTGCGCAGGCGTCTGAGTGAACATCGCCTGATCGACCTCAGTCGCCAGCACCTGCGCCCGATGTTCAACCCGCTGATGACTGAACCAGAAAACACTGAATGCGCAGCCAGCCAGCATCAATAACATTGCCAGCAGGCTCAAAAAGGTAATAAATGCAGATAATTTTGTGGTTAATCGCATCCCTGTGCCTGTATTACTGCGGTGATAACCGAATCACCCAATCTTGTATCGTCAGCCTGACGATAGGGTGAGCAAAATAGCATAATTTGCCTCTATCGACAGCGCCGAGCCGCATGAAGCAGAAGTATATCGTCGGGATATCATCGCTGACGTTGATCCCGACACTTTTCGGTCCATTCTTATCGCACCGGTCAGCCAGGAAATTTCACATTTTCACAGCGAAACTGGCTGATATCAGCGATAGTCATCATGCTGGTTGATGACATCCTGTCTGGAGAAGGCCCCATGAAACGCATACCCCACCTGACCGAAGCCGACGTAACGCCGGAGAGCATTTTTAACATGAAGCGCCGCCAGGTGCTGAAAACGCTGGGACTGAGCGCTGCGGCGATGGGTATGCCGGGCGTAGCGAATGCCGATATTCTCAGTTGGTTCAAAGGCAACGACCGCCCACCAGCGCCAGCAGGCCGGCCGCTGGACTTTACCAAACCGGCGCAATATCAAGCCGATCTCACCTTGACGCCTGAAGACAAAGTATCCGGTTACAACAACTTCTATGAGTTCGGGCTGGATAAAGCCGATCCGGCTGCCAATGCCGGTACGCTGAAAACTCAACCCTGGAAACTGACCATTGATGGCGAAGTGGCTAAGCCCCTGACAGTGGATATGGATGACATCTTTAAACGTTTTGCCATGGAGCAACGTATCTATCGTATGCGCTGCGTGGAGGCCTGGTCGATGGTGGTGCCCTGGATTGGCTTTGAGTTGAATAAGCTTCTTTCGCTGGCGGAACCCACCAGCAAAGCGCGCTTTGTCGCCTTCCAGACACTGTACGATCCCGAGCAGATGCCAGGCCAGAAAGATCGCTTTATTGGCGGTGGCCTCAATTATCCCTATGTTGAAGGTTTACGTCTGGATGAAGCGATGCATCCGCTGACAATACTGACGACCGGGGTTTATGGCAAAGCGCTGCCGCCGCAGAATGGCGCACCGATTCGTCTGACGGTACCGTGGAAATATGGCTTTAAAGGCATTAAGTCGATCGTCAAAATCACGCTGACCGCGACGCAGCCACCGACCACCTGGAACCAGATTGCCGCAGATGAATATGGTTTTTATGCCAATGTGAATCCGCACGTCAATCATCCGCGCTGGTCACAGGCCACTGAGCGGTTTATTGGTCCTGGCGGCAGTCTGAAGGTCGAACGTCAGCCAACGCTGCTGCTTAACGGCTATGCCGAGCAAGTGGCGTCGCTCTACCGTGGGCTGGATTTACGGGAGAATTATTAAGTGGTACGCCTATCGATAAAACAGATCACCGGGTTAAAGGTGATCCTGCACCTGGCAGCCCTGTTGCCGCTAATTTATCTGGTTATTGCTGCGATGCAGGGGGGCCTGAGTGCGGATCCGGCAAAAGATATTCAGCATTTTACTGGCCGCATGGCGCTAAAACTGCTGCTGGGTACGCTGCTGGTCTCACCGCTGGCACGTTACGGCAGGCAGCCGTTGTTAATCCGCACCCGACGTCTGCTTGGCGTCTGGACGTTTGTCTGGGCTTCTCTCCATCTGCTGAGCTATTACCTGCTGGAGCTGGGCGCTGATAATCTGCGTCTGCTGGGCAGTGAGCTGATCTCCCGTCCTTATCTGACGCTGGGGATTATCAGCTGGCTGATATTAATGGCCCTGGCGCTGACGTCCTTTCAGCGCGCTCAGCGCAAGCTCGGTAAGCGCTGGCAAACCCTGCACAACGCGGTCTATCTTGTGGCGATTCTGGTGCCGATTCACTATATCTGGTCAGTGAAAACCGTGTCGCCCCAGCCCGTTATCTACGCACTACTTGCTGCAATACTGTTAGTCTGGCGTTACAAAAAATTTCTCAAATGGTGGCCCCGCTAGCGCCTCACCCGTTGTTTTTCTCTGCTGTTTTCTGATAAAAGATGTGGCCGCAGGTCACATCCGATCATCTTCGCAGATAAGACCAGTATTTTGCTGCGAAATGACACGAAACGGATATAATGCCCGGCTTTATTGCTCGTCGGATCTTCTTTTTCATGCTGAAAGGTGACAAATGAAGATTCGCAAGGTATTTTACGCGATGCCTCAATGATTGCGGGAGATGGCAGCACGATGGCGCATAAATTACATATTCTGCTTTTAAACGGACCCAACCTGAACCTGCTGGGCACGCGTGAACCTGAGAAGTATGGTCACACCACGCTGCGTCAGATCGTGGACGATTTGATACGTCAGGCAGACGCGTTGAATGTGCAATTGAGCCACCTGCAAACCAATGCTGAATTTCAGCTGATTGATCGCATTCATGAGGCCAAAGGCAATGTGGATTACATCATCATTAATCCTGCCGCGTTTACCCATACCAGTGTCGCACTGCGTGATGCCCTGCTGGCGGTAGAAATACCGTTTATCGAGGTTCATCTCTCCAATGTGCATGCCCGCGAACCGTTTCGTCATCACTCCTATCTTTCTGATGTTTCTGCTGGCGTGATCTGTGGGCTTGGCGCTGACGGCTACACATGGGCTTTACAAACGGCAGTAAAACGCCTGTCTCAAACTAATTAATCAAACTGAGTACGGAACCCCACTCATGGATATTCGTAAAATTAAAAAACTGATCGAACTGGTTGAAGAGTCTGGCATTTCTGAGCTGGAAATCTCTGAAGGTGAAGAGTCCGTTCGCATCAGCCGCGCACCTGCAAACACAGGTTACCCGATGATGCAGCAGACTTACGCTGCGCCGGTTCAACAGCCCGCTCTGGCGACGGCTGTTGCCCCTGTTGCAGCGGTTGCCGAAGCGGCACCGGCTGAAATCAGTGGTCACATCGTGCGTTCACCGATGGTAGGCACCTTCTACCGTACGCCGAGCCCGGATGCGAAAGCCTTTGTGGAAGTCGGCCAGAAAGTCAATGCCGGCGATACTTTATGCATCGTCGAAGCCATGAAAATGATGAACCAGATCGAAGCTGATAAATCAGGCGTGGTAAAAGCTATCCTGGTTGAAAGCGGTCAGCCGGTCGAATTTGACGAGCCACTGGTTATCATTGAGTAACGGGGCAGATCATGCTGGATAAAATTGTTATTGCTAACCGTGGTGAGATCGCGCTGCGCATTCTGCGTGCCTGTAAAGAACTGGGCATCAAGACTGTTGCGGTACACTCAAGCGCGGATCGTGACCTGAAGCACGTGCTGCTGGCAGACGAAACCGTCTGCATCGGCCCGGCGCAGTCAGTCAAAAGTTACCTCAACATCCCGGCGCTGATCTCTGCAGCAGAGATCACCGGCGCGGTGGCCATTCACCCTGGCTATGGCTTCCTTTCTGAGAATGCCGATTTTGCTGAGCAAGTTGAGCGCTCGGGCTTTATCTTTATCGGCCCAAAAGCAGATACCATTCGCCTGATGGGCGACAAAGTCTCTGCGATCAATGCGATGAAGAAAGCAGGCGTCCCAACTGTACCCGGTTCTGACGGTTCGCTGACTGATGATATGGAAAAAAACCGTGCCTTTGCTAAGCGTATCGGTTACCCGGTGATCATCAAAGCTTCCGGCGGCGGCGGCGGTCGTGGTATGCGCGTAGTGCGCAGCGACAAAGATCTGGAACAATCCATCAACATGACGAAAGCGGAAGCCAAAGCGGCGTTCAACAACGACATGGTTTACATGGAGAAGTATCTGGAGAATCCGCGCCATATCGAGATTCAGGTACTGGCCGACGGTCAGGGCAATGCGATCTATCTGGGCGAACGCGACTGTTCCATGCAGCGTCGTCACCAGAAAGTGGTCGAAGAAGCGCCAGGTCCAGGCATCACGCCGGAACAACGCAGCTTTATCGGCAATCGCTGTGCTAAAGCCTGTATTGAGATTGGCTATCGCGGCGCGGGCACCTTCGAATTTCTGTATGAAAACGGTGAGTTCTACTTCATCGAGATGAACACCCGCATTCAGGTGGAACATCCGGTGACCGAGATGATCACCGGTGTGGATCTGATTAAAGAGCAACTGCGCATTGCTGCGGGCCAGCCACTGTCGATCAAACAGGACGAAGTGGTTATTCGCGGACATGCGGTCGAGTGCCGTATTAACGCTGAAGATCCGGTTACTTTCCTGCCAAGCCCGGGTAAAATCACCCGCTTCCACGCGCCAGGCGGTTTTGGCGTGCGCTGGGAATCGCATATTTACTCAGGCTACACCGTGCCGCCTTATTACGACTCCATGATCGGTAAGCTGATCACCTATGGCGACACGCGCGACGTGGCTATTGCCCGCATGAAGAATGCGCTGGCGGAACTGATCATCGACGGTATCAAAACGAACGTTGAACTGCAGATGAAAATTATGTCCGACGAGAATTTCCAGCACGGTGGAACCAATATCCACTATCTGGAGAAAAAACTCGGCTTGCACGAGAAGTAATCGCAACGCTGAGTCAGTCAGAGGCCGGTTAATCCGGCCTTTTTCTTTTGCCGCTGGCGTTAAGGTTGAATCATGGATGCTCGTTTTATACAGGCACACAAAGAGGCGCGCTGGTCGCTCTATCTCACCCTACTCTGGCTCGCTGCCTGGGGGCTTTCCGCCTGGCTGGGCGGCAGTGAAATCGGTATCATCGGCCTGCCGCGCTGGTTTGAACTCTCCTGCCTGTTTGCTCCCCTGCTATTCATTTTTTTGTGCTGGCTCATGGTGCGGGTGATTTTCCGCGACATGCCGCTGGAGGAAAAAAATGAACAGTGAAATTATCCTGCCGTTACTGATTTATCTGGTACTGATTGCCGCGCTGTCGGTGTTTGCCGTACGTAAAAGGCGTGAGGGCAGCTTCCTCACTGAATATTTCCTTGGCAGCCGCTCCATGGGCGGATTTGTGCTGGCGATGACGCTCACCACCACCTATATCAGCGCCAGCTCGTTTATTGGTGGTCCGGGCGCTGCCTACAAATATGGGCTGGGATGGGTATTGCTGGCGATGGTGCAGGTGCCCGCCGTCTGGCTCTCGCTGGGTGTGCTAGGGAAAAAGTTTGCCATCCTGGCGCGTAAGCATAATGCAGTGACGCTGAATGATATGCTCTATGCTCGCTATCAGAGCCCGCTGCTGATCTGGCTGGCGAGTCTGAGTCTGCTGATCGCCTTTATCGGTGCCATGACAGTGCAGTTTATTGGTGGTGCGCGGCTGCTCGAAACTGCTGCAGGCATCCCGTATGACACCGGGCTGCTGATTTTTGGCGGCACTATCGCGCTCTACACCGCTTTCGGCGGATTCCGTGCCAGCGTTCTCAATGACGCTATGCAGGGCATTGTGATGCTGATTGGGACATTCCTGCTGCTGTTCGCGGTAATTCATCAGGCTGGTGGCCTGAGCACGGCCGTTCAGAAACTGCATGCAATCGATCCTGCTCTGCTTTCGCCGCAGGGGCCGGGCGAGATTATCACGCCGACCTTCCTCAGCTCGTTTGTCGTGCTGGTCTGCTTTGGGGTGATTGGCTTGCCGCATACTGCGGTGCGCTGCATCTCTTATAAAGACAGCAAGGCCGTCCATCGGGCCATTATTCTGGGCACCGTTGTGGTGGTGATCCTGATGCTGGGAATGCATCTGGCCGGTGCGCTGGGCCGTGCGATACTGCCAAACCTCACCGTGCCGGACAGTGTCATTCCGACCCTGATGATTACCGTACTGCCACCGTTAGCGGCCGGACTGTTTCTGGCTGCGCCTATGGCCGCCATTATGTCGACCATCAATGCGCAGCTGTTACAGGCTTCAGCCACACTGATCAAAGATCTCTACCTGCGTGTCGCCCCGCAGCAACTGGAAAATGAGACGCGGCTGCGGCTGTTATCTGGCACCATTACCTTCGCACTGGGTATCCTGCTGCTGATTGCGGCATGGAATCCACCCGATATGATTATCTGGCTCAACCTGCTTGCATTTGGCGGCCTTGAGGCGGTTTTCCTCTGGCCGCTGGTACTCGGCCTCTATTGGGAACGCGCCAATGCCGCGGGCGCCATTACCGGCATGGTGGTGGGGGGTGGCGGTTACGCTTTTATGGCGAGCCTGAACCTGCAGCTTCTGGGTTTTCACCCCATCGTGCCCTCCCTGCTTTTGAGCCTGCTGGCATTTTTAGTGGGCAACCTGTTTGGACGCGCGCCGCAGACGATCGACGCGCCGCAACATTGACGGAAAGAGAGACGTTTATGCCGTGGATTCAAATCAAAATTAACAGCTCAGGTGAACACGCGGAAACGCTGAGCGATGCACTGATGGAAATCGGTGCGGTTTCCGTGACTTTCCAGGATACGCACGACACGCCGGTTTACGAGCCGCTGCCGGGTGAAACGCGCCTGTGGGGCGATACGGATGTTATCGGCCTGTTCGATGCAGAAACCGACATGGCCGCGATCACCGCGGAACTGGCGCAACATCCGCTGCTGGGCATCAGTTTTCGTCACCGGATCGAGCAGATCGAAGATAAAGACTGGGAGCGCGAATGGATGGAAAATTTCCACCCGATGCGCTTTGGTGAGCGTCTTTGGATCTGTCCGAGCTGGCGTGATGTGCCGGATCCCGATGCCGTCAACGTGATGCTCGATCCCGGTCTGGCGTTTGGCACCGGCACGCACCCGACCACCTCACTCTGCCTCACCTGGCTCGATGGGCTTGATCTGATGGGCAAAACGGTGATCGATTTCGGCTGTGGCTCGGGGATCCTGGCGATCGCGGCGCTTAAACTCGGCGCGGCCCAGGCGATCGGGATTGATATCGATCCGCAGGCCATTCAGGCCAGCCGGGATAATGCTGAGCGCAACGGGGTCTCTGATCGCCTGTCGCTTTATCTGCCTCACCAGCAACCCGAAAATCTGCAGGCTGATGTGGTGGTGGCCAATATTCTGGCCGGTCCGCTGCGTGAACTGGCCCACCTGATTAGCGTGCTACCGAAGCCTGGCGGTCACCTCGGTCTCTCAGGCGTGCTAGAGAGCCAGGCAGAGAGCGTCTGCGAAGCCTATGTCAGCGATTTCACTCTCGACCCGGTTGCGGTTAAAGAGGAGTGGTGCAGGATTACCGGGATTAAATCCTGAAATTAGCGCCTGTCTATCCTCCTCTGATATCGCTCTGGTCATAACAAAGTGGCTTCACAGAACATTCAGCCAGCCCGTAGCGTAAGTTGCGGGCTTTACCGATTTGAAATGGATGCTTGTATCGTTAATCACGGCATGTGACGTTTTTTATCTGGCGAATTGACGTGCTTTTCTGGAAAAACTTTTGTTCACAATTCCAGCAAAAACTCTTAACTAATTGATAATCAAGATAAATAAAAAACATCCCCAATCATCATCAGGATTTCATTGATTTTTCTTGCTGATTGTTCAAAGTTTGGCCTTTCATCTTCCTGCAAAAATGCGTAATATACGCCGCCTTGCAGACACAGTATGGCCATTCTGACTTCATGCGTATTGGAAACCTCCAGCTGAGAAATCGACTGATAGCAGCACCGATGGCCGGTATTACCGACAGGCCGTTCAGGACGCTGTGTCACGAAATGGGTGCAGGCATGGCAGTTTCTGAGATGTTGTCTTCTAACCCGGAAGTCTGGGCAAGCGACAAATCTCGTTTACGTATGGTTCACAGTGATGAGCCAGGCATTCGCGCCGTGCAAATTGCCGGTTGCGATCCCAGCGAAATGGCGCAAGCTGCACGCATTAATGTTGAGGCTGGTGCACAAGTCATCGACATTAATATGGGATGCCCTGCCAAGAAGGTTAACCGCAAAATGGCGGGTTCAGCCTTGCTGCAATATCCCGCCGTGGTGGAGTCAATTCTCTCCGCAGTGGTTAATGCAGTGAATGTGCCGGTCACGCTAAAAATTCGTACTGGCTGGGATCCTGAAAACAAAAACTGTGTCGCGATTGCCCAATTGGCTGAACGCTGCGGTATACAGGCTCTGACGATACATGGTCGCACTCGTGCCTGCCTGTTCAACGGAGAAGCTGAATATGACAGCATTCGGACAGTTAAGCAGAGTGTCTCCATTCCGATTATCGCGAATGGAGACATAACTGACCCGCATAAAGCCAGAGCGGTGCTCGACTATACAGGGGCCGATGCTCTGATGATAGGACGCGCTGCTCAGGGAAGACCGTGGATCTTCCGGGAAATCCAGCATTATCTGGACACTGGGGAGTTGCTTGCCCCGCTGCCGATGGCAGAGGTCAAGCGCTTGCTTGTTTCGCATATACGTGAGCTGCACGACTTTTACGGTTCAGGCAAGGGATACCGTATAGCGCGAAAGCACGTCTCCTGGTACCTGCAGGAGCACGCCCCGAATGACCAGTTTCGGCGCACATTCAACGCCATAGAGGATGCCAGCGAACAGCTGGAGGCGTTGGAGGCATACTTCGAAAATCTTGCGTAACGAAATAAAGAGCTGAAAGAACTATGTTCGAACAACGCGTAAATTCTGACGTACTGACCGTTTCTACCGTTAACTCACAGGATCAGGTAACTCAAAAACCTTTGCGAGATTCGGTTAAACAGGCACTGAAGAACTATTTTGCTCAACTGAATGGTCAGGATGTGAGCGACCTGTATGAGCTGGTTTTGGCTGAAGTCGAGCAGCCTCTGTTGGACATGGTGATGCAGTATACCCGTGGCAATCAGACACGTGCTGCCCTGATGATGGGTATCAACCGCGGTACGCTGCGTAAGAAATTGAAAAAATACGGCATGAACTGATTAGTAGTTCTGTCTGTTAATCACGCCAGCCTTCGGGCTGGCGTTTTTATTTGTGCGTTGTCGCACAAAGCAGCGTCAATGATAGTGAAACAGTTGCCCGCAATATGGTAACTGTAGTTGCAATTGCTGACGTGATATTTCACCTTCTCGCTTTCATCATCTCTATCAAGATTTTGTAGTTATCCTGCTCTGACCTCACTGTACATCCCCATCAATGCTGGGTATGTGACTTTCTGCGCAATAAAAAGCAACGTTGTCTCTACTTGCATTTCTGCCTGAGTGAATGCTCACACTGCTTCCATATAGTGAAACTATTTGCACTAAATGTGATCGGAGCGACTCACATTGCTTCCTTTTGGTGCGCCATATTAGCGGAACTGTCAAAGTGCTTCCGATTATTAACTGTTCTTTCTCACGAATTCAGGATTATGCAAACCTGGCATCAGCTTTGCAAAGTCGTGGATGGCTGACCGCCACAGACAGGAAAAACGCACACTAAAGTGCGCAAACATAACAACATGATCCCGCCACACAGGATGCTTTATGAAAAAGATGATGCTCTCTACGCTGATCGCTGCCGCCTCGCTGGTTGCCATTGCTCAGCAAGCACACGCAGGCACCACACTGGATGCGATAAAGAAAAAAGGTTTTGTTCAATGTGGTATTAGTGACGGCTTGCCGGGCTTCTCCTATGCAGATGCTGGCGGCAAGTTTACCGGTATCGATGTGGATGTGTGTCGGGCGACGGCTGCCGCTGTGTTTGGCGATGCGACCAAAGTGAAATATACCCCGCTGACCGCCAAAGAGCGCTTTACCGCCCTGCAGTCAGGCGAGGTAGATGTGCTTTCACGTAATACCACATGGACCTCATCGCGCGATGGCGGCATGGGCTTCCTGTTCGCGGGCGTGAACTATTACGACGGTATCGGCTTCCTGACCCACCAGAAAGCCGGCCTGAAAAGTGCCAAAGAACTGGATGGTGCCACCGTTTGTATCCAGGCGGGTACCGATACCGAGCTGAACGTGGCTGACTTCTTTAAAGCTAACAAAATGCAATATACGCCGGTGACATTCGACCGCTCTGATGAATCTGCTAAGGCGCTCGATAGCGGCCGCTGCGATACGCTGGCATCTGACCAGTCTCAGCTTTACGCATTGCGCATTAAGCTGGGCAAACCTGACGAGTTTATTGTCCTGCCAGAAGTGATCTCCAAAGAGCCGCTGGGGCCGTTGGTGCGTCGTGGTGATGATGACTGGTTCACCATCGTCAAATGGTCTCTCTACGCCATGCTGAATGCGGAAGAGATGGGAATCAACTCGAAGAACGTTGACCAGATGACGGCTAAGCCGACTACGCCAGATATGGCTCATCTGCTGGGCGCTGAAGGTGATTTTGGTAAAGATCTGAAACTGAATAACAAATGGGCCTTCAACATCATCAAGCAGGTAGGTAACTATCAGGAAAGCTTTGACCGTAACGTCGGTAAAGACAGCGCATTGAAGATCGCACGTGGTCAGAATGCGTTGTGGAACCAAGGCGGTATTCAGTACGCACCACCGGTACGTTAACAGACCTCACCAATCGGGCACCGTATTCTGCGGTGCCCTACCCCAGCTTTCGTTACTGAGGTTTCAACATGTCACAACGCCCAACCGTGAAACGGGATTTTTCATTTGGTAATCCCACGGTTCGCGCCTGGATTTATCAGTTAATAGCCGTCGTTGCAGTGCTTGGTGTGGTGGGTTATTTGGTGCATAACACCATTATTAACCTTGCCAATCGCGGCATTACATCAGGGTTTGGATTTCTTGAGCGCACTGCCGGTTTCGGCATTGTTCAGCATCTGATTGAGTACACTGAAGGAGATACCTACGCACGCGTGTTTCTGGTCGGGTTAACTAACACCTTGCTGGTCTCTGCGCTCTGTATTGTGTTCGCTTCGATTCTCGGCTTCGCAGTCGGTCTTGCCCGCCTTTCTGACAACTGGCTGCTGCGAAAGCTCTCTAATATCTATATCGAAACCTTCCGTAATATCCCGCCCCTGCTTCAAATCTTCTTCTGGTACTTTGCGGTATTACGCAATCTGCCGGGCCCACGTCAGGCGCTGAATGCTTTTGATCTGGCGTATGTCAGTAATCGCGGGCTGTACGTTCCGTGGCCGACCTATGCGCCAGGTAGCTGGCCATTTGTTATCGCAATGCTTCTGGCTGTGGCCGCTAGCTATGGCCTGTATCGCTTTAATCGTCAACACCAGCTGAAAACCGGTGAGTTACGTCGCACGTGGCCCCTTGCCGTAGCCATGTTGATTCTCTTTCCCTTGCTTGCGCATCTTGGGTTTGGCGCAGCCACTCACTGGGATGTGCCGCAACTGCGCGGGTTCAATTTTCGTGGCGGCTCGGTGATGATACCTGAGCTGGCGGCATTGACGCTGGCACTGTCGATCTATACCTCGTCGTTTATCGCTGAAGTGATTCGCTCCGGGATTCAGTCAGTGCCCTATGGTCAGCACGAAGCAGCACGATCGTTGGGCCTGCCTAATCCGGTTACGCTGCGCCAGGTGATTATTCCTCAGGCCATGCGCGTCATTATTCCGCCGCTGACCAGCCAGTATCTGAACATTGTGAAGAACTCTTCACTGGCCGCCGCTATCGGGTATCCCGATATGGTCTCGCTGTTCGCCGGATCGGTACTGAATCAGACCGGTCAGGCAATCGAGACGATTGCTATCACGATGGGCGTTTACCTGATTATCAGTCTGCTGATATCGCTGCTTATGAACTTCTACAACCGCAAAATTGCGTTGGTTGAGCGTTAAGAGAACGGGATAACTATGTCTGTGACTACGCATGAAACGCCCCCCGTCACGACGACTTTGGTCAGTCGCGCATGGCTTTGGGCTCGTAAAAATCTATTTTCCAGCTGGTTTAATACGTTACTGACGTTGTTTTGCGTCTGGGTAATCTGGCACATCATTCCGCCAGCGCTAAACTGGCTGGTCTTTCAGGCAAACTGGATTGGCACCACACGTGCGGATTGCACCAAAGAGGGTGCCTGTTGGGTCTTTATCCATGCTCGTTTTGGCCAGTTCATGTATGGGCTTTACCCGCATGAGTTGCGCTGGCGTATTAACCTGGCGCTGGTGATCGGCCTGTTGTCGATTGTGCCGATGTTCCTCAAGAGCATGCCGTATCGTGGACGCTACATTGCCGCCTGGGCTGTCATCTATCCGGTGATTGTCTGGTTTCTGCTTTATGGCGGCTATCTGGGGTTAGAACGTGTCGAAACACGTCAGTGGGGTGGATTAACGCTGACGCTGATTATCGCGTCGGTGGGTATTGCGGGCGCGCTGCCGTTGGGGATTTTGCTGGCGCTTGGCCGTCGCTCACGTATGCCAGTCGTGCGCACGCTGTCGATCATTTTTATCGAATTCTGGCGCGGCGTTCCACTGATTACCGTGCTGTTTATGTCATCAGTGATGCTGCCGCTGTTTATGTCTGAAGGTACAACCATTGATAAGCTGGTGCGCGCGCTGGTTGGCGTCATTCTGTTCCAGTCCGCCTATGTGGCAGAGGTGGTTCGCGGGGGGCTGCAGGCACTGCCGAAAGGTCAGTATGAAGCAGCCGAGTCTCTGGCGTTAGGCTACTGGAAGACGCAGATGCTGGTTATCCTGCCACAGGCCCTGAAGCTCACCATTCCAGGCCTGGTTAATACCATCATTGCACTGTTTAAAGATACCAGCCTGGTTATCATTATTGGTCTTTTTGATCTGTTCAGCAGTGTTCAGCAGGCAACGGTCGATCCGACCTGGCTGGGGATGTCGACCGAAGGTTATGTCTTTGCTGCACTGGTCTATTGGATCTTCTGTTTTAGCATGTCGCGCTATAGCCAGTATCTGGAAAAGCGCTTTCACACCGGGCGTACATCGCACTGAGGTTTTACATGACTGACTCTATGACACACTCTTCTGACGCGTTGATGATCTCACTTGAGAACGTGAATAAATGGTATGGACAATTCCATGTGTTGAAAGACATCAACCTGCAGGTTAAACCCCGTGAACGCATCGTGCTGTGCGGACCGTCCGGCTCCGGCAAATCGACTACGATCCGTTGTATCAACCATCTGGAAGAACATCAGCAGGGGCGGATTGTCGTCGATGGTATTCACCTTAACGATGACGTTCGTAACATTGAGCGCGTGCGCACGGAAGTGGGTATGGTATTCCAGCACTTCAACCTTTTCCCGCATCTCACCGTATTGCAAAACTGCACGCTGGCGCCATCATGGGTGAGGAAGATTCCAAAGAAGGAAGCTGATGAGTTGGCAATGCACTATCTGCAACGCGTGCGTATCGCCGAGCATGCGCATAAGTTTCCGGGCCAGCTCTCTGGTGGACAGCAGCAACGTGTTGCCATCGCCCGCTCACTCTGTATGAAGCCCAAAATTATGCTGTTTGATGAGCCAACGTCAGCGCTGGATCCTGAGATGGTTAAAGAGGTACTGGATACAATGATTGGTCTGGCTGAGGATGGCATGACCATGCTATGCGTCACTCATGAGATGGGCTTTGCCAGAACAGTTGCTGACCGGGTGATCTTTATGGATCGGGGTGAGATCGTCGAAGTTGCGCCGCCGCAGGAGTTTTTTGCCAATCCAAAATCGGAGCGTACCCGTGCGTTTTTGTCGCAGGTTATTCACTGATCACCGATTCAGTTACTCACTCCCCGGCCTGGCGCCGGGTTTTTTATGGCCTCAACAACAGGCTTAATGAGCTAACAGCTCCGATACGGTCATGAATGCACAGACAGATAGGCTGATTAGATTGGCACAACGAAAAAAGCCCTTCGCATACGCGAAGGGCTCTCTCTTATTTGATGCCTGGCAGTTCCCTACTCTCGCATGGGGAGACCCCACACTACCATCGGCGCTACGGCGTTTCACTTCTGAGTTCGGCATGGGGTCAGGTGGGACCACCGCGCT
>NZ_JBBCMO010000010.1:0-238178 GCF_037152305.1 Pantoea sp. AS142 | reverse complement strand
CCTGCCAGTAAGCATACCGAAGTGGTTCAAGGCTGAATAATTCCTGTTCAGAAAATAAACTTCAGAGGAATGGTAACTTATTTTTTTGTTTAAATTGCATTCCACATAAACGCCGACATGAGTCATCGGGTCATGACCATACTGGAAGAGATGGCGCCGTCGGTAGAGATCTACTCGATCGACGAGGCCTTTATGGATCTCACCGGCGTGCAGAACTGCATGGCGCTGGAGACGTTTGGTCATCAGGTCAGAAAACGGGTACGCAAAGAGACTCATCTGACCGTCGGCGTTGGCATTGCGCAGACTAAGACGCTGGCCAAGCTGGCGAATTTTGCGGCCAAAAAGTGGAGCAAAACCGGCGGCATTGTCGATCTCTCGGACCCCGAACGACAAAAAAAGCTGCTGGCGCTGATTGATGTGGCTGAAGTATGGGGGGTGGGGCACCGGATCGGCAAACGGCTCAACGCCATGGGCGTCATGACGGCGAAAGATCTGGCCGATCAAAGCACCGAGGCCATTCGCAAACAGTTCAGCGTGGTGATGGAGCGCACCGTCAGAGAGCTGCGTGGCGAATCCTGCCTGGCGCTGGAGTCGGTGACACCGGATAAGCAGCAAATTATGTGTTCGCGCTCATTTGGAAGCCGTATCTCCGACTACGATCAGATGCGCGAAGCCGTCTGCGCTTATGCTGAGCGTGCGGCAGAAAAGCTACGCCGTGAGAATCAATATTGCCGTCAGGTGGGCGTATTTGTGCGTACCAGCCCGCATGCTGCTGACGAACCTTTTTATGGCAATCAGTCCACCGGTCAGCTGCTGATCCCGACTCGCGACACTCGCGACATTATCGGTGTCGCGATGGCGTGTCTGGATAACATCTGGATTGAGGGACATCGCTACATGAAAGCGGGCATCGTGCTGGGGGATTTTTTCAGTCAGGGCGTCGCCCAGCCTGACCTGTTTGACGAACATCCGCCACGCCGCAATAGCGAACCGTTGATGCAGTTGATCGATGAGATTAACACGCTCGGCAGCGGGAAGCTGTGGTTTGCCGGGCAGGGGATAAACAAAGCCTGGTCGATGAAGCGCGATATGCTGTCACCTGCCTATACCACCCGGATAACCGATCTGCCTGTGGTTGCGCTTAAGTGAATGCTGACCTGATTTACTGCTGCCGTGGCGTCTGCCAAACGCTTTTTTATCTCGCGATTAGCGGGGCAGGAAGTTATGCCTCACCTGGTGTAATCAGTCGTTTTTCATGGGGTCTTTTCACCAAAAGACCCGGTAAATATAACGAATGTCAGGCAGTCTGAAGCCACAGTAATACTCTGGACCGCGAGACATTTCACAGCGATCGTAAAATTCCGCCACCACGACGACTATGAGATTCAGGCGATCAACGATAACAGCAATATAAAAACCAGACTCTTTTTATGTTTTGCTGACAATGAAAACCACGCCAGCCTGCTTGTTCAGCAATTTACGTTATGGCGGATAAAAATAAAGGTGCAGATTGCAACGGGCAGAGCGCCACACGGAGGCAATGTTATGATCTGAATGACGTGCGGCCGGTCTGCACTGCAGGCCGGAGTGGGGCAGATCAAAGAGCGGCGAATAATAGTCACGCTTCAGGGAGATAACGGGTTGTCTGCTCGTGACAGGCGACTGACGGCCCTGCCTGCGGCCTATCTTGTTACCCGCGCCTGGGATAGAATCTCCCTTGACTCTGACAGGAACGCACATCTCCAGGCCGGTAACCATGATCACGACAGCCACAGCGCACAAAGACAAAGAGCGGGGACGCCCCAGAGAGTTCGATATTGAACAGGCTCTGGATCAGGCCATAATCGTTTTCCGGCAAAAAGGGTATCACGCGGCCTCAATAAACGATCTGGGTGAGGCGATGCACCTCTCCGCAGGCAGCATCTATAAGGCGTTTAAAGATAAACGCACGCTGTTCCTGCTGGTGTTCGAACGCTACCTGTTGCTGCGTAATGCCGATCTGCGTCGTCGTCTGGCTCCCTGTGTCAGCGGGCGAGAAAAAATAACCGAGCTACTGCATTTCTACCTGGATTCGGCTCGTGCGACAGAGGGACGACGTGGCTGTCTGGTCGTCGCCAGCGCGATTGCGTTGCAGACGATGGATGAGACGCTGGCGCAGCGTATCGATGAAGTGATTCAGCATAATCAGCGCTTTCTGGTCTCACTGCTGGAGCTGGGGCAACAGGATGGATCTATCGATAACACGCTGGACAGTGAAGCGGCAGCCGGTTTAATCCTCTGTATTGCCTTTGGGTTGCGGGTGACAGGCAAGGTCAGCGATGTGACCCATGAACAGCAGATGCTGGCGCTGGCATTAAAGGTGCTGGGATAATTATTTTGGCTGACATTCAACCAACGCAATCCGTAAACCGTCGCCGCCTGGCACTGTGCTTTTCGGACACAGAAATTCTGTAGGGTGTTTCCCCCTCATCTGATGATGTGCCAGGCTTTCACGCTTTATTCTGTCGCGAAGAAAAGCAAGGCCCGTTTCGTGAAAAGCTCAATCTTGCTGATTCTCGTGGCTGCTATTGGTTGCTCTGTTTTTGCCGCCCGTGGTAGGTTTGAAACCCACACAGCGAAACATCCACTGGCGCCGCAGATAGCAGAAAGCGGGGAGCCGCTGACACGTTAAACGACGTGGCAGGTGGGTACCTCAACCGCCGGTTGTTGATTAACAACCGTAAAGCCGGCTGATGAGCGCAGGGTAATGACGCTCCGCTTACTGTGTGGAAGCCGTTTCACGCTGACGCAGAAATTTGGCGCGGATCGATTTACGGTTCACATTCTGGCCAGCATACAGGGTTTCCCCCACGACCGGTCCCAGCGTCTCTTGCTGCGAGGGCAGGTTTGCCGCAGTAAAATAACAGGGCATATCATCTGCCGTTCGCGGCGGTCTCTGGTTTGGGTTCAGGGGTAATTTCCTGGCGGGTGGTGTAAACGGTCGGATAGTGACGAAGTGATACAAATATCGTTAAGTTGTATAGCTATGTCAGCCGTAATCGTAAGCTTGTTTCTTCAGCACAGAAGCCGCCTCAACTACACCAGACCCTTCTCAACGCTGGAGAGCAGCGCCATGCTGACGGGTGCCAGACGGACGCCTGGCACCATAAAACGAACAGCAACGACTGCACATAACTAACGATAGTCTTTAAGGAAAACCGGTGCCTGTCCGGTCTCTACCAGCCAGTTTAATTCGGCGCGGTCGCGCGTAGACGCTTTAATGAAACCTTTGAGCCAGTTCCGCGCATCAGCAATCTGCGCTACCCGCTTATCGCTGTGCTCCTTTTCGGCCATTTCGCTCAGCTGGCGAATTAATGATACCAGGGTAATTTCCTGCTGTTCAAACGCCAGATTAATTGCCGCTTCGCCAAGAATCATATGGCCAGTTATTTTTTCATGATAAACCATCTGCACCCTCCTGATTAAATAGCGATATAACGATTCTAGTTAAAGGTGCTCTGAACTAAAAGGCCGCAGACCACAGGTGGAGACGATATGAAATTTTGCGAAAATAAACGGAACCTTTAAGCGGGGCGGTAAACCACTAATAATAAAGCATAAAAAATGGCGGTAATTTTCCGTCAGGAAAGGATTGAGCTATTATGCTGGTTAAACAAGAGAGGGATTGCCTGAAATTCAGATAAGTTAAGTTTTGCGCGTCACCTGTTTTGCACTGCTGCTTACACGGTCACGGGCAAAAAAACTGCAATATTATTGCCACACCGCGCCGGATATTTCTGAGTTAAAAGGCATCGTGAATCCGGGTCTGCGCCAGACTTCCCTAAGCGCAGGCAATAATAAAGCCGCCCACGGGCGGCTTTATTAATTGGGTAACAGCGGTCAGTTTATTTCTTTGGTACTTCAGAAACCGCTTTTACATCCGCTTTATTAATCTGTTGCTTCACGCCATTGGCATCGGTATAAGCCAGCAGGCCGGCATCCGATTCAGAAGGCTTGCCATCACTAATAATGGTGCGTCCATCGTTAGTCTGAATCGCATAACTGGTACGGGTGCAGCCGGTTAATACGGTCATACCAATCAATGCGGCGAGAGGTAAAATCAGCGCTTTTTTCATCTTATTCACCTTATATTAGTTGTCGAGTTCACTCATATTACTGATCTCATTACGATTAATCTGCTCAGTTTTTCCTGTCTGAGCATCGCGGTAAGAAACCAGACCCGTATCTGAATCGATCTGGGGTTTGCCATCAGTGACAATGGTGCGGCCATCAGTGGTCTTAATCGACTGATTCGAAGCGCAGCCTGCCAGCGTACCTAAAGAAAGGGCCAGCAACGCGATGGCTGACAGGGATTTCATTTTCATTTTTTTCCACTCCATGAAGTATAACCAGACGTTTACAGCTTAGACGGCTTTATAAAGTTTGCTGACCCGGTAGCGTCTCGCTGCCGGTTTTTTAAGCAAAAATAGCGGGTGGGGTGGTGATTGGCGGGAATGACGCCGGGAAATAGCATTTATTGCAACTTTGCACGACCGCTCATGCCGTTTTAGCAGGTGCGTCACTGAATCAGAATAAAAGAGATGACGATGCGAGAAAGATGCGGGAAATAAACACGGTCGTTTGTACAGATATTTCTGTTAAACCAGAATAACCATGCGGTAATACTTAGCCCCAATGTCAATGGCGGGTCAGATTCACTGGCCCGATGCGCTGATGGCTATCGGACCAGTAGGGAAGCGGATCAGAGGATAGAGTCTTCACCTGCTTTGGCGGCCGCTTTTTCCGCTTTCATGGCACTGACCGGGTCTGATGCGCTCAGCCAACGGTCAAATTTCTGGTAGGTGTCGATAAAAGTTTTAAAATAGCTGCTGGCGATGGTGGCATTCTCTTTGTGGTTCATGAACGCCACTGCCAGCTTAAATGCATCTTCGTTATCAAATTTCATGTTTGTTTTCCTCGCTTAAGATCTATAGAGCGTAGCCTGAGAATGCAGCCTGTGCATTCAGACAACCGCCTGAAAAGGCGCAATAATTCAGCCGGGCTGGCAGCATCCACCAGATTGGCGCGGATTCCCACTTACTTCGCGCTAAATCCTTCTTATAATGCCCCCTTCACTCGTGAAGGAGACCCGCTTATGTTGAAAGGAATAACCGTGGCCGCGGTGCTGCTGCTGTCGGGTTGTAGCCTGATGCAGAAACAGCCGCCGTCGCTGCAGACCCTGCATTATCGCTGTGGAACCTTACCCCTGACCGTGACGCTGGACGAAGCGCAACAGCAGGTGAGTTTCATCATGGATGGGCAGCCTCTGACGCTGAAGCAGACGGTATCTGCTTCTGGCGCACGCTACAGCGATAACACCTATGTTTTCTGGTCCAAAGGAAACGGCGCCTTTATCGAACGTAACGATAAAATTGTCGTGAATGATTGTGAGCTGCAACCTGCCAGCTGACTCTTTATCTGAATAGGCGAGCATTATGAGCGAGAGAGAAACGCTACACACCATTGCCCATCTGCGGCGTGAATATACCCGCGGCGGATTGCGTCGGAAGGATCTGCCGGACGATCCTGTCGTGCTGTTTGAACGGTGGCTAAGCCAGGCCTGTGAGGCAAAAATGCCCGATCCCACCGCCATGACTGTGGCCACCGTGGATGAGCAGGGCCAGCCCTGGCAGCGTATTGTGCTGCTGAAACACTATGATGCGCAGGGCATGGTGTTTTACACCAATCTCGGGAGCCGTAAGGCATTGCACCTGGCGCACAATCCGCGCATTTGTCTGCACTTCCCGTGGCACTATCTGGAACGTCAGGTGATGGTGCTGGGCGAAGTGGAAAAACTGTCGCCACTGGAGGTGCTGAAATATTTCCATAGCCGTCCGCGCGATAGTCAGATTGGTGCCTGGGTGTCGAAGCAGTCGAGCCGTATTTCGGCACGCGGCATTCTGGAAGGGAAGTTCCTTGAACTCAAACAGAAGTTCCAGCAGGGCGAGGTGCCGCTGCCCAGCTTTTGGGGTGGCTACCGGGTTAAATTTCATACGCTGGAGTTCTGGCAAGGGGGCGAACATCGCCTGCATGATCGTTTCATCTACCAGCGCGATGGCGATGGCTGGAAAATCGACCGTCTGGCCCCCTGAATCTGCCTGATTCCTCCCTATCAGCGCTGGCACAGAAAGCGTCGGCGCTTTATGCTATAGCCCTCATTTTTTTGATTCCGCAACTCAGCGGAAAGCTGTGTACCAGCATAGGTGCAGTCTGATCAATTTGGAGTCAGTAATGACCAGCAGTAACCTGATACAACAATTGCAGGAGAGGGGCCTTATCGCCCAGGTGACGGATGAAGACGCGTTAACAGAGAAACTGGCGCAGGGGCCAATTTCGCTCTATTGCGGCTTTGACCCCACTGCTGACAGCTTGCATTTGGGCCATCTGGTACCGCTGCTCTGCCTGAAGCGTTTTCAGGATGCCGGCCACCAGCCGGTGGCGCTGGTCGGGGGGGCAACCGGCCTGATTGGCGACCCAAGCTTCAAAGCCGCAGAGCGTAAACTTAATACCAGCGAAACCGTTAATGAATGGGTTGAGAAGATCCGTCAGCAGGTGGCACCCTTCCTCGACTTTGATTGCGGCAGCAACAGTGCCATCGCCGCCAACAACTACGACTGGTTTGGCAGCATGAACGTGCTGACCTTCCTGCGTGATATCGGCAAGCACTTCTCCGTTAATCAGATGATCAACAAAGAAGCGGTGAAACAGCGTCTGAACCGTGATGATCAGGGCATCTCCTTTACTGAGTTCTCCTACAATCTGCTGCAGGGCTATGACTTCGCCTGCCTGAATGAGCGTCACGGCGTGTCGCTGCAGATTGGCGGCTCTGATCAGTGGGGCAACATCACCTCCGGCATTGATCTGACACGTCGTCTGCATCAGAACCAGGTCTTTGGCCTGACCGTGCCGCTGATTACCAAGTCTGACGGCACCAAATTTGGTAAAACCGAAGGCGGCGCCGTCTGGCTGGATGCGAAGAAAACCAGCCCGTATAAGTTTTATCAGTTCTGGATTAATACTGCGGATGCTGACGTCTATCGCTTCCTGAAGTTCTTCACCTTCCTGAGTATTGAAGAGATCAAGGCGCTGGAAGAAGAGGACAAAAACAGCGGCACCGCGCCTCGTGCGCAGTATGTGCTGGCTGAGCAGGTGACGCGTCTGGTGCATGGCGAAGCCGGTCTGTCGGCGGCAAAACGCATTACGGCCAGCCTCTTCTCCGGCTCCGTGAGCGAAATGACCGAAGCCGATTTTGAACAGCTGGCGCAGGATGGTATGCCAACTATTGTGCTGAGCGCTGACGATGACCTGCAGCAGGCGCTGGTGAAAGCAGAGCTGGTGCCGTCCCGTGGTCAGGCGCGCACCATGATCGGCTCCAATGCCGTTTCTCTGAACGGTGAAAAGCAGTCCGATGCGGAATACCGCTTCAGCGACAGCGACAAATTGTTTAACCGCTATACGCTGTTGCGTCGCGGCAAGAAACATTACTGCCTGATTAACTGGCAGTAAGATTTCAGGGCCGGTTTCCGGCCCTTTTTTTATGGCAAGGCAGGACAGGGCAAACAAGTGAAAAATATTTTAGCGATTCAGTCGCACGTTGTTTTTGGTCACGCCGGTAACGCGGCAGCTGAGTTTCCGATGCGCCGTATGGGCGCAAACGTCTGGCCGCTGAATACCGTACAGTTTTCCAACCATACGCAATATGGCCACTGGACCGGCACGGTGATGCCTGCAACGCATTTAACCGACATTGTTAAAGGCATTGCGGATATCGACCGCCTGAAGACCTGTGACGCGGTGCTGAGCGGTTATCTGGGTTCGGCGGAGCAGGGTGAGCAGATTCTGCAGATTGTTCGTCAGGTCAAAGCGGCCAACCCGAATGCCTGGTACTTTTGCGATCCGGTGATGGGTCACCCAGAGAAAGGCTGCATTGTGGCACCGGGTGTGGCGGAGTTTCACTGCAAAATGGCGATGCCTGCCAGCGACATTATCGCCCCGAACCTGCT
Organism: Pantoea sp. AS142; assembly: GCF_037152305.1. Classification (NCBI taxonomy): domain Bacteria; kingdom Pseudomonadati; phylum Pseudomonadota; class Gammaproteobacteria; order Enterobacterales; family Erwiniaceae; genus Pantoea; species Pantoea sp. AS142. The sequence goes on along the minus strand of NZ_JBBCMO010000010.1, from coordinate 230,136 downwards.
TGAACTGGAGATGCTGAGCGAACGTACCGTCACGGACGTCGACGCAGCGGTGGATGCTGCACGGGCACTGATTGCTCAGGGGCCACGTGTGGTACTGGTGAAGCATCTGGCGCGTGCAGGTCGCCGCAGCGATCGCTTTGAAATGCTGCTGGTGACGGCTGAAGACGCCTGGCATATTAGCCGTCCGCTGGTCGATTTCGGTGTGCGTCAGCCGGTCGGCGTGGGCGATCTCACCAGCGGTCTGTTGCTGGTTAATCTGCTCCATGGCAAGTCATTGCAGGATGCGCTGGAGCACGTCACCGCGGCAGTGTATGAGGTGATGCTGAAAACTCATCAGATGGGCGAGTATGAATTGCAGCTGGTGGCGGCACAGGATGCCATCGCCAGTCCGACGCAGCACTTCGCAGCAGAGACGTTGTAACGCATCAGGGCTGTTTAGTGTGAGCTTGCAAAGGGAGCACGGTCAGATCGGAAAGACGTAAAATCCATCATCCCTGACGCGCTCGTCACGCGCGATTACGCACCTCATCGCGGAGGTGCGCCCGTAGCCGGGCCAACGCTTTGCGTTGTTCAAAAACGCTCCCGGCGTTTTTGTCCATGGCGCGGGACGCTTTCCTCCTCTGAACGTGTTCCCTGCGCTATGAACTCGGTCAGATTCAGTGAACAGGGCCGGATAACCGGCCCTGTTCACTCAGGCTAAGCCTTCCGCTTTAAGCGCCGCCTGCACCGCAGGACGTTGCGCTACCCGATCAAACCACGCGCCCAGCGCCGTAAAGCCGTACAAATCGAGTCCCAGCGCTTTTGCCCAGCGCGTCACGACAAACAGATAAGCATCCGCCACGCTGAAATGCAGCCCCATCAGCCACTGTTTGTCGCGCAGTGACTCATCAACATAGCGAAATTTAGCCTCCAGCTGACTGCGGGTCTGCGCCTTGACCTCATCGGCGTAACCTGGCCGGAACAGCAGGCCAAAGCTTTTATGCAGCTCACTACCGATGTAGCTGAGCCACTCCACGGTGTGATAACGGGTCAGGCTGCCAACCGGTGCCAGCAGATGGCGATCGGGTTTGAGATCCGCCAGATACTGCACAATCGCGACGCCTTCCGTCAACACGGTACCGTCGCTGAGTTGCAGCGCAGGCACCTGGCCTTTGGGATTAATCTGGCGGTAGTCATCGCCCCGTTCGGTGAGTTTCGTGGCCAGATCAACACTCACCTGAGTGAAATCCAGCCCGCATTCGCGCATGACAATGTGGGGAGAGAGAGAGCAGGCTCCTGCTTTGCAAAACAGTTTCATGACCTTGTACTCCATGTTGCAATGGGATCACAGCATAGTAAAGGCTCAGGGTGGAATTACCAGTGATAAGGATCAGGGATCTGCTCAGAGGAAAGGTCCGCGATAAAAAAGCCGGGCAGAGCCCGGCTGATTCGTAACATGGCAGCGATTACGCCTGCACGTCTTTCAGTTTTGCATCGGTATCCTGCGTCATTCGGTTCAGCAACGGAGCCGTCATCAGCATCAGCAGAGCGATTACCGCTGTCACGATACCAATCTGCTGGAATACGCGGCTGTAGGTCGCCAGCGAAATCAGCGGATCGGTCACGTTTTCAGGCACCGCCATCAGGTTGGCCACTTTACCGGCAATCACTGCTGCGCCCGCGGTGGTCAGGAACCAGGAACCCATGATGAAGCCCATCAGACGCTGAGGCACCAGCTGCGCCACCATCGCCAGGCCCAGGCCGGAAATCATCAGTTCACCGATACTCTGTAGCGCATAGCTCAGGATCAGCCAGTTTACGGAAACGATACCGGCATCGCTGGCGAACTTCGCGCCCATCGGCAGCACCAGGAATGCAGCGGAGCAGAGCACCATACCGAAGGCAAACTTGTGCGGCATAGGCAGTTTGTCGCCCAGCTTGTTATAGAGCGCCGCCAGCAGCGGACTGGCCAGCATGATCCAGAACGGGTTAAGCGCCTGGAACTGCTCTGGCGCGAAGGTAATGCCGAGAATGGTGTGCTCAACATTGCGGATAGCGAAGAAGTTGAGTGACGTTGGCATCTGCATATAGAGCACGAAGAACAGAATCGCTTCGACCATCAGCAGGAAGGCAACAATCATCTTACGACGCGCCGCGCCCTTTAGCGCAAAGGCCTCTTTGGCAAACACCAGCACGATGCCCAGCGCAATGACCGCCAGCACCAGTCGTGCGATAACCTGATGATGCAGCATCCAGTTGGCCAGCGCGATCAGCACCAGCACGCCAGCCAGCGTCATCAGCAGTTTTCCGAAATGCAACGGTGCGAAGTCCGGCTTAGAACCGTAATCCTTCACCATGCGTTTGCAGAACAGGAAGTTAAACAGCGTGATGATCAGACCAATAACGCACAGCGAGAAGGCGACGCTGTAGCCATATTTAGCCGCTAACCACGGTGTCAGCATCATCGAAAACAGTGAACCGATGTTGATCGACATATAGAACATGGTGAAAGCACCGTCGAGACGCGGATCATCTTTGTCATAGCAGGTTGAGAGCAGCGAAGAGGGGTTGGCCTTAAACAGACCACTACCCACAGCGATGGTCGCCATACCGATGTAGACAATGCTGACGTTATGACCGGAGAACGCGACCAGCGCATAGCCCAGCGCCAGCACCAGTACGCCCAGCACGATGACACGTTTGGTGCCCAGCACCTTATCACCGAGCCAGCCGCCAATCGCGACCAGTCCATAAACCAGCGCACTGAATGAAGAGAACAGGGTAATGGAGTCTGATTCAGACAATCCCAGTTGCTTCACCAGGTAAACCGCCATAATGGCCTGCAGGCCATAAAAGCCAAAACGTTCCCATAACTCAATCGAGAAGATTAAGTAGAACGCCTTCGGCTGTTTAAACGCATTGAGACTGACAGCCTCATCAGTGTGTTTGTTTGCAGTTGACACATGTACCTCAGTTTTTTCATACCCTGTTTCGGGACAGGAATTAAGTCCGCGTCATGTGAGTTTTCCATGCGCGAGATTGTTATTAGAAGGGAAAAGCGGCGACTAATTTGGCTGATTACGGGCGGCAGGGCAAGAATTTTCTGACAACCAGATAGCACGATAATGTTGGGTTAAAAAACTTATAGAAAACTGTTAATTAGGTTTTAATGTCACAAATAAGAAAAATATCAGTATGAAAAGTCTGGATACGCGGCAGGTGCTGGAGAGTATTGGTATTAACTGCTGGCTGGAGGTTAATTAGATAAAAAGTTTGAATAATAGTAAAAATACAGAATTAATGGCAGGTTTAAGTGTAATAGACAGTCAATTTGCCAAATTATCGGACATTTTACGCCGGGCATGACCGGAAAACCGCCAAATGACCATCGGGTGCATAAGCAGATGATTTATTTCAGAAAGAAAAAAAAGAAACCGGTTGCATTGTCGGGTCTGGCAAGCGAGATAATGGCGCCCGTAGCCCGAGAAGAGATACAAACCGGCCCGGCATACCAGTGAAATATCACAGCAGAGTGTTAGAAATCTTATGGATATGACCACGCTCACTCTCTCCCTGGACAGTAAATTAACATTACTGTAACCTCTTAATTTCCCCGAGAAGGAACTTTTTATGTCGTCCCCCCTGCGTTTATCTCTGGTTGGTGACTACCGCGCCGATGCGGTTGCCCATCAGGCCATACCCTTTGCCATTCAACGTGCTGCCCGCTGGCTGAATATTATCGTTGAAGCGGAATGGATCGCCACCGAACAACTCGGCGAGACTGACCTGCAGCGTTATGACGCTGTCTGGGTCGTGCCTGGCAGTCCCTATCGCAATGATGAAGGCGTGTTTGCAACCCTTCGCTGGGCACGGGAAAGCGGGAAGCCTTTTCTTGGCTCCTGTGGTGGATTCCAGTATGCGGTGATCGAATATGCACGCAATGTCCTGGGCTGGCAGGATGCCTGTCATGCCGAAACCGACACTGGCGGACGAAGGGTGATTGCCCCGCTGAGCTGTTCGCTGGTGGAGCAGCGCGGCGCGGTGAAGTTTGAACCGGGTTCACGCATTGCAAACGCCTACGGTACGCTCGACAGCGATGAGGGTTATCACTGTAATTTCGGCGTTAACCCGGAATTCAGTGACGCGCTGAGTAATAATACGCTGCGTATTACCGCCTGGGATGAGGCGGGGGACGTACGTGGCGTAGAGCTACCGGATCACCCTTTCTTTGTCGCAACGCTGTTCCAGTCAGAGCGCGCTGCACTGCAGGAAAAAGATTCTCCACTGGTGATTGCCTGGATGCAGGCTGCGCTGGCGCAACGCTAACTGCAATCAGCCTGTGACGTTGTCACAGGCTGGCCGCCATCAGCGCAGCAGGGCCGGACGTTTTGCGTTAAACGACCAGTTATTAATCAGAAACTGCATGCCCAGTGCGTCGTTACGGTTTTTATCCGGTAGCGAGTTATAGAGTGCGTGTGCCGCTTCTACCCGCGCCATGTTCAGGGTAATACCCAGCCCTGGGCCCTCAGGCAATTCCAGATGTCCATCCCGAATCTGCGGCGCAAGCTGCGTCAGTTGCTGGCCATCCTGCCAGATCCAGTGCGTGTCGAAGGCGGTAAGGCGATCGCCTGGTGCGGCGGCCCCCAGATGCGCTACCATCGCCAGTGACACGTCAAAGTGGTTGTTGGAGTGGCAGCCGGTGGTCAGGCCCCACTCATGACACAGCTGCGCCACGGTATGCGCATTACGCAGCGTCCAGAAGTGCGGATCGGCCAGAGGAATGTCAATGGCGTTGAGCTGTAAAGCATGCTGCAACTGTCGCCAGTCATTGGCGATCATATTCGTGGCGACAGGAATGCCGGTCGCCCGCCTGAACTCTGCCAGTGTTTCCCGGCCAGAATAACCCTGTTCCGCGCCGCACGGGTCTTCCAGATAGGGAATGCGACCCGCGAGCTGCTTGCCATAATAAATGGCCTCATCCAGCGACCAGCTGGCATTGGGATCAACGGTTACCCGCGCCTGTGGGAAGCGTGCCAGCAGGGCGTTAACCGTCTCGACTTCCACTTCGCCGTGATGTACGCCGCCCTTGAGTTTGAAATCACGAAAGCCATAGCGATCCGCAGCCGCTTCCGCCAGCCGGACCACACTTTCAGTGTCCATCGCTTTTTCGTGACGCAGCTGTAACCACGGATCCTTGCCAGCGTGGCCGGCCTGATAGTTCAGGCTGGTCAGGTTCCGGTCGGCGATATAGAACAGATAGCCGAGTACTGGCACCCGATCACGCTGCTTGCCACTGGCAAGTAACTCGGCAACCGGCAGATTCAGGTGCTGACCCAGCAGATCAAGCAGCGCGGCTTCAATCGCCGCGGTTGCATTGTAGAACTTTTCCGGGTTCATCTGCGGAATATGGATATCGTCAGTGTGGGCGGTCTGCTGATGGCGTGCGTCGCTGGCAAATAGCGTGGCGAGAGTGGCATTCAGCCGCAGCAGTTCGCTCTGCTCAATCTGCGGACGAAAGCGCTCAAGCAGCGCCAGCGTCGAAGCGTGACAGGGACTTTCGCCGACCCCGGTACGGCCTGCAGAGTCGGTCAGGATCACCAGGATACGGGTAAAGTAGCAATTGTGCGCGCCGCCAATGTTCAGCAGCATGCTGTCATATCCGGCGACCGGCACCACCCGCATTGTTTTAATGCGTGGACTGTCTGACATGTTGATTCTCCATAGGATCAAGGGAAGGCGGGGAAGGCGGGGAGGGCGTGCGGCGCAGCAGCAACCATAGCCCGGTCAGCAGCGAGACGCTGGTCAGGGCATAGAGGCCGCCGGTAGTGGAGCCGGTCTTCATCTCCAGATAGCCAAACACCGTTGGCGCGAAGAAGCCGCCAAGGTTGCCAACAGAATTCACCAGCGCAATGCCTGGCGCGACAATTGAGGCGGGCAGCTCGCCCTGTGGCATCGGCCAGAAAAAGGTGGCGCTGACTTTCGAGCCGATACAGGCCACGATCATCGCCAGGAAGCCAAACCATGGGGAGCCCAGCGTCGCCATGAAGGTGCCGCAGGCCGCGACCAGCATGGCGACGCCCAGCGCTTTATCGAGTCTGTCGCGGTGGCGGTCTGAAAAGCGGCTCAGCAGGTTGATGGCGATAATGGCGCATAGCCAGGGCACGGCGGTGAGAATCCCGATGCCAAAACTGCTGAAGCCCTGAATGCGCTGAATAATCTGTGGCAGCCAGAACACCAGCGTATAGCCAGTCATGGTCATGGTGAAAAAGATTGCGCAGAAGAACAGCAGGCTGCGATTGCGTAACAGCGACATTTTGCCTGGTGCGCGGTTAAGCGCGTCACGCTGTGCTTCTTCACTATCCAATTGCTGCACCAGCGCCTGTTTCTCCGCGTCACTCAGCCAGCGCGCATCAGCAGGTCGCGACACCAGCACCCAGGCGGCAAGGATGCCCACCAGCACCGACGCTCCGCCTTCGAGAAACAACACCCATTTCCAGCCTGCGATGCCTAAAAAATTGTGCATCATCAAAATCGCCCCGGTGATGGGGCCGGAGAAGAGAAAGGCGCCAGCGGTAGCGCTCAGCACCATCGCAGTGGCACGACCGCGCCAGGCATTTGGCACCCACTGACGGAAATAGAACAGTACACCAGGAAAGAAGCCCGCTTCAGCCACACCCAGTAAAAAACGCAGCAGGTAAAACTGGATGGGCGAGGTGACGAAACCCGTCAGGACGACCACCCCTCCCCAGGTAATCATGATGCGTGTCAGCCAGACACGCGCACCGAAGCGCTTCATCATCAGGTTGCTCGGCACCTCAAACAGCGCATAGCCGATAAAAAAGAGGCCCGCACCCAGACCAAAGGCCGCCGCGCCGATCCCGGCATCGGTGCGTAACTCCGCTTTGATAAAGCCAATATTGGCGCGGTCGATCTGGTTGATGATCAGCATGACAACCAGCATCGGGATGATATGGGTGAAGAACTTTTTGATGGCGGAGGCGATCCGCTCATCGTGCTGCGGAGATAAGGCGCTTTCCATCGGTCTTCCTCGTGAGAAACGTAAAGAAGAGCAAAGTGTAGGACGGTGAAAAGGCAGGCTCTATGGGCATCCGCCCAGGACCAGATGGGCGTCCGGCCTGGGCGGTTGTGTTATCAAGATGTTACTGTAAAAGCGAGGCGCAGCGGCTAAGCAAAAGTGTGGCGGCGATCAACTTCGTGAGGCCAGGATAAAGGGGGGAGCAAGTGGAGCGCCGACAGTAAAGGATGCGCCGGTGCTGGCAGACAGCCTTCAGCCACTAAACTGACGGCGCTGAGCAATCTTTTCAGCACGCCGCAGCAGGGCATGCAGATCATCCTTGTCGATATCCAGCAGTTCACCGCCCTGTAGCGCCTGATGGAGATCGGCGCGCGTCAGTGGGACCGGCATCGCTACTGGCGCCGGTTTAAGGTCTTCGGGGGCCAGCGGATGCGGCCAGAGTCGCGCAAGGAAAAGGCGCAGAGAATGCCTCCCTGCCGAAGGGCTTTTACTCATTACTTTACTCACCGTGTCATAACATTTTCTTATCGTCAGGGGCGGCGATTTCCATCATCAACATCCGTGTCACAACCCGACAAACTGTGGTGGTATTCAGGCGCGCCAGGCAGCGTGGTAAAAAGGGGGATCGTGCAGAAGACGGTGTAGCAAAGGTCATCGCCGGATAATAAAAAACCCGCCGCAGCGGGTTAGTCAGGCGAATCACTCGACTTTATCAGGATACTCGCAAAGATCTTCAATCAGGCAGGAGCCGCAGCGCGGTTTACGCGCCACGCAGGTGTAGCGGCCGTGCAGAATCAGCCAGTGGTGACAGTCAACTTTATACGCAGCCGGAACCACCTTGAGCAGCTTCTGTTCGACTTCTTCAACATTCTTACCTGGCGCAAATTTCGTCCGGTTGCTGACGCGAAAAATATGGGTATCGACGGCGATCGTCGGCCAGCCAAAGGCAGTGTTCAGCACCACGTTAGCGGTTTTACGGCCAACGCCGGGCAGGGCTTCCAGCGCCGCACGATCTTCCGGCACTTCACCGTTGTGCTGCTCAAGCAGAATGCGGCAGGTCTTGATTACATTTTCCGCTTTGCTGTTAAACAGGCCGATGGTTTTGATATATTCTTTTACGCCATCCACGCCCAGTGCCAGCATCGCGGCGGGCGTATTAGCTACCGGATAGAGCTTCGCGGTGGCTTTGTTCACGCTGACATCGGTCGCCTGCGCCGAGAGCAACACCGCAATCAGCAGCTCAAACGGCGAGCTAAAGTTCAGCTCGGTGGTCGGGTGCGGATTATTCTGCTGCAGCCGGTGGAGAATTTCGGTGCGTTTGGTCTGATTCACACCGGCTTCCCGACGGCATTCTGAGGCGCAGCGGTTTCAGCAGCCTGAGCACGCAGCGCTGCACGTTGCTTCATCTTCTGATCGATCAGGTATTTGCACGCCAGCATCATGCCCAGGCCGATAAACGCGCCAGGCGGCAGCATCGCCAGCAGCATCGGCGAGTCGAAATGAACCACTTCGATACGCAGCGATTTTGCCCACGGGCCAAGCAGCTGATCGGCACCGTTAAACAGCGTGCCGCTGCCGATAATTTCGCGCAGCGAACCCAGCACCACCATGGCACAGGTTGCGCCCATGCCGATGGCAAAGCCATCCAGCGCCGAGAGCGGGATGCTGCTTTTAGAGGCAACGGCTTCAGCACGGCCCACCACGATGCAGTTGGTCACGATCAGCGGGATAAAAATCCCCAGCGACTGATAGAGACCGTAGGCATAGGCGTTAATCAGCATCTGCACGCAGCTCACCACCGAGGCGATGATCATCACATAAATCGGGATACGGATTTCCGACGGCACCCAGCGGCGCGAGGCGGAAATAAAACTGTTGGTCAGGGTTAGCACCAGGGTGGTCGCCAGACCCAAACCCAGCGCATTGGTGGCAGTGGCTGTTACCGCCAGCAGCGGGCAGAGGCCCAGCAACTGCACCAGCGCCGAGTTATTCTTCCATAATCCACCAACCAGCAGACTTTTAGCTTCACTCATTTGTGTCTCCACATGCCGGTAACGAAGAGAGTCTCTCCGGAAGCGTTTTCATCAACAGCGCGGTGCGTTTCGTCGCATTGACCACCGCGCGTGGGGTAATGGTGGCACCGGTAAACTGATCAAAGTCGCCGCCATCTTTTTTAACCGCAAACGCTTTATCAGACGGACCGTGAACCACTTTGCCATTAAAGCTGTTGATCCAGTCGGAGATGCGCAGTTCGATCTTATCGCCCAGGCCAGGCGTTTCATGGTGTTCAATCACCCGCACGCCCAATACTTTACCCTGGAAATCAGCACCGACCAGCATCTGTATCGCACCAGAATAGCCGTCAGGCGCGGTTGTCTCCAGTGCCGCTGCGACCGGCTGGCCACCTTTACGTGCCAGAAAGAGATGATGCGGGGCACTGTTACCCAGTGCCGCATCCGTGACAACGTAACAATCCTGCTGGATGTTGTTGTCATAAAGCTCGATGGGTACCACCTGGTCCAGCAGATTTTTCTGCTGTAACTGGGTCTGATGTTCTACCGTTGGCTTAGTGACTGTATTAATCACAGCGGTAGCGGCCGTGGTAATCGCGGCGAAAATTGCCAGCGTCACACCATTTTTGCGAATCGTCTCCAGCATCGCTTAATCCTTCAGATGGCCGTAAACGCGCGGCTGGGTGTAGTAGTCAATGAGCGGGACGCAGATGTTCGCCAGCAGCACAGCAAACGCCACACCATCGGGATAACCGCCAAAACTGCGGATTAGCCAGACCAGCAGCCCAATCAGTGCACCATACACCAGTCGGCCACGGTTAGTGGTGGAGGCGGTCACCGGATCGGTAGCAATAAAAAACGCGCCCAGCATGGTGGCACCAGAGAAAAGGTGAATCAGCGGGCTGTTCAGCGATGCCGGTGAGAAGAACCAGCCCAGCGTCGCGCAGAACGTCAGTGACAGCAGCATGGCGGCAGGGATATGCCAGCGAATCGCACTCTTCCACAGCAGGAACAGGCCGCCTGCCAGATAACCAACGTTAACCCACTGCCAGCCGAGACCCGCCAGCACGCCGCTGTAAATCGGCTGCGCCAGCAGATGTTCGGCACTGTGACCAGCGCGTAAACCGGTTTTAAAGGTATCCAGCGGCGTCGCCTGACTGATGCCATCAACGCCAATCTGCAACTGCTGCATGGTTTCGCCCGCCAGCGTGTGGCCCTGGAACACCATGCTCAGACTGTCCATCAGGCCGGGCTTGATCGCCTGAAGGGTGTCAGGCGGCAGCCAGCTGGTCATCTGCACCGGGAAGGAGATCAGCAGCACCACATAGCCAACCATCGCCGGGTTAAACGGGTTCTGGCCGAGTCCGCCATAGAGCTGTTTAGCAATCACCACCGCAAACAGCGTACCGATCACCACCAGCCACCACGGCGCCAGCGGCGGCAGGCTGATACCGATCAGTATGGCAGTCAGCAGCGCCGAATTATCCGCCAGCGTGCTGGCTACCGGTGCTTTGCGCAGCCGCAGAATCGCCGCCTCGGTCAGCCAGGCGGTCAGCGTCGCCAGTAAGACCTGTAAAACGGTGCCGTAGCCAAAGAAATAACACTGTGCAGCAAAACCTGGCACCGCCGCCAGCACCACCAGTAGCATGATGTTGCCGGTGCTGCGGCGGTTATGGGTATAAGGAGAACTTGCGATACGAAAAGCCATTTAATCCTCAAGCGTCGTAGACGACTGCGCTTTACGCGCTTTGGCACGGGCGATGGCGGCAGCAATAGCGGCCTTGCGCGCATCATCGGGTTGAATCAGTTCAGGTGCCTGTTCAGGTTCAGCATTGGCGTTGTTTGCCTGCGCCTGCGCCTGCTCCGCTTTCTCCACCGAAAAATGCGCAGCGGTGGCCAAGGCTGCAGCGTCGCGTGACGCGGCATCAGCCTCGCTTTCCGCCTGCGCGGCTTTCTTCGCTTTGGCGCGGGCGATGGCGGCCTGAACCGCGGCTTTACGCGGATCGGTTTCAGCGGCAACATCTGATGCGGCTTCTGCAGTGCTGCCCGTTGCAGCCTGTGGTGCGTCAGCGCTTTCCACCTGCGCAGCTTTCTTCGCTTTGGCGCGGGCGATGGCGGCCTGAACCGCGGCTTTACGCGGATCGGTTTCAGCGGCAACATCTGATGCGGCTTCTGCAGTGCTGTCCGTTGCAGCCTGTGCTGCGTCAGCGCTTTCCACCTGCGCAGCTTTCTTCGCTTTGGCGCGGGCGATGGCTGCTTCAACCGCGGCTTTACGCGGATCGGTTTCAGCGGCAACATCTGATGCGGCTTCTGCAGTGCTGCCCGTTGCAGCCTGTGCTGCGTCAGCGCTTTCCACCTGCGCAGCTTTCTTCGCTTTGGCGCGGGCGATGGCAGCCTGGACCGCGGCTTTACGCGGATCGGTTTCAGCGGCAACATCTGATGCGGCTTCTGCAGTGCTGCCCGTTGCAGCCTGTGGTGCGTCAGCGCTTTCCACCTGCGCGGCTTTCTTCGCTTTAGCGCGGGCGATGGCTGCTTCAACCGCGGCTTTACGCGGATCGCTGGTCTGACGGGTCACCGGCTGGGTTTCAGCCTGAGCCTCGGCCTGACGCAAACGTGCCTGCGCATGACGGGCTTCACGCTGGGCTTCGACGGTCGCCTCATCCGTCCCGGCAGCCTGACGCGCTTTTACTCGCGCTTTGGCGGCGGCCAGTTCGTTGGTGTCCGTACGAGCCACACGTTGTTTCGCCTCTTCATGGCGCGCTTCACGTGCCAGTTTTTCGCGTTCCAGTCGCGCCTGACGCGCTTCAAAGCGTGCTTTGGCTTCCAGCGTACGTTTCGCTTCCAGATCGATGGCGCGCAGTTCCGCTTTTTCCTGGCGGTAATATTGCACCAGCGGGATATTACTCGGGCAGACATAGGCGCAGGCACCACATTCGATGCAGTCATCAATGTGATGAGCGCGCGCTTTGTCATGATCGCCGCCCTGGCTGTACCAGTAAAGCTGCTGCGGCAGCAATTTGGCCGGACAGGCATCAGCACAGGCTGAACAACGAATACAGGATTGCTCTTCGTCGTTATTCCCCATCTCACGGGCAGACGGGGCCAGAATACAGTTAGTGATCTTCACCACTGGCACATCGAGTGATGGCAGAGTAAAGCCCATCAGTGGACCGCCCATGATTACCATCTGACGCGGCGCTGGCGTGAATCCGACCTGGTGCAACAGATGGCTGATTGGCGTGCCGAGACGACTCCAGACGTTACGCGGTTGGGTAATCGCCTCGCCAGTCAGCGTCACCACACGTTCAGTGATCGGTTCACCATTGACTATGGCCCGCTTAACCGCCCAGGCAGTACCGACATTCTGCATCAAAACGCCGATATCGGTTGAACGTCCGCCATGCGGCACTTCCAGACCGGTCAGAATGCGGGTCAGCTGCTTGGCACCGCCGGAAGGATACTTGGTCGGGATTACCCGGATTTGCAGATCGCGCTCACTACCCAGCGCCTGTTTCAGCGCAGCAATCGCTTCAGGTTTGTTATCTTCAATGCCAATCATTACCTGCTCAGCCTGCAACACCCAGGAGAGAATGCGGCTGCCTTCCAGCACCTCGGCGGCGTAATCCTGCATCAGGCGATCGTCAGCAGTGATATAAGGCTCGCACTCCGCTGCATTGATAATCAGGGTCTTAACCCCGCGCAGGCCGCCTTTCAGTTTGGTGGCGGTGGGGAAGCCCGCACCGCCCAGGCCAGCGATGCCTGCGTCATGAATTCGCTGCACAATATCGGCGCGCGGATGCTGGCGGTAGTCAGACAGGGGATCCAGCGGCATCCAGCGATCGTCACCATCTGGCGTCAGGAAGATGCAAAGCTCTGACAGACCCGAAGGATGCGCGGTCATATGCTGACCGATCGTCTCAATCACGCCGGAGGTGGGCGCGTGGACCGGCAACATACGGCCAGTGCCAAAGGTCAGGGGCTGACCGCGCAGCACCTTGTCGCCAGGCGCAACGCAGATCTCACCTTCGTGTCCGATATGCTGTTTCAGCGGGATAATAAAACGGTGCGGCAACGGCAGTTCACTAAGCGGCGTGCCGTTGGACTGGGTCTTCATTTCCGGCGGATGAATACCGCCCTGAAAATCCCAGACCTTCTCTTTTTTCAGAAAGTTAAACAGATTAAGCATGAGTTTCTACCGGGATCACGCGTACAGGAATGGTATTCAAATCCCACTTCCAGTTAGCTGGCGTGGTGGCAACCGGACGCATTTCAATACAGTCAGTCGGGCAGGGCGCGACACAGAGATCGCAGCCCGTGCAGACATCGCTCAGCACGGTGTGCATGGCGCGGGTTGCCCCGACAATGGCATCTACCGGACAGGCCTGGATACATTTAGTGCAGCCAATGCAATTGGCTTCATCAATAAACGCCACGGTGCGCACCGGCTCTTTCGCCGTTTCATCACCATCAATCGGCTGCGGTTCAACGTTAAGCAGCGCGGCCAGCTTGAGCATGGTCTGCTCACCGCCCGGCGCGCATTTATTGATGGCTTCACCGTTGTTACCGACTGCATCAGCATAGGGACGACAGCCAGGGTAGCCGCACTGGCCACACTGGCTCTGTGGCAGAACGGCATCAATCTGCTCAACGATAGGATCTTCTTCGACCTCAAAGCGGCGCGAGGCATAACCCAGCAGCGCGCCGAACACCAGGCTCAGCGCACTTAATACGGCAATAGCAATCCAGATCGCGGTCATCAGAATTTCACCAAACCGCTGAAACCCATAAATGCCAGCGCCATCAGGCCGGCGGTTATCAGGGCGATGGAGTTACCTTTGAACGGGGCAGGAACGTTGGCCAGCACCAGACGCTCACGCATTCCGGCGAACAGCACCATTACCAGCGAGAAGCCGATTGAGGCGCTGAATCCATACAGCGCGGCCTGCATAAAGGTATGGTTGAGATTGACGCTTAGCAGAGGCACGCCCAGCACCGCACAGTTGGTGGTAATCAGCGGCAGAAAGATACCCAGCAGGCGATAGAGCGACGGGCTGGTTTTACGCACCACCATCTCTGTGAACTGCACGACAACAGCGATCACCAGGATATAGGCCATGGTACGCAGATAGACCAGATCCAGCGGCAGCAGGATCAGATGGTTGACCAGCCAGGCGCAGATTGAGGCCAGGGTAATGACGAATGTCGTCGCGAGGCCCATGCCAATCGCCGTTTCCAGTTTTTTGGAAACACCCATAAAAGGACAGAGGCCGAGAAACTTCACCAATACGAAGTTATTCACCAGCACGGTGCCAACAAAGAGAAGCAGATAATCGGTCATTTTTTCGCCTGGGAGCCAGAAAGCGGCATATTATCATTGATAGCGCAGCGTATCTCAACACCCACGCCATCTGCAGAGCGGCAGACCGCACTCAGAATTAAATTCCTGACATAACTCACAACGTTACGGCATGATAAAAGTCGTTTTTACTCGTCTGGAACGTTTGAAATAGGGCACAAACACCGCAGCGGCCAGCAGCGACAGCAGTAGTGTCTGAAGAGCACGATTGTCGGCAACCGGCGTAAAGGCAAAGGTTTTCAGCGCCAGCAGCACGGTTATCAGCAGCCAGAGCAGATAGTGACGCGGCAGGCGGCGGGAACGTTTAAAGAACAGCCAGCTGATCCAGAGGCTGTAGGCCCAGACCGCCACAGCGGTGAGCAGGGAAATCGCCCAGTAAGAGAAGAGGGTGCTGCCGTGAGAAAATAGCGCCACACGCCATTCCGCATTAAACAGTGGTGTCAGATACATCGCCAGCACCAGAACGGTGGTTAACAGGGTCATTATCAGCCAGGCCAGCGGCAGCAAAAGCCAGCCACCAATACGCGGCGCAGCAACCTGTTCATTCATCGTGGTTATTCCTGTCTCGGAGAGTCGAAGCGCAGCAGAATAACATGTCCAGAGGGGCACGCCCATCCGGACAAGGTCAGAGATAAAAACAGCAAGAAATTAGCCAGAAGTCAGACCACGTAGCGCCACACCGTTTTAGGGACACAGCCCAAATCATATAACCGTCCGCCAGAGACCAGTTCAGCACGTCGATGATCGGCAGCCCGGTACATATTGATGATTTCCATATCATTCGTCAGGGAATAATTAAGGTGATCGAAAAGCTTTTCCAGACTGTCTGAATTATTTACTTTGCGGAATTTAAGCAGGTAATCGTGCGCAGTCATCATTGCCATAACAGAGAGTAGTAACAAAGGAGTGTTCAGTATAGGGGGCCAGCTTGTGCTGTCCAGATCATGCAGAAGAAAAAAGGCGAAAATCAGACAAAAGCTCCTCAATAGCCACTAAAACGCCATTTCTGGCTATTTAAGGTCGGTGAAGCCGGTCACTCAGCGCCTTTATCTTTTATGCCTCGTTAACGCATTCAGTAAAGCGTGTAAAAAAGCTTGTTCAGATGACATCTAAAGACCCTTTTAATTTCATTCAGGCTTGATAGCGGACCAGGGCCTACTTTCTTCTATTTTTGGCGCAGGAGACTTAACCCTTCTGCAATCACTGCCGTAGAAACGTTTCGCGCCTCATTGGGCGCCGTGAACCACTGTGCGGACAATCACAAATCCTGTTTTTTGTTCATGCCAGGCCGGATGACCCGTTTTGTACGCCTGTCTGTAATCGTTTCCAGCGACGCGAAACATAAGCGATTCTGTTTATTACAATTATTTAACGGCTGTGGTTTTCGTATGCAACCGTTTTATCCATAATCCCGGTACGCTTGAAACGGTAAGACTGCGCGTAACTCCTTTAAATTGCTCTATTTTGTGAAGCATGTCGCCATTATGCACGCTTTTTTAGTCCAGTCTAAGCAGGCTCTCTTCCCTAAACAGCAAACGCCTTTCAGAGGAGTAAAAACTATGTGGAAACGTTTACTTTTGACCACGCTGATCAGCGCCGCGTTAACCGGCCCGGTGCTCGCTGCCGATATGACGGTCGGCTTCTCGCAGGTAGGTTCCGAATCTGGCTGGCGTTCGGCGGAAACCAACGTGGCGAAAAGCGAAGCCAAAAAACGTGGCATCACCCTGAAAATCGCCGACGGCCAACAGAAACAAGAGAATCAGATCAAGGCCGTACGTTCGTTTATCGCCCAGGGTGTTGATGCCATCTTCATTGCACCGGTGGTGCAGACTGGCTGGGAGCCGGTTCTGGAAGAAGCCAAAGATGCCAAAATCCCGGTTTACCTGCTGGACCGCGCCATCGTGGTGAAAGATAAATCGCTCTACCAGGCGGTGGTCACGGCTGACAACGTGCTGGAAGGCAAACTGATTGGCGACTGGCTGGTGAAAACCGTAGGTGACAAGCAGTGTAAGGTGGTGGAGCTGCAGGGCACGGTGGGGGCCAGCGTGGCGATCGACCGTAAGAAAGGCTTTGCCGAAGCGATCAGCAACCATCCCAACATTAAAGTGATCCGTTCGCAGTCGGGTGACTTTACCCGCAGTAAAGGTAAAGAGGTGATGGAAAGTTTTATCAAGGCGGAGAACAACGGCAAAAACATCTGCATGGTTTACGCGCATAACGATGATATGGCAATCGGTGCCATTCAGGCGATTAAAGAAGCGGGCCTGAAACCGGGCAAAGATATCCTGACCGGCTCGATTGATGGTGTACCGGATATCTACAAAGCGATGCTGGCGGGTGAAGCTAACGCCAACGTAGAGCTCACGCCTGACATGGCTGGCCCGGCGTTTGATGCGCTGGAAAAATTCAAGAAGGATGGCACGCTGCCGCCAAAAGTGATCAAGACCGCGTCGAAGCTGTTCCTGCCGGCCGACGCGCAGACACAGCTGGAGACTAAAAAAGGCATGGGTTATTGATTCACAGACCAGCCGCAGACCGCCCTGCGGGGCGGTTTTTCATGACGTGAGGCGGAGTGAGCAGAATGACCACGCAAAATGAAACACCGCTGTTATCCATCAGCGGCGTCAGTAAAGGTTTTCCCGGCGTCAAAGCGCTGAACAATGTTTCCTTTGATATCCGCAAAGGGGAAATCATGGCGCTGTTGGGTGAAAACGGTGCCGGCAAATCCACCCTGATTAAAGTGCTGACGGGAGTTTACAGCCGTGATGCAGGCACAGTTACCCTGAAAGGTGAACCGATTACGCCGCATAATACGGCGCAGGCGCAGGAGATGGGCATCGGCACCGTTTATCAGGAAGTGAATATGCTGCCGAACATGTCGGTGGCGGATAACCTCTATATTGGCCGTGAGCCGCGCCGCTTTGGCATGATCGACCGTCGCCGGATGGGGCGGGATGCCGATGCGCTGATGCGAAATTATGGTTTTTCCCTCGATGTGACACGTCCGCTGGGCCACTACTCGGTCGCGATGCAGCAGATTATTGCCATCTGCCGCGCGGTCGATCTTTCGGCCCAGGTTTTGATCCTTGATGAGCCGACGGCCAGCCTGGATGCCAGCGAAGTTGAGATGCTGTTTACCCTGATGGCGCAGTTAAAAGCCAAAGGGATGAGCCTGATTTTTGTGACGCACTTTCTCGACCAGGTTTACCGTATTACTGACCGGATTACCGTGCTGCGTAACGGGCAGTTTATCGCCACCCGCGATACCGCCACGCTGCCGCAGATTGAGCTGATTAAACTGATGCTGGGTCGCGAACTGCTGGAGACGGCATTGCAGCGTCAGGGCAGCACGCTGCGCAGCAATCAGCCGGTGGTATCGTTTGAGGATTACGGCAGGAAAGGCACCATCGAACCCTTTAACCTGACGGTTCGTCCCGGCGAAGTGGTGGGCCTGGCGGGACTGCTGGGTTCGGGCCGCACTGAAACCGCAGAGGTGTTGTTTGGTATTCGGCGTGCCGATCGTGGGACAGCGAAGATCAAAGGCAAAGTGCAGCGCATTACTAACCCGGCAAAAGCCTCACAGCTGGGGATGGGGTTTTGCCCGGAAGATCGTAAGACTGACGGGATTATCGGCGCGGCTTCGGTTCGGGAAAATATTATTCTGGCGTTGCAGGCGCAACGTGGCTGGTTACGGCCGATTAAAAAGCGTGAGCAGCAGGCGATTGCCGATCGTTTTATCAAGCGTCTGGGCATTCGCACGCCGCACGCGGAGCAACCGGTGGAGCTATTATCGGGCGGCAACCAGCAGAAGGTACTGCTGTCGCGCTGGCTGGTGACCAGACCGCAGTTTTTAATCCTTGATGAACCGACGCGCGGCATTGATGTGGGCGCGCATGCCGAGATTATCCGTTTAATAGAATCCCTGTGCGCTGATGGCCTGGCGCTGCTGGTGATCTCCTCTGAACTTGAAGAGCTGGTCGGTTACGCCGATCGGGTGTTGATCATGCGCGATCTGAAGCAGGTGGCAGAAATTCCGCTGGAGCAGCTTTCGGTGGCGTCGATTGTCAATGCTATCGCGGACGGAGGCGTAAAACATGCTTGAGTCCCCTATGACATCTGAAAAAACGCCACGTCGTAAGCTGAAACTCCCGCCAGGGATGCCGCAAATCGCCGCGCTGCTTTTGGTGCTGTTAATTGACAGTCTGGTAGCCAATAACTTTTTTGCTGTGCATTTGCAGGATGGGCGTCTGTTCGGCAGCCCGATCGATATTCTAAACCGTGCGGCACCGGTTGCCTTGCTGGCAATAGGTATGACGCTGGTGATCGCCACCGGTGGCATCGATCTTTCCGTGGGTGCGGTGATGGCGATAGCGGGCGCGACGGCCGCCACATTGACCGTCGCCGGACACGGTGTGCCGTTTATTATTCTTGCCACACTGGGGACCGGTTTAGCCTGTGGCATATGGAATGGGGTGCTGGTCGCGCTGCTGCGTATTCAGCCGTTTGTCGCCACGCTGATTCTGATGGTCGCCGGGCGCGGTATCGCCCAGCTAATTACTCAGGGGCAGATTGTGACATTCGACAGCGACAGTCTCGGCTGGTTTGGCAACGGCTCGCTGTGGATGGTGCCGGTACCGGTCTGGATCACGCTGGTGGTGGCGCTGACGGTGTGGCTGCTGACGCGCAAAACCGCGCTGGGTCTGTTTATTGAAGCGGTGGGGATTAACCTGCGCGCGGCCCGTAACGCGGGGGTTAACGGCTGGCTGGTGGTGATGTCAACCTATGCGATCAGTGGCGTCTGTGCCGCCGTTGCGGGCCTGATCGTCGCGGCGGATATTCGCGGTGCGGATGCCAATAACGCCGGTTTATGGCTGGAGCTTGATGCGATTCTTGCCGTGGTGATTGGCGGTGCATCACTGATGGGCGGCCGCTTTAATCTGGTGTTATCGCTGATTGGCGCACTGATTATTCAGTCGATGAATACCGGTATTTTGCTCTCAGGCTTTCCGCCAGAGCTGAATCAGGTGGTGAAAGCGGTGGTGGTGATGTGTGTGCTGTTGCTGCAGTCACCACGGTTTATTGCGTTGTTGAAACGGAGACGCCCGACATGATCAAACGTCATCTTCCGCTGATGATCACCTTGCTGGTGTTTGTGGCGGGTTACCTGTTTTGTCTGAGTCAGTTTCCAGGTTTTGCCTCCACCCGGGTTATTTGCAATATCCTGACCGATAACGCTTTTCTTGGGATTATCGCCGTTGGCATGACTTTCGTGATTTTATCGGGCGGCATTGATCTGTCGGTTGGTGCGGTGATCGCCTTTACCGGTGTGTTTCTGGCGCGGGCAATTGGCGATTTCCATGTCGATCCGTTGCTGGCATTTGCGCTGATTCTGTCACTGGGCGCGCTGTTCGGGGCGATGATGGGCTGGCTGATTGATGCACTGAAGATCCCGGCATTTATCATTACGCTGGCGGGGATGTTTTTCCTGCGCGGCTGCAGTTATCTGGTGTCGGAAAACTCAATTCCTATCGATCATCCGTTCTACACCGCGCTGTCCAGTCTGGCGTGGAAAGTGCCGGGCGGTGGGCGTCTCAGCTTGCTGGCAGTGATAATGCTGGTGGTGGTGTCTGGCGGGATTATTCTGGCGCACCGCACACGTTTTGGTAACCGGGTGTATGCTATCGGCGGCAATCTGACCTCCGCTCAGCTGATGGGCGTGTCGACCCGTGCGACCACCGTTAAGATTTATATGCTCTCCACCACGCTGGCGACGCTGGCTGGCATCGTGTTCTCTATCTATACCTCGGCAGGTTATGCGCTGGCAGGACTGGGTGTGGAGCTGGATGCGATTGCGTCGGTGGTGATTGGCGGCACGCTGCTGTCGGGCGGTGTTGGTACGGTGTTAGGGACGCTATTTGGGGTGTTGATTCAGGGATTGATTCAGACCTGGATTAATTTCGACGGTACGCTGAGTTCGTGGTGGACTAAGATTGCCATCGGTATCCTGCTGTTTGCGTTTATCGCCCTGCAGCGGTTACTGACAGTGATCTGGGATCGTCAGCAGAATGCACCAGTCAAGCGATTGAGTTCCTGATTGTCCTGGTAAATGGCGGCTCGCGGGAGCCACCATTTACTGCGCCAGACGCACCACCATCACCGTGATCTCTGCACCGGCTATTTGTCGCTGTTCCACCGCCTGCCATCCTGAACGCGGATAATATGCCTGTTGATCGGGTGTATAGAGCCACAGTTCACGGATTTGTTATCTGGTTGCTTTCACCATCGCCTGCGGAATCAACGCTTTTGCCACGCCCTGACCCCGGCATGCCTTGTCCGTCGCCGCCACTCCCATCCAGTATTTTCGTGCCGGAATATCATCCAGTTCATAACGAATGACGCTACAGGTCGCGCTCACCGTTTCGCCATCCGACATCGCAAGCAGAGTAAATTCTGCCTAGGGTATCGGGTTGCGCTGTTTTAAACGCTCAGGGATGGTGGAGGGGTGAGGCCAAACAGGAAGATGTGACCATTCAGCGTGCAGCAGGGGGGCGGTTTGTTCGGTGTAGCCGGAATATTTCCTTTCCGGTTGGGCTGATGCATTGCTTTAATAAGCAGAACAGTGGACTTTTTTAATGATGTGTTGAAAACAATTGCTTTAGATGAAGGTGCAGGGTCAGGAAAGGTATGCCTGATCGCACAGGATTCCCGCATCCATACGGGTCGGCCGCGCCATCCCTGGAGCGGACGCTTTGCTCTTCAGGCATACCTTTCCTTCCCGGTTGGGCTGATGCATTGCTTTAATAAGCAGAACAGTGGACTTTTTTAATGATGTGTTGAAAACAATCGCTTTAGATGAAGGTGCAGGGTCAGGAAAGGTATGCCTGATCGCACAGTATTGCCGCATCCATGCGGATCGTCCGCGCCATCCCTGGCGCGGACGCTTTGCTCTTCAGGTACATCTTTTCCTCCCGGTTGGGCCAGATCATGACGTTTAAAATATGCGAGAAAGTATTAATAAAAGGGAGATAACGAGCAGTGAAGAAAGATGTCCGCCGCATAGATGCGGCGGACGAACCTACAGGGATGTATTTACGGCGACTTTGCGGAACGCCCGTCATTCCCGACGGAATCGCACAATATTTATCAAAAACCGATGCCGTATAATTCTGCATCGGCCATTGCATTTACTTACTTTAGAGCGCGGCTAATCGCTAAAATGAGCAGCGCCACTACACCTTCGTCATTAACGTTTCAAACGGTAATATGCTTCGTTCCAGCGCAGCGCGTCTTTAAACGCAGGTAAACGTGTGTGCTCATCAATCACCAGCACTTCGATATCGTTCATCTCACCGTACAGATACATGTCGTCCAGTGTCAGCGCCTGACTGAAGACCGTATGGTGCGCGCCGCCACCCAGAATCCACGCTTCGGAGGCCGTCGCCAGTGACGGCAGGGCTTTCCACAGTGCACGGGCAACGGGCAACTTTGGCAGCGGTTTCGGTTGTTCGATAGCATCCACCACGTTAACCAGCAGACGGAAACGATCACCCATATCGATCACGCTGGCGTTAATTGCACGACCCGCGGGCGTTGAGAAGATCATCCGTGCCGGATCCGCTTTATCGCCAATGCCCAGGAACTGCACATCGATCAAGGGCTTCTCTTCAATGGCAATCGACGGGCAGACTTCCAGCATGTGAGATCCGAGCACCAGATCGTTGCCAGGTGAGAAGTGATAGGTGTAATCCTCCATAAATGATGTGCCACCTTTGCGGTCGCCTGCCAGCACTTTAAAAATGTGCAGCAGGGCAGCAGTTTTCCAGTCACCTTCGCCTGCAAAGCCATATCCCTGACCCATCAGACGCTGAACCGCCAGCCCAGGTAGCTGCGTCATGCCGTGCAGCGTCTGGAAGTTAGTGGTAAAGGCATGGCAGCCTTCCGCTTCCAGAAAACGTTTCAGACCGAGTTCGATGCGCGCCGCATCCAGCACGTTCCGACGTTTTTCACCGCCAGCGGCGGCGGCATCGGTAAAGCGGTAAAGGCTCTCGTACTCGTCGATCAGCGAATTCACGTCGCCATCGCTGACGTCATTAATGACCTCAACCAGATCGCCGACGCCCCAGCCATTCACCGAATAACCGAACTGAATCTGTGCAGCGACTTTATCACCTTCGGTCACAGCCACTTCACGCATGTTGTCGCCGAAACGCGCGACTTTCAGCTGTTGACTGGCCTGTTTAGCCAGTGCCGCGCGCATCCAGTTACCCAGACGCTGCTGGCTGGCGCTATCCTGCCAGTGACCGGTCACCACGCTATGTTGCAGGCCCATGCGTGCACCGATAAAACCGAACTCGCGACCGCCATGCGCCGTCTGGTTCAGGTTCATAAAGTCCATGTCCATACTGTCCCACGGGATCTCCGCATTGAACTGGGTATGGAATTGCAGCAGCGGCTTATTCAGCACGCTCAGCCCACCGATCCACATCCTGGCCGGGGAGAAGGTGTGCAGCCAGGTCATGATACCGATGCACTGCTTGTCGTAATTGGCGTCGCGACACAGGGCCAGCACTTCATCCGGTGACTTCACCAGCGGTTTCAGCTCCAGACGCAGCGGTAAACCGGCCTGATTTAAACCTTCGACCACCTGACGTGCATGCTGTTCAACCTGGCGTAACGTCTCCGCCCCGTAGAGGTGCTGCGTGCCGATGACAAACCACACGCTGTAACTGTTTGACTGTTCCATAAAATCACTCCTTTACTTAGCGGAAGCGGGGCGGGCGGCGTAGTGGGGTTCAGCCGTCACGCACCACTGTTGATAGCGTTGATAAAGTTGTTGATAGCGGGCGACGCGCGCCGGATCGGGCTGGAGCGTGACGGCAATCGGGCTGGCCATCACCTGCTGGGCGTCGGGAACGCTGGCGTGAACACCGGCGGCAACGGCGGCGAAAATGGCCGCACCCAGCGCACAGCACTCATCAGAGGCGACGATATCCAGTGACCGATTCATCACATCGCAGCAGACTTGCATAATCGCCGGGGATTTCCGCGCGATGCCGCCCAGTGTCAGAATGTTCTCGACCGGGATCTGCTGCTGTTCGAAACACTCCATGATGGCGCGTGCGCCAAACGCTGTGGCAGCGATCAAACCGCCAAACATCGCGGGGGCATCGGTGCCCAGATTCAGATCGGTAATTACCCCTTTCAGCCGCTGATTAGCATTTGGCGTGCGGCGACCGTTAAACCAGTCCAGCACCACCGGCAGATGGTCGAGTTGCGGATTAGCCGCCCAGGCCTGGGTCAGATCCTTAATCAGATTCTTTTGTCTCTCAGCCAGTTGAGGCTTCAGCTCTGGGTGGTGCTGTGCCGCCAGTTGCAGCGGCCAACCCAGTAAACGGCTGAACCAGGCGTAGATATCACCAAAGGCAGACTGACCCGCCTCCAGCCCGATAGCACCGGGCACAACGCTGCCATCGACCTGACCACAGATGCCCTTGATGTCGCGATCGCCGACCTTTTCCGCATCAGCAATCAGGATGTCGCAGGTTGAGGTGCCGATCACTTTCACCAGCGTATAAGGTTTGGCACCGCCACCGACCGCGCCCATATGGCAGTCAAATGCGCCACCCGACAGCGTCACAGTTTGTTTCAGGCCAAGACGCTGGGCCCATGCCGGGCACAGCGTGCCGACCGGCAGATCAGCGGTCCAGGTGTCAGTAAACAGGGGAGAGTCCAGCTGCTGCGTTAACAGCGGGTCCAGTGCATTAAGGAAATCGACAGCGGGCAGGCCGTTCCAGTCGCCGTGCCACAACGCTTTATGACCGGCCGAACAGCGGCCCCGGCGCAGCTTGTCAGGCGCGGTAGTGCCGCTTAACAGGGCCGGCACCCAGTCGCACAGCTCGACCCAGGAGACAGCGGCCTCACGCACCGCCGCATCTTCACGCGACACGTGCAGAATCTTCGCCCAGAACCACTCCGAGGAGTAAATACCGCCGATATAGCGGCTGTAATCCTGGAAGCGGCCGCTGTGGCACAGCTGATTGATCTCTTCCGCTTCTTCTATAGCGGTATGGTCTTTCCACAACACAAACATCGCGTTGGGGTTGTCGGCGAACTCCGGTCGCAGCGCCAGCACATTGCCGTCGCGGTCGATGGGTGCCGGGGTGGAGCCGGTGCTGTCAACCCCGATGCCGACCACGGCGTGGCGCTGATCTTCGCTCAGTGCATTCAGTACGCCGAGCAGCGCCTGCTCCATGGCGTCGATGTAATCCTGTGGATGGTGACGAAAACGGTTAGTGTGCGGATCGCTGTACAAGCCTTGTTGCCAGCGCGGATAGCTGAACACCGCACTCTGCAGCTCTTTGCCGCTATGACAATCCACGGCCAGCGCACGCACCGAATCACTACCAAAGTCCAGCCCAAGGGTGATGGCTCCAGTACGCATCGGAATCTCCTGTAGTTAGTTAACTCATGTATCCTGGGTTCGACGCGCCAAATCAGTTAGTCATCGCTGGCTGACAATATGTACTTTTCTGTCATCGGCAGTGATTTTGTGATCCATTGCAAAAGTTAAGATCCGGTTAAATTTGCTGAATATATGGATCATTTTGCCGTGATTTTAAGATGTGATACCGCTCTACATTTTTCTTCGCTAATACCGTTAAAACTAGCCCAGCGTCTGGACAGGTTGACAGCACATAGCAACCTAACGCACTGATTTATGGCTGTACCCACAAAACAAATCTTACTGGTAGCGTTTACACCGATTCGTTATTAGCAGCGAAAAATAACCTGGTACCGGAGAGCATCATGCATAAATTCACTAAAGCGTTCGCGGCTATTGGCCTGGCAGCGGTTATGTCACAATCCGCTATCGCCGAGACCATGAAGCTGGGTTTTTTAGTCAAGCAACCAGAAGAACCCTGGTTCCAGACTGAATGGAAATTCGCCGACAAAGCGGGCAAAGATAACGGCTTTGAGGTCATCAAAATTGCCGTACCGGATGGTGAAAAAACCCTCAATGCCATCGACAGCCTGGCGGCGAACGGTGCGAAAGGTTTTGTTATCTGTACGCCCGATCCGAAACTCGGCTCTGCCATCATGGCAAAAGCGCGTGGCTACGGTCTGAAGGTTATCGCGGTGGATGACCAGTTCGTTACCGCCAAAGGGAAACCAATGGAAACCGTGCCGCTGGTGATGATGGCCGCCACCAAAATTGGTGAGCGCCAGGGTCAGGAACTCTATAAAGAGATGCAAAAACGCGGCTGGGATGTGAAAACCACTGGCGTAATGGCAATTACCGCTAACGAACTCGACACCGCGCGTCGTCGTACTGGCGGCTCAATGGACGCCATCAAAGCCGCAGGCTTCCCGGCAGCCCAGATCTATCAGGTGCCAACCAAATCCAACGATATCCCCGGCGCGTTTGACGCTGGTAACTCCCTGCTGGTTCAGCATCCTGATGTTAAGCACTGGCTGATTGTCGGCATGAACGACAACACCGTGCTGGGCGGTGTACGGGCTACCGAAGGTCAGGGTTTTAAAGCGGCTGACGTTATCGGCATCGGCATCAACGGCGTGGATGCCATCAGTGAATTGTCGAAAGAGAAGGCGACCGGCTTCTACGGTTCGCTGCTGCCAAGCCCGGATATCCACGGCTACAAAAGCAGCCAGATGCTCTACAACTGGGTGAGCAAAGATGAAGAGCCACCGAAATTCACCGAAGTGACCGATGTCGTACTGATCACCCGTGACAACTTCAAAACGGAACTGGCGAAAAAAGGACTGATGTAACCCTGAGCCTGCCAGGCTGGTCGTAGCCTGGCATCCTTAATAGCCCATTTCGCGCCGCCCGCCACAACAGGCGGGCGGCGCGAAAGAGTGAGGATAAACATGAACACTGATTCAGCATTTCTGTCGTTTCATGGCATCAGTAAAACCTTCCCTGGCGTGAAAGCGTTGCAGGATATCTCCTTCGACTGCCGTGGCGGTGAAGTCCATGCGCTGATGGGCGAGAACGGCGCAGGCAAATCGACGCTGTTAAAAATACTCAGCGGCAGTTATCAGCCGAGCGGCGGCGAGATTCGTATCAAAGGCCAGCCAATGAGCTTTCAGCGCACCACCGATGCGCTGGACGCGGGCGTCGCCATTATTTACCAGGAGCTGCATCTGGTGCCGGAAATGAGCGTGGCGGAGAACATCTATCTCGGTCAGATTCCACACAAACATGGGCTGGTTAATCATAAGCTATTGCGTTTTGAGGCGGGCCTGCAACTGAAAAATCTCGGCATGGATATCGATCCCGATATGCCGCTGAAATACCTGTCGCTGGGACAGTGGCAGATGGTGGAGATTGCCAAAGCGCTGGCACGTAACGCGCGCATTATCGCTTTTGATGAGCCAACCAGCTCCCTGTCGGCGCGTGAAATCGAGAACCTGTTCCGCGTCATCCGTCAGCTCCGTCAGGAGGGTCGGGTGGTGCTCTACGTTTCACACCGCATGGAAGAAATCTTCGCCCTCAGTGACGCCATCACCGTCTTTAAAGATGGCCGCTACGTGCGGACGTTTACTGACATGGCTACTACCCATCATGACGACCTGGTGCAGGCGATGGTGGGACGGAACCTCGGTGATATCTATGGCTATTCACCCCGTGCCAAAGGCGCGGTACGGCTGGAACTGGACAAAGTCGACGCGAAGGGCGTGCGGACCCCCATTTCGCTGAAAGTGCATGCCGGTGAAATCGTCGGGCTGTTTGGTCTGGTCGGTGCCGGACGCAGTGAACTGCTGAAAGGGCTGTTTGGCGGCACGCGGCTGCGCGGCGGTCAGGTCATCCTCGATGGCAAACCATTACTGTTACGTGAGCCAATCGACGCCATCCGTGCGGGCATCATGCTCTGCCCGGAAGACCGCAAAGCCGAGGGCATTATTCCGGTGCACTCTGTGCGCGATAACATCAACATCAGCGCCCGTCGTCACAACCTCACCGCCGGCTGCCTGATTAAAAATGGCTGGGAAAACGAAAATGCCACCCGCCATATTCGCTCGCTGAACATCAAAACGCCCAGCGCCGGTCAGTTAATTATGAACCTCTCCGGGGGTAACCAGCAGAAGGCGATTCTGGGGCGCTGGCTCTCCGAGGAGATGAAAGTGATCCTGCTGGATGAGCCAACGCGCGGCATCGATATCGGTGCCAAACATGAAATCTATAACCTGATTTATCAGCTGGCAAATCGGGGTATTGCGGTGCTGTTTGCCTCCAGCGATTTACCGGAAGTGATGGGTCTGGCCGATCGCATCGTCGTGATGCGTGAAGGTGCCATTGCCGGTGAGCTGCTGCATGACGACGCCACGGAGCAGCAGACGCTGAGCCTGGCGATGCCCATAACCCCTCAAGCGGCCGCCGTGGCCTGACAGGAGAGCAACATGGCTTCATCCACGACCTCAAATACGCCGCAGCCAGCATCACGCGGCGGCCTGCAGTTAGGTCGCATCTGGGACAACTTCGGCATGCTGGTGGTATTTGCACTGCTGTTTATTGTCTGTGCGATCTTTGTGCCGAACTTCGGCTCGTTTATCAATATGAAAGGCTTAGGATTGGCGATGTCGATGTCCGGCATGGTCGCTTGCGGCATGCTGTTCTGTCTGGCATCCGGTGATTTTGACCTGTCGGTCGCTTCAGTCATCGCCTGTGCTGGCGTGGTTACTGCCGTGGTGATCAACATGACCGAAAGCCTGTGGATTGGTGTGGGTGCCGGTCTGGTGCTCGGTATGATCACGGGATTTATCAATGGCTTTGTGATTGCCCGACTTAAGATCAACGCGCTGATAACCACCCTGGCGACCATGCAGATTGTGCGCGGCCTGGCCTATATCTTCTCTGACGGTAAAGCGGTCGGTATCGAAGATGAGCGCTTCTTTGAACTGGGCTTTGCCAACTGGTTTGGCGTGCCGGCCCCTATCTGGCTGACGCTCGCCACCATGCTGATTTTCGGCTTCCTGCTCAACAAAACCACCTTTGGCCGCAATACCCTGGCTATTGGCGGCAATGAAGAGGCGGCGCGACTGGCGGGTGTGCCAGTGGTGCGTACCCGCATCATCATCTTTATCCTCTCCGGTCTGGTTTCAGCGGCGGCGGGCATCATTCTGGCCTCACGTATGACCAGCGGTCAGCCAATGACGTCAATCGGCTATGAACTGGTAGTGATTTCTGCCTGCGTGCTGGGTGGCGTTTCGCTGAAAGGGGGGATCGGCAAGATTTCCTACGTAGTGGCAGGGGTATTAATCCTCGGCACTGTAGAGAATGCGATGAATTTATTGAATATCTCGCCATTCTCACAGTATGTGGTGCGCGGTTTGATACTGTTAGCCGCGGTGATTTTTGACCGTTATAAACAGAAAAAAGCCTGAGTGAGCGAGTCGTTGGCCCGCAGAGTCAGAAGCCTTTGCGGGCTATCCGAACAATAACAGACGGAGTGAGGATGTTATGTATCACCGTGAATTACCGGCCGAGCAGCAAAACCCCTTGTTGCCGGGCTACTCATTCAACGCCTGGCTGGTGGCGGGGCTGACGCCTATCACCGCAGAGGGTGCGCTCGATTTCTTTATCGATCGTCCGCACGGCATGAAAGGTTACATTCTGAATCTCACCATCAAAGGTAAAGGGCGGGTCTTCGACGGCGAACGGGCGTTTGACTGCGAACCTGGCGAAATGCTGCTGTTTCAGCCGAAAACCGCCCACTATTATGGTCGCGCGCCGGACAGCCCACAGTGGTTCCATCGCTGGGTCTATTTCCGTCCGCGCGCCTATTGGCACGACTGGCTGCGCTGGCAGGATGAGCAGGAGGGCGTGGGGCGACTGCTGCTGCCGGAATCGCTGCGCGGCGAGTTTGACCGCCTGTTTGCCAGTATCGAACAGACCCACAACTCGGGCCGCCGCTATGCTGAAGAGCTGGCGATGAACCTGCTGGAACGCCTGCTGCTGCGCGCCGTTGAAGAAGATCCGCGCAGCCATCAGTTAATCCGCGATCCGCGCGTAATTGAAGCCTGCCAGTATGTCACCAACCATCTCGCCAGCGAGGTCAAAATAGAAGAGGTGGCGCGTCACGTCTGTCTGTCACCGTCACGGCTGGCGCATCTGTTCCGTGAGCAGATGAGCGTGAACCTGCTGCGCTGGCGTGAAGATCAGCGGGTAATCCGCGCTAAATTGCTGCTGCAAACCACTCAGGAGCCAATCGCCTCCGTGGGACGGGAAGTGGGCTATGACGACCAGCTCTATTTCTCGCGGGTGTTTCGTAAGCGGGTCGGCGTCAGTCCTAGCGACTTCCGCCGTCGTAATCAGGATGCGCACGACAGTCTGGCCGCTCAGACCGCCTGGCCCCCGGCGCGAAGTCCTATCTCTTAGTTTTTTCGGGGAATTCCGCCTTGTTCTCGCCTGGTTAATGGTCTTAAATCAATCAGGTTAGCGACAAAGAGGAATCAAAATGAGCGATAAATTACGTGTTGGTCTTATCGGCTACGGTTTCGCCAGTAAAACGTTTCATGCCCCGCTGATTGCGGGGACGCCGGACGTCGAGCTGGCCGCGATTTCCAGTAGCGACGCCAGAAAAGTCCACGCCGACTGGCCTGCCGTTCAGGTGGTGGCCGATCCTCAGAAGCTGCTGGACGACCCGACTCTGCAATTAATTGTTATTCCTACCCCCAATGACACGCACTTCCCGCTGGCCAAAGCGGCCCTGAATGCCGGTAAACATGTGGTGGTCGACAAACCGTTTACCGTGACGTTGTCACAGGCGCGCGAACTCGATGCGCTGGCGCAAGCCAAAGGGCTGCTGCTCTCGGTGTTCCATAACCGCCGCTGGGACAGCGACTTCCTGACGCTGAAATCTTTGATTGAGGCTGGCACGTTGGGTGACGTGCGCTACGTCGAA
Organism: Pantoea sp. AS142; assembly: GCF_037152305.1. Lineage (NCBI taxonomy): Bacteria > Pseudomonadati > Pseudomonadota > Gammaproteobacteria > Enterobacterales > Erwiniaceae > Pantoea > Pantoea sp. AS142. The sequence continues at coordinate 199,827 of NZ_JBBCMO010000010.1, read as the reverse complement.
TCACACTTTGACCGCTTCCGTCTGGAAGTGCGTCATCGCTGGCGCGAGATGAAAGGCGCAGGCAGCGGGATCTGGTATGACCTGGGGCCGCATCTGCTGGACCAGGCGCTGCAGTTGTTTGGCCCGCCGGTTGCTATCACGGTCGATCTGGCCGAGATGCGTCCAGGCGCGCAGGCCACCGACTACTTTCATGCCACGCTGATCTATCCGCAGCGTCGTGTGGTGCTGCACGCCAGCATGCTGGTGGCGGCGGAGTCGGCCCGTTATACCGTCCACGGCACGCGAGGCAGTTACGTCAAATATGGTCTGGATCCGCAGGAAGATCGCCTGAAATCGGGGGATTTCCCGCCGCAGGCTGACTGGGGTTATGACATGCGCGATGGTACCCTGACGCTGGTTGACGGCGATTCACTGACGGAAACCAGTCAGCTGACCCAGCCGGGCAACTATCCCGCTTACTACGCAGGCATCCGCGATGCGATAGCCGGACGCGGTAATAACCCGGTGACGGCAGAAGAGGCAATTCAGGTGATGGAACTGATTGAACTGGGTCTGCAATCTGCCGAGAAACGCCAGACGATGTCGCTGAAGCGCGTTTAATCAGAGCGTGCAATATGGGCTGTTTATCCGTCCCGCCAGACTGCTGGCAACTCCAAAGCAGCGAGAATCTGACAGCGTATACTCGCTCAGTGCGCAGGGAAGATGGTGAGAAGAGACAAGCCTCCCGCGCCATGGATGACGCGGGTCAAGCGTATCAGCTACCGTGTTAAGTTCCAGCCTGTCGCGGCAATTATTTTACACAATGCAAGGCTTACAATTAACGTGCAAAGCCTGGGCATCAGGACATGATCCGTTGCGGTTTTATCCGCTTATGTCGCACGGTAATTCGTTGCTCCTCCGTGTCGTTGGATCTCACGATGAGTGGGGACTCACGATGAATAGTCGAAGGGACACCCGATACTTTATTCGCTATTTCTCTGCTACTGCGTATTTCAACCCGCGCGCTGGATATCTCCTCTCTTTCCCCAGGCGAAAGCGATAAACGGTGGTATTGACGAACAGGAGGGCGGCATCCGTCGGTTTGAGAGAGAGAAGATATAACATCCTGCACTGCATTAATCAGGGGGCGGGTCACTGATGCTATCTGCAAATCAGTGGTCACTTTGTACTGGCTGAGCGGGGGGCCATGAAAATCTGTTTTGACGCGTGTGATTAATGCCTAAGCTGACCATAAATACGCCCGGATCAGACTGATAGGCGGTGTGGCGTGCTCATTTTCCTGAAGAGGCAAGTCCACAATCTGAAGAGTGAAACGAAAAATTGCACGCCTTTAATGAACCAGGTGGTTCTGTTAATATATGCGATTCTACAGGGAGAAATCACATGCGAACGCTGACTGAAAAGAAACGAAATGACATCCTGAATGCCGCTACGACAGTCTTTCTCGAGCAGGGGTACGAACGCGCTTCCATGGAGGGGGTAGCCAGAATGGCGGAGTGCTCTAAAGCTACGCTCTACAACTATTTTTCCTCCAAGGAAAGCCTTCTTGACGCCGTCGTCAGGGCCTATGGCACTAATTTTCTGACGCGCGCAGCGGAGGATATTTACAGTCAGGACAGCCGTAATCTGCCCCTGCCTGACAGGCTGCAGCGCTTTGGCGAGGGCATGCTGTATGCCATGACGTCGGACTGGAAGGGGCTTCAGCTATATCGCATGGTTATCGGCGAGGCAGGTCATTCCAGCATCGGCGAAATTTTTTATGAGTCCGGTGTCCGGGAAAGCATGGACGCTCTGGCGACGCTGATGGCGCAGTATATTAAAACCGGCGACCTGCTGCCCGCCCGCCCTGACCTGAGGGCGAGGCAGTTTTCTGCGCTGGTTAAGGCCGAAGCTGACGAGCTCTTTCTCCGGCACACGATGCCGGTTTATACGCGCGAAGATATTGTTGCCATGGTGAAAAGCGCCGTAGAGGTATTTATATCGGGTGCGTCACCACGCTGACAAAGTGCCACCACATAATCACGACGGCCAGCACGACAATGCCAAATAAATCAGGATGCTTATCATGCTCCGGTCCATCCAGGCCCCCCGTTAATCCCTGACAGCTGCTCCATCATTGAATTTGTCTTCCTGTGTCGTGCTTGCTTATGAGGTCCTGAAAACATGTGCCCCTGTGAATCGAACCTGAGGCATCGGGTGTTTTTATCAGAGGGTGACGTCGCTGAGCACCCGCACGACCAGCACAGATAGCACATCCACCGTGAGGCATTCCGCCACCAGAAATAGTCGCACCACCCCTGATGAGGCCCCCCACACCCTCACTGAATAGTATTCGGTCCGGCGCTGCCCAAACCGGCGCAGACGGCGCATTTCACTGAGGTTGCCGGCGGTTCTCAGCAGGGCGTACGTTACGGTTATCAGCATCGCTGCATACACAAACCCTTGCTGCGGCGGCGTATTTTCCAGCGCGTCAGCGATCAGCCAGAGATTCATCAGCTGACCTGGACGTCAAATGCGGTGAGGATGCCGCCAGCAACAAAAACAAGCGCCAGAGCAGCCCGGATAAGCAGCACCGTCATGCTCCTGCACCCGCGGCATACCGCTGCAGAAAATTAGCTGTTCTGCGCCTCACTTCTTTACGGAACAACGCCTTGTCCTGTTGAAGGCCAGCCATTTGGCTCCGCAGCTCCTCCATCTGCCTCAGATAAGCGTGAGCCATTTCGCCAGAGGGCCGGCAGCGCAACTCTCCGCGCAGCATCGCTGTATCAATAATGCTCCGCGCATAATCCGCTGCTGGCGTAAAGGCGTCCTGTCCCCGGATGTCAAGACTGCCGCTGGCTTCGCCGTATTTCTGCAATGTCAGCATCATTCTTATCAGTCTGCGCCGCACCGGCAGGGCTGAATAGCGGAGCGGCAGGCCCCGGATAAAACCGGCGTGTCCAGCACTCTCTTCCTGCAGGGTCTCCGGCATATCCTTCCTGCGTGCTGGCGCGGTAACCTGCCGGGAACAGGTCCAGTACGTGATGCCTGATGACGAAAATTCCGGGTTTAGGTGAAGCATTTCGAACTCCTCATGTGAAGGTCACAGACACGAACTGAAACATTTTCTTGACAGAGTCAGCATAAACCATATTAACTAGACCGTACAGTTCATTATATTAAAATTAACCGGAGAATAATTTATGGTTTGCCTGACAAAACAGCTGTCCCGAACGCTTATCCTGACCGCCGCCATTGCCGTTGCGGGATGTTCGTCCACATCACCTGTTAAATACTCCGGCATTGAGTCCACATCCCGGATGACACCTAATACGGCGGAGGACAGCGATCGGATCCCTTTCCGCTACGCCGCGCCCGTAAACTGGAGTCAATACCGCAGCATCACCATCGACCCTGTCGAAATCTATAGCGGCAGCGATGCGCAGTTTAATGACCTGTCTCAGGAAGACCGGCGTAATCTGGCAGACTACATGAAGAAGACGTTTGCCAACGTGCTGTCAGAGAAATTTACTGTCAACACCAGCGCCGGGAACGCACCTTCTCTCCGGCTTAAGCTGACGCTGACCGGCGCGGACACAACGCCACAGGTTGTGGGAACCTTTACCAAATTCGACCTGGCTGGCGGTCCGTATAACATTGTTCAGTCCGTGCGGGGTGGGCGCGGTCTGATGAGCGGGTACGTCAACTACGCCGTTGAAATACAGGATGCCGCTTCCGGCGAACTTCTGCTGGCTTACGTGGCAGAGCAATATCCTAACGCGATGAACGTAGGTGCAACGTTTGGCTCAATGAGCGCAGCAGAGACAGGTGTGGATAAAGGCGCAGAGCAGTTGCTGGAAAAACTACGCTAAGGCAGGCGGCGGTAATCAGATCATGACCGCTTATAAGCCAGGGGATCTATCAGTGTAGCGAGCGCTGCACTGATAAAAGAGGGTTCAGGCATTGTGCTAAAAGCTATGCAGGCAGTCATCCCGCTTAAGAGCAGCACTAACCTGAAGGTGTGCGTTGATTGGCTGCGCAAACCTGTCTACCTCCTCACGGAGCAGTTGTGTGATGCGCATGCAGGCAAAGATGATATCTGCAGACGTGTCGGCACACTGGCCTTTCTCCAGCCGGTTTTTCTCACGCACGATATCCCCTGGCAGTACGTTCCGACGCCGTAAGATCGCACTAAGATGTCTGATTTCGGGTGGAGGCGACTCCCAGCGGTAAGGATTTTTCAGGGGAGGGTGACAAGCCAGCCTCTACGCATCCGCTTCGTCCGTTTGGTCATCATTCCCATACCGCAGACAAATTGCCTGCGGTATGGGTAGCCAGTGGCAGACAGACGCTCGCGTCGTGGACGTCAGTGGCCAGCCACTCGTGATAAATGCCGGTTGCTTCCATCACCCGGTGAACAGCCTGCGGACCACCAGTGCCGGAGTCTGAACCAGCGAATTATGTTATCTACTGCGCTATGATCATTCCGGGTATGGCGTCTTTCCGATGTGAACGTCTTCTCTGCGCAGGCAGACTCCCACAGCGAACTGGCCCGGAGTCAGTCATTAAGCTTAACCGGCCCGTTGTTTATCGCTGCCGCCCGGATTACTGCACGCGGGCGCGAATTGCCGCTTTCTCTGCCTCGCTAAGGAAGGCGATAGTCAGACCATTCTCCTGCGCCTGACGGATCTGCGCGGCGCTCAGACCCGCAGCCGGTGCGGCGTGATGATACTCATGCGCCAGTTCAATACCCTGAACCGCCGGATCATCCGTGTTGATGGTCGCCAGAATGCCATGCTCAAGGAACGTCTTCAGCGGATGTTGCGCCAGTGAGGACACGGTGCTGGTCTGGATATTGGAGGTCAGGCAGGATTCAATACCAATATGGTGCTCCGCCAGGAAATCCATCAGCGCGCGATCTTCAATCGCTTTCACGCCGTGGCCGATACGTTCGGCACCCAGTTCACGAATCGCCTGCCAGATACTCTCTGGTCCGGCTGCTTCGCCCGCATGCACGGTCACGCGGAAACCGGCATCGCGCGCCTGGGTAAAGTGGCTCAGGAATTCGCTGCCTGGGAAGCCAAGCTCATCACCCGCCAGATCGACTGCAGTGATGTGATCACGATGGGCAAGCAGACCTTCCAGTTCGGCGAGGCAGGCATCTTCGCCAAAGGTGCGGCTCATAATACCAATCAGACGCACGTCAATATTGTCCTGCTGGCGACCAGCGCGCACGCCCTCAATGACTGCTTCAACCACTCCGGCAATCGGCAGGTTGTGGGTCATCGCCATATAACCAGGGGAAAAACGCAGTTCAGCGTAGTGAATGCCAGCGCGGGCCGCATCTTCGACATTCTCCTGCGCGATCCGGCGGCAGGCATCAAGATCACCCAGCACTTTCACACCCCAGTCGAGCTTCTGCAGGAAGCTCACCAGGTCAGGTTCATTCTGGCCGACCTGCACATGCGGACGCAGCGTCTCCAGGGTTGAGGCGGGCAGGGCAAGATTAAACTGGCGACCTAAATCGAGAATGGTTTGTGCACGAATGTTGCCATCAAGGTGGCGGTGAATATCAGTCAGCGGAATTTTAGAATCGATCATGGCGCACTCGCTCAGTTGTCGGTGAAGTGCAGAGCATTATAAAAATATCTTGCGCAACAGCGCCAGCTATTTGCGCAACAGCCGCGCTGGATGCTGCTTAATTACACATAATGGGCGGGCGAGGATCGCTTCGCCGGTTGATGTCAGCCCTGCAACTGATGGATTGCCGCAATCAGGCGCGAAAGGCCATCTTCTGGTTTGCTGCACGGACAGCCAACATTAAAACGCATAAACCCTCTGCCGGCATCGCCGCCGGTCGAGCCGGGTATCATCGCGGCCCCTTCCCGAATCAGCGCCAGAAACCAGGCCGCTCTGTCAGCCGCACTATGGATGATCTCCCAGGTTCCGGTCAGGCCCGGCACGTTGACGCTTTTCGACGTTGAGGTAAAAAGCCCCCACGGAACAGGGGGCTGTTTAGCCGTGTTCATAGCCCTATGGCGCCTCCCGATGTCGTCCGGCAGAATGTGATAAGGCCGCCCGGCGGGTTATTCGCGGATGGGCATAAAAAAGGCGACCCAAAGGTCGCCTCTCTGCATGTCATTGGAAATTACTGCGGCATGCCTTCGCTGGTCGGCATGCCCAGCATATAGCGGGACAGAAATTGCTCCAGCGTCATCTTGTCGCCGTTCATATTCACCTGACCGTTGGCGTACTGCAGGCTGGTAACGATATTGTTATCCTGCTGCTGGGTCAGGCGGAACATCTGGCCCATCGCCGCCAGACCTTTCACCTGCTGATCTGCCAGTTTTTGTGCATCATCGGCCTGATACCCCTCAGCCAGACCCACTTTATGCATGATTTCGGTCGCCATCGGCATGTTGATGGTCAGCTTGCTGTCCAGGGTTTTCAGGACGCGATCAACCATGCTGCTCAGGCTTTGTGCTTCACCCGTCACCACCGCGGGATCGTTGAAACTGGCCGTCAGATTAAAGGTGCTTTCGCCTTTGTCATTTTTCCAGCTCAGCGGTGCGATGCTGATTGATGGCGAGCCTTTCAGCAACATCGGCAGATTATTCATAAGAATCTGATGCACGCCCGCCTGATAGCGGATGGGGTTTTCCGCGACGCCAGGCTGGTTCAGCAGTTCCTGCATCTGCGCGTTGTAACGATCGGAGAACGCCTTTACCGCCTGCGCATCAAACTGTGACAGTTTCATCTTCAGCGCTGCCTGACCAAAATCCTGCTTCTGCAGCTGAATGCCTTCAACCTTGTAGTCGATATCGCCGCCAATCTTCCCGGCGCTGTTATCGAAAGAAGAGGTGCCTTTCATTTTGTGCAGCGTCAGGGCGTCCTGTCCATTAATGCTGGCATTGACCTTCTCAATATCGACCGACTGGTCACCAATACGCACGCCTTCCGGGCTAAGGTGCGTGTTACCGCTCAGCTTCAGACCATTGAGGGTAAACAGCACCGGCTGGCCCATCTCATTTTTACTGGTCAGCGCGAGGCTATCAACGTCACTGTCCAGCGACACTTTATCGCCTTTATTGTCAGCGCTGACGTTCAGGGTGCCGCCATTGGTGGCCAGACGTTCGCCGGTCTGTGCATTCTGATAATCGACAGGCAGGACGTGCAGCGCAGTGTCGGTGGCACCGCTATAGCCGATGCGGGTATCTGCGTTGATTAGCGACGTGTTGCCGGTCAGCTCAAACAGTTTTTTAACCGCATCGGTATTAGCCAGTTCGGTATGAACCGAGGCCATGCTCGGGATCAAATTAAAATGCTTCAGCTGAGCAAATGGAAAAGGGCCATGATCGATGGTTTCATTCAGGATGATGCTCTGGCCAGGCTTCAGCAGAGGATTATCTTCCGTCTGGGAGTTAGCCTGAATCACCAGATTTACTTTGCTGCTGAACACGCCGCGCTGATAGTCCTGATAGCTAATCTTCAGTCGGCTGTTTGGGGCATAAGCATTCAGCTGGTTATTGGCGTTTTGCACCAGCTGATCCCTGTGGCTTTCAATTTGCTTGCCGGTGAACCATGCCGCGCCAGTCCAGATCACGCCCAGTGCGATGATGACACCTACGGCAACATTGGTCTTTTTCATTGCTGATTCGTCCTTATCCTTGAGTCCGCTTATGCCGCAGGATTACCCCGACGACCGAAGAAAAACGCCTGCAGGCGTTTAAAAGCTAATAGGTTGAAATAATAGCAGTTAACAGGGGTTCCGTCAGCCGCTTCACCCTAAGTCGTTAAATACCCGCGCCAGTCGGCCCGTTCCGGCGACGGTCACCGGTGATTCGCTGGCAGTAATGAAGCAGGATTCGCCCGGTTTCAGCGTTACTTGCTGCTCGCCTTTAGCGATCACCGCCTGACCTTCGATACAGAACAGTAATGCGGCGCTCTGCTGCTCCAGCGATTGCGGTTCTGTGTTCAGGGCATGAATAGCAAAGGCAAAATCCTCGACCGGAATCGGGAAGCGCAGCGCGTTGCCCTGTTGTTCTGGCTTGGTCAGCAGCGTGCTGGCTGGCTTCTCCTCAAATTTCAGGTTAGCCATCAGTTCGGCAATATCGATATACTTCGGGGTTAAACCGGCCCGTAACACGTTATCTGAGTTTGCCATCACCTCAAGCGCCACCCCTTTAAGATAAGCGTGCGGGGTTTCAGCGTAGAGGAACATTGCCTCGCCTGGTTGCAGGGTAATGACATTCAGCAGCAGCGGTGAAAACAGGCCGCTGTCGTCAGGATACCCGGCTGAAATCATGCGGATGGTCTGCCACGGCTCGCCCTGTTGTGCATTCAGCGCTGATTTCAGTACGCCCAGCGCCAGCGATTTCGCCTCGCCTTCCAGTGACAACAGCGTCGAGAACAGCGCGGCCAGCGTATCCTGATCGGGATGCTGCAGAAAATGGGCAATCTGTGGATGTGCGCCGGCTACCGGCTCCAGCAGTGAGACCATCCCGGTTAATGTGCGAAAGCCATTCATCGCCTGGAAGGGCGTTAACGCGTAAACCAGTTCGGGCTTGTGGTTGGCATCTTTGTAATTACGCTCAGCGGCGGTCAGTGGAATACCTGCCGCATTCTCACGGGCAAAGCCCACTTCGGCCGCGCGTTTGCTAGGATGGACCTGAATCGACAGCGGCTGATCGGCACACAACACTTTGAACAGGAAGGGCAGTTCACCAAAACGCTGGGCGACCGCTTCGCCCAGCATGGCGGCGGGCGCGGCATCAATTACGTCGCGCAGCGAACGCGCGGTGCCCTGATCCATCACGGTGGAAGGGCTTTTCGGATGCGCGCCCATCCAGAGTTCCGCCATCGGCAGGCTCTGAGGATTCGCAATACCGTATAGCTCAGTCAACGCAGTTTTACTGCCCCACGCGTAATTTTGCAGCGAATTGTTCATTTTTTGCATCGTACACCCCTTTATCACGGGAAATTATTGCCGGTATTAAAGCAGAAACTGCCGGTAAAAATACATATACAGCGCAAAAGGACACTACGCTCTGATAATGTTAAATTATTGTGCATGACTATCCTGATCGCCCGGCTGTCGATTGTGATGACGAACCGGCCGGTCATTCTTTTAAAAAACAGCTGAAGGAGATGTATTCATGGCAGCCAATCGCATTGAGAAAGATTCAATGGGCCCCATCGACGTACCGGCAGACAAACTGTGGGGCGCGCAGACGCAGCGCTCACTGGAACACTTCCGCATCTCAACCGAAAAAATGCCGACCGCGCTGGTGCATGCGCTGGCACTGACCAAGCGCGCCGCAGCCAGCGTTAACCGCGATTTGGGACTGCTGCCCGCTGACCGCGCTGATGCAATCGTCAGCGCGGCGGATGAAGTGCTGGCTGACAAGCATGCGAATGAATTCCCCCTGGCAATCTGGCAGACCGGTTCCGGCACCCAGACCAATATGAACATGAACGAAGTGCTGGCGAACCGCGCCAGTGAAATCCTCGGCGGAGAGCGCGGAATGTCGCGGCTGGTTCATCCCAACGACGATGTGAACAAGAGCCAGAGTTCCAACGATGTTTTCCCGACTGCAATGCATGTTGCCGCCGTCATCGCCCTGCGCGAACAGCTGATCCCACAGATTCAGGTATTGAAAAATACCCTGAGCCAGAAGTCCGACGCCTTTAAAGATATCGTCAAGATTGGTCGTACTCACCTGCAGGATGCGACGCCGCTCACGCTGGGTCAGGAGATCTCTGGCTGGGTGGCGATGCTGGAGCATAACCTGAAACATGTAGAGCAGAGCATTCCGCACGTGGCGGAGCTGGCGCTGGGTGGAACCGCAGTCGGCACCGGCCTGAACACCCACCCGGAATATGCGGTGCGTGTGGCGAAGGCGCTGGCCGATCTCACACAGCAACCGTTTGTCACTGCGCCAAACAAGTTCGAGGCGCTGGCAACCTGTGATGCGCTGGTACATGCACATGGGGCGCTGAAAGGGCTGGCCGCCTCGCTAATGAAAATCGCTAATGACGTACGCTGGCTCTCTTCCGGCCCGCGCTGCGGCATCGGTGAAATCGCGATTCCGGAAAATGAACCGGGTAGCTCCATCATGCCGGGCAAAGTCAACCCGACACAGTGTGAAGCGATGACCATGCTCTGCTGTCAGGTGATGGGTAATGATGTGGCGATTAACATGGGCGGCGCCGCCGGTAACTTTGAGCTTAATGTGTTCCGTCCGATGGTGATCCATAACTTCCTGCAATCGATTCGCCTGCTGGCGGATGGCATGGACAGCTTTAATCACCACTGTGCCGTCGGCATTGAGCCGGTGCGTGAGCGCATCGATCAACTGCTCAACGAATCGCTGATGCTGGTAACGGCGCTGAATACGCATATTGGTTATGACAAAGCCGCTGAAATTGCCAAGAAAGCGCACAAAGAGGGACTGACGCTGAAAGGTTCCGCGCTGAAGCTGGGCTATCTCACCGAAGAGGAGTTTGATGCCTGGGTCCGTCCGGAAGAGATGGTCGGCAGCATGAAGTCGTAAGGTTTGAGATGAACCAGAGGCCAGCGGATGCTGGCCTTTTTTTATTCAGATCGGGCAATCGACCCACAGATGCAATCGGGGTATTAGCAGATTCAGCGGCTCAGCGGCAGGTTTATGACGATACGTAATGTTATCGGCGTCGTAGTTAAGCAACTCGCCGAGCACCGGAACCTGGCTGCGATCGCGACAGATAACCAGAATCGGTGAGGGGCAGGCCAGCTGGGTCTGTTTTTGTTCATCCGCACGCCAGACGCGTGCCACTGGCTGTACTTTCACCGGGCGCTTGATTTTCAGCCGTGCCGACGCGGGCAGGGCGCGTACCCTTGCCAGTTCCTCCTGCACTTTTTCCGTCCACTGTTCGCGTGACCATGGCGCCTGTGAGCGTCCCGCCTTCAGGCTTTTCTCCAGCTGGGCGATCACCTCTTCGCGCTTGAGATTTTTGATAATGTGCTTGTTGGCCCAGCCGAAACGCAGGCTGTCTGGTGCGCTAAGCAGGGTGATAGTGCGATAGGCATTCAGGGTAATCAACCCGCGCAAATGCTGGTGGACAAACTCAAAACGCGCTTCACTCGGCAGGCCAGAATCGACCGTAATTAGCTGTTCAAGCCGCGCTTTAAGCTGGTTGATGATATCGACCAGCGTGCCGATTTCCGCTTCCCGCTGCGCATCGCATTCAATGCACAGTGCGCCAGGCAAGCGCACGGCAGCCTTGGTGCTCAGCTGTTCTGACTGATGCTGCATAAACAGGCGGCAGTAGTGATCAAGCGCCATCTTTAACGCACTCTCTCCAAGATGCTGCTCAACGGCAATCCGGGTAATCGCGTCATGTTCGCGGCCTTTTACCACTGGCGGCAGGCTAAAGACGCGAGCGATCAGCAGGGGCTGCGCTTCAATCTGTTGTCGCAGCTCTGCCAGCGCCAGTTCAAGGTCGTTTACACATTGATGCATATCAGCCACTAAATCGTAACGCGTCATGTTGTGCCTCCCTAGTTACAACGTTCTCAATGTGGCAGAAGCCTGGTGAGGATGCAATAGTTATATAGTTACAACATACTTTAAAGAGAGACCAAAAACGTGCGGCCTGCAGTGCCATCAAGTCAAAAGGCATCACATATTTTGGCATAGGGCAGAACATGTTATAAAACGGTTTGCCTGCTAACGAAGAGATCGCCTGTGAATCAGAACAATAAACCCGGTATCGCCGCCATTATTACCCTGGGCTGGGTGCAGATACTCTCATGGGGTGGGTCGTTCTACCTGATGGCGGTAATGACGAATCCGATCGCAGCGGAGACGGGCTGGTCACAGCAGTGGATTTATGGCGCGTTGTCAACCGGGATTCTGGTGTCGGGCCTGTTGTCACCACTGGCGGGCAGGATTATTGCCCGTACTGGTGGCCGCCTGCTGCTGGCGCTGAGCGGCGTGGTCATGGCTGTGGGGCTGGTAATAATGGCTTATAGCGACGCTCTGCCGCTGTTTCTGTTTGCCTGGGTGATTATCGGCATCGGCATGGCGATGGGCCTTTATGACGCACTGTTTGCCACGCTCGGCACCTGCTATGGCGGTCAGGCGCGCTCAGCGATTACCGGTATCACGCTGATTTCTGGCTTCTGCACCACACTGGTCTGGCCGGGAACGGCGTGGTTAATCCACGGATTTGGCTGGCGGGAGGCATCACTAATTATTTCAGCCATGATGGTCGTATGCGTGCTGCCTGCCTATCTGTTTGCCTTACCTGCAAGTCACTCCCCACGGTCTGTAAAACGGCCGACTGTGCAGCCTGCTACGGCGGAGCTCGCGCCTGCGCTATTCTGGCTGCTGTGTGGCATTTTTACCCTGGCCTCAGTGATCATGACCGCTATTTCGGTACAGCTTATTACTCTGTTGCAGGCGAGCGGCCATACGCTGACCTCGGCGCTGGCGATTAGCGCGGTACTTGGTCCGTGTCAGGTGGGTGCCCGACTCGTTGATATCGCCTTTAAACGCAGCCATCCTATCCGCACCACCTTTTTCTCCGTCGGGCTGGTGGCGCTGGGCTTGCTGTTGCTGGCTCTTTTTCCACAAATGGCGCTGCTGAGCATGGTGCTGTATGGCGCAGGTAATGGCTTACGTGCCATTGTGCGCGGAACTTTACCGCTGGCGATGGTCAAACCAGAGTCCTATGCGATTGTGGTGGGTAAAATGGCCCGCCCGGCGTTGATGGGGCAGGCAATGACGCCATTAATGGGCGGATATGTCTTTGAAAGGCTGGGGGCGTCGGCGACGCTGTGGTTGCTTTGCGCCTTAGCAATCTTTAACGTGGTACTGGTGATGGCGCTCAGACAGCGATTATCGGCAGCATCGCTCACCACCGCGTAGAGCCACTCTTCTTCTTGTTCCACAAGAAGAGGGCAGTTAGCAGCGTAAGCACCTTGTGCTATCGGGCCTCAGCCTTTGGTGAATACGTGCCTTGTCATGGCCGGTTTGCTTCAAAAAAGCAACAGTGTTTGTTATATTTATTGCTCATTGATTGTTCACTTATGCGGCAATAAAACAATAAGATCCCCCGCAACTCAGGATAAAGAAATGCTTGATTACCGCTTCCCGACAGCTTTGCAAATGGTTCTGAGCGTAGCGATGGCGGAGCAAATGGGTAAACGCTCTACCAGCGCGATTCTGGCCTACGGGCTGGAAGCGAATCCCAGTTTCATACGAAAATTAATGGTCCCGCTGACTCGTGACGGCATTATCGTCTCCACGCTGGGCCGTACCGGTTCGATTCATCTGGGCCGTCCGGCTGCGGAAATTACCCTACGGGATATTTATGTCTCAGTGATCGAAGACAAAAAAATCTGGGCAGCGCGTCCTGACGTTGCGCCTCGCTGTCTGGTCAGTGCCAACCTCTGCTGGTACTTCAAGTCGATAGCCGATGAAGCTGAACAGGCGTCGCTGGATGTGCTGGCAAAACGTACCGTGGCAGACGCACTGAATGAGCTGAAGAAACGCGATACCAGCAATTGCACCGCCGTGCCGGAACCCGAAGAGAGTGATGACCTTTGCAAAAAGAGCCGCTAACAGCGGCTTTTTTTATGCCTGTAGCGGCTAGATTTAATCCGCAGGATGATTTCCGGCGTCGAATTATGGTCGGGATCAGCTAAGTTTGACGTTATAGAAAAAACCCGCATGGCGGGTTTTTTAGGATGTTGGCGGCTGAAAATATGCGTTCATCTTTTTTTTTATCAAAAAGTAATCATTAATTCGCAATACCTATTTGAACTCACTATCAAACTATCCAACTATAGCCCTGTATTTGATAGGGGAATATCATGGAATTCACAAACGAGGAACGTGAGGTCATTGCCTGGTTTATTGGAGGGCACTGGCAGGATTTTGCATCAGGAGCAGAGGAGCTAATTTCAATTACAGCATTACATAGGCTGGCCGAAAAGTTGGGATTAGAAAACCTGCCATCTGCCGCCGCCAGATCAGAGTGATGCATTTTTGTCTTGTAGACAGCATTGGCGTTATCGCCCCGCATTGCGGGGCTTAATTTTACTATGTGGTCAATATGCAGATGTGATAGTTATAAAATACTTTATATAACAATAGCTTAAGTTAAAATATTAAAGCCGCTAACAGCGGCTTTTTTTATGCCTGCTGAACAATAACGACCTGCCTCAAAACCGCCATACGCTAATAACCCCACCGCCTGACTCAGGTCATTATGCCGAAGCGGTTGGAGCAGTTGAACATTCAGCCTCTATTACACCAGTAATGGCACAAGCAGAGCGATTCATCAGCGCCGGCTTGAAAGCCAACGGCGGAAAGATAATCGACCAGGCCGGGGCTAACAGCTAAAGCAACCCTGAATCAACCTGGCAGGCCCGAACGGGCGTTGGTTATGGTTTAGGCAGGGGAGGACAACCGGTCTGGATGCGTATGTTGTCAGAATTGTTTTGCACCGCACAGGGTGTAGGAGGTCAAAGATGAATAACGATTCAACTTTGGCTAACGTCGCCGGGCAACCTGCAGTGACCCCCTCTGTTCGTGAGATAAACAGGTTCCGCGAGCGCTTTACTGGCCTGTCCGGCTATTACGATTTGGTTTCTGACAGCGTGCAGGGCCTGCACAAAGAGGGTGAGATTTCGCTGCGCGAATGCCTCAAAAATTGTGCAGACTCCGGCATTCATCCCTATGCGGAGCAGGAAAAAATTAAGACTTTTACGCTGCAATATCCTGAATTAAAGAGAGAGCGACTCTCGCAGGCCACCGCGCGAAATGAAACCTTGTTGAATGCGTTTATCATTGAAATGCCTGATGAAACGTTAAATCAGCGCTAATACGGCAAGGCAGTGTCTGCTGGCAATCGGGGAATTACAGGTGCAAAAAAGGGGCGATTATATGATCGCCCCTTATAACGTTTGCGGTTTACGCCGTCACTGAGGACGCATTACCTGACCGGCGCGTCACCAGCTTGCGCAGGGCGACGTAAAACACGGGTGTCAGGAACAGGCCAAACAGCGTCACGCCGAGCATGCCGGAAAAGACCGTAATGCCAGTCACGCCGCGCACCTCTGCGCCTGCGCCTTCACCCATAATCAGCGGTATTGTGCCGGCGATAAAGGCGATGGAGGTCATTACAATTGGACGCAGACGCAGGCGACACGCTTCCAGCGCCGCTTCCACAATCCCTTTACCCTGAATCTCCAGTTCGCGCGCAAACTCGACGATCAGAATCGCGTTCTTGCAGGCCAGCCCCATTAGCACCACCAGTCCGACCTGCACAAAGACGTTGTTGTCACCGCCGGTCAGCCAGACGCCAAACAACGCAGAGAGCAGGGTCATCGGCACAATCAGGATCACCGCCAGCGGCAGCGTCCAGCTTTCATACAGCGCCGCCAGCACCAGGAACGCCAGCAGGACAGCCATTGGAAAGACAATCAACGCGGTATTGCCCTGCGTTGACTGCTGATAACTCAGATCGGTCCACTCAATGTTCATGCCGTTCGGCAATAGCTGATCGGACATCGCTTCGAGCTGGCTCATCGCCTGCGCCGAGGAGAGCACGCGTGGGTCGGCATCGCCAATCAGGTCCGCTGCCGGATAGCCGTTATAGCGGATCACCGGGTCGGGGCCGTAAGTCGTGGTAATGTTGACCATGCTGCCAATCGGCACCATCTCACCGCGATCGTTACGGGTGCGCAGGTTAGCAATATCTTCAACGCTGTCGCGGAAATCCCCATCGGCCTGCGCCATCACCCGCCAGGTGCGGCCAAAGCGGTTAAAGTCATTAACATACGACGAGCCAAGATAGGTTTGCAGTGTGCTGAACAGTGCGGTCAGCGAGACCCCCTGCGCTTTAGCTTTATCCCGGTCAACCTGCACATCAAGCTGAGGAACATTGGCCTGATAAGAGGAGATGGGGAAATGCATCCCTGGCGTCTGCATGATGCTACCCGACAGGGTGTTAATCGCGGTCTGCAGCGCACCATAGCCGAGACCCGCCCGATCCTGTACATAAAGCGAATAGCCCGAGCCCTGTCCCAGCCCCAGAATTGGCGGTGGCATAATGGAGAAGCCAAAGCCCTGCTGGATTTGAGCAATCTTCGCATTGATCTCTGCATTAATCTCCGCCGCCGTATGCTTACGCGCATTAAATGGCTTCAGACCGAAGAACACCGTGCCACTGTTCGGGGTATTGGTAAACTGCAGCGCATTCAGGCCGGGGAACGCCACCGCGTAGGCGACGCCTTCGGTCTGCATCCCGATTTCGCTCATCTTACGAATCACTTCGTCGGTACGCGCCAGTGAGGAGCCTTCCGGCATCTTCACGCCGCCAATCAGATAGAGTTTATCCTGCGTCGGGATAAATCCACCCGGCACGGTATGGAACATCAATCCGGCACCGGCCAGCAGCAGAATATAGACGCCAAACACCGCGCCACGGCGACGCAGCATG
Organism: Pantoea sp. AS142; assembly: GCF_037152305.1. NCBI lineage: Bacteria > Pseudomonadati > Pseudomonadota > Gammaproteobacteria > Enterobacterales > Erwiniaceae > Pantoea > Pantoea sp. AS142. Next base: position 183,357 of record NZ_JBBCMO010000010.1, on the reverse strand, counting down.
CGGCCAACCAGCGATTCATAGCCATGCGCGCTGCGCTGAAAGACGCGGTTAAACGGCCGGAACAGCCAGCCAAACAGCGCATCAATAATTCGCGTCAGCCGATCTTTCGGTGCGTGATGATCTTTCAGCAGCATCGCTGCCAGCGCGGGCGAAAGCGTCAGCGAGTTAATGGCGGAGATCACTGTGGAGATCGCGATGGTGGTCGCGAACTGTTTGTAGAACTGCCCGGTGACGCCAGACAGAAACGCCATCGGCACAAACACAGCACACAGAACCAGCGCAATGGCGATGATCGGGCCGGAGACTTCACGCATTGCCTGATGGGCAGCGGCGCGCGGCGACAGTCCCATCTCAATATTACGTTCGACGTTCTCCACCACCACAATGGCGTCATCCACTACGATCCCGATCGCCAGCACCAGCCCAAAGAGACTCAGAGTGTTCAGCGAGAAGCCGAGCAGATAGAGCACGCTAAAGGTACCCACCACCGAAACCGGCACTGCCAGCAGGGGAATGATGGAGGCGCGCCAGGTCTGCAAGAACAGAATCACCACCAGTACCACAAGGATCACTGCTTCCAGCAGGGTCTGCACCACGGCTTTAATCGAGTCGCGAACAAACACCGTCGGATCGTAAGGCGCGGCCCATTTCACGTCGTTGGGGAAGCGGGTCGCCAGCGCATCCATTTTGTCGCGCACTGCATTGGAGAGGTCGATGGCGTTGGCCCCAGGTGCCTGGAAGATGCCGATACCGACCGCATCTTTATTGTTCAGCTGCGAACGCAGGGCATAGCTGCCTGAGCCCATCTCGATCCGCGCCACATCACGCAGCCGTACCAGCGAACCATCTTCTGAGGTCTTGAGGATGATATCGCCAAACTGCTGCTCGCTCTCCAGTCGTCCCTGAGTGTTGATCGACAGCAGAAAGTCGCTCTGCTTTTTCAACGGCTCGGCACCCAGCTGACCGGCAGAGACCTGCACGTTCTGTTCCTGCATCGCCGTCACCACGTCAGAGGCTGTCAGGCCACGCGCCGCCACTTTGTTGGGATCAAGCCAGACGCGCATCGCATACTCGCCTGCGCCGAAAATCTGGATCTGACCGACACCCGGCAGGCGGGCCAGCTCATCTTTCACCTTGAGCGTGGCGTAGTTACGCAGGTAGAGGGAATCGTAGGTCTTGTTCGGTGAGAACATGTGGACGACCAGCGTCAGGGTCGGCGACATCTTTTGGGTGGTGATCCCCAGCCGGCGCACATCTTCCGGCAGACGGGCTTCCGCCTGCGCCACCCGGTTTTGCACCTGCACTTGCGCCTGATCAGGATTGGTACCTGGACGAAAGGTGACGGTGGTCACCAGCACGCCATCAGAACCGGCCACTGACTTCATGTACATCATATTTTCGACGCCGTTGATTGCCTCTTCCAGCGGCGTCGCCACGGAGTCCGCAATCACTTTCGGGTTAGCGCCAGGATATTCCGCGCGCACCTGCACGCTGGGCGGGACGACGTCAGGATATTCACTGATCGGCAGCAGCGGGATCGCAATCACCCCGGTCACAAAAATCAGGATCGACAGCACCGCAGCAAAAATGGGCCGGTCGATAAAAAAGCGGGAAAAGTCCATAGCGGCCTCGAATTATTGAGCGGTTGCCGCACGCATGGCGACCGGCTGAGCAGTGACCGGCATGCCGGGCATGAATACTTTTTGCAGACCGGCGACGATCACGTTGTCACCGGATTGCAGACCCGATTTAACGATACGCAGGCCATCCACCATTGCGCCGGGCTGGATATCGCGCCGCTGTGCTTTACCTTGCCCATCCACCACGTAGACATATTTGCGATCCTGATCGGTTAATACCGCTTTATCATCGATCAGCACCGCCTCGAACTGCGCGCTGCCGGGCAGGCGCACGCGGGCAAACAGGCCCGGCGTGAATTGACGCTGGTGATTGTCGAGCAGGGCACGCATGCGAATGGTGCCGGTGCTGGCGGTTAGCTGGTTATCCAGGAAGTCGATTTTGCCCTGATGCGGAAAACCCTGTTCGCCGACCAGCGCAATCTCAACCGGCAGAGCATGGCGCTGCTGGCCCTGACGCGCCATCGCCTGATAGTTCAGGAAGGTGTTCTCATCGACATCGAAATAGACATACATCTGCTGTTGCGACACCAGCGTGGTCAGCACACTGGCGCTGTCACCGGCGGTCACCAGGTTACCGCCGGTGATCATCGCCCGGCTGGCGCGGCCATCAATCGGCGCGGTGACGCGGGTGAAATCGAGGTTCAGCTGTGCCATATCGACCGCGGCTTCTGCGGCCAGCATATCTGCCTGTGCCTGACTGGCGGCAGATCGACGCTGTTCCCATGCTTCGCGGGAAATGGCCTGGCTGCCGATCAACTTCTCGCTGCGGCCCGATTCGCTGCGGGCCAGGCTCGCCTGACTGCGCGCGCGGGCCAGTTCCGCTTTGGCCTGCTCCAGCGCCGCACGATAACTGCGGTCGTCAATGGTAAACAGCACCTGACCTTTTCTGACCTCATCGCCTTCGCGATAGTTAACGGAGTCGATATAGCCCGAGACGCGCGGACGCAGTTGCACGCTCTGCACCGCTTCAACCCGGCCATTGAAATTGTCCCACTGGCTGACTGGCTTGATCAGCACCGGGGCGGCGCTGACTTCAGGCGGTGGCGGCGGGGTATTTTGCGCCACACCCTTATCGCAGCCACTGAGCAGAGTGATAAACACGACCATCCCTGAGAGGGTCAACCCATGACGAACCCGGTTCATAATCATTGTTGTTATTCCGCGATAGAGATTAAGAGACGGCCTGCAGGCCAATATTTGCAACTTTTAATATTGCAATTAATTGCAGGGAGTGTAGGCTTGCGCCTCTTAAAAATGCAAGAATAACAGATACACTTTATGTGCGGTTTAGGGCGGGTCGATGAAATCCTGTACTGCTCAGCGAAAACCCCATAAAAAGTGCGGCATTTAATGTACTAATAAAACTTGCACTAAATGGCATAGTCAGCCACCCTTTAGTGTAACTGCAATTGATACTAATACTTTTCGCTACAGCGACAGGAGAGACTGGAATGATGAGTGACGCCTTTATTCACGATTTAATCGACTGGATTGATAACAACATCGAAGCACGCCTTGACCTGGACACGGTTTCAGAACGCGCCGGTTACTCTAAGTGGCACCTGCAGCGCATGTTTAAAGAGCACACGGGCTATCCACTGGGTGAATATATTCGGGTTAAGAAGCTGAAAAAGTCAGCCGATCGCCTGACCAGCACCGATGAACCGATTCTCAATGTAGCGATCTCATTAGGTTTCGACTCTCAACAATCTTTTAACCGCAGCTTCAAACGTCAGTTTGGCGTGGCACCGGGTGCATGGCGTCGTCACAGCGGGCATTCACACGCTGCCTAACTTCGCCAGGGCCAGCTTGTCTGGCCCGCGCTTTTCTCCGCGCGCAAAACTGGTATCATCTGCATCCTGTCGTCACGGATGCCATCATGTCAAAAAAACTCTGGATTGGACTTTTTCTGGTCCTCGCGGCCTGTTTTTACGGCCTTAAACCTTATCTGAACTCGGTTTCAGCCCCTGCTCAGGCCGATATCGCCACCCTGACCGATGCCCATACGGTGGCGCGCTGGGTGCTTCAGCATCAGCAATTGCCGGACTACTACCTGACCAAAAGCGATGCGCGTAAGCGTGGCTGGAATCCGGCCAAAGGCAATCTGTGCGAGGTATTGCCTGGCAAAGCCATTGGTGGCGATCGTTTTACAAACCGTGAAAAGCGTCTGCCAGCACGTGCGGGCCGTCTGTGGTATGAAGCGGATGTGAATTATCGCTGTGGTCATCGCGACGCCGATCGCCTGGTATACTCCTCTGACGGGCTGGTGTTTCTCTCCACCGATCACTACCGCAGCTTCAGACAGGTGCCCTGATCATGCTAAATCTGACCTTTGACCTGCGTCGGCTCACCACGCGTGCGGCGTTTTATCAGCAGTTGGTTGAGCAGAGCGGCTGTCCGCAGACGTTTGGACATAATCTGGATGCGCTGTGGGATTGGCTGACAGGGGGGATGGCGCTGCCTGCAACCTTGTGGTTGCAGCATTATGCTGCGCATCAGGCCGATTTAGCGCCTGTGCTGGCCCTGCTGGAAGAGGCGGCGCAGTCGCTGGAGGGCGAACTGCGCCTGATCATTGATTAAGCGCGCAGCGGTTTAAGCAGCGCAACCAGCGCTTCGCGAGCCGCCAGCGGCAGATCGCCGCCGCCGGTGTAACCATTGTTCTCAATGATCACCTGATTCAGCCCCACCAGCCAGTCGTAGATATACCAGGCGGTGTGGTTGGCCGGGGCAGCAGAGAGTCTGGTCAGACGTTGACCGGCACTGAAGCTGACGCTGGGTGCCGGAGGACGAGAGAAAATCACCTGACCCCGGTTAACGCGGCTGGCAGGACGTTCAGTTTCAGGCCGCTGCAAAAAGCCGAGCCAGGCAACAAAATCCCCCAGCACTGTCATCGCCCGCGTCACCTGACGATCGGCGCGTGATTCATGGCTGACGCTCTGCGTATCCGGCTCATGCAACGCCTGTTGCAGCTTTTGTGCGATATCGATGCGGAAACCGGCCGTGATCAGCTCTTCAACCAGCCACTCCATCGTCGCTTTGTCCACGTTCAGCAACGCCAGCAGGCTGCGGTTCTCCGGTAGCTGACGCAGATGATCCAGCCACAGCAGCAGCACCTGACGCGGGTACTGCTGGGTGCTCTGCACACTCTGACGCGGCTGAACCGGCGCTTCAGCCGGACTCTCACTGAACAGATCAAATTCAAACCCGATACCGAACTGATTTTCCGGTGCCTGAAGATTGGCCGGTTTGCTGCCAGGCAATGCCGACTGATTGAGCCATAGCTGACGCAGCGCTTCACGCGGCGGCTGCAGGCGTTCCAGTAGCTCGCCATGCAGACCGGTGCGATGCTGTAGACACTTCAGCAGCGTATCGGCGATATTCTGTTTTCGTGCCGCCTGTTCCGGGCTGGCACCGGCTTCAGTCCAGGGCAATAAACGCCGCTCCACCACGGTATGCTGAATCTGCGCCAGCTGAGCCAGCAGCATGTCGCGGCGGGCTTCCGGCTGCATCTCTTCCTGTAACCAGCTCGCCATGCGGTCAACGCCTGCGCGATCCAGCGCCAGCATCGATCCCCAGTGCTGACCGGGCTGTCCCATCTGGCGCTGTACCGCTTCATCCACATTGACCTGCTGATGGCGGGCATCGTAAGGCGTAATCGCCCAGATCAGTCGCGGTTTCTCTGCGGATTGCTGGGCGGGCTGCTGACGCTGCCATTCGCGCAATGTTTCGCTGACGAGGTCAGCATCCTGACGCTGGCTGGCTGCAGTGCAGACCAGCAGCAGATCAATGGCCTGACGCGCGGCATAGAAGCCGGGCAGCAGGGCGCGTTTCTGTTCCAGCAACTGTGCACGCAACGGATCCTGCTGCTGCAGGCGCTGACGATCTTCCTCGATGGCCGCGTCACCCGACTGGCCAGGCGCGGGCAGTTCCAGCATGTCGGCATCATCATAGAGCGCGGTTCGCGGGGTGGAACTCAGCGGCACCAGTACTTCGAGCGTCAGCAGCGCCAGTAAGCCCAGCGGCACGTTCTGCGCCTTGCCGATGCGATTACCATTCAGCGGACAGACTTCCACCAGTTGCTGCTGATCCTGCTCACTGGCTGGCACAATCAGTTGCTCGGCCGGCAACAATGACGCGTCGGTCAGCAGGCTCAGGGGAGTGAGCACCCGGCTGCTGTTACGCAGCTGATGACGCAGATGCAGCAGGGTGCGCAGCATCTCATTCAGTGCTGGTTGAGCCGGCCATAGCAGTGAAAAGAGTTGCACCCGATCGTCAACGCTGAGCCAGGGGGCCAGCTCAACCGCCTGTGGCCAGAAGTGGCGATCAAGCCGGGCATCGTGGTGCGGACGGCGACGGCACCAGGACCAGAGCGTCACCAGCGCATCGCCTTCCAGACCGGCCAGCGGCGTGGTGAGACGATGACGCTGCAGGCGCTGTAGTGCGCTGTCGATCTGCGCGGTGTCGGACATTGTCTCTCCGGCACAGGCGACCATCAGCCGCACCAGTTCCGCTTCGCTCAGCAGCGTCAGTTCAACCGGCCACTCGCCTGACAGTGGCTCGCGCTGATGGCTGAAACGGGTGGCGGTAGCAAAATCGAGGTTGCCAGGATTGATATGCTGGAACCAGCTCAGCAGTTTATCCCCCATGCGGGTCACTAACTGGCCCTGGGCATCGGCCACCATTTCGTTCAGCAACCAGGCTTTACCCGCCTGCGACTGACCAAACAGTGCCAGCGTCACCGGACGCGCCACCTGCTGCGCCAGCGCCTGGGTCTGCACGCGCGCCTGGCGCAGTTGCAGCGTCAGAGTTTCAGCTTCCAGCGCCAGACGCGGCGACTGCTCACGGGTGGCCTCTATCCACGTCAGGCTGTTATTCAGGGCGTCCTGCAACAGGGCAAGACGTTTTGCCAGCGTTTGTGGCTGACGGGGTTTCAGGGCTTTCATCGTTTACACACACTCCCGCTGTCAATCCAGTATTGCGCATTGGCATTACCGGTCGCCGACAGGGTATTCAGCTTCAGACTTAACTGCTCCAGCGGCACGCGAGTGCCATCATCCAGACGTGCATCGCTCAGCACCAGGCTTTCCGGGCCAGGGGCATCGGGGCCAGCTTTCACCGCCAGACGGATGCGCAGCACGCTCTCACCGGCGACTTTGCGCGCCAGTGCTGGGTCGTTCAGCGTCAGGCTATAGAGCGGCGAGGCGGGCCAACGATCGTTATCAAGCTGGCGGAAGCCAAGACAGACGTTGCCGCGAATACGGAAACTGCTCTTTTTATCCAGCGCATAGCCAGGATCGTCCAGATCAATTTCGCTGTAGCAGAGATTTTCGTCCGTCAGTGCCTGGTTTTCATCGAGCATGCCAAGATAACGAATCGTCGAGTAGGGTTCAAAATCGCCTGCACGGAACCAGAAGCTGCTAAGGCGCAGATCCAGCGCCAGCAGGCAGAGCATTGCGCCGACAGCCGCAGTCGATTTTGGGTTGTCGATGCGACCATGTTTGTTAAACGGATACCAGTCGCTGGTGTGATAGCCTTCCAGCGACAGAATACGGCTGCCCGGCAGCGGTTGCAGATGCCGTACCAGCGCCTGAATACCCGGGAAGCGCGACGGACGACCGGTGAGCAGCAGCACATCACACTGATAGAGCGACACCACTTCACACATTGAGCGCAACGCCGGAATAATCGCCATTCGATGCTGCATAAATTCGCCGTGCAGCTGTGACAAGCTGACCACCAGCGGCACCTGCAGCAGGTCAAAGCGACTGTTACCGCCCAGCTCGCGCTGAATCTCGCCGTTGACAAATGCCAGGACCGCATCGCCCGGCGGCTGATCAACCAGCTCGCCAAACAGCGCGTTGATCTCCGCGTGGTTCTCCAGCGGATCCCAGTTTTCGTAGCGCTCCAGCACCGCCTGCGCCAGGGGAATAAACAGCTGTAAGGTGACCTGCTGACGCAGCGTGGCCTGACCGTCCATGCGGCTGTCATGACCAAACAGCTTGTTCATCAGCGGTTCTGCCAGGGTCAGGCCCGCTTTCTGCAGATGCTGCTGCAGCGCCGGTAAAATCCACAGCTGAATCACATCCAGCAGGATGTCATCGCCCGCCACTTTAAAGCCTTCGCGAAACAGCAAACGCGGCGTAATTTTGACGTTGTTGCCCTGACCATCATCCAGACGATACTGGGTGATGGCGAGATCGGTGGTGCCGCCGCCGATATCAATCGAGGCGATACGCAGGCTTTTGCCTGGCAGTTCGTCGGCTTCGCGCGGGCGATCCGGACGTACCATGCTGCTGAAAAAATCTTCGGCGCGACCGGCAAAGTTGACCTGGGTTTCATTGAACAGCCAGACCATCTGACCACAGGTCGCTTCATCCCACTCCATCTGCACATCTGGCAGCGGTTTCGGATGCTGACGTCGCAGAGAAGGTGAAAGATCATCTTCGTCCGCCAGCCAGCCTTCGGCTTTCCAGACCAGCGCCAGCGCTTCCTGCATCCGGCGGCGGAAAATTTCACGCTCCGGCTTTGGCATCGCTGACGGCAGCGTGAGGATTACGTGGCGCAGCTGACGCGGCGCATGGCTCTGCGGCATACGCTGACGCTGTGCTGCGCTGTTCATCTGCATCAGCGCCTGAGCCAGCAGCTCACACAGCATAAAGGTCATCAGCGAACTGCGGCTGTAGTGCGGTGAAAAGACCGGCAGACGATCGTCAGGTGACAGCGTAGAGAGCGGCTGGCCTTCGTCATTCAGCAGGGTGGTAAAGGGGGCCGCGTAGGCCAGTGGTTCAGCCTGCTCGCCGGGCGTATTAAAACGCCAGCCTGGCTGATAGCGCGCTTCATCCCACAGATAACGGCGCGGGCTGGAGAGACCGGTGCTGCCTTCCAGTCCCACACGCTGCAGGGCCAGACGGCTTGCTTCACGGCCAACACGCGTCAGAGAAGGCCACATAAAGGCCTGTTCACGCCCGCTCTCCAGTGAGAAGTTGGCTTTGCCAAAACGGGTTTCGGCAAATTCCAGACGGCTGTCAAACAGCTCGTTGTAAACCTGATGCGGCTGCGAGAGATCGCGCAGTTGAAGCTCATAAGTCTGCTTCAGGCCGTTGCTCTCTTCGGGATGGTCTTCCACCAGAATGCCGCAGGTATGTGAGTTTCCGACATCAAGAATGATGTCGACGTTGACCGCCGGCGTCTGCAGGGTGGCGGCCTGAATGTGGATGTCGCTGAGGTCAAGCTGTTCGCCCAGTAGCTCAAGCAGATTGAGGTAATGCGCCTGATACTCAAACTCGCGTAGCGCCTGATTAATCGCCTGTTCGCGGCGATCGGACACGCGGTCGGTAAAGGATTCGCGCAGCCAGCCGTCAACCCAGGTCAGATCGAGAAAATCACCCAGTTCGTAGTTGTGCCAGGCGAGCGTAAAGGTCACGCCATTCTGGGCATCAGCGGCGCTAAGGCCGAGCTGTTCGCCGCCATCCTGCTCCGCCACACAGCGGGTATCAAAGGCCAGGGTGACGCGATGGGTATTGCCCGCTGCATCGGGCGCGGGCAGAGCAACCAGACGCATCCGCGCCCAGTTTTCGGGGCCGCCGATAAAACGACGTCCGCTGGCACAGCGCAGCATCGGCAACGGTAGCCAGCAGGCTGACAGCAGGGACAGCGAGTCGGCCAGTGCGATGTCAGATTCCGGGCGCACCACTTCCGCAGCGCCCCCATCTTCCGGATAGAGCAGGAACTTACCGCTGTTGCCATCGACGTTCAGGCGCAGCAGCGGGCCGTTGGCGGTCTGGCGCACAAACTGGCGGCGCGCCGGGGTATCTGAGAGTTGCAGGCCGAAATCCAGAAACTGCACGCCGCTGTTTTCAATCAGCGAAATTTTTTGTTTGTCATCGATCAGGGGAGCCAGCATCGTTATTTATTCTCACGCTTAATCGTCATCGGGAAGACCCGGTCATCAGCATACTGCGCTTCACACACTGCGGCGCCGATACTCGCGTGGCAGACCAGCAGTGGCATACGGTAGCGCGAATTGTTCTGGCACCTGGCCGTGTAGCGGCTCTCAATCACCAGGTTACCGGCGCTGGTCATGGCCGCGCTGACATCCGCTTTACAGGTAGTATTGCCCTGGGCGATCTGCACGCTGCCTTTGCCGTTTTTAAACTGGAAGCGCATTACCGGAGGCTTACCGGTTGGCGTCGGCATCTGGTCAATAGTGACACGCCAGCGGCCATCAATCACCCGTACCTGGCCATCGCGCACCGCATCCGGCGTCACAATCAGGTCATCGGGTTTGGCCGGAACCGGCGCAGTCACCGTTGTGGCAAGGGTAGCAGATGCGTCTGTCGGTGCGGCCTCGGTAGTGGTAGCCGGTTTCTGCGGCTGCGATTCGGGGCGTTTTTCCGGTGCTGCCTGCTCTGCAGGTGGCGTGACAGACGGTGTCGCCGCAACCAGTGCCGGAGTCGCAGCAGGGGCCGGAGTGGATACCGTCGCAAGAGCTGACGCTGGCTTCGCAGTGGCAACCGGTGTTTTTACTGGCTCTGAACGATGCAGCAACACGGCCACCGTCACGGCGGCCGCAATCGCCACCGGCGGCAACAGATACCAGACGCGGAAACGTCGGCGAGCCGCCACGGGCGTGACCGGCTGAGGTTCAACGGGTGCCGCGACCGGCAGGGGTTCTGCAACCGCGTCGGGTTCAGGTTCAGGTTCAGGTTCAGGTTCAGCGATAACGACAGGCTCAGCGGTGACCGGTGCGGCAGGCAGCTCAGGCAGCGGTTCAACCAGCGTAGCCGGCAGGTTCTCTTCCAGAGTGTCACGCAGGCAGGCCAGCGCGTCATCGCGACTGCGCGCCTGGGCATCAACAAAGCCCCAGAAGGTGATAACCGGTTTGCCATCCACCAGATAGACATACTGCTGGTCAGGAAATTGCAGGGTTTTGCTCAGCAGGGCACCAAACAGGCGCATCGATGGGTTCTCTGCCGCGCGCGCGCGCGTACTGAGTTCCTGCATATCCTGCTGACAGGCGGTGAGCTGTTGCAGCGCCGCACGCCGTTCATGATCGCTGGCGCCCAGCCAGGATTTCACCCGGCCGCTAAAAGGGGCATACCAGTCGAGGCGATCGCCCCGTTCGTTGGCCTGAGGAATGGCCAGGCAATCTGCCAGTGCGCCCTGACGGCGCAGGCGCAGGGTTTCACGAATTTGCAATGCTGAGGCGTAGACCGGCTGGCCATTTTCACCTAACGCCAGTACTGCATCTAAATTACCGCTGCGCAGAATAGTTTTTGCCACCTGTTGGGCCCTTATCGGTCGTTGTCTGAGGCAGAAAATCGCGTGTTATCGACGATTAGGTTGATTTTACGCGGGGCAATGACAAATCAAACGGCAGAAAAGGAGTTAAATCCAGTGTTTTTTTCACTGGCGGGTTGAAAAATAACCGATATTTCAGCAGGTATCATGCAATCAGGCGGTTTTACGCACCAGCAGCAGGTGAGCGATAACGCCGCCCACCAGTCCCCAGAAGGCCGGACCAATACCCAGTAGAGAAACGCCCGACGCGGTGATCAGAAAGGTTATCAGCGCGCTGTCGCGTTCAGCAGGTTGATCCAGTGCGCGCTGCAGGCTGCCGCCCAGTGTGCCAAGCAGTGCCAGGCCCGCCAGTGCCTCAATCAGCACCGCAGGCAGGGCACTGAACAGCACGGCGATCAGCGCACCGGACGCGCCCGCCAGCAGATAAAACACCCCCGCCAGCGCCGCCGCACGCCAGCGTTGCTCTGGATCAGAATCGACCTCATCGCTCATGCAGATGGCCGCCGTAATCGCCGCCACACAAACCGAAAAGCCACCCCACGGCGACAGCAGCACCGCAGTGAATCCGGTCCAGCTCATCAGTGAAGAGACCGGCGGGCGGTAGCCGTGCGCCTGTAACGTGGCGATGCCGGGGGCATTCTGCGACGCCATTGTCACCAGGAAATAGGGCACGCCGATCCCCAGCAGCGTGGTCAGGGTAAAGTGGGGCATCACCGCCTCCGGTATCGCCAGCATAATCGACTGCGGCGGAAAGTGGATAGCGTGCTGAGCCAGCGCGACGGCAATTCCCACCAGCAGCGTGACCAGAATCGCGAAGCGCGCCAGCCAGCGGCGGGACAGTAGCCATGCCAGGCACATGCTACCGCACAGCACAAAGTTACTCTGCAAATCGGCAAAGGTCTGAAGCCCGAAGCGCAGTAAAATACCCGCCAGCATCGCCGCGGCCAGTGAGGCAGGAATGTAGTTCATCAGCCGGGCAAACAGGCCCGTCACGCCGCATAATACGATCAGCAGGTTAGCGAAAACGAAAACCCCCACCGCCTCATTCAGCGAAATACCGTGAAAACTGGTCGCCAGCAGCGCGGCACCAGGCGTTGACCAGGCAGCCAGCACCGGCATGCGGTAGCGCAGTGACAGCCCCAGCGAGGCGATCCCCTGCGCCAGGCCCAACACCGACAGCCAGCCGCCAATCTGCGCGGACGTGGCTCCCGCCGCCTGAAACATCTGATAGATAATCGCGCCGCTGCTGCTGTAGCCGACCAGTACAGCTACAACGCCGGAGACCAGCATCGGCAGGGTAAAAGAGGGATGTTCCGATCTCGTCATGGTCAGACTCTTTATGGGGTTGTGCGTTATAGCGCACATGGTCGCATGATGCGCTATAACGCACAAGTGCTACACTGTCGCCATAATGTCACTCACCGGGCTTGTGAGCAGCAGGAGAAAAAATGGCGGATTTTCAGCAACACCTGAGCAGCGCGCTCAGACAGTTGCGGCAGGCCAATGGCTGGAGCCTGACGCTGACGGCGGAACGAACCGGCGTCAGTAAAGCGATGCTGGGGCAGATTGAGCGCGGTGAATCCAGTCCTACCGTGGCGACGCTGTGGAAGATTGCCACCGGGTTCAACGTTCCCTTTTCCTTTTTTATCGACGGCAGCGTGCTGCCTTCCGGCGCCACGCCTGGATTCAGTCAGCCCAATGCTGACATGTCGGTACGCTCTGTGCTGCCTTACGATCCGCAACTGCGATTTGATCTGCTGGCGGTGGAGCTGGCCGCGGGCGCGCAGAGTCATTCGTCGCCACATGAAGCGGGCTGCGTGGAACAGGTGGTGGTTATCGAGGGCGAACTATTGCTGGGCGTCAACGATCGCTGGCGGCGTCTGCTAAAAGGCGAGGCGTTTCAGTTCAGAGCCGACGTACCGCACAGCTACCGGAACCCGCTCAGCACGCCGTTGCGCTTCCACAGTCTGATTCACTATCTGCACCGCCCGAACGTTACAAATTGATACCTGAGCAAACTACACAGTTTACCTTCGTATCTTTATACTTTTGCATATCGATGGAGAGAGGTAATGCGCAATCTGACTGAATCCGCTGCAATACTGCGCATGCTGGTGGGTAAGCTGGGCCGCCGGTTGCGTGAGTCGGCCCCGCCTGGTGAATTAACCTGGTCGCAGGTCGCGGTGCTGGGTCATCTGGTGCGGGATGGGGCGATGACGGTCACGCAACTGGCTGCCGCGGAGGGGGTACGCACCCAGTCGATGGGCGTGACCGTCGCCGGGTTACTGGCGGCAGAACTGGTAACGGGCGAGCCAGATCCCCATGATGGCCGTAAAACCCGCTATCTTCCCACGGTCACAAGCCTGGCGGTGATTACGTCGAGTCGCGCCATGCGCGATGACTGGCTGGTCCGGACGCTGGAAGCACGACTTAGCCCGGCAGAACAGCAGCAGCTGACCGACGTTCTCCCTCTGTTGCAACGACTCACTGACTATTAAATCTGAGGATTCAACATGGCTGTAACCACACTTGATGCAAAAACTGCGCTGATTGTTATCGACCTGCAACATGGCATTGTGGCGCTGCCGCTGGTCCATGAGCCGCAGCCGGTGATCGAACGCTGTGCCGGACTGACGGAGGTATTTCGCGCGCACGATCTGCCGGTAGTGCTGGTCAACGTGGCCGGTGGGGCACCAGGGCGCAATGAGCAGGGCCGCCACAGCGGCGAATTACCGGCCGACTGGGCCACGCTGGTTCCGGCAATGACGCCACAGCAGAATGACCTCACGATTACCAAGAAAACCTGGGGTGCGTTTCATGCCACTGCGTTGCATGATGAACTGCAAAAGCGCGGCATTACCCAGGTGGTGATTTGCGGGATTGCTACCAGCATCGGCGTGGAGTCTACTGCGCGCCAGGCGTATGCGTTAGGTTACAACGTCACGCTGGCGACCGATGCGATGACCGATCTCAATATGGATACGCACAATAACAGTGTGCAGTTGATCTTCCCGCGCCTGGGTGAAACCGGCAGCTGTGAAGACATTTTAGCGCAGCTAAAATCCCGCGCCTGATTCGCGTGTAAAGGTAAGATCCGGGCCACTATGACGGTGGCCCAATGGTTTTAGCGGAAAGCGTAACCCACCGTTAAGCCAGCGCTAGTGTTGCGGCCCGGCGCAGATCCGAAGTCGCGGCCATTACTCTCATTCACAATGACTGAACCCACACAGTACCCACACAGTACCGGTCAAACAGGTCACCGACCCGGCCAGCTAGATCCAGCGTCCGGTTCTCAACCCGTCATTTAAAGCCACTGTTGACGGGTGCTACGGTACAGGACGGAGTATTCACCGCATTCTGATCCTCAGTGGCGATCTGACTCAGACAACGCACCTCACTGCCTGCATAAAAGCCTTGTTCCGGCAGGTAGCCGGGTCCCGCCCGCTTAGGCCAGGTTACGGCGGGGCAGCCGTGACGAGCAGGGTATTGTCATTGTCCGCCAGCAGCGGCAGCGGTAAAAATGCCGGTAACATCAACCGTGTCCACTGACGCAGAGCGATTATTTCATTTTGTGGAGCCTGAAAAAAAGAGAGGTCATGAACCGGAGGGAACGCGGGTCGCGTAGGGTAAGGGTTTAATGCGCAAGGGTATACCGTTTCGGGCTGGATTTTTTCCCTGTTTACCGGCAGGCTGAAATCCATCTTTTCCAGTGATAAGGCATCCGCTGCAGTCGGATGCAGGCAAATAACGTAAGGGAGTCAGCATGAAACAACCTGAAGTGGCAGTTCTGGGATTAGGCGCAATGGGGCACGCATTTGCCGCCAACCTGCTGAAAAAAGGCTTTCGCGTGCATGGCTGGAACCGCACCCGCGCTCGGGGCGAAGATCTGCTGGAGGCCGGTTTACTGCTGGCTGACTCCCCGGACGAGGCGGTGCGTGAAGCGGATGTGGTGATCGCCATGCTCTCCGATGGCGACACCACGGAGCAGGTGCTGCACCAGGTCAAACAGGCATTTAAGCAGGGCGCGACGCTGTGCCAGATGGGCACCATCGGCGTAGAAAAAACCGACGCGCTGATCGCCTTTTTCGCCGACGCCCGCCCCGATCTGCTGTTGATCGATGCGCCCGTCTCCGGGACTAAAGCGCCCGCAGAAAATGCGCAGATTCTGGTGCTGGCCAGCGGCGATCAGCCCCGCGCCCAGGCGGCAGAAGCGGTGTTTGCCGCCATCAGTAAAGGGACGAAGTGGCTGGGTGAGGCGGGAAAAAGTACCCGGATGAAACTGGTGATTAACAGCTGGCTGATCGGCATGATGCAAAGCCTGGCGGAGAGCACCCGGCTGGCAGAGCAGTTCGGCTTTTCCACCGACGATCTCTGGCAGGTGCTGGAGGGCGGTCCGCTGGCTGCGCCTTATGCGAAAATGAAGCTCGGGATGATCGCCAGCGACGACTTCACGCCGCAGATGCATCTGGTCTGGGCACTGAAAGATGCCCGTCTGGCGCTGGATGCTGCAGAGACGCCGCTCCCTGCGCTGGAAAATATCGCGCAGCTCTGGCAGCAGGCGGTAGAGGCTGGATACGGTGAAGACGATCTGGCTGTCATCTACCGCTACCTCAAGGCGCAATGAGTCAGCAGCATTTTGACCTCAGTACGCGTCCGCTGGTCTGGCGCCGCTGGCGCAGGAGTACCTGCACGGTGCCAGCGAACCCTGGCACCCCCTTCAGTTGTTAGTTTCAAAATGTGGATGCCGGACGCAGGACTGGAGATCAACCGTAGCGTTTAGATAAGCAAGCCCACAGGGTGGGCGAATAACGTTACAGAGAGACCCGTTCAGATTTCACTGGTTAATCGATAAAGTCAGTACAGCGATAGCTGTTCCAGGATAGCAGGTTCCAGCAAGCATCCCGAGAGGTGAAGACTTCTTGTGGCGCTGTTCGTAACACATTGCCACCACGCGCCTGCTTTTGACACTGACGGCAATCCTGGCGGTGAGAGAGGCTTGCTGCACCGCAACCTGTGACTTACCAGACAACACTCTGCGTGCGCTCTGGTTTGATGAATCCACCGGGCAGGGTTAGCATGGTCACCTGTTTATCCGGGTGGACACTTATGCTGATTTTTGACGGTCACAACGATCTGTTGCTTAACCTCTGGCTGCATCATCGTGATGCGCCTGCGCAGGCGTTTTATCAGGGTATTGAACGGGGCCACCTCGACTATCCGCGCATTCAGCAGGGCGGACTGAGCGGCGGGCTGTTTGCGATTTTTGTGCCGCCGCAGGAGTACATTGCCCGCACCGTTCCGGCACGCGCCAACGAGCCGTATCATCCGCTGCAGATCATGTGGCAACAGCTTCAGATCCTTCATCAGCTGGCCGAGGGATCAGGCGGACGGGCGCGCCTCTGCCGCAGCAGTGAAGAAATTGCCGTCTGCCGGACCGAAGGTGTGCTGGCGATGGTGGCACATATCGAAGGTGCCGATGCACTGGATGAAGAGGGCGAGCAGTTGCACGCCTTCTGGCAGGCAGGTGTGCGCAGCATCGGGCCATTCTGGAATCTGCCAAACCGTTTTGGTGAAGGCGTCAGCGGCACTTTTCCCGGTTCGCCCGACACCGGACCGGGCCTGACCGCCGCCGGAGAAAAGCTGATTCAGCAGGCGAGTGGCCTGAAGATGATGATCGACGTGTCGCATATGAACGAAAAGGCATTTTGGGACACCGCCCGACTCGCTGCTGCGCCGTTGGTCGCCAGCCACTCTAACGCGCATGCTCTCTGTCCGCAGCCACGCAATCTGACGGATGACCAGCTGCTGGCGATCCGCGACAGCGGCGGTCTGGTCGGTATTAATTTCGGCAATGCCTTTCTGCGCGCTGACGGTAAACGCGACGCCGACACACCATTAACAGAAATTGTTAAGCATTGTGATCACTTGTTGAAGATAATGGGCTGCGACCATGTGGGCTTTGGCTCTGATTTCGACGGGATTACCCCACCGGCTGCGCTGGGTGATGTCAGCGGAATGCCGCGATTGCTCGCCGCTTTTCAGGAAGCAGGCTATGATCAGACACTGACAGAAAAACTGGCGTGGGGAAACTGGCAGCGCGTTTTATATCTGACCGGGCTGTGATAACAATTTCCTTACGTTCCGGGCTTGATCCCAACGCGCCATTGGCGCACCATCTGCCTGGAAATTGTGACGGCGGTCTCATTTAACGTCCGTCGCGCTGATTTCAGACAGCTAATTTACTGTTAATTAAGAGGAAATAACTCATGTGGAAAAAACCAACGTTTGTTGACATGCGTCTCGGTCTGGAAGTGACTCTTTACATCTCCAACCGTTAATCGTTCTGCCCGCCCTCTGAGCGGGCATTTTTTTTCAACTTCTGGTTTTCCTCTATGTTTATCAAAATCCTCGGTTCAGCCGCGGGGGGTGGGTTTCCGCAGTGGAACTGCAACTGCGCCAACTGCCACGGCGTGCGTAATGGCACGATCCAGGCCCAGGCACGCACGCAATCGTCGATTATCCTCAGCGATAACGGCGAAGATTGGGTGTTATGCAATGCCTCACCCGACATCAGCCAGCAGATCCTGCATACCCCAGAACTGACCCGTAAAGGGGTACTGCGCGGCACGGCGATCGGCGGGATTATTCTTACCGATAGCCAGATCGACCACACCACCGGACTGTTGAGCCTGCGAGAGGGCTGTCCGCATCAGGTTTGGTGTACGCCGGAAGTACATGCCGACCTCAACAGCGGTTTCCCGATCTTTCCGATGCTTAGCCACTGGAACGGCGGCTTACAGCATCGGCCCATTGCGCCACTGACGCCGTTCAGTGTCGATGTCTGTGGTGATCTCCAGTTCACCGCGATTCCGATTATCAGTAATGCACCGCCTTACTCGCCATATCGCGACCGGCCGCTGCCGGGCCACAACGTGGCGCTGTTTATTGAGAACCGGGTGAATGGCCAGACGCTGCTCTACGCGCCAGGCCTGGGTGAGCCTGATGAGGTGATCCTGCCGTGGTTGCAAAAAGCGGATTGCCTGCTGATTGATGGCACAGTCTGGCAGGATGATGAGCTGCTGACCACCGGCGTAGGTCACAACACCGGTAAGGCGATGGGCCATCTGGCGCTGGCGGAAGAGCAGGGGCTGATGGCGCTGCTGGCGTCGCTGCCGGCAAAACGCAAAATTCTGATCCACATTAACAACACCAATCCGATCCTTAACGCGCAGTCACCGCAGCGTCAGTTCCTGACGGAGCAGGGAATAGAGGTGAGCTGGGACGGAATGGCGATCCACCTTCAGGGCTAAATCATGCAGATCACTGACACGCTGTCACCGCAGGCTTTTGAACAAGCCCTGCGCGACAAAGGCGCTTTCTATCATATCCATCACCCGTATCACATCGCGATGCATAACGGGCAGGCAACGCGCGAGCAGATTCAGGGCTGGGTGGCGAACCGTTTCTATTACCAGACCACCATTCCGCTGAAAGATGCGGCGATCATGGCCAACTGCCCCGATCCAGCCACCCGACGCAAATGGGTGCAGCGCATTCTCGACCACGACGGCAGCAACGGCGAAGAGGGCGGCATTGAGGCCTGGCTGCGGCTGGGCGAGGCGGTCGGGCTGACGCGTGAAGCGCTGCTGTCGGAGCAGCATGTGCTGCCAGGCGTGCGTTTTGCGGTGGATGCGTATATTAACTTTGCCCGCCGTGCTAACTGGCAGGAGGCGGCCTGCAGTTCACTGACTGAGCTGTTCGCCCCCCAGATCCATCAGTCACGGCTCGACAGTTGGCCGCAGCACTATCCGTGGATCAAAGAAGAGGGCTATTTCTATTTCCGCAGTCGCCTGGGTCAGGCGAACCGTGATGTGGAACATGGCCTGGCACTGGCGCTGGAATATTTCACCACCGCGGAGACGCAGAACCGCATGCTGGAGATTTTGCAGTTTAAGCTCGATATTTTATGGAGCATACTGGACGCCATGACCATGGCTTACGAGCTGAAACGTCCGCCTTATCACACCGTCACTGACAAGGCGGCGTGGCACACCACGCGACTGGTATAAAAAATGAATGAACACTCGATTGCCGCGTTTCGTCGCGGCTACCGCATGCAGTGGGAAGCCGCCCAGGATACCCATGTGGTGCTCTATCCTGAAGGCATGGCGAAGCTGAACGAAACGGCGGCCGCCATTCTCGAGCTGGTGGATGGCAAACAGGATATTGCCGCGATTATCGCAACGCTGGATAGCCGTTTCCCGGAAGCGGGCGGCGTAGGTGCAGACGTTTTAGAGTTCCTGCAGTCAGCCTATGAACAGAAGTGGATACAGTTCCTTGACCCCGCATAAACCTGGCGTGAATCCGCCGCTCTGGCTGCTGGCCGAGCTTACCTATCGCTGTCCGCTACAGTGTCCTTATTGCTCTAATCCGCTCGACTTCGCGCAGCAGGAGCAGGAGCTGACCACTGAGCAATGGATTGAGGTCTTTCGCCAGGCGCGCGCCATGGGCAGCGTCCAGCTCGGTTTTTCTGGCGGCGAACCGCTGACCCGTAAAGATCTGCCTGAGCTGATTAAAGCGGCGCGCGATCTTGGCTTCTACACCAACCTGATCACCTCAGGTATTGGCCTCACGGAGAAGAAGCTGGATGCGTTCAGCGAGGCGGGCCTCGATCATATCCAGATCAGCTTCCAGGCCAGTGACGAAACCTTGAATGCGGCGCTGGCGGGTTCGAAAAAAGCGTTTCAGCAGAAGCTGGAGATGGCGAAAGCGGTGAAGGCACACGGCTATCCGATGGTGCTGAACTTCGTGCTGCATCGCCATAACATCGACCAGATCGACAAGATCATCGACCTCTGTATTGAGCTGGAAGCGGATGACGTAGAACTGGCGACCTGTCAGTTCTACGGCTGGGCGCAGCTCAATCGTAAAGGTCTGCTGCCCACGCGAGAGCAGATCGCCCAGGCAGAAGCGGTCGTCAGCCGCTATCGTGAGCGGATGAGCGGCAGCGGCAATCTGACCAATCTGCTGTTTGTGACGCCAGACTACTACGAAGAACGTCCCAAACCCTGCATGGGCGGCTGGGGCGCCATCTTCCTTAGCGTCACGCCGGAGGGCACCGCGCTGCCATGTCACAGTGCGCGCCAGCTGCCGGTGGAATTTCCCTCAGTGCTGACGCAAAGTCTGGATGATATCTGGTATAACTCCTTCGGCTTCAACCGTTATCGCGGTTTTGACTGGATGCCTGAACCGTGCCGCTCCTGTGATGAGAAAGAAAAAGATTTTGGCGGCTGTCGCTGTCAGGCTTTCATGCTGACCGGCAATGCCGACAACACCGATCCGGTCTGCGGCAAATCCCCCCATCACGGCAAAATCCTTGAAGCCCGGCGTGAGGCGGATTGCAGCGACATTAAAATTGGTCAACTGCAGTTCCGTAACCGCAGCAACTCACAACTGATCTATAAAACACGGAACCTCTGATGAACACGCGCGGGCTGGAGATAAACGGTCTGACGATTGAACTGGTGCATCAATCAGATGCCAGCCAGGCCGCCGCTCTGATTCAGGTGGGGGCAGGGAGTCACGATGAGCCAGACCGCTGGCCCGGACTGGCTCATCTGCTGGAACATCTGCTGTTCACGGGCAGCACTGGCTGGCCCGATGACGGCCGGCTGATGAGCTGGATTCAGACGCAGGGTGGCAAAGTGAACGCCACCACACTGGCCCGGCGAAGCGCCTTCTTTTTTGAGGTGACGCCGTCGCTGCTGGGTGATGGGCTGGCGCGGTTGCAGGATATGATCGTCTCTCCACTGCTCGATAACCAGGCGATCGCGCAGGAAGTGGCGGTGATTGAGGCAGAATATCAGTTGTTGCAGCACCATCAGCCGTCCCGCATCGAAGCGGCACTGCTGCATGCTGCTGTATTACCCGTTGAATTTCACCGTTTTCGGATTGGCAGCCGGGCAAGCTTTGGCGCTGAGCTGCCTGCATTGCAACGGGCGCTGCGTCAGTTCCACCAGCGCTACTATTTTGCCAGCAATATGCAGCTCTGGCTGGAAGGGCCGCACTCCCTGGACGAGCTGGAGCAGATGGCGCGTCAGTTTGCCGCTGCGCTGCCTGTTGGTCAGTGGCGGCAGGATCTGCCGCCACCGCAACTGACATCTGATACCTGCTGGCAGCTGGCGGAGATCCCCTCGGCGGCGTTATGGCGTAGCTGGATGCTGAATAGTAGTGACGGCGTCACGTTATGGCGCGAGTTCCTGCTGGATGAAGCGCCGGGATCGCTGCTGGCTACCCTGCGTGAGCAGGGGCTGGCGGAGTCGCTGGAGCTGAAGTGGATCTATCAGGCGGGCGGTGCACACTGGCTGGCGCTGGGTGTAGAAACGCATCAGCCTGAGACCGTAAACACGCTGCTCGACAGCTATCTGGCCGCGCTGCGCCAGACCGGTGAACGGCAACATCGGCACTATCATCAACTGGCGCAACAACGATTTGTGACGTTGTCACCAATGGAACGGTTACGTCAGCGCGCTATCGGCTTTGCACCGGATGAAACCCTGCCCGCGTTGTTGCCGTTACTTGAGAAGCTCACCGACGCCCCGGGTACACTGCTGTTTTGCACGCCACAACCGGCAGTGGAAAACCGCCTTACTCAGGGCTTTAGCCTCGCGCTGACTGCCTGGCAGCCTTCTGCGCCTGAAGTGCTGCCCTCTGCGGATTTCACTTTCTATCCGCTCGACTCCGTCTCAACACCTGAGCCGCTGCCCGAACAGGCGGTTGAATTGCCACATCATCAGCCTGACGACCCGCAGGCTACGCTGATCCTGCGGCCAGAATTCTGGTCGACGTTTACTGCCGGGGTCGGCGAAGCCCTGGGACGGCGTTTTCGTCCGCTGTTTGCCGATCTGCGTCATCACGGTGGTAACGGCTGCTGGCAGGAAGTGGAGGGCGTATGGCAACTGACGCTTCAGCTGACGCCGGATGAGTCTGTGACCGATCGGGCGCTGAGTCAGATCGTCTTCGCCCTGACAGCACCGGTTGAGGCGGATGCGCCACCGGCGGCGCTGGAAAGCATCGCGATTCGTGCGCTGCTGCGACAGTTGCCCTATCAGCTGGCGGCCACCTTTACGCCTGGATGCTGGCGGGCGGCGCTGAAAGGGGGCAATGCGGCACTGCATTGGCGGATTGCCCGGCGGCTGAGCGCGTTGTCGCTGCCGGTTAATCCTGCCTTGCCGCCAACGCGCATGGCCACGCAAACCGGCATGACGCGCCTGCTGCACACCAGCGCGGACAATGCTCTGCTGCTGTTTATCCCGCTGCACCGTCCTGAACAGCTGGCTGCGCTGCGCGCGCTGGCGCTGATCTACGCGCCGCGCTTTTTCCAGCGTTACCGCGTTGATCAGCCAATCGGTTATGTGGTCAGCAGCCGTTATATGCGCTGTGCCGATGAAGACGGGGTGATGTTTGCGCTGCAGTCGCCCGATTACAGCGCGCTGTCGCTATTGCGCTACTGCCGTAATTTTCTGCGTTCACTGAACGAGACGCTGGCGGGCTGTGATCTGGTATCCCTGAAATCGCGTCTGCTGAGCCAGGACGTGGATCAGCCTCTGGCGCGGTTACGCGGTGACAACGGCCTGGCAGAACCGGACGCGGCGCAGATAGCAGCGCTGACCCTTGCTGACCTGCAACAGCTGCACCGCACCCTGATTCAGGATCGCCGCCGCTGGCGGGTGCTTTTCACCGGCGGCGAGAATGTGTAGCGCCTGTTACAAAATTGCTGAATTTATTTGAAAATTACCGACAAATCTCTTCACTGTCTATTCCGGGCAAACTGGACCACACTCAGTTTACTTTAGTCCGCATAAGGAATTGATCGTGAAGAACGTCAAACGTATTGCACTGCCCCTGTTAGCCGCTGCCACCCTCTACGCCCCGTTATCGCAGGCTGAGGCGATGCATTATCAGCTGAACCCTGAGCATACGTCGGTAATCGTTGCCTGGAACCATTTTGGCTTCTCGAACCCTACCGCGGATATCCCGGATGCAACCGGTAACCTGGTGTTTGATAAAGATCATCCCGAGTCCTCACGCGTTGACGTGACCCTGCCAGTCAGCAAAATCGACAGCCACGTTGCGGCGCTGACCAAAGAATTCAAAGGCGCTGAGTACTTCGACACCGCAAAATACCCGACCGCAACCTTCCACAGCACCAAGGTGGTGGCGAAGGGCGACAACAAATTTGACGTTGAAGGTAATCTGACCCTGAAAGGGATAACCAAACCGGTTACGCTGCACGCCACGCTGAACAAGCAGGGTGAGCATCCGATGGTGAAAAAGCAGGCGATTGGTTTTGATGCCACCGGCACCATCAAGCGTTCAGACTTTAAGCTGGATAAATATGTGCCAGCGGTGAGCGACGAGGTCACGCTGACCCTGTCAACGGAAGCCTACGCGAAGTAATCTGTCGGGGCGCAGCCGCTCACTGCTGCGCCTCAAATACGTTTTATCCCCCCTGCACGCTAATCTTCCCACCTGTTTCTCTGCCATAAAATAATCCTGATACAACCTAATCAAATATTTCCTTTACGCGTTATTCGGGTTAATACCATTAAAAATGAGGCGAATGTCACAAATTTGCAACACCAAAGAATAACGAAATCAGTGCCATTGTCTGGCGTCATAACATTCAGATGCGTGCGGTACTAACTCACTGATTTATATCATTTCGCCGGACGCAGTTTGCTCTTAAATAGTGTGACTCCCATCACAAAAATGGGCGGTAATATACTGCTGTCAAGACGCCTGCCCGAAAAAAACCGCTCATAACTGTGATCTCTTCTGCAAATAGCTACCCCGCTTCCCGGAAGAATAACCCTCAGCGGATTAAGCCAGTGAGGTGAGGGTGATGCGAATTGGAATGGTGATCAGTGGCGGGGATGTGACCGGCATTAATAATTTTGTCTTTCAGATTGGGCGTCTGGCGCAGGCGGAAATGGTGATATTTGACGGCGGCATTCCGGGCCTGCTGGGAAATATTCATCGTGAAATCAGCCAGCGTGATCTGCTCGACTTTTCCATCGCCTCAATTCCGGTTATGCAATCGGGCCGGACGCAAAAGAAACTGGTGCGCAACGAATATGAAAGTATTGCGCGTCAGCTTAAAAGCGCCCGCATTGACGTGTTAATTATGGCGGGCGGTGACGGGTCGCTGCAATTCCTCCACACCCTGTCGGCGTCCGGCGTTAATTGTTTCGGTGTCGGCATGACCATCGATAATGATGTCTTCGGCAGTGATTATACCCTGGGTTTTTCCACTGCCTGTGAGCAGGTATTAAAAGAGGTCTCGAAGCTGAGAAATACCGGGCGTGCCTTACCTGGCCGGGTATTTATGCTGGAATTACTCGGCGGCTATTGCGGCGAATTAACCCTGCAGTCGGCCATTAAATCAAACGCAGATATTGCCTTAATTCCGGAGTGCCAGATCCCGTTACCCCAACTGGCGCAGCGTATCACCCAGCGACTGGCGCAGCAGAACAGCGTGGTGATCCTCTGTTCAGAAGGCTACACCCGCGAATATTCGCCCGGTTTTCAGGGGGCAATCGACACCTTAATCAAACAGCTTGAACCGCTTATTGGCGTGCGCATCCGTAAAACCCTTCTTGGTTACGGATTGCGTAATGGAGAGCCCACCTGCGAAGAGATCTATCAGGGCACCATTATGGCCAGTGAAGTGGTGCGATGTATTCAGTCAGGCATGCGGAATAAAGCGGTCATTATTAACGGCAGCAATAAACCGATCCCGATTGATTTAATAAGCATGCAAAAACGCCTGGTCGATATTGACGGGCACCATTACAAACTCGCTAAACAACTCAATATAGTGTGAGGAAAAAACCATGCTGAAAATATTATGTGTCTGTGGTTGTGGATTAGGCTCCAGTTTTGCGATTGAGATGAGCGCAAAAGCGGTATTAAAAAAACTGGAAATTGAGGCCGATATCGATCACACCACCATTTCAGAAGCGAATGCGTTTAAGTCAGATATGATTCTGACGCAAAAAGCCTTTGCTGATGTATTAAATGCCGACGCCAGCCCGGAACAGATTAAACGGGTCATTATTCTTAACCGGCTGACTGATAAAGCAGAAATAGAGCAGAAGATCCTGGCATTTTTAAAAGAACGCAACGTAAAGGTCGCCGCCCATGAATAGTGTGATCGACTTTCTGGTAAAAGATCTGCTGGGGCAGGCATCCATTCTGATCGCTTTTATTGCCTTGATTGGTCTGCTGCTGCAAAAAAAATCGGCTGGTAAAGTGGTGGAAGGCACCTTTAAAACGCTGCTCGGCTTTTTAATTATGATGGCGGGTATCAATATTATTGTTGGCACGTTGACGTTCCTCAATACCATTTTTACCCACGGCTTTGGTATGCGCGGTTATATCACCGATGTGGCCGCCATTGCCGGGCTGGCTAACCGTGAGCTGGGCTCAGAAGTGGCGCTGACGCTGCTGGTGATCTTTATCGTTAATATCATCATCGCGCGACTGACACCCTTTAAGTACATCTTCCTGACCGGACAGGCCCTGCTGTGGATGGCGACGATTGGCGCGGTGATTGGCTATAAAGCGGGACTCACCGGCCTGCCGCTGATCCTGACCGGCGGTATTTTTGGCGGGATCATGGCCGTGGTGATGCCTGCACTGGCGCAGCCGGTGGTGCGGCGCATCACCGATTCGGACGATGTCGCCCTGGGTCACTTCTGCACTATTGGTTATCTGGTCACGGCGGCGGTCGCCAAAGTGGTCGGTAAAGGATCGCGCTCTACCGAAGACCTGAAGCTGCCTGATAACTTTAAGTTTCTGCAGGATACTTATCTGTCGATGGCGCTGGTGATGGTGCCGATGTACCTGATCCCCGCCGTGGCCGCCGGGCCAGCGTTTATTGCCCAATACAGCAACGGCATGAACTACCTGATGTATGCCTTTATGCAGTCGATTCAGTTCGTGGCCGGCGTCTTTGTGCTCTACAGCGGCGTCCGCCTGCTGCTTAACGAACTGGTGCCTGCCTTCCGGGGTATCGCCATGCGCGTGGTGCCGGATGCGAAACCGGCGCTGGACTGCCCGGTGATGTTTCCTTACGCCCCGAATGCCGTCATCGTCGGCTTCCTCGCTACCACGCTCGGCTCAATCGTCGGCATGCTGGTCTTCCCGATGTTTGGTCTGGCGATGATCCTGCCTGGTCTGCTGACCAACTTCTTTGCCGGTGGCACCGCCGGAGTCTTTGGTAATGCTATGGGCGGTCGGCGCGGCGCGATGATCGGCGGTTTTGTTCACGGACTCTTTATCACCGTTCTGCCCGCCATCCTGGTGCCGATGCTGGAGAGCTACGGCTTTACCGGTGTGACCTTCAGTGACTCAGATGTCATCAGTACTGGCCTGGTGCTTGGCCACGCTTTCCAGAATAACTGGCTGTTCGTTGCCCTGTTTATTTTCTTTATTACCGCACTTGCCTGGTTTGTTAACGGCAAATCCACCAAACCTCAAGAGGAAAAAATCCATGAAACTTTATAACTTCGCCGCTCTGTTACAGCTCGCTAAACAGCGTGACTTTAAAGCGGTGGGTTCTTTTAATCTTCACTGCCTGGAGATGCTGCCCGCCTATTTTAAAGCGGCAGAGAAAACCAACAGCCCGTTAATGATTCAAATCTCCACCGGCACCGCGAAATATCTCGGCCATAAGCTGTTGGTCGATGCGATTAAATCGCTGTCAGAGAGTATGAATGTGCCGACCTGTCTGCATCTTGATCACTGTTCTGATTTAGCCGCGATTCAGACGGCAATTGATGCCGGATTCAGTTCCGTGATGTATGACGGGTCACATCTGTCGATTGAAGAGAATATTGCAAATACCCGCCGGGTGATTGATATGGCACGGCCACATAATGTCTCGGTTGAAGCGGAACTCGGCGCGATTGGCGGCTCGGAAGATGGAAAATGTGTGGAGATGGAGGCAATCGCGTTTACGCCGGTGGAGGATGCACGCCGCTTCGTCGAAGAGACCGGCGTCGACATGCTGGCGATCTCCATCGGCACCGTGCATGGGCTTTACACCGGAAAAGCACATATTCAGCATCAGCGACTGGCGGATATTACTACGGCAACCCATACGCCGCTGGTGCTGCATGGTGGTACTGGCGTCAGCGATGAAGACATGCGGCTGGCGGTCAGCAGCGGTATCGAGAAGGTCAATGTCGGCACCGAAATGAATGTTCAGTGGGTGGCGCAGTGTAAATCGACCTTTGAGAAAGGCAAGGTTAATGACAGCGTGCGTAATTTCCTGGTGCCGGCCAATGATGCGGTAACCCGTGTGCTGGTTGAGAAGATGCAGTTATTCCGGTAATCGCCCGCGTTGCCATCACCGGGTTATTGCGTTAAACGTTTTATCATCACTATTAATCTAAGCCACCCCGACACGATACGGGGCAGGAGAGCCTATGTTTGGATTCTTAAAAAAGTCTCCGGCTGTGGAACAACCCAGCGAGCAGCAGCAGGATCAGCTGGCGGAATTAAGTCGCGAGAAAATAACGCAACTGGAACAGCAGCTGGCGAGTAATCCGCGTGATGGCGAAACGCAAAAACAATTAATGCTGGAATATAACCGGGCATTAAGCATATTTGCGAAAAGCCGTCGCTACCGCACTGAAATTGATTCGCTGTTTGTCAAAATCGATGAATTACGCAATGTGGTTCGCCAGTCGATTTAAGGAGAACTGATGACGATTAAGCAGTTATTACAGGAGGCAAACGCCATTCAGATTGGCATCGACGCCACGGACTGGCGTCAGGTTATCGCACTGGCCGCCGCGCCGCTGGTCAGCGGCGGCTATCTCGATGCCGCCTATCCTGAAGCGGTCATCGCCAATACGCTGGCCCATGGGGCTTACTATGTGTTTGAGGAAGGCATCGCCATTCCCCATGCGCGACCGGAAGCGGGGGTGATCCGCGACTGTTTCAGTATGATCCTGCTGAATGAGCCAATCTCGTTTGCGGGCAGTGATAAAGCAGACATTGTCATTATGTTTGGCGCACGTGACAGCAACGCACATATCGAAGAGGGGATTCGCGCGATTGTGTCGCTGCTGGAAGATGAGGAGACGCTGGTCAGATTACGTCAGGCCAGCAGTGTCGCGGAGGTCATCGATATTTTATGACGCTAAAAACACCGTTAAAACGCGTGGTGCTGGTTAACGGCATTCCGGCGTCAGGTAAAAGCACGCTGACGCACGCGCTGTCACAACACTTTGGCTGGCCGGTGCTGACGCTCGATAGCCTGAAAGAACCTTTTATGCGCTGTTTTGCGCCGGTCGATCGCCAGCGTAACCGACAACTGGGCTGCGCGGCTTATCAGGCGATCTGGAATATCGTCGGGCAGGCACCTGTCAGTCAGATCTGGCTGATCGACGCCTGGTTTGGGTTCCAGCCGCGCACGCTGCTGGAGCAGGGACTGAAGCAGGCGGGCGTCGAAGAGGCACTGGAGCTGTGGCTGACGATTGAACCGGAGGTAGCGGTGGCGCGCTATCAGGCGCGCCTGGCCCAGCGGTTGCCGGGCCATCCAGGGGCGGAGTATCTGCCGGAACTGCGCCAGCTGGCGCAGCAGGCCAGGCCAATGGCGCTGGGGCCGGTGTTTGACGTTGATGCCTGCGCTCAGGATCACGCCGCCGTTATCCACTGGCTGCAACAGCAACTCACCAGAACCCGCTACACTTCAGCTCATCATCAGAAGAGTGAGGAGTTGCAGGATGTCGTTGCCCCCTTATCTGCAAACCGGTGAAAGCGCGGTGCTCTATGACGGCGTCTGTAAGCTGTGTAACGGCTGGGTTCAGTTCCTGCTGCGCCACCAACTGGCGCGGCAGGTCCGTTTTGCCTCGGTGCAGAGCGAGCAGGGCAAAGCGCTGCTGCGCTGGGCCGGAATGCCGGAAGAGAACATCAGCACTATCGTCTATATTGCTGACAGTCAGCACTGGCTGCGGGCGCAGGCGGTGTTCCGCGTGATGCAGCACCTGCCAGTTCCCTGGCGCGGGCTGACGGTGCTGCGCCACTTCCCGGACGCTATCAGTAACTTTGCTTATGACCGCATCGCATTAAACCGCTACACGCTGTTTGGCCGCTACAGCAGCCCGCACGCAATCAAACCCGATTATCCCGGACGTTTTCTGCATCCGGTTGAACAGTCCGTCACGCCCGACGGGTAAATACCGCCAGACAGCGGCTGTCGTCGCCTTGCCAGGCCCCAGGTGAGCGAAAGCGTTTTTTTCCTCATCGGCCAGGCGTTGAAAGCGATCAAGAGATCAACCTCCTGTTATGCATCAGTAGCGGTGATGCCTTTGCCGCCAACGGGTTGATTGCGGGCTGTGATGGCGGGTATTCGGTGTGCGGCGGGCTGTTTCCGCGCGTTGCAAAAGCGATGACCGACGCGGCGGCCGCAGGCGACCATCAGAGCGTCAGGGCGCAGTCCGATCGCCTGCAGCCGTTGTGGGCGCTGTTCCGCCAGCATGACGGCATTTCCCGGGTGATCAGCGCCGCGGCGGGGCTGCTGGGACTGACCGAACGCGACTGCCTGCCGCGCCCGCTGTTACCGCTCTCCGATGCGCACTGCCAGCAGATTGCTGACGTGCTCGCGGCACTCGACCTCTCTTAAGATCCCGCGCCAGAAGGCATTAACCGTGGCGCACCAGGTTAAAGCCTTCTTCCTCCTGCGGCGCTTCGAAATAGCGGGTAATCAGCGCGAACTGCTCGTCCGTTGCGGCAAAGGCGTGTTCGCCGCCCTGATTTCGGGCGTGCAGACGCGATTTACACAGCGCATCCGGTACGTCCAGATAATGCAGGCGATGGTCGGCAGAGGATGCCTTAATCACCGACATCATCCCGTCGCGATTCGCCCGGGTGTTGGCAGGAAAATCGAGCACCACCGACACGCCTGCGTTAAGCAGCGCCACCAGATGAGGCGTCATCGCATTTCTGAGTTTTGCTGCATGGCGCACGTAATCGGCCACCGACTGCATCTCGTCCTTATAGAGCGCGGCGAGCCACTGATCCTCGCTGATCACCACGCAACCGGGGGCGGCGCTCAGCTCAGCCGCCAGCGTCGATTTCCCGGAGGCAATTTTTCCACACAGCAGATGCAGCGTGGCGGGGGCAAAGGTCATGGTCATATCACTCCTGTGTCAGCCTGATAGTGAACCGCGCGCATTACGCGAAGGGAAAGTAAAGCAGGTCTCGCCGAAGCGGGATTCAGGCTAGCAAAACAGGGGAGAGATAAGCAATGAGAGGCATAAAGTTGCTGGTGAGTTAAACCCGAATTTACCGCGCGTAGCAGCCTTCGCTGCTGCGGACGTTACTGCATTCAGCAAAACCGCGGCTTTCGCTGGGCACTCAACGCCTGAACGGGGAAGTGCGGTCAGGCGTTGAGTGCGATATCAGATACGCTTTCAGAAAAGGGTGAATCGGCGCTGAACAGCTGGCAACTGACTTCATTTTTGTGCCATCAGCAACGTCAGCAGTTCGCGGCAGCATGCCTCTTCTTCTGCACTGTCTGCGGATGCCAGGTGGCGCAGCAGTTCCATACAGCTTTTTTCCTTGCCCGCCTCAAGTAACTCTTCAATCAGAAAGGAAAGTTTGTCCTGTTCTGACGCAGCAAAAGAGGAGGTGAACTCATTTTTGACCGGGAGAGTATGATTCACCGGCAGCGTAAGGGTGTTTTGCATTGGCATATTATTGTCCTGTTTCAGGTTAAAAAACGCACTGGTGTTGCTATTAAACTTATACAATGATCCTTATTTTGTACAGAAATCTGACGGATTGATTTTTAAGCCGAAGCTAAGCGTAGCGCGGTTGCGGAGTAAACGCTGGCTAATCATTCAGTTAGCCGGAGAAAGGATTTTAGAAAAATTGTTGGGGCGTTAAGTCAAATGCGGGCAACAGCAAAAAATGTCATTCCGGCGTGCGTTTAGCAGGCGGCCCACGGCCGCCTGCCTTATTTAGCGGCCAGAAAATCTTCGCGCTGGGGTGTAAAGGTATCCAGTAGCCTGCCTGCCTCAAGACAGACACAGCCATGCACCACATCGGGCGCTTTGTAGAGGGTATCGCCTGCGCCTACTTCACGCGTTTCACCATTGATGGTGAAGGCAAAGCGTCCGCTCAGCACATAAGTCAGCTGCTCATGAGGATGGTGATGCAGCGGACCAATCGCATCTTTCTCAAAACTCACTTCCACCGCCATCAGTGTGCCGCTATAGGCCAGCACGCGGCGAGTTACGCCGTTTCCCAGATCGTCAAGTGGTCGCTCTTTATGGTAGATAAACATCTTATCCTCACGCTGTAGTGGGTGCTGCGATGGCTGTTTTGTGATGTCTCTCACAGCACGCGGGTGAATTAGTCCATGCACTTTAGTGGTTTTCCATTAAAATGAAACAGTGTTTCAATAATTTTATGAGGGTTGATCATGAAAATCGCGTTAATGATGGAAAACAGCCAGGCCGCTAAAAACGTTACCGTGCTGAAAGAACTGGAAGGCGTCGCGCAGCCGCTGGGCCATCAGGTCTTCAATGTCGGGATGAGCGATGAGCAGGATCACCATCTGACCTACATTCACCTCGGCATCCAGGCGAGCGTGCTACTCAACAGCCAGGCGGTAGATTTCGTGGTCGCGGGTTGTGGCACCGGGCAGGGCGCACTGATGTCGCTGAACATCCATCCGGGCGTGGTCTGTGGTTACTGTATCGATCCGGCAGATGCCTACCTGTTCGCGCAAATCAATAACGGGAATGCCTTATCCCTGCCATTTGCCAAAGGCTTTGGCTGGGGTGCAGAACTCAACCTGCGCTTCATCTTTGAAAAAGCGTTCACCGGCGAGAAAGGCAACGGCTATCCGCCAGAGCGTAAAGAGCCGCAGGTGCGTAACGCCGGCCTGCTGAATCAGGTCAAAGCCGCGGTGATCAAAGAGAACTACCTCGACACCCTGCGCGCCATCGATCCTGAACTGGTGCGAACCGCCGTCAGCGGCCCACGTTTCCAGCAGTGCCTGTTTGAGCATGGCAAAAATCAGGCGATCGTCGCCTTTGTGCGGCAACTGACCCACTAAGCGCTGCGATTTCAGGGCCGGTCTTGCCGGCCTTTCTTATTCTCTCCCGGCTTCAGCTGATAGTCAGCCCTGCTGCACCCGCGCCGGATTGTAGTAGCGACTCGCCTCCACCAGCATCCGTGTATAAGACATCGCGGCGTGGTCAGCCACCAGCGTCGGTACATCCAGCGTCTCCAGCACCTTGCCCTGTTGCATGACTGCCACGCGATGGCAGAGGTGCGCCACCACGCCGAGATCGTGCGTCACCAGCAGATAGGTGAGGTTATCCTGCTGTTGCAGATCGCTGAGCAGATTCAGGATTTCCGCCTGCACCGACACATCCAGCGCGGAGGTGGGCTCATCCAGCAGCAGCACGCGCGGTTCCAGAATTAGCGCCCGGGCAATTGCCACGCGCTGACGCTGCCCTCCGGAAAGCTGGTGGGGATAACGCATCTGCCAGGCGCGATTCAAGCCGACTTTATCCAGCATCGCCACGACGCGCTGCTGTCGCTGCCCGATACCCTGAATCTGTAATGGCTCTTCAAGGATATCGCCCAGTGTGTGGCGCGGGTGGAGTGAGCCATAGGGATCCTGAAACACCATCTGCACCTGCCGACAGCGCGCCCGATCGATGCGGTGCGCCAGTGGCTGGCCAACAATCATCAGCTCGCCCTGCCAGTGATTAATCAGGCCTGCCAGACACTTCAGTACCGTGGTTTTGCCCGATCCCGACTCACCGACCAGCCCGAAAATCTCTCCCTGTTTAACCTGCAGACTGACGTCGAACAGCACCTGTTTACCGCGACCCTCTTCACCAAAACTCAGGTTGAGATTTTTCACCTCAATCATCGTAACTCCTTAGTCAGTTAGCCAGCTGGCGTGACGTTGTAACACCGGCAGGCGCGTGCGCCGCCGATCAAGGTCGGGCAGTGCTGCCAGCAGTCCCTGGGTGTAGGGATGCTGTGCGCGGTCAAGTTCACTGGCAGCCAGCGACTCCACCACGCGCCCGGCATACATCACCAGCACCCGGTCACAGAAACTGCGCACCAGATGGATATCGTGACTGATAAAAATCAGTCCCAGCCCCTGCGCTTTTACCAGATCATCCAGCAGCGCCAGCACGTGCAGGCGAACCGAGACATCCAGTGCAGAGGTCGGCTCATCGGCAATCACCAGTTCCGGTTCGGTGATCAGCATCATGGCGATCATCACGCGCTGCCCCTGACCGCCGGAGATCTCATGGGGATAGCGTTGATAGACCCGTTCAGGGTCGCGGATCTGCACCACCTCCAGCATTGCCAGCGCCCGCTGACGCGCCACCGATTTCTGGCCGCGATGGTGGCTGCGCCAGGCTTCGGCGATCTGCTCGCCAACCCGGATCACCGGGTTCAGTGAATATTTCGGGTCCTGCATAATCATTGAGATGCGTTTGCCACGAATCGTCCGCATCTGAGCCGGGCTGGCGTGCAGCAGGTCGATATCGCTAAACTGCATCCGGCTCGCCTCGATACGCGCCTTAGCCGGATGCAGTTGCAGCAGGGCGCGGCCTACGGTCGATTTACCGGAACCGGACTCACCGACAATCGCCAGCTTCTCCTGACCGAGCTGAAAGGAGACGCCGCGCACCGCCGGGGTAATCTGGCGTCCGTTAACAAAGTTCACGTGCAAATCGCGCACGTCGAGCAACGGCAAGGCGTTACTCACTGCGGGGATCGAGCAGGTCACGTAGGCCATCTCCTAAGAAGTTAAATGCCAGACTGTTAATCAGGATCGCCAGACCGGGCACGGTGACCACCCACCAGCACTCCAGCATGTAAGTGCGGCCGCTGGCGATCATCGCGCCCCATTCCGGATCGGGCGGCTGTGCGCCCAGCCCAAGAAAGCCCAGCCCGGCGGCGGTGAGAATAATGCCCGCCATGTTCATGGTGATGCGGATAATCACCGACGGCAGGCAGAGCGGAATAATGTGCTTCCAGAGTACCCGCAGCGGTGATGCGCCCTGTAAGCGCACCGCGGAGATAAAGTCCGCCTGACGCAGCGACAGCGTTTCGGCGCGCGCCAGCCGGGCAATGGGCGGCCAGGCGGTGAGGGTAATCGCGATCACGACATGCTCCAGACCTGGTCCCAGCGCGGCAACAAAGGCCAGCGCCAGCACCAGACTGGGAAAAGAGATAAAGATATCGGTGACGCGCATCAGCACGCCGTCGACTTTGCCGCCGAAATAGCCAGCGGTAATGCCCAGCAGCAGGCCGAGTGGCCCGACGGTGACCGATACCAGCAGCACAATGTAGAGCGTGATGCGCGCCCCCCAGATCAGACGGCTGAAGATATCCCGGCCAAACTCGTCGGTGCCAAACCAGTGGGCCGCGCCGGGTGGTGTTAAGGCGTTGTCGAGATCCTGAATCAGCGGGTGATAAGGTGCGATCCAGGGCGCAAACAGCGCCACGATGCAGAGCAGCAGCACAATGCCGCCGCCAGTCGCGGTCAGGGGATGACAGGCCATGCGCCAGAGGAAATAGCCGCAGCGGGCAGCAAACCGCTGACAGCGAGCCAGTCGCTCGCGGGAATGACTGACAGAGGCAGTGTCAAAGGAGAGAGTCATACTTTGGTCCTCGGATCGAATACCTGATAGAGCAGGTCGGAGATCAGGTTAAGCAGCACAAAAATCAGACCCACCACCAGCACACAGCCCATCACCGCATTCACATCCCCCAGCATCAGGCTGCCGGTGAGGTAGGAACC
Source organism: Pantoea sp. AS142 (assembly GCF_037152305.1). Lineage (NCBI taxonomy): Bacteria > Pseudomonadati > Pseudomonadota > Gammaproteobacteria > Enterobacterales > Erwiniaceae > Pantoea > Pantoea sp. AS142. Next base: position 148,557 of record NZ_JBBCMO010000010.1, on the reverse strand, counting down.
AAAGCCTGGCCAGGAGAAGACAGTCTCAATCAGCACAGCGCCCTCCAGCAGTGAGCCATAGGCCAGCGCTACCACGGTCAGCAGCTGCACCAAAATATTGCGGAAGGCGTGCTGCCAGATCACCTGCCATTCGGTCAGGCCCTTGACCCGCGCGGTCAGAATGAACTCCTGCGACAGCTGCGCGAGCATAAAGCTGCGTGTCATGCGGCTGATATACGCCATGGAGTGAACGCCGAGCAATGACGCGGGCAGCACCAGATGATTCAGCGCATTCCAGAACACCTGGCTATTGGCCGCCAGCAGGGCGTCAATCAGCATAAAACCGGTGCGACGCGGTACGAGGCCATCCAGACTGAAGTCCAGCCGGCCTGCGCCGCCGACCCAGCCGAGATGGGCATAAAACAGCAGCAGGCCCATCATGCCGACCCAGAAGATGGGCGTGGAGTAACCGGCCAGGCTGAGCATCCGCAGCAGATAGTCGATGACACTGTTGCGACGCGCCGCTGCCAGCACACCCAGCGGGACGCCCAGACCCGCGCCAATCACAATCGCCAGCGTAGCCAGTTCGACGGTGGCCGGGAAGACGCGCAGAATGTCATGCACTACCGGCTGACCGGTGAGCAGCGCATGGCCGAGATCACCCTGCAGCAGCGCATTCAGGTAGAGGCCAAACTGCATCCACAGCGGTTTATCAAAGCCGAGCTGGTGGTAAACGTGCTGATAGGTGGCCTGATCGGCGTCAGGGCCCACAATTGCCAAAACCGGATCCAGCGGCATCACCCGGCCAATAAAAAAGGTCAGCAACAACAGGCCGAATAGGGTAATCAACACCTGCACAGCGCGATGGCTGATGCGGCGGCACTGATTTCGGGTCAGGGTAAGCGTCATGGTGTGCCTCCCGCCTGGGCTTGAGGGATCTTCCAGACATCGCGCAGGAAGGTGGTCGCTGAGGGATGCGGCTGATAAGCCTGTACCCGGTTATTGACCACCACGGAATCGAGCATTTGTGACAGCGGCATCAGCGCAGGAACCAACTGGTCATAGCGTTGCTGGATGGCGAAATAAGCCTGCTGCTGGCGGGTTTTGTCACGCTGCACCAGCGCCTGGTCGATCATGCTGTTGAGCTGTGCGTCGTAGAAACCGGTGCGCCAGCCCTGGAAGTTGGTCAGCCGGGCGCTGTCCGCATTGTTCGGGTTGTAAACCAGCGCCCGCAGGCTGGAGTGGGGATGCGGCTCCACGCCACTGCCGCCGCGTCCGACCAGCAGACTGAACTGGCGATCGCGCATTGCACCATAAATCTGATTGCCGGTGCCGGTAATGATCTTTGCGCGGATCCCGCCCTGAAGCAGCGTCGACTGCACCGCGATGGCGATATTCAGAAACGGCTGATCGGCCAGCACCCGCAGTGTGGTGTCAAAGCCATCCGGGTAACCCGCTGCAGCCAGCAAGGCACGGGCACGCGGCACATCGAGCCGGTAACCGGGATCGGGCAGCGTGGCGGGCATGCCAGCCTGAATCGGGCGCTGATGCAGTTCGCCGTAGCCGATCATCAGACTGTTATTGATGCCCTGATAATCGACCAGGTAGCGGACGGCCTCACGCACGTTGATATTGTCGAAATGCGGATCTTTCATGCTCATCGCCAGGTAGTAGATCGTCCCTTTTCTCACCGCGTCGAGGGTGAGGTCGGGATCGTGACGCAGGGCGCGCTCGTCGGGGATCGCCATGTTACTGGCGATATCCAGATCGCCTTTCTCCATCATCAGCCGCAGGGTCTGAGACTCCTGCAGATGGCGGAACACCACCCGTGACATCTTTGCCGCGCCGCGCCAGTAATCTGCTGCACGATTCATGCGCAGCACCTCTTTCGCCTGCCAGACATCCAGCCGGAACGGGCCGGACCCCGCTTCATGGGTGGTGAGCCAGCGGTTGCCCCAGTCGCCATCGACCTCATGCTGTTGCACCGTTTTGCGGTCCAGTACCACCATGCAGCCCAGCGCGGCCAGCGAGTAGATCACCAGTTGTGGATCGTTAGGCTTGGGCAGGGTGATGACCAGCGTGCGGTCGTCGGGGGCGGTGATCATCTGGTCAACGTTGTCACGGCTGAAGCCATAAGATTTCCACACCGACGCCTGCGCCAGGTTCAGATGCAGCACGCGGCGCATTGACCAGACCGCATCGACGCTGGTGAGCGGATTTCCTGAGTGAAACCTGACGTTGTCACGCAGGTAGAAGGTCAGGGTGCGGTTGTCCTGACTGACTGACCAGCGTTCCGCCAGTGCCGGGCGCACCTCGGTAAGCTGCTGCGGGTTCAGCTCGACCAGGCCGTCATAGAGATTTACCACAATGCCGACCACCTCGTTGCCGGTCATGGCGGCCGGATCCAGGGTGAGCAGGTTGTTCATATTCATGCCGACGATTAGCTGGTCATCCGGGGTCTGCGCCTGGATTGACGTGCTGCCCGTCAGCACCAGCAGCGTGATCAGCCAGGCGCCACATCGTTGTGTCAGGGTCATAGGTAAAGTCCAGCAGGTCAGAGGTTTTTCCCGTTTACCGCTCCGTCTGGGCTTCGCGGTAACGGGGTTATTATTGTTAGCCGTACTTATTTACCAGCGGTTCAGCGTGTGGGTCTCAATCCAACTGAAGTTGATATCCTCACCCAGTCCGCTTCGGGTGGGCAGGGTGACGAAGCCCTGATCGTCCATCGGGTCAACCAGGCTGTTAAGGTAAGCGGGCGGCGTCTCATAATCCAGGAAGGGATGCAGCAGGCCGCGCTCATACCAGCGGCAGTGACGAATCGCCCCGACTACCGCCAGGCTGGCCGCGCCGTTGCCGTGAACTTCGCAATCCATGCCAAAGGCCTCAGCCAGATTGGCCACTTTGAGGGTGGCGGAGATGCCGCCCACGCCATTGGCTCCGGCACGCAGAATGTCGCAGGCTCCGGCACGGACCCAGTCGGCGCGACTGTGATGTTTGCCACCCAGGCTCTCCGGGCCAAGCACGTCGATAGCGAGGTTGTCCGCCAGCCAGGCATAAGAGGCCATGCTCTCTTCCTCCATTGGCTCCTCGAACCAGGTGAAATTAAGCTTTTCCAGCGCTTTACCGATGGTCAGCGCGTCACTGCGGCTGTACCAGTGATAGCCATCCAGCATCAGCGCGATATCCGGGCCAACCGCCTCGCGCACTGCAGCACAGGCTTTGATATCCATGGCCGGGCTGGGCGCAAAGGAGACCGGCGGCATCCAGGTGTGCAGCTTGATCGCCTGATACCCCCGCGCCACCAGCTTTTCCGCGAACTGTGCATACTCATCCGGCGTTGATAATCCACCGCTCAGCTCGTCGCCACACATGGTGCTGCCGTAAGCCGGGATCTTCTCGCGATAACCGCCCAGCAGTTTGTGCACTGGCTGTTTAAGCTTGCGACCAATCAGATCCCACAGCGCCTGCTCTATAGCGGAGAGCGCCCGCTCGGTGAGCTGGTGGGCACTGCCGCGCTGCCAGTGCGCCAGGTCTTGCCACAGACGTTCCCGGTCAAAGGCGTTCTGACCGATCAGCACCTTGCGGAAAAAGGCGTTAACCACGTGGGAGCGCACCACTTCGGGCGGAGCAAAGGCGTAACCGCAGTCGCCATCCTCGCTGGTCAGAGTCAGTAGCGCCATCTGCGCATCAGTTTCCGGGCCGGGATGGCCGTGGCCGGCACTGTCGGCGCACCGCTGGGTGGGATAGGTAAAAAGGATGACATCAATGGCGCTGATCTTCACGGTTAGGCTCCTGTGGCAGGCTGTACTGATGGATTATTAAAACGCTGTTTCATTTTAAATTTAGCGTTCACAATTCATTAACGCATTAGCCAAAGCGATACGATTAACGGCTAATATGTGTGCAACTGCCCAGGCTGTTGTGAGCATACTCACGAAAGCTGACCGTTTTGTGAGCAGCGACACGCTGCGATTTTTCTCTAAGCTGGCGTTATCTTTAATCCCACTGAGCCTGTTGAACGCCGCTTTAAGAAACTTTTAACCGGTAACTTCCCCTGACTGCTGTTTTAGGTGATAGTAACGCCGCTTTACATTAATAGTTCTCATTATCATTTGTGTGGGTTTAAACAATGAAAATTTGGTTTTTAGCACTGGGGCTGCTCACGCTGGCCGGGACGGCTTCGGCCAAAATGATTACCGATGTCGCAGGGCGTCAGGTCGAGGTGCCGCAGGAGGCAAAGCGCATCATTCTGGGTGAAGGCCGTCAGATCTATCTGCTGGCGGCATTTGATACCGACGCCCCGTTCAGCCGGGTGATTGGCTGGCGTGATGACTTTCCGAAAGCGGACTGGGACGGTTATCAGGCTTATGAGAAGCGCTATCCGGAAATTAAAAAATTACCGACCTTCGGCGGCGCGAAAGATGGCACCTTCAACGTCGAGCAGGCGTTAACCCTGAAGCCCGATCTGGTGCTGATGAATCTGGAATCCAAAGCCGCCACCGATGAAGGCAAGCTGATTGAAAAGCTGCAGGCTGTGGGTGTGCCGGTGGTGTTTATCGATTTCCGCGAAGCCCCGATGGTGAACGCGGAGAAAAGTATCCGGATCATGGGCGAACTGGTGAACAAACCAGCGCGTGCTCAGGAGATTGTCACCTTCCGCCAGCAACAGATTGACCTTGTCACCTCACGCCTGAAGAACTTCACCGGCTACCGTCCGAAAGTGATGATCGACCGCGCAGGCGGTTACAGTGACGAATGCTGCATGTCGTTCGGCAATGAGAACTTTGGTCAGATGGTGGAGATCTCGGGCGGGCGCAATATTGCCCGAGATCTGATTCCTGGCACCTTCGGCACCGTTAACCCGGAGCAGATCATCGCCAGCCAGCCGGATGTGGTCGTGGTGACGGGCGCAAACTGGAAGAACTACAACACTGTGGGCAAATGGGTCGGCGTCGGTCCGGGTGCGAATGTCACCGAAGCGACGGCGCGTCTTAAGGCGCTGATGAGGCGCGATGCTTTTAAAACCCTGCCGGTGGCGCACAACGGCAACGTCCACGCCATCTGGCATCAGTTCTACGACAGCCCGTATCAGTTTGTGGCGATTCAGGCGCTGGCGAAATGGTTGCATCCCGATCTGTTTGCCGATCTTGATCCGGATGCCACCTTCCGCGCGTTCCACCAGAAGTTCCTGCCGCTGCCTTACCAGCCAGGGTACTGGGTCACGTTACCCGCTGAGAAACCCTGACTGACCGGCGATGACAGGGACGTCATCCGCCTGATTTGCAATTCCTCCTGAATAAACCCTCTCGTTCTCTTCAGATTTACTAATATTTACAGGCGCGGGGTCGGTTGCACTTAGCAACTCGACGTCTGACCGGTTCCGCATTCACATTAAAAATGGAGAGAAACATGCGCAATACTCTGGGAAGATCGGCGTTTGCCGTGACGCTGTACGCTCTGCTGGAGCCGGTGCCGCTGGGCTTTTTTGTCGCGGCCTGGCTGTTCGATATTCTCTATAGCCAGACCTTTGTGCTGTTCTGGACTGATGCCGCAGGCTGGCTGATTGCCCTGGGACTGATCCTGGCCATTGTGCCGCGACTCATCGCGCTGGTTTATCTGTTTCGCGGCAGTGACAGCGCGGAAAAGGGCCATTTCTGGCTCTGGCTGGTGGCTATTGTGATCGCTATCGTCAATGCGTTTATTCACAGTCGTGATGCCGCCGCAGTGATCCCGCTGGGCGTGACGCTTTCGACGCTGGTCGTAGCGCTGCTGCTGCTGGCGAATGTGCAACTTGCGTTACGTCAGCGTAGCGCTTAAGGAGGAGCCACCATGAAGATACTGCATAAAACGCTGATCGCGCTTACCCTGACAGCTCTGCTGGCAGGCTGTGATGATGGCGCGCTGGTTGACCCGCAAAAGCAGATTGGGCCCAATCCCGAACTGCCACAGGCGAAGAACTTCTTTATGCCGCCGATGCAGGTGCCGGAAGGTACGCCCTGGAAAGCGGGCGAAATGCCAAAAGTGGCTGACGGGCTGAAGATTGAAAAGATCGCCGACAATCTTCAGCATCCACGCCAGGTTTACGTGCTGCCGAATAACGATGTGCTGGTGGCTGAATCCAACGGCCCTCCTAAACCCACCACCCGGCCAAAACAGCTGATTATGGGCATTGTGCAGAAAGCCTCAGGCAAGGGCGGCGCAGGTGGCAACCGGATAACGCTGCTGCGCAACGTCAATGGCAAATGGGAGCAGCACCGCTTTATTGAGAATCTGCATTCGCCGTTTGGCATGCAGCTGATCGGAAACACGCTCTACGTGGCGAATGCTGACAGCCTGGTAAAATTCCCGTACCGCGAAGGGGAGACGGAGATTCGCACCGCGCCTGAGGAGGTGACGGAACTGCCGGGCGGGCCGATTAACCACCACTGGACCAAATCGCTGCTAGCCAGCCCCGATGGCAGTAAGCTCTATGTGGGTGTTGGCTCAAACAGTAACGTCACCGAGAACGGCATTGGCGCAGAGTATCGCCGTGCCGCGGTGCTGGAAGTGGACGCGGCCAGTGGTGCCAGCCGTATCTACGCCAGCGGACTGCGCAATCCGACTGGCTTACAGTGGGAACCGCAGAGCGGCAAGCTGTGGGCCGTCGTCAATGAGCGTGATGAAATCGGCTCCGATCTGGTGCCTGACTACATGACCTCGGTGCAGGACAAAGGCTTCTATGGCTGGCCCTACAGCTACTTTGGTCAGCATGTTGATACCCGCGCCGAACCGCAGCGTCCCGACCTGGTGGAGAAGGCGATCAAACCTGATTATGCCCTGAGTTCGCATGTCGCCCCGCTGGGCCTGCTGTTTTACGGTGCCGACAACATGCCGCAATACCGCGGCGGTGCGTTTATCAGCGAACATGGCAGCTGGAACCGTACGCCGCTGAATGGCTATAAAGTTGTGTGGGTGAAATTCGAAAACGGCAAGCCGGTGGGTCAGCCGCAGACGGTGGTTTCGGGCTTCCTGACGAACGACGAAAAGCAGGTGCGTGGTTTGCCGGTGGGTCTGGCCAGCGACAAGCAGGGCGGCGTGCTGATTGCTGACGATGCGGGCAATACCATCTGGCGTATTAGTACGGCCCGATAAGTTCTGCGCGGATTAATGCAGGAAAACGTACAGCAGAAAAGCAGGCATAAAAAAAGGATTTGGCATCTCGCCAAATCCTTTATTTTTTGTTCGTCGCCCGGCTGGTAACCGCACTGCGAACGAGGTGCTCAGCACTCTCCACAAACGGGATTGTAAAATGTGCGGCTAAGGATTTCAAGTTTCGGCAAAATGCTGTATGTTTATACAGGTGTTGAGTGTTGGGTATCGCCTCATGGTCGACTGGCCGCTCCCAGGGGCACGGTTTTAAAATCCCGGCAGGTATCAGGTGGTGCTGGCCTGTGGCTTTAACCGTGAGTGCCGCTCAGCCCTCTCCACAAAGATGTGCTTAGGCGCCCGGCGGGTAGAGTCAAAGCCCTGGTTGCCGAACAGCGCGCTCCTGTAAAAGGAGAAGGAAAGTGATGGAACTGACTAAGCTGATTCTGGATCTTATCCGGGTCATCTTGCAGATCATCGTTGCCCTTATGCAACTGACCGGTCACGCAGGTTAACCGGAACTTGAAACAAGGCGGAGCTAACCACTCCGCCTTTTTTCTGTGTCAATTCTCTGTCATTAAAGGCGGGTAAGATGGGGCGGCCAAAGCACGCCGCCGGGGCATTGCTTATCCGGACCGGGTGTTTTATGTTCATTGCCGCCGTTATGCCCGCCCGTTTAGCGCACACCTGGATTGATGAGAGTGTGAAGGTGCGGGAGACCATCGTGGGTCAGCAGTGTGAGATTCTGGCGCACAGCACGCTGGAATACAGCGAGTTGGGTGACTTCTCCTGTGTCGGCGAGCACTGCTGCCTGGCCGACACCCGGATAGGGCGTTTCTGCGCCATCGCCAATCCGGTGCGTATCGGTGCGCCTCATCATCCTATAGACCGCGCTTCACAGCATCGCTTTACCGCCTGCCCGGAGTAATACCATCGCAAGGCGCGGCGCGAACAGGACTTCCTGGCTGCCCGCCGCGCCGATCGGGTGGTGAGAGGAAATGATGTCTGGATCGGTCACGGCGTGATTGTGCTGCCCTCCGTCACCCTTGGTGATGGTGATGGTGATGGTGCGGTGCTGGCAGCGGGCGCGGTGGTGACGAAAAACGTCGCGCCCTACAGCGTGATGTACGGTGTCCCGGCCCGGCCACTGCGGGTGCGGTTTACGCCCGCTATCGCCGCCCGCCTGCAGCGCATTGCCTGGTGGAGCTGGCGCGGGAGAAACTGCTGGCAAATCTGCCCAATTTTCAGCATGGCGACATCGAACAATCCATCCGTCATCCCCGGTCATCGCTGTTGTCAGATTTGGCGACGATTGTACAAAATAAATGCCTTTTACAACGCAACCCGTCAAACAGTCCGCCATCATTCCCTGAAAACAGGCTTTCATACAGCCCGATCATGTGTTGTCACTTGTCATTACAGGCCTGTCCATGTCATCACATTTTCCAATGACAGGTTGTCTTGTAACTTCCTGAGGTGCGTGACACCATGACTAAATGTATAGACATGTACTCTCAACCGTGGCATTGACAAACCCTATTTTTGTTTAATGCCTCTCTCACTGTTTCAGCGAGGACTCTATGTCGGTTAAGTCATCCGTTCCAGCGTATCCAGGCGCAGAGAAACAGCGCCTGGTAGAAACCCGTTCTATTGATTACATCCCATTGCGCGAACGTCATGGTCATCCCTTTAGTCAGTTTACGCTCTGGTTTGGGGGCAATCTGCAAATTACGGCGATTGTCACGGGTGCACTGGCCGTGGTACTGGGTGGCGATGTGGTGTGGTCGCTTATCGGTTTACTGGTGGGGCAGATATCAGGAGCAGGGATCATGTCTCTGCATGCTATCCAGGGCCCGCGACTCGGATTACCGCAAATGATCACCAGTCGTATGCAGTTTGGCGTGTTTGGTGCCGTCATTCCGCTGGTGCTGGTGTGCATGATGTATGTGGGATTTTCAGCCAGCGGTACGGTATTAGCGGGGCAAGCGCTGGCTAAACTTATCCCTGTCAGCACTGCCGCCGGGATGATTATGTTCAGCGCCCTCATTGTGGTTATTGCAGTGCTGGGCTATCGCGTGATCCATCAGTTGGGGAAGCTGGCGAGCGTTATAGGTATTTTAGCCTTTGCCTATCTGTTCATTACGCTGTTCTCCACGCAGGATTTATCTGCGGTATGGCAGAATCAGCATTTTACACCCGCAAATTTTCTGTTGGCTGTCTCGCTTTCTTCGTCATGGCAAATTGCCTTCTGTCCGTATGTCTCGGACTATTCGCGCTATCTGCCGGCAGATGTCTCTGCGAAGAAACTGTTCAGTTCGGTCTTTTTCGGCACCGTGCTTGGCACGCAGGCGTCCATGACGCTGGGGGTGATTGTCGCTGCCATTGCCGGAAAGGCGTTTGCAGGCAATGAGGTCGGTTACATTGTCGGTCTCGGCAGCACGACGACCATGGCTATGGTGATTTATTTTGCTATCTGCTTTGGGAAAATTACGTTTACCACGCTGAATGCTTACGGCAGTTTTATGTCACTGACAATCCTCGTTTCTGGCTTCCGTCAGCAAACCGCGCTGAGTCGGCGCGGGCGAATTTTGTTTGTCGTACTGATGGTGACGCTGTCCTGCGTCATTGCTCTGCTCAGTGAACCAGCCTTTCTGAAATCCTTTACCCACTTCCTGCTGTTTCTGCTGGCGTTCTTTGTGCCCTGGAGCGCCATTAGCCTTACCGATTTCTATCTGATCACGAAAGGCAGAGTTGATATCCCCGCACTTTCGCAGCCAGACGGACGCTATGGCCGCTGGAACCTTGCAGGAATGGCGGTCTATTTTCTGGGGATAATGGTGCAACTGCCTTTTATCGACAACCCGTTGCACCATGGCTCGCTGACCTGGATTTTTGCCGGTAATGATGTCTCATGGGTCATTGGCTGGGTTGTGACGGCAATGTTATGGCTTGTCGCCAGCCGGTGGGACCGCCGTGGCAAACCTGAACAGATAATTTGCCCGTCTGAATGACAGATAAAGCCGCCTTAAGGGCGGCGTTTATGCGCGGGCAGGGTGAACCGGAGCCTGACTATCTGCGGACCCACCCGATCTGCGGACCCACCCGATCGCAGCATAGGTTGTGACATGCAGAGGCGGCTGACCCTTATCAGGCAGCAGAAACGTCCGCTGCGCCGGACTGCCTCTCTGCCACCAGCGGCTTCTCCGGCTGCAGCAGCGTCATCGCCAGCATACTGCCGAAGGCGATCAGTGCGGTGACGGTAAACATCGCATTATAACCGTAATATTCCGCCAGCCAGCCGCAGAGCATTGGCGAGATAATCGCCGCCAGATTCGCAATCGCCAGCGTCATGCCGCTGTAGGTGCCGACTGACGCTTTGGGGGTGACATCAATCACTACCGACCAGTAAACATTATTCACCAGCGCATTCAGCGCATTGCCCAGGGTCATCAGCGCAATAATCCCGGCGGCCGACTGCACGCAGGGGATCGCCATAAAGCAGCAGGCGGTGCCGCACAGCGTGACCGCCGCAAACAGATTGCGCCCCAGCCGCAGGTTGCCAAAGCGGGCCAGCAGGGCATCGGCAATACGGCCGCCGAGCAGCACCGTGATACAGGCACCGCTCCAGGGGATCATCGCGACATACCATAGCGAATGCAGGTCGTAATGGAAATTATCCTGCAGATATTTCGGCATCCAGGTGACCAGAGTAAAGGTGATGTAGAGAAAGGAGAAGTAGCCCAGCGCGTTGCAGACCAGCGTGCGGCTGGTAAAGAAGCGCCACCAGGGCAGGGGGAGGCTGTCGCCTGCGCTGCGGCGCTGACCGCTCTGGATCAGTGCGCTTTCAGCCGCGCTGGTGTGGGGACTCTTTTCAGGGCTGTCGCTGAAGGTGCGGGCAAACAGTGCCATCGCCAGCAGGGAGAACACACCGAGCAGGATAAACATCATGCGCCAGTCATTCGTCAGCAGCAGCAGGCCAACCGCAATCGGGGCGGTCAGCAGCGCACCAACCTGAGTAGACAGCAGGCCGATACCCAGCGCAAAGCCACGCTCGTTGTCGGGTGCCCAGTGCGCAATCGCTTTATTCATCAGCGCATAGGCCGGGCCTTCAGAAAAGCCAAACAGTATTCGCAGTGCCGCAAAGCCCATAATGGCGGAGCCGCCAAACAGCGCCATGCCTAACTCTCCCGCCCAGGCGGTGGCGATCTCCAGCAGCGACCAGAGCACACCTGCCAGTAGCCAGACTTTTTTCGTGCCGATACGATCGGCTAGAAAGCCGCCACACAGCGAACCAAACAGATAGCCAAAGCCAAAGTAACCCAGTACTGCACCGAGCTGGACGTTGCTGAAGTGGTACTCCGTCGCAATGGCGTTGGCCGCAAACGACAGGGCGCCGCGATCGATGTAGTTGATCAGGGCTGTCAGGAACAGCAGTGAAAAAATAGTGTAACGGTAACGGCTGGGTGTCATCTCACGTCTCCTGATTAAGTGTCTCAGGAGAGCAGAAGCAAAATTGATGCCGGAAAGGGCGTTCTTCCGGCAAACCGTGGGCCGGAAAAGAGTGCGGGCCGCTGAGCCACCGAAGCCGGGTTAAATTAACCCGCTAATTATTCGCCTGCGCATCAATACAGTGCAGTTGCTGCCTGCCGAAGGTGAGTCTCAGGCGGCATTATGATGGGGCGTACTGATGTAGGGCAGCGGGATGACCACGGATTCCGTTACCGCTTCCACCTTAGCCATCTCAATCTGTGGCATTGCGCCAGCGCATTGCAAACTTTGCTGATGATACGTCGCATCTGCCTACGGGGTTTGTTCACTCAGCAGTATGCATTGATAAACGTAAACGGGAAAAGGAACCGAGTGTGGCAGACTGAACTGAGCGCGGGCAGGCCCCGCCCTCCACGTTTCTGGGTAAAGAGGGTAAGCAATACGTCGTGATTGCGGCGGGTAGTCACGGCTTGCTCGGCACCACGGCGGGTGACAGCGTGGTTGCTTTCCGTCTGACGTTATCCTGACCCGCTGAGCGTCTCCCCGGTGCTCAGCTTTTTTCACCTTTTAGCCTGCCAGACTTCACTCCCGATTTTGTGATGCAGCCTTTTGTTTTTATTATCAATTTTTCCGTCTTTACTCGCATGCCTTCTGATATCCCCCTGAAACTATTTCGTGACAGCTCTCCCAGTTTAATCATTTACCTGCCTGACTGACTTGCGCATTAAGCCGCGAGGCGTAGATTAATATATAACTTCACAATTAACTGTGAATATGAAAAGTACTTCACAACACGCACTCTGAAGGAATGATGCACATGTCGGAACTGAAATTTGCTACCCGTCTTAACTCTTTCGCCTCGGGGGCGCACCTCTACTGGCCCGATCAGCAGGGCAAGCCCTCTGTGCTACAGATGATTGCCCGTGCAGGCAAGGTAAAAGGCTTAACGCATCTCGATCTCAACTTTCCGCAGCATCTCACCAGCGATATCCCCACACTGCGCCAGGCGATCAACGATGCGGGTCTGGCCGTCAACGGCATGCAGATGCGCTGGGACGCACCGCAATTCAAAATCGGCGCGTTCACCCATCCCGACGCGAAAGTGCGTCGCGAAGCGATTGATCTGACCAAACGGGGTATCGACGCGGGTCGGGAATTTGGTTCGCGGCTGATGACGCTGTGGATGGGGCAGGACGGTTTCGATTACTGCTTCCAGGCGGACTATAAGAAGATCTGGGAGGATGCGGTCAGCGCCGTGCGTGAAGTGGCGGAGTATGCCCCGGATGTCGATGTCAGCATCGAATATAAACCCAATGAGCCACGCGCCTACAGCATCTTTCCTAACGCCACCACCTGTCTGCTGGCCGTAGAAGAGGCAGGCTGCGCCAACCTGGGGATTACCCTGGATTTTGCTCATGTCCTGTTTGCCAATGAGATTCCGGCCTATGCCGCCGCAATGGTGGCGCGTCGCTCACGGCTGCTGGGGCTGGACCTGAATGACGGCTGGGGCAAGCGTGATGACGGCCTGATGGTCGGCTCGGTTAACCCGCGCGCCACGCTGGAGTTCCTCTGGCAGATGCAGCGTGATGGCTACAGCGGTGCCTACTACTTCGATACCTTCCCGGATGCCAGTGGTCTTGACCCGATCCGTGAAGCAGAAAGCAATATCGCGACCGTGACCCGGCTGCTGAAGCTGTGCGAGCAGTTGCACGACAACGCGGCATTACTGGCGGCCATCGAGCGTCAGGATGCGGTTGCCTCCCAGCAGATCATCAATGACATCATGCTGGCGTAATAACCGCGACACCCTACATAACAAAAAAACGCTACCTAACACGCTGAGAATAAAAAATGAAAAAACACCTGCTCGCCGTTATCGCTTCCTCCCTGCTCTGCAGCACCCTCTATGCGGCAGAACTGCCCCCGCTGCAGTCAGACACTGAACCAGATCGCACTGACTGGACCCAGCTCGACAGCAAATATGGCGCACTGCCAAAAGTCGATAAGGCGCTGAAGATTGGCGGGGTATCGAAAACCCTGACCAACGAATACTGGCGCTCACTCGGCCAGGGCTACCAGAACACGGCGAAAAAATATGGCTTCACTGTCGCTTATCAGGCGGCGGCCAATGAAGACGACCAGCTTGGTCAGCTGTCGATTGCGGAAACCCTTATCTCGCAGGGCTTTAACGGTCTGCTGGTCTCGCCGCAGACCGACATCAACCTGGAGCCTGCGCTGGAGAGTGCCAGCAGTAAAAATATCCCGGTGGTGAACGTCAACGATGCGGTAATGCCGAATGCGCGCTACTACGTCGGTAACGTCCAGAAAGATAATGGCGTGCGGGTGGCTAAGTGGTTTATTCAGCACCATCCGCAGGGCGGTAAAGTGGCGGTGATTGAAGGGCAGCCAGGCGTTTATGCCGCCGGCCAGCGTACCCGTGGCTTTAAAGAGACGCTGGACAGCGCCGGTAAGTTTACCATCGTGGCCAGCGTGCCCGCTAACTGGAGTCGTGAGCAGGCCTTTAACGCCGCGTCGACTATTCTGCAGCAGCATCCCGATCTGATCGGCTTTTACGCCAACAACGACACCATGGCGCTGGGCGTAGTAGAAGCGGTGCGGGCACAGAACAAAGCGTCACAGGTGGCAATCTTTGGCACCGACGGCATATCTGATGCCTATGCCTCAATTAAGCGCGGTGAGCTTACCGGCACGGTTGACAGCTTCCCGGTACTGACCGGAGAAGTGGCGATGGACGTCATGATCCGTCTGATCAACGGACAGAAGCTGTCGCGCGTTGTCTCGACGCCACAGGCGCTGATCATCAAAGAGAATGTCGACGCGTTCTCAACCAAAGACAACAACCGGTTGCGTCAGCTGCTGGCTCAGCAATAAGTCAGTCGGAGCGGGTATGGAACAGTTTCGCTTAATGATGCGTGGCATCAGCAAAAGTTACGGTAACGCCGCCGCGCTGCAGGATGTCGATTTTTCGGTGCGGCCCGGCGAGGTCCACGCGTTGATTGGGGAAAACGGTGCGGGTAAGTCGACGCTGCTGAATATCCTCTCAGGCGTTCGCAGTCCTGACAGCGGGGAGATTAACGTCAACGGAAGTCGGGTGCAAATCCGCAGTCCGCTCAGCGCTCGTCAGGCCGGGATCGCGATGATCCACCAGGAGTTGCAGCACGTTCCTGAGCTTTCCGTGGCGCAGAACATGTTTTTGGGTCGCCCGATGACCCGCGCTGGGGGCTACTGGGTGGATAAAAAAGCCCAGCTGGCGCGGGCTACCCTGATCCTGAAAACGCTGGATCCCAGTATCGATCCCAGCACACCGATCAGAAACCTCAAGGTGTCGCAGCAGCAGATTGTGGAAATTGCCCGGGCGCTGCTGGACGACGCCAAAATCATCGCTATGGATGAGCCCACCTCCAGCCTGACGCCACGCGAATTTGACCGGTTGGCAGAGCTGATTAGCGATCTGAAATCGACGGGTGTCTCGCTGATCTACGTGTCTCACAAGATGAACGAGATTTTCCGGGTCTGTGACCGCGCCACCATTATGCGTGACGGAAAGCAGGTTGGGGTGGTCAACATCTGTGATGAGGATGAGGAGAGCATCGTCGCCAAAATGGTCGGACGGAAGATCGACAAGCTTGACCACCAGGCGTTTGTCAGCGATCGCGAAGTGCTACGGGTGGATGATTTGACGCGTGGCAATGAGGTCGTGGCCGCCAGCTTTAGCGTACGGGCTGGCGAGGTGTTGGGGATTGCCGGGCTGGTCGGCGCAGGACGCACTGAACTGCTGAAGCTGATTGCCGGGATCGACAGGCGCACCCGTGGCACGGTGAGCGTCAACGGCACAGCGGTAAAGAACCACAACGTGCGCGCGGCGATCAAAGCGGGTATTGGCCTGGTGCCGGAAGACCGCAAAAAAGAGGGCATTATCAAAGAGCGGGCGGTGAAGATGAATATGGCGCTGCCGTCGATGCACCGCTTCACGTCGGCGGGGCTGATGAACCAGGCCCGGCTGGACCGCGAGGCGCTGAAGGTCATGGGCGACCTGAAACTGCGCCCACTCGACATTGAGAAAACCATCGGTACGCTGAGCGGCGGCAATCAGCAAAAAGTCATTATTGGCCGCTGGGTTGCGGCGGATGCCAATGTGTTTCTGTTTGATGAACCGACGCGCGGCATCGACATTGGCGCCAAGTCTGAAATCTATCACCTGATTGAAAAACTGGCTCAGGCGGGTAAAGCCATTGTCGTGGTGTCGTCAGAGATGACCGAGATTATGCGTATCTCTGACCGGGTGCTGGTGATGCGCGAGGGACGAATAACCAAAGAGTTATCCGGCAGCGCGATCACCGAAGAGAACATTGCCCGTTATGCCATTAAAGATATCGACCAGACCGCCTGAACGCTTACCTGACACTATTTAAGGTTATAACTATGACGACTCAGACATCCACCGGGCCGGGTACCCGACCCGCGCTGCGACTGAAATTTAATCTGCGTGATGCCGGTACCCTGATTGGCTTACTGATTATCGTGGTGACATTTTCGTTTCTGTCGCCGGTTTTTTTCACCCTGCCTAATCTGTTGAATATTCTGCAGCAGTCCTCAATTAATGCCCTGATAGCACTGGGCATGACGCTGGTGATTATTTCCGGCGGGATTGACCTTTCGGTCGGACCCACGGCGGCGCTCTCTGCGGTATTAGGTGCAACCCTGATGGCGTCGGGCGTGCCGGTGCCGCTGGCGATCCTTGCGACGCTGGGTGTCGGCGCGATATGCGGGCTGTTCAGCGGTACGCTAATTGCCTATGCCGGACTGCAGCCGTTTATTGTCACGCTGGGCGGCCTGTCGCTGTTCCGGGCAATCGCGCTGATCTACACCGGCGGCAATCCCATCTTCGGTATTCCACTGACGTTTCGCAGCCTGATTAACAGTACGCTTTTTGGTATCCCGACACCGATTGTGATTGTGGCCGTGATTGCGCTGCTGCTGTGGACCGTGATGAACAAGACCCCGCTGGGTGAATATATCCTGGCGATTGGCGGCAACGAAGAGGCGGCGCGGGTCGCGGGCGTGCCGGTGAAGCGCACCAAAGTCACGGTCTACATCTTTTCAGGCTTACTGGCCTCCCTGGCCTCGCTGATTCTGATTGGTCGTCTGGGTGCTGCTGAACCGACTATCGGCAACCTGTGGGAGCTGGATGCTATCGCGGCAGCGGCCATCGGCGGTGCATCGTTAATGGGCGGTAAGGGCAGCATATTCGGGACGCTGATTGGCGTGGTTATTCTCGGGGCCTTACGTAATGGCTTGACCTTACTGAACATTCAGGCCTTTTACCAATTGCTCGCTACCGGCCTTATTATTATCATAGCGATGTTGATTGACCGGGCGACCCGAGGCAAGTAATGAAGCAAGATCCACGAGCCATTGGTGCTCAGATTCGTATGCGTTTGCCCCAGCTGACGCCGTTGGAACGTCGGGTGGCTGAGGCGATAATTGCCCGAACCGACATGACCCAGCAGTCATCATTAAAGGAGATTGCGCGGGAGAACAACGTCTCTGAAGCGATGATCGTTAAGATTACCAAAAAACTTAACTTCACCGGCTTCAGGCATTTCAGAAGTGGTCTGATCTATTACAACCAGTCTGAAGTGGCGGGGCTGCATGCGGAAATTGAGCCGGATGATTCGTCGGAGCAGTTGCTGGCGAAAGTATTCAGAACTTCTATCCAGGCGATCGAAGAGACCTTATCGATTCTGGATGTCTCTGAATTCAATCGTGCGGCGGACATCATCTTTAAAGCGCGTCATATCGATCTCTACGCCGTGGGCGGTTCTGCTGCCGTGGCGCGGGACCTGTCACATAAGATGCTGAAGATTGGCATCAAGTCGACCGCCTATGACGACGCCCACATCATGCTGATGTCAGCCGCCGTGTTATCTGATGACGATGTGGTTATCGTCATCAGCCATTCGGGTGCTACGCGTGCCGTGAACGATCCGGTGAAACTGGCGGGAAGGAATGGCGCGAAGGTTATCGCCATTACCAACTACGCAGAATCACCGATCGCGCAGAGTGCGCATGTGGTCCTCAATTCAACCTCTCAGGGATCGCATCTGTTGGGTGAAAACGCCGCGTCACGCATCGCCCAGCTCAATATTCTGGATGCGTTGTTTGTCGCTATCGCCAAGAAAGATCTGAAGCGGGCGGAGAAAAACCTGATGAAAACCCAGCATGCGGTTCAGGATTTGCGGGAATTCTAGCTATGAGCAAAATTGCAGTCACCGGCAGTCTTCACTACGACATTATGCTGGACGCTCCCCATCGTCCAGAAAAAGGCGAAACGGTGATGGGCAGCGCCTGTCACTATAAGTTCGGTGGCAAGGGCGGTAATCAGGCGGTCGCTGCGGCCCGCGCCGGCGCAGCGGTGCGCTTTGCCGGTTCAGTAGGTCGCGATCAGCAGGGGCAATTTCTGCTGGATCATCTGCAACAGGCCGGCGTCGAATGCAGTGCCGTCAGCGTGATCAGTACGCTTCCTTCCGGGATGAGCGTAGCGATTACCGATGCCGAAGGGGATTACGGCGCGGTGGTGGTTTCTAATGCCAATCAGCAGATCCCGCTGGAGATCTTTGAACAGCCGTGCTTCTGGCAGGATGTGTCGCTGCTGGTGCTGCAAAACGAAGTCCCGGAAGCGGTGAATCTCTGTGCGGCTCAGGCGGCGCAGCAGCGAGGGATAGTGGTCTGCGTCAATGCCGCGCCCGCCCGGCCGTTATCGGGGGTGTTTGAACGCTGTATCGATCTGCTGGTGGTGAACGCTATAGAAGCGCGCGATATGTGCGGGGTTAACGTGCAGGATCTGACGTCGGCGCGCGCAGCGGCAGAATCGCTGGCCAGCCGGTTTGCCAGAGTGGTCGTTACCGCCGGTGAACATGGTGTGGCTTACAGCGAGGCAGGAGTGACCCACACGCTGGCGGCGCAGAAGGTGACTCTGGTCAGCACCCACGGTGCAGGGGATTGTTTTGTCGGCGTATTGTGTCAGCGCCTGAGTATCGGGGCAACGTTGGGAGAGGCGGTCAGTGCCGCAAACCGCGCGGCTGCCGAACACGTCTCCCGGCAGCCGCACTGATGAGAGGCGTGCCACGTCAGCGACGCGGCACGCTTACATCGTCAGGCGCCGACGTTCACCACGGTTTTACCAAAGTTTTTGCCATTCAGCATATCGATAAACGCCTGGGGCGCATTTTCTAATCCTTCGATCATGTGCTCGCGGTAGTGGATTTTTTTGCTCTCAACCAGCGGAAGCATCGCCTCCAGGAACTCAGGGTAACGGTCGCCATAATCCTGGAAGATGATAAAGCCTTGCATGCGGATACGGCGTTTGAGAATACCCGCCATCATCAGTGACGTTCTGTCCGGGCCAGCGGGCAGCTCACGCTGGCTGTAAGCCGAAACCAGACCACAGACCGGCACGCGCGCGGCGGTGTTAAGCAGCGGGAATACCGCATCAAACACTTTACCTCCGACGTTCTCGAAATAAATATCGATGCCATCCGGGCAGGCGTTTTTCAGCTGCTCTTCAAAATCGGCGCTGTGGTGATTAAGACAGGCATCAAAGCCCAGTGTATCAACCGCGTACTGGCATTTTTCTTCACCGCCCGCGACCGCAACCACGCGACAGCCTTTTTGCTTACCTAACTGACCGACCGTTGCGCCCACCGGACCGGTTGCTGCGGCGACCACCAGGGTTTCACCCGCTTTCGGCTGACCGATATCCATCAGACCCATATAGGCGGTAAAACCTGGCATACCGAGAATGCCCAGCGCCCATGATGGGTGCGGCAGATCGTTGCCCAGCTTCGTAATTTCTTTGCCCTGGGAGACCGCATATTCCTGCCAGCCGCTCTGCGCCAGTACCCAGTCACCAATCTTAAAATCGCTATTTTTTGAGGCGGCGACCTGACAGACAGTGCCGCCCACCATTGGCTGGTCCAGCTCTGCAGGTGCGGCGTAAGATTTACCGTCATCCATCCGGCCACGCATGTAGGGGTCGAGCGAAAGGTAGAGGGTTTTCAGCAGCACTTCACCCTCTTTGATTTCCGGGACGGGCTGCGCCACATGGCGAAAATTCTCTTTGGTCGGCTCACCGTGTGGGCGAGAAGCCAGTAACCAGGCGTGGTTCTGGGTTGCTTGTTCAGTCATAGTGTCTTCCTTTTATAGCCGGGCAATGCACTGGGCATCGCCGTATGAATACCGGGAAAGTGTAGATGACAGCGGCGGGAAGACGTTTAGCGCTGTGAGCGGTAAGCTGTTTGCCCGGATAACAGGGGACAGCGTGCTAACTGCGGTAGCACAGCGGTTGCCGTGCGCTTGCCGGCACGGGTTCAGGTTGACTGATAGTCACATCCGCTTGCAAAAAACCGGGCAGGCGGTGTAAGTGGCCAGAAAATCTGTTCCGCATCCAGCGTCATGGTAAACACAGGGAACGGTGATAGATATCAGTGAACTGTGAGGAGAGAACCCTGAATATGCAGCATCTGCGTATCGCCCGGCCAGTCACTGACCTCACGCAAAGCAGTCAGATCTATTGCCACGGGCTGGGGTTGCATAAACTCGGTGAGCTAACTGACCATCGGGGGTTTAGTGGCGTGATGCCCGGCGCTGAAGAGCTGGGCTGGCATCTCGAATTCACGCTCGGTCAAATCCATCCCATCAGGCCATTGCCATCACATGATGATTTGCTGGTGCTCTGAATTCCCCAACAGCCTGACCAGGCCTGTTGTGCCTCTATGCATGACGCAGGATTCCAGCGGGTTCCTTCATTTAATCCTTACGGGGATCAACGGGGCGTGACATTTACGGATACCGACGGTTATCGTGTTGTTATTCATCATGCCGTTTGGCAACCCACATGCTGACCATACTTTTTGATAAACCGGAGCTCACCCTGAATATTCTTTGCTTCCACACTGCGGCCAGTAATATCGCGATATTTGATGAGGCCGCCACCACACTGGCGCGCGACAATGCGCCACTGAATCACCTGGTGATGCCTGCGCTGCTGACTGAAGCGGAATGCAGCGGGGGAATGACGGCTGAGTTACGCCGTCGTATCGCACAATTGATTAGCGTGCTACTGCCACAGTTTGATGCCGTATTAATCACCTGTTCGACGCTGGCACCGGTTGCTGATGATTTCAGTGTGCAGGATCGGGTCATGCGTACCGACGGCATGCTGGCGAGGGCGCTGCAGCGTCAGGTGGGTCCGGCGATAGCACTCTGTGCGGCAGAATCGACACTGGCGGCGACGCGAGAACTCTTTTGTCAGCCCGGCAGTCAGGTGGAGGTCGAGCTGGTGGAAGGGGCATGGGCTGCGTTCAAAGCGGGTGACGCGGCGCGCTATTTTGCGCTGATTGTGGCGGCGGCTGAGCAGGCTTATCAGCAGGGAGCTGTGGCGGTGGCACTGGCACAAAGTTCAATGACCCCGGTAGCACAGCAATTTCCCGATACGCAGCGACCGCTGACCGGCCCGCATCTTGCGCTGCAAGCCTGCTACGATTGCAGATGATCGTCATAGCCTGCTGGCTCAGCGCCAATCATTCCTCTCCACCTGCAGATGATCGGCCGACGGGATAGCCAGAAAAGGGCGAGAATATCGAGGGGCTGGAGATCGATTTTGATCAGGCGTGACAGGCGATTCACCAGGGTGAGATTGTGGATGCCACAACCATCATGATGCTGCAGCCTCTACGACTGAAAACCATTTTATAATGACGTTATCATTAACAGGGCAGCCCGCCATGCATGCGGCCTGCCCGTTAAGCCTTACTGATCCTGCGTCAGAATGCCTTTAACGTCGTGCGGT
This sequence comes from Pantoea sp. AS142, assembly GCF_037152305.1. Taxonomy (NCBI): domain Bacteria; kingdom Pseudomonadati; phylum Pseudomonadota; class Gammaproteobacteria; order Enterobacterales; family Erwiniaceae; genus Pantoea; species Pantoea sp. AS142. The sequence goes on along the minus strand of NZ_JBBCMO010000010.1, from coordinate 127,094 downwards.
TCAGAGCGCAGATACTGCGGCGGAACCTGCACTTTGCCATCCAGCGCGGCGGCTGCGTGCCATGGCCAGCGCGGATCATAAAGAATGCCGCGCGCCAGGGCCACCAGGTCCGCTTCGCCCTGCAGCAGCAAATCTTCTGCCTGTTGCGGTTCCGTGATCAAACCGACCGCGATCACCGGAATTGACACCTGCTCACGAATATCACGGGCGAAGGGCACCTGATAATTTGGGCCGACGCTGATTTTCTGATCTTCCGACAGGCCGCCACTTGAGACATGAATGTAAGCGCAGTTCAGCGCTTCCAGCTCCCGGGAGAAGGCGATTGACTGCTTAATTTCCCAACCGCCTTCGACCCAGTCAGTGGCTGAAATGCGCACACCCACCGGCAGCGAAGCGGGCACGGCTTCGCGGACGGCTTTAAAAACGTCCAGCGGGAAGCGCATACGGTTTTCCAGCGAACCGCCATATTCATCATTGCGCTTATTCGACAGCGGTGAAAGGAACTGATGTAGCAGATAGCCGTGTGCGGCATGCACTTCAATAAGCGCGATACCCAGTCGCGCCGCACGCAGGGCGCTCTCCACAAAGGCCTGTTTCACCCGCGCCAGATCGTTAATGCTCATGGCAACTGGTTTAACTTCATCCGCAGTGTAGCTTAGCGCCGACGGGGCCACGGTTTGCCAGCCACCGGCATCAGACGCAATCTGCTGACCGCCTTCCCAGGGTACGGCACACGATGCTTTGCGGCCCGCATGTCCCAGTTGAATACCAATCGGAATAGACGAATAGCGACGCACATCCTCCAGAACCGTTTTCAACGCGGCTTCATTGTCATCATTCCATAAGCCGAGATCGCCGGGAGAGATACGGCCAATATCCTCTACGGCAGTGGCTTCAATAATCATCAGGCCTGCCCCGGAAAAGGCCAGTTGGCCAAGATGAATCCGGTGCCAGGCAGTCGCATTGCCCGCTTCAGCGGAGTACTGGCACATTGGTGCAATCACAATGCGGTTATCCAGCGGAAGGTCGCCCAGCGAGACAGTGGAAAAAAGTTGGCTCATGTTATCTCCATGGTTTTATGACTGATGTGACTGGCAATAACTATAGCGGGGGATTGGCGAGACCGGGGCGAATGCAACGTGACATTTTATGACGGCGTGCCGGACGCAGAAGAGAGCAACCTGGCGGGCTGCTGTGCAACAGGGGATGATACGCGAAGGAGTAAGGCAGAGGAGTGTGGCTGCGCGCCTCGGGCTGAACCGGGAATCCAGGGAATGGGTAATGATAATGACTGCAGTGGGATCGTGTACCCATCAGGTCCATCCGCAAAACCGACATGTGACGTAACGGTGACGGATGCTTATTGACGGGCTGGTGGAATGTTTTCCGGCGCACGCTGCGGGAGAGGGGGAAATCCGGCACCTAAGCGCCGGATCAGGCGGACCAGATCAGTTGCCGCGATAAGTTGAGTAACCAAACGGGCTCAGCAGCAATGGGATATGGTAGTGCTCACCGTTAGCGTCCATGTTGAACTCAACCGGGATCTCGGGGAAGAAGGTTTTCTGGTTTTCCTTTTTATAGAAGTCACCGGTTTTGAACACCACGCGGTAGCTGCCGGTGCTGGCCGCTTTCTCCTGCGGGAACAGGGCGCTGATTCGACCATTGTTATCAGTGACGCCAGACGCCAGTTTCACCCAGTTATCCTGCTGCTTTTGATCCAGTTCAACTTCAATGCCTGCCGTTGGCTGGCCAGTTTGCAGGTTAAGAACGTGTACGCTTAGTGGGTTTTTGACAACAGCAGACTGGGCTGCGAAAGCTGACGTGCCTGCAGTCATCAGTAATGTTGCTATCAAAGCATATGAAGTTTTCATCAATGTTTCCTTTATTGACTGTTTGGGGTCGAGTGACAGTGCAGAAAGAATAAAGGGCCTGAGGCCAAAGAGATATTGACTCGCAGGAAATGTGAAATTTCTGAGAAGAGAGATGCTGCGGACTTAGTTACATCATGCAGTTTCACTGCAGACATTAACCTGGCTTCTGAGCCGCAATTGCTTGTCAGTAAATAAAGGTTTCATGCCAGGCCGGCTCTCACTCATGTCGTGAAGGGCTGGCAGAGCGGTAACGACTCTTAACCGCCTTGATATGGCGTAATGGCGTAACCCCGTTACCCACTACGTCATGCATGATATCCGCCACAGCCAGAGGCAAATCAGTGCGCAGAGAGTGAATGCACTGCACGCGGGTGGAGACGCGTTCTTAGTATGGCCGCGGCAATCGTCACAGCGGGTTCTGGTGTTGTTCTGGACTCGAAAAAACGCGATGACGTCCTGAGTTTACAACCTCCGCGACATTCAGCCGCGGGGAGGTTATTTATCGGCTGCGAGGATCATCATGTAGTGGATGCGTTCAAGCCTATCAATTGTAAATTGATAACGGAGGTTTGCAGGCAAGAGGCAAGACACGAAGACGGTTTAACACGCTGCCAGCAGCAAGAGCGATTCAGGATGAATAAGATTAACAGCATGGCAGGGAACAAGAGAGCAAGAAGGAAATGGCCAATCAGACATTCAATTTAACATAATATACATTATGCGCATATTCGTGCTGCCCGGGATTCTGACGGTCTATCATCAGGTCGGTTCTCCATTTGCTGTTGATTATGCCGGTTTCCCACATTGCAGCAAACTCTGTCAAATGCGATCACGACATCTTCCTGACCCTTTTCGTGCCGCGTATTCCAACCCGCGACTGAATGTCATGCTGCGCTCTTCAGACTGGCTTTCTCCGCTGGAGATGTTCTTCAGCGATGTCACGCGCTATCTTCACCAACAAATTTGCTGCCAGAGATTTGCAGCCTGACGACGGTTTAACCTTCTGCAACCGGTAAGAGGCTTTGCGCACTCTGACCGTTTACCGATTTCACCTAATCAAATGCATTTTGCACTCAGACAATGACGCCGCTACGCAAAAATTACCGCCGTCACCAGGGTTTGGCTGTCATAGAAATGCTGCAGAAGCGTCTCCGCATACTCTCTTTCTCTTGTTATTTTGATGTCTGCACCCCTAACAACACTATCGCCGTAAGCGCACCCACAGCTAACTACTTTTTGTTCACTCCGTTACCTGTCCAGTAAGTCCCGCAATGATGAAGAAAACCAGTGTCAACTTTCCACTGTTTGGTCAGCCCAATCCATGCTCGATACTCGCACTGCGCGTTATTACCGTGGCGCAATAATGCTCAAGCCTGGAACCCTGACCCCTAATCAAGATTTTCACGTTTAATTTCGATGTATCAGAAAATAGAAACGTAAATCTTCACGCAGTAAAAATCATTTTTTTATACAAAACCTGAATAATTGATCCCCCTTTAGAAAATAACTATAGATCTCTTTTACTTTAATGACATAGTAAAAAACAGTTATGTTTCCGTTCGCTAAATAACTGATTTAGATCAATATTTATAACATGCGCGTCAATTAACATATTTGTTACTAGGATTTTTCTTAACCAAAAGAGATTGTTAGCCTTAAATATCCCCCTTTTTTTATTTCTCAGATTTAATGGTAATTTCATCGTGATGAAATAAGGAGTAAGCGCAAAAAAAACGCAGTTAGCATTTATTCACCCACACCAGTTCGTAGGTTGAAATATACAAAAATGGGCACTGATTAAAATTAACGCATATTTAGCTTTGAGTGCGGAATTTTTATTGATCAAAGTAGCCTTATTTGCGAAATATTCCTAACGGACGTAAAAAACTCCTGGTCTCTCAGCGTCGCTGATGGATTGGCATCCTTTTGTGTCCCGAATTTTCAACCAATCCTACTCTCAGACATGGAGGACACCACTTAAGAAAAATCTGAATGCAGTAAATAGCAGATAATTTTCATCGCCTTGAAATGCGCGGTTTTTTATCGATAAAATAACCACAACTCTCGCAACGACATTAAATATGATGAAAAAGATAACCAGAGAGGAAATTCGCTGCGCCACCTGCAAATATGGCTGTGATCTCACCCATCGCGCATCAGACATTTATAACCGATGTCCATTGCAAAAAATCACCACCTGGCCTGGAGGGAATCATTTTTTCTCCTCATCCCTGCTTAGTATGGTGGCTGGAAAATATGAAAGTATCTTTTGCAGAGGATGCATTTTCGTTGACTTCTCCCGGGGGAATGTCAGGTATTTTACCAACAGCAACTGGATTGAATATTTAAAAAATACTGGATTGATGCTGGTTATCGTCAGCGATCGCTTTATGGAACCGCTTGCGACGTACTGGCAAAAAGAGGATATCCGCATACAAACCGTGATTTGTGCAGACCAGTCTCTGGAAGAGACAAGCAGACAAATTAATGGCTGCTATTTTGGCCTGAAAGCTGAAAACAGTAAAAGAGTTAATCCACTCAAACAGGATGAAGTTCAGTTCCTTGATCTGGCGATGAATGGGCTTTCACTGACAATTATAGCCAGAGAGATGGGTGTTGAAAAAAAGCGCGTTTATAACATCAAAGATGCTATTCGCCGGAAAATGGGCATCAGCCTCAATCAGTTGTTTTCCGCATAAAGAAGATAAAGGAGTATTAAATGAAGATGAAAACCCGATCGCTCAATCTTGCTGTTTTAATCAGTTTTGCGCTGGGGTCAGGCAGCGTATTTGCAGCCTCAGATAACACCATCAATTTTCAGGGTGAAGTGACCTCTGAGACCTGTTCAGTGTCGGTAAACGGTAATAATGCTTCTCCTGTCGTTCTGTTGCCAACGGTGAGTACGTCGGACCTTGCAACGTCTGGTGCGACTGCGGGTGATACCACCTTCACCGTGGGCGTGAGTGGCTGTACCGGTGACAGCACTAAGACCACGAAAATCTCTACGGTATTTGTGGGGAATAACGTCAGTGCCGCCGGTAACTTATCGAACACCGGCACAGCAAATAATGTGGAAGTACAAATCCTCGACCCGAAAGATGCGGTCATCGATCTGACCAGTGGTTACACCGGCAGCGGCGATATGACCCTTCAGGCGGGTGAAACCTCAGGCTCTGCCACCTACTCTGCCCGTTATTACGCAGCAGGCACACCTACTGCGGGTACGGTAACCGCATCACTGCAATATGCCGTGACTTACCAGTAATCTTTTCCGTGCGTATCTGGCCATCCGGATACGCACGCCACGCTTGAGATATCCGATATGACTTCGCGCATTATGTTTTTCCCATTAAAATTTGTAATAATGATTTTTTTGATGATGCTTATTTCGGATAAAGTCCAGGCGAGCGTCACTATTCTTGGTAGCCGTATAATTTATCCGGGTAACGCGGTCTCCGTCGATGTCCAGTTAAAAAACAACGATAAAATCCCCTACGTCATTCAGACCTGGTTTGATAACGGCAATATGGATTCGCAACCGGGCGAAGATAGCGACGCGCCTTTTATTGTCACGCCACCGCTGTTTCGGATTCAGCCTCTCACTGGCCAGGTTTTACGAATCAGGTTCATGCCTGAGACCGCATTACCACAGGATCGTGAGACAGTTTTTTGGTTTAACTCTCTGCAAATTCCACCTGCCAATATTCAGGATGAGTCAGGCCGTAACAGTATGGTTTTAATGTTGCGTAACCGGATGAAAATATTTTATCGGCCAAAAGGGATTAGTCAGCCAGATAATATTTTCGACGGGATAAAGATAACGATGAAAAAAGAGGGAATTGAGATCAACAACACTCAGCCCAGGTACCTCTCACTTACTGACGTTGCAATAAAAACAGCAGGAAAACAAATAGCCTGTGATGCAGATATGATTGCGCCCTTTTCGATAAAAACAGTCAGATGCAAAGCCGCTATTCAACCTTTATCCGTTAACAGTACAGTTTCTCTTTCAGCGATGAATGACCAGGGGGCAAAAGTCAGTGAAAACTATCCGATTGCAGCCAGGTAATATTCACCTCTTTTTTTTACCTCTCTGTGCATCATTCACTCTTTCAACGTATGGATTCGCGGAGGAGTACTATTTTGATCCTTCGCTGTTTAAAGGTTCCACTTTTGGTCAGAATATCGATCAGTTTAATCAGCAAAATATCGCACCCGGCAACTATTATGTCGATATCTATGTCAACAATAAGCTGGTTAAAAGTGGCGTCACCCTCACCTTTTTGCCAGAAGAGAAAAGTCGGCCGATAGAACCCTGTCTTTCCCCAGCGGTGGCTGAATCATTGCATCTTAAGTCGCTAAAAAAATCCACAGCCAGCGATGGCTGTCAGCCTTTAGGTCACTGGTCGTCATCGGCACGCTGGCAATTCGATCAGGCTTCACTGCGGCTGCAATTAACTATTCCGGATGCAGAATTAATTCATTTGCCACGCGGAAATATCCCCGTTGCTGAATGGGACCCGGGGATAATGGCTCTCTTCATCCGGCATAACACCAATTACAACTGGACGAAGAATACCGCATCCGGTTACCAATACCAGTATCTCTGGAGTGGTATGACGGCTGGTACCAATATTGATAAATGGCAACTGCGGCATCAGGGCAATTTGCGGTTTATTGACAACAATGTCACCGGCAGTGACGTTCGGTATATGACGGTCAGAACCTGGCTTCAGCGCCCTGTTGAATCGCTGAATAGCCAGCTGACCTTAGGCGACAGTTATACGGAAAGCTCCCAGTTTGGGAGTCTCGCGTATAACGGTATCAAACTCACCACCGATGAAAGGATGCGTCCGCAGAGCCGACGTGGGTATGCGCCAGAAATTCGCGGCGTCGCTTCATCGAGTGCCAGGGTTATTGTCAGGCAGCTGAATCGCGTTATTTATGAAACGAATGTCGCGCCTGGCCCCTATGTTATTAATGATTTGTACAATACCCGCAGCCAGGGCGATCTGGATGTTGAGATCGTTGAAGCGAATGGAAAAACGTCATCGTTTACCGTTCCCTATGCTTCTGTTCCTGACTCGGTCAGACCGGGAAACTGGCATTACTCTGTTGCGTTAGGTCGGGTGCGGCAGTATTACTCCGTTAATAACACTTTCTTCGAAGGGCTTTTGCAGCGTGGTATTAGTAACCGAGTGACTGCTACAGCGGGATCGCGGCTGGCAGAGGACTATCAGGCCTGGCTGCTTGGCGGTGTCTGGACCTCTCAGGCGGGTGCGGTAGGATTGAACACCACCTTTTCCGATGCCAGGGTCGATCAAAACAGAAATGCCAGGGGATGGCGCGCCGAGTTGAGCTATAGCAAAACCTTTGCGACCGGAACCAACCTTGTGCTGGCTGCCTATCGTTATTCAACCAGCGGTTATCGCGACCTGCAGGATGTGCTGGGTGTCCGGCGCCAGCAGGATAATGGCATCAATTACTATTCGGATACATTGCATCAGCGCAATAATTTTTCTGTGACCCTGAGTCAGTCGATGGAGGATTATGGCTTAATTAGCCTGAGCGCCAGCACAGCGGATTTCTACAATAACCGGTCACGTATTACTCAGCTTCAGCTTGGTTATAACAATAGCTGGAAAAACATCAGTTACAGTCTCAACGTTGGCCGACAGCGCACAACCTGGAATTATGATCGTTTCGGTGTGAGTCTGGACGACAGTGATAACACCAGGCGGGAAAAGTACACCGAAAATACCGTTGCTTTGAATGTCTCGGTTCCGCTGAACTGGGGTAATAACGCGGCGTCAGTGGCCTATAACTACAACCAGTCTAAAGAAACACGTAATTCTACTCTCTCCCTGACCGGTTCGTCGGGCGAAAATAACCGGCTCTCCTGGTCTCTGTATGGGGGAGCCGAACAGACGCAAAATAGCGGCAGTTACCGTGCCTCGTTCGGCGGAAATGTTCAGCAGAATACGCGCATGGGCGGGGTCCGTGCTAATTATGGCCAGGGTGATAATTATCGCCAGGCAGGATTAGGGCTTTCTGGTACGGTGCTAATCCATCCTGGCGGCATCACTGCCGGACCTTATACCAGCGACACCTTTGCACTTGTCCATGCAGAAGGCGCTCAGGGAGCCAGTGTGCGCAATGGACAAGGTGCCGTTATTAATCCGTCCGGCTATGCCATTCTGCCCTCACTGACCCCTTATCAGGCTAATACCGTCAGCCTGGATACACGTTATATGAATGCTGATGCTGAATTAAGCGGCGGCAGTCAGCGCGTTGTGCCCTATGCTGGCTCTGTTACGCGTATTCATTTCGCCACCTTACAAGGTAAGGCGGTGTTGATCGCGCTGAAGAATGAAGATGATAATATTCCGCCAATGGGTACTGAAGTTCGTGATGCTGATAATACCGTAATAGGCATTGTCGGCCAGGGTGGCCAGTTATATGCACGGGTTCCGCATGACTCTGGTACCTTAAAAGTCAACTGGCAATATAAAGGCAATAAAACCTGCTTTGTTAATTATCAAATAACCGGTCGGGTGAATGAAAATATTGTTCGCCTGGATGCCATCTGCCGCAAGGGTTAATAGTGTGAGAATCAAAAAATTACGGCTGTCTTTTTTTTTATTGCTGCTTAATACAACCGCCTGGGCCAATTGCAGCGTCGTCACCGCCACCTCCTCTCTTTCTCAGAGCGCGATTGCGGCAGGTTATACCGCCGCCAACTGGACGGGTGCCTGTGATACCTGCTCAGGTAATGTGGGCCTGCCTTCAGTAATCAGTATCAATACCGGGAAGACCTTTCAGCCCTCCGGCACCCTGCTGGCCAGTTCTGTGGGTAGCTTTCTGACATCCGCAAGCAATGTTTCCTACTCGGCTAACCAGATTCTTTACCGCTGCGCCGTGGCAGATGCAGACAGTTTGTATGAAATGTACGCTACCAATGGCGACAGTCCCTATGCCGGGCAATATATTACGTCTGAAGTAGATGGCGCTTATTACGATGTGGCCGCCAATGTCGCCGTAAGGTTGACCAATCTGACAACTGGCGAATATTACAGCCGATACTGGAAAGCCCGACAACTCACGGCCAATGACTGGTATTCCGATGGCACTTATATCTATATTCCGGCCAGTGCATTTAGCAATGTGTTATATGAAATGTTTAAAATAGACTCTACCCGCTATTACGCTAGCAACAGCAATCGCTATGTAGATATCTGGACACAACCTCGCGGATATCTTGCTTTTAAAGGGCCAGGGCTGGATACCAATAATCTCAAGGTGGGCCAGGACAGCCTCTCTAACTGGTATGGTTTTTACCGTAACTGGCCCGCGGCCTGGAGCACTTATTCCAATGTCACCTATGTGCGTGGCGCGCTGTGCGAAGTCCAGGATTACCCTTCGGTGGTGCTGTTGCCCACCGTCAGCGTCAATACCCTTGCCGAGGGTGGGAAAAGTCAGGCTCCTTTTAATATCACTATCCAGTGTGAGGCCGGCGCAATCTCCAGCACCACTACCTCTACAACCACGTCAGCAAATGTTGCCATGGGCTTTCTGGTTAATCAGTCAAATGCGGTGACGCAGGCAAGGAATCTTGGGCTAACCACCGCTGGCGGCGGGTTAACCTGGCTGCTGGATACCCACTATGGCAGCAGCCCTGCCGCCTCCGGCGTCGGTATAAAGATTTATGACAGCCATAATATGGCGCTCAATTTACTCCCTGACAGAACATCGACAGGCACGGGCAACAGCCGTGGCTGGTATGCCTACAAAGATTTAACGTCGCAAATCTCCTCAGGAGGCGCTGATATTTACAGTGGCGATTTCACTGCTTCTCTTGAAGCGCTCAGCGGGCAAACTATTACAGCAGGAACAGTCAATGCGCAGTTACAGGTTGTGGTCAGTTTTCAGTAACATCTTCGTGTTATCTGGCGTCCTGCTCTCATTCAGCGTGTGGGCGGTGGTGAATGTGGATAAAACGCGGGTTGTTTTTAATCAGTCAGATCTGACCCAGTCGATTAATGTTATTAATAGCGGCCAAAACGAAACTTTTTTGCAACTTTGGACAGACGATGGTGACCTGACCCTTTCTCCCGATGCCAGTATCACGCCCGTTATTGTCATACCGCCGGTTGTCAAAATGTATCCGGGTGAAATGCGTTCACTGCGTCTGATGCTTACCTCACGGCAGGCGCTGCCCGCGGACAAAGAGAGCCTTTACTGGTTAAATATTTACCAGATACCGGCGCTGAAAAAAGAGCTAAACGCGGCTGCGCGTAAGGTAGTGTTACCACTGAGGATCCGGATGAAAATCTTTATCCGGCCTGCGGGACTTAACGCCCCGCAGACTACGGATCCGGAAAAGCTCCGTTTCGCAGCCAGGGGAGATAAAATCACGCTAACCAACCCTACTCCCTGGTTCATGAGCATGACGGTGAATCCCAAAGGTCAGCAATCGATAAAAGATATTATTCTCGCCCCATACTCTGATCTGCAGATTGAGAGTCGCACCACGCTGAAATCCGGAGATTCTGTGAATTATGCGGTGATCAATGACCAGGGCATTCCGGTTAATTACACCACCACCTTTCAGTAATCTGACCGTAAAGCGCAAACGAACAGGTGCAGATCACACTAAAGCGCCCTTTTACGCCAGTCTTCAGGCGTCCCTACGTGAATGTGCTGCGCAATAGGTGTGGCCACTTTCCACAGAATTTGACCCGTAAGCTGGCTGAAGCCATCGATAACGTCGCAGTTCTGCAAGACAAGGCGTTTCAGGCACGTTAAAGTTGCTGGCTTCGACAGTTTTCTGGATGAGAGAAAATGAAACGCTTATTTGTATATGGCACGCTCTGTCCGGGCCGCGAGAATGCCCATATTCTGGAAAACATTGGCGGAGAATGGCTGGCCGGTTCGGTGAACGGCACCTTCTATGAGCGTGGCTGGGGCGCAGCGACCGATTTTCCAGGCATCGTTCTGGATGAGCAAGGTCCCAATGTGCCGGGTTATCTGTTTGTTTCAGACCAGCTGGATGCCCACTGGCCGATGCTGGATGCGTTTGAAGATGGCTATGATCGCGTCGAGGTTCAGGTTTTTACTGAAGATAATCAGCAGCTCGGTGCGTGGATTTATCAGCTTCAGTCGCCGGCAAAAAGCTGAACCCTCCTCTCTGCCTGCACTGAGATATGCGTCCCCTGCTCTTCTTGCTGGCTTCAGGTGCGGCGTATGACCTGCATCTATAAACGATTTCACCTGAGCATGGCGGGCAACAAATATGTATCCATCACTCTGATTTTAAATCGGCACTATGTCCTTTATGTCATCTCTGTTCTGCACCTGTCCGGCCTTTTCCGTGCAGTTATCTTTTTTCTTATCAGAATTGATATACAGGCACGGTGCCTGACCATTAATTAATTGAAAATAAAATGTATGATGTAACTAAATCACGTTTTATCTCCTCTTATGGGCGATCTTTTTCTTTAAGCCACCCGCCGCTTTACTCCGGCCAGCGCTGATGCGGAAACAGTGACACCCGAATATTAAACAGATGGATTAAGGGCGCGACCACTGCACTCTCCTGTCGGGCAAGTGGCTCCAGCCCCAGCAGTAACAAGTCCAACTCATCCAGCAAGTCCTGATGTGGCACTGACTGCAGCGACTTCATCTTGCGCTTCAGATAGAGCGCAAGCTCGTGAAACATCTGACCGCTATCGATCTGATGACTCTCCAGCACCTCATGATAACGCGCGTAAAAGTCATAACAGTTGGCACCCAGCCAGGTTTCCGTAATCAGATACCCGCCCACCACGATATCCGGCACCGGATCGAGCCGTTTACGCGGCAGAATGATATTCACCCTGTCGAGCATCCGCGCAATAAATTGCTGGCGTGACAGCAGCGTGGCGGAATTGCGCTCCACCATTTTGATAAATCCTAATAGATCGCGCAGCCCCCGTTGCACCGCTCTTCGGGCAATCCATGACGGTCGTTTATTGCGGATCAGCGCCGTCAGCACCACCGCAAACATAATCCCCACCATCGAGGAGATTGCCGCATTCAGTGTAACAATCAGATTCGGGACATAGTGATGGCTTAAGCCGATAAAACCGGGGATTTGAATGGCTACACTGAGTCCCACCATATTGGTCGCCGGATTGGCAATCACCAGACTCAGCAGCATCAGACCCGGTAGCAGACAGATCATCAGCGCCTGTAAGGTATTAGCCTGTGGGATTAGGAAAGCGATATAAAACAGGCTGACGACCAGCGCAACCATCACCCCTTTCACGAACAGTTTCATCGGCGTCACCGGGGAATCGACACCGGCAAAAAATGAGCTAATGATCGCCGCCATTAAAGGCGCATTTGCTCCATCAGCCCAGCCGCTACCAATCCAGAACAGGCTGGAGAGAAACGTCGCCAGAAAAGCCGTCAGCGCAGACAACCTTAGCAGACCTTTGTCGATATGCCGATGTTCCCGGATATTGCGGATTGCCGCCCCATCGCCGTGGCTATAGAGATCCCCTGCGCGCGCACTGACATTCTCATAGGCATCCGCAATGCGCACAACGTTAGCCAGCCGCTCCATCAGGCCAATCAATAGCAGGCTCTCTTCGGTTGCCAGCAACCCTGACTGCCACTCACGTTCCAGGGTGGTCTGACTGGCAGCAATCGCTTCACGCAGCCCGGCAATATCCTTAATTCGATCATGATGCAGCCACAACAGAAACTGCTGAAACACGTCGGTGACGCACGGCGGAAAACGAATATTCAGCTCGGCCAGTACCCCAAGCCGTGACTCAATCGCGGTCAGAGTCGGCAGCAGATAGCTCAGATGCTGATACTGCACGCTGACCAGACGGATGACATTTCGCGCTGCCTCGCCTTCATAGACGCAGTGAGTTAACAGCGTTTCAACATTCAGTGGATAACCTGCCATCTGAATCAGGATATCTTCCCGCTCCAGCGATTTGTTCTTTGCCATACCGCTGATCAGTTCATCACATAATTTGCGCGCGTTCTGAAACCAGAGATTAACGCTCTGCTCCAGCAGATGGTGCATCGGCACCGGAAACACCAGTCGGTGAACCAGTGTGCTGCAGAGGATGCCCAGTGTGATCTCTTCAATACGCGAAATCACCGTGTTAATAATCGCCGACGGTGACTCCACGTCGGGGAAGCCCATAATCGCCGCACTGTAACCGGCCAGCATAAAGATATAGCTCTTTGGCGTGCGGTCATGCAGAGAGAGCCAGAGGCAAACCGTCACCCACAGCGACACGCACAGGCTGAACAGCACGGGTGACTGCACCGTTTCAGGGTAGATCAGCAGAATAAAGATGCCACCCAGCAGCGTGCCTACCAGACGAAATAGCGATTTCGAGACAGTCGATGCAGCATAGAGTTGTGAGGTAACGAACACGGTGGTCAGCGCCCAGGCCGGTTTCTCAAAGTTAAGAATGAGCGCCACAGAGAGTGCGATAAACGCGGCAAGGGAAGTTTTGCAGGCAAACAAAACCGCGTTTTTGGTAAACCATTTCATCAAATGATAGCAACCAGGAACTTTCTGAGGCGCGTATCCTGACAGATGCGTCTGCCTTTTACTCTCAGTTAAATTTTACAAATTATTACCGGCCTGATGCGGCCGGTTAAGACCCTACTGGCGCACCAGCGCACGGCGCTTATCCAGTAAGAAAGGGCGCAAATACCCTACCGTGTTTGAGAGCAGAATCACCTCTTCTGGTAATCGGATCTTCAGCACCTCTGTCAGGTACGCTTTGCGTTGAGTCATACGCTGCCAGACATCAGGAAAACAACGCGCCAGTTCATCACGCAATGCTGCGTCGGCTAGCCCGACCGTATCCTCGATACTGCAGCCACCATAACCTGGCAATGACGGGATGATATCGATCTGCAGCAGCATACCGCTTTTCAGACTCACCGCTGAATCGGGATAGATAGGCGAGCTTAGCCACTCTTCGTCTGCGACCAGATGCCCTGGATTAAGATGCCAGCCATATTGCGTTTTGGGCAGTACCGTTTCGATAAGTGAATAGAGTTCGCCGCCGGTGATCCCGATCCGCAATTGCTCCAGCCAGCTTACTACCGCGTGATAATAGGGGATCGCCAGACGGGTCAGCCAATCCACAACGTTACACTGTAACTCAGAAGCTTCTCTGACTACGTAAGCGGATCGGCTGGTCAGCCCTCCTTTATAGCCGGTGGTAAGAGAGAGCTTGTCGCCCATCGCAATCCGTTTATCAGAAGGATAGAGCCGGGCGTGGGCAAAACGTTCACCCGTCGCGGCAATCGTCACCACCGTGTTTGGCTGCCCTTCTGCATTGAGTTGTGCGCCTAACTTCCTGGCTGGAGGATAATCAGGCCCGTTTTAAAGACTTAATAAAACGGTGAGTGAATAAACGTGAGTGTAAAAAGAAAAGCCCGCGATGTGCGGGCTCACTATGTCATTTGATGGGCACGCCTGCATTCTCCAGCGCTTCAGCCTTTTCAGGATACAACGCCGCCGTTCCGGCATTCATGATCACCGCACCACAGCGGATACAGTGATCGCCCTTCACATCTGCCACCACGTCATCCGGATTTCCCGTATTAAGACTGACGTCTCGCGTGGCATAAACAAACGCCTCTCCTTCACATCCCGGACACTTCATACCCTTACTCCCTTGTTAAGCCTGTCAAATAAGCATAGCTGACGAGGTTTTAGCTATACAGTGGAGTCACGCCTATTGTGTCGTTTTCAGGATATTGCCCGCTCATCACCGCCCTTACTCTTTATGGCGCAACCGCTCCAGCATAATCAGTGAATGGCTGAAAATGGCGTCGGCGATGTGCTGCGGAAAGTCGGCCGGTAGCGCATCGCGCACCGAGACCACAGCCTGAGGAAACGCCCGGATAAAGACGTCGAAGATCTGCTGCAGGCTGTCAGGATCAAAATTGACGCTTTTTGCCGTGGCGATAAAGTGGCGCGGGAAGATTTTGTCGATCTCGGTCTTCTTCCCCTTAGTGGCGCGCAGCCCCATCGCCAGTTTCAACGCGCGTTTGTTCAGACCGGTGCCGCCCAGTACCGGGTAAGCGGAGATCACATCATAAAAGGGAGTCAGTCGATAACTGCCGCCGCGCTCAATAAACAGTGAGAAGTTCTTGGCGTGACCGTCGGTTGCGCCAATCAGCCACTGAAACACCTGGAACATCATAAAGCGGTAGCGATCTTCGATGGCGTTGCTCGATCCCATCAGTATCTGCATGATCTCCGCAATGCCCGGCCCGCCATCCGACTCATATTTGGTTGACGAGGGCAGCCCCAGCACCTGACAGAAATCCTCCTGCGGCAGGCGAATCAGCCGGGTTTTATCGCGTGACCAGCGGCGGTCAAAACGTTCTACGGCCAGGGCGCGCATCTGTCCGGCACGGATAATCGTTGCCTGCGGCACGTCGATACCCAATGCGCGGGCCAGCGCCAGACAGAGATACTCATTCTCCACGCTTTCTCGCATATCCAGCGTCGCGGCCGGCTGTTTAATCTCGCCAATCGGCAGCTTAATGATATGTGAGGTGGGCGTTGCTCCGGCGGGAATACTCCAGCCCGATTCGGTCAGCAGCAGCGCGGTTTTCTCCTGCGCCCCCGCGACCGAGATACGGAAATCGGTCTCTTCCCGCAGCATCCCCAGCGGGATATCTGACTGATAGGCCGACAGCACGCTTTCGAGCCGGGGTTCATCCAGCACCTCATAGCGGGCCTGTAGTGCGGGCAGCGGCATATCGGGTGGCAACAGCATAGTCGCGCCGACGCTGTCACGTCCCACTTCCTGCAACAGATCAAACGGCTGACGGGATTTAATCTGGTAACGCGCCACAATTCTGTCACGAATCAACGGGCTATCTGGCAACAGATTATCGAAGAAATTAATCACAGCGTGTGAGGTGATCGCCTTTACCTGCAATGGCATAGAGAGTGACAGCGGCCTGGAGAGCGGATTACTCAGCCAGCCGGTATCATACTGAAACTCATGAGCGCCGTTTCGCTGCCGGGTGAGCACGCCCACCCGCTCGCCGTTCATCCACGCAATCAGCCTTTGCATTACCACGCATCCTCATCATGCAACTGAGGCGCACTGGCCTCCTCTTTCTCCAGGACTTCCAGACTCAGTTCCAGCGACTGTAACAGCTTAAACAGCGTTGCCAGCGAGGTGCTGTCAGGGGCATTTTCAAAGTGAGAGATGGTGGCCTGTTTCAGGCCCACCTTTTTCGCCAGCTCGCTTTGGGTCCAGCCATTGCGCTGGCGGATAAGCTTTAGCCGGTTTGCCAGCTGAAGCGGGCTATATATCATGGGGTGACTCCTTCTGCATCACAGGCTGTAAGCATAGCGCAGACGATTTATCCCCGATAGGGTATAAATTGACGTTTATCCCCCAAAGGGGATAATAATTAATTTATACCCTATAAAGGATATCCATGCAATTATCCTCTGCGGGGGATAATCAGGAACCACGCTTTCAAGAGGACGAGGATGAGCACATTTACCCTTACCCATCAGGTCAACGACGACGATCGGGATGAACTGCTGACAGGACTGGGAGCTTACAACCGGCAATTTATCAGCCGCGATAATTGGGGACCGCTGTCGGTTTCTCACAGAGACGAACAGGGAACGTTGCGCGGGGGACTGATCGCCGCACGCAAAGGAAACTGGCTCTGTATCGATTATCTCTGGGTAGACGAAACATTACGTGCCAGTGGTCTGGGCAGCGCACTGCTGGAAGCCGCAGAGCAGGAGGCGGGAAAGATGGGATGTTTCTATGCGCTGGTGGATACCTTCAGCTTTCAGGCTCTGCCGTTTTATCAGAAGCTGGGTTATCAGCCGCAGATGTCCCTGCCCGATTTTCCGCAAACCGGTATGCAACGTCATTATCTGACCAAAACGCTAAGGCCAAAGGAATCACGCTGACCGCAGTGCAGTCAGCGTGACAGGGTCACGGATACAGGGTCGTTGTAACCCGGCAATGCGGCGCAGATCCGCTTCGGCTCCGATTGCCACGGCCAGGACCAGCGCACCTCTGGTGATGCGAGCGCCTTCGGTGTTAAACGGGTGGTACCAGCCGCCCGTCTCTTTCACCAGGCAGTAACCCGCCAGCCAATTCCAGGCGTGCAGATAGGATTCGTCGTACCCCACGACCCGACCTGCGGCGACTCAGGCCAGCATCAATGCACCCACGCTATATCCGGTAGAGGTATCTGGCAGGGTGTGATTTACGGCGGTTAACCGCCCTTTTATATTTTCTGCCGACATGATTTATGTGCTGAAATAATTCACAACAGATTTTACGCTTCGCTTTTATTAGCCGCTCCTTGCCCCGAAAAATATTCGGACGCTACGGCACATAATGCCGATTTCCTGTCTACGCTTTATCTGCATTATTAATTCACTCTGGTTTTGCCTGCTCAATGAATCAGCAGTCAGATGTGACAAATATCACATTTGTGCCAGGCTTAATGTCTCAGAAAACTCTGTTCAAGGAGCATACAATGGCTACACCCACTAACAAGACGCTCGATCTGGATCAATTTCCTAAGCCTCCTTTTGAGGACCAGCCACAACAGGCGCCGGGCCTGGCCAGCAAAATGATCCCGGTTCCCGATCACGGTGAAACCAGCTACCGCGGCACAGGCCGACTGACCGGTCGCAAGGCGCTGATCACTGGCGGTGACTCCGGTATTGGCCGCGCGGTGGCTATCGCTTATGCTCGTGAAGGCGCAGATGTGGTGATCAACTACCTGCCCGAAGAACAGCCCGACGCCGATGAAGTGATTAAAGTCATTGAAGCGGAAGGCCGCAAAGTTTTTGCTATTCCTGGTGACATTCGTTCTGAAGAATTCTGTCAGCAGCTGGTTAAAGAAGCAGCCGAAAAATTAGGCGGACTGGATATTCTGGTTAATAACGCCGGTCGTCAGCAGTTTAATGAGTCCATCCGTACATTGAGTACTGAAGATTTTGACGCGACGTTTAAAACCAACGTTTATGCAATGTTCTGGATCACCAAAGCGGCGCTGGAATATCTGCCACGCGGTGCTTCTATTATTAATACTTCGTCCGTACAGGCGTTTAAACCCAGCGACATTCTGCTTGATTATGCGCAGACCAAAGCGGCTATTGTCGCCTTTACCAAGTCTCTGGCTAAGCAGTTGGGTGGCGACGGTATCCGGGTCAATGCAGTCGCACCCGGCCCTTACTGGACCGTGCTGCAGTCCAGCGGCGGACAGCCGATGGAGAAAGTGAAGCAATTTGGTGCCGACTCACCATTGGGCCGTCCGGGTCAGCCGGTTGAGATCGCCCCGCTCTACGTTACCCTGGCCTCAACTGAGAGCAGCTACTCCTCCGGTCAGGTCTGGTGCTCCGATGGCGGCACCGGCACGCTGTAATCTTCCTTTGGTGGCCGCATAACGCGGCCATTTTTTTGTCCCGCATTTGTCCTCTCAGGCAACGATCGTAACCGTGAAACAAGGAAGCAGATCATGAAAAACAAGGTCTTTCATTCGCCGGTCAGAGAAGATGGCTTTGCCGGTCCTGGCGATTATGCCGCCATCGGTGAAGGCCGCTCAGTGGCGCTGATTGCGCCGGATGGTTCTATTGACTGGTGGTGCGCGCCCAATCTCGACGCGAAACCGTTGTTTGATCGCCTGCTTGACGCCGGACTCGGTGGCTACTTTCAGATCGCCCCGCGCGCACCTTATCAGGTCTCGCGCCGCTACCGTGACAACAGCAACGTGCTGGAAACCCGCTTCGACACCGACAGCGGTGCCGTACTACTGACCGAATCAATAAACAGTACGCTGGCGGGCCGTCTCCCCTGGTGCGAACTGGCGCGCCGCATTGAGGGCGTCAGCGGTGAAGTAGAATTAGCGATTACCCTGCGCTTCGGTACCGCAGCCGAAACCCGTTCACCGTGGGTAGCCGACAATGAGAAAGGCAAGGTATTTCATATCGCCGACATCATGGCGATGTTCCGCACCAGCGAAGATATTGAGATCACACTGCGGGATGACGAGCAGGTTTGTGCCACGCTACGCACCGCTGCCGGTTCCCGTTCACTCTGCGCACTGCTGGTTACCGAAAAAGAACCGCTGGCGGTGCCGCCGCTGGAGGCTATCGATCAGCGGATTGAAACCAGCCACACCGGCTGGACCCGTTGGGTAGAAACCCTGAGTTATGCCGGTCGCTATCCGGCGCTGGTGAAGCGTTCTGCCCTGTCGCTGAAGTTTCTCTGGTACTCCCCGACTGGCGCGCTGGCTGCTGCTGCGACCACCTCCTTGCCGGAGGGGATTGGCGGCGAGAAAAATTATGACTACCGCTACGCCTGGGTGCGCGACGCCTGCCTGATTATTAAAGCGTTCGTCTATATCGGGGCGCTGGAAGATTGCAAAGCGGCCTTTTCCTGGCTGTCACAGACAATCATGCGCCACGGCGTCAGGCTGCGCGCCTGCTATGCCCTCAATGGCGATGACGTACCCGCAGAGCGTTATCCGTCACTGAGCGGCTATATGAACTCTCAGCCGGTGCGAGTCGGCAATAATGCCCGCGACCAGTTGCAGCTCAGTATGTATGGCGACATGCTGGTAACAGCGCAGCGGTTTATTGAGGCGGGACATGTGCTGGATATCACCACTTCGCGCATGCTGGGCGAACTGGCGAACTGCTGCGCCGATCACTGGCGGCAGAAAGATTGTGGCATCTGGGAACTGCCGGAGCTGCAGCACTATACCCAATCCAAAATGGCCTGCTGGATGGCGCTGGATCGGGCTGTGGCGCTGGCAGAAAGCCAGCATATCGAACCCACCTGGCTGGGGCGCTGGCAGCGGGAACGAGATCGTATCCGGGACTGGATTGAGTCGCACTGCTGGTCGGAAGAACAGCAGGCGTATCTTTTTTACGCCGGCAGTGACGATCGCCTTGACGCGTCGCTGGCGCTGGTTCACAGATACGGTAAAGCGGTCAATCCTCAGCGGATGCTCTCGACCTGTCGCGCAATCCGTCAAAAACTGGGTGACGGCAGCGCCATGCTCTACCGCTACAGCGGAGTCAGAAATGAAGAGAGTACCTTCCTTGCCTGTGCCTTCTGGCTGGTGGAAGCCTGGGCGGAAATGGGTGAGCCAGACCAGGCTGAACAAGCGATGCAGGAGATTCTGGCTACACTGGACGGTCAGGGTAACGTCGATATTTTCAATGAGATGTATGATGTCCGTAGTCAGAGCTGGCGTGGCAATATGCCGCAGGGACTGAGCCATCTGGCGCTGATCTGCGCGGCGCAGGCGATATCTACATCGCAGGCGTCGGCGTCGGCGTGATGAGATGCGGTGGGGAAAGTGGCGAATGATCACCCTACTGTAATCGAAAGCGCGGATCGAAAAAAAACGGCTCCACCACCACTTCACTGATGATGCCAGCCGCCGCCGGATGACGGGGATTTAACAGCGCATTCCATTCACCGGTCAGCGTGCTCGGCACTTTCAGCACCAGCCCGTTGTCCGGGCTGGCCAGCCAGTCATCACCGATCTGCCGCGTCGAAGAGGGCGCAGGATCGGCCTGCCAGTCGCCGGGTAACGCCTCCAGCGAGAGTTCGGTAATCAGCGATTCCGGCACGCTAATCGACAGCATGGCGTAGTCGTGTGACACATCCTGAACGGTAAGATGAACCAGCGCCTCCAGTACACAGAGCGCCCGGCTCGATCCCATATAGACACAGACCATTCCCACTGAGTTCCAGCGCCCGCCGTAAGTGCGGGCACCAAAACCATCAAAGGCGGTCATCGCATACTCACTTTTCACCAGACGAAAGAAAGGGATCGCCATCAGGTGATCACGCCATGCTCAAGCTGGCCAATCAGGTTGATCACCGCCTCCGCACCCGCCACCGTGGTGGTCATCTCCGCCGGTTTCTTACCGCCCAGCGCTTTGGCGGGGGTTTCCAGCCACTGAACCAGACGCGGCCTGTCGTCGCGAAACAGTTTACTGGCGGCAGAAAGGACGCGGATTAGCATATAGATCCGGCCGCTCTGATCGGGTGAAAAAGTCTGCTGAGGGTCTTTAACTTTGCGATTGTAGGTAGTGCGATCGATGCCCGCCAGACGGCACAACCAGCCCTCGTCAAAGGTGGAGAGCGATGCGGTGCGTTTCAGCACGCCGCTGCTGAAACCCACCGCGATACGCTGGTGCGCATCGGGCAGGGTTTCCGGCAGATTAAGGGCATGCAGCAGCGTAGTGTTGCGACGATGCTGAGCGGGTGTATAAATGGCGATGGACATAACAGCCCTCCTGTTCATTTGATTTCAATTTTAGCGCAGATGAACAGAAGGTGCCAGCCTTCCCCTGGTGCGCAGCAACAGAGCAACGTGTGTTACTCAAAGTTGCCCCTGCTGTAAAGCCTGCAGAATCTGCCACGCTGCCTTTATACGCAGTGGATTGGGGTAATTCTTGTTGGCGAGCATCACGATGCCGCTGTTCTTTTGAGGAATAAAGGCGATATAGGCACCAAATCCGTTAGTGGCACCGGTTTTATGCACCCAGCTCGCGCTCTGCGACGGCCCGGCAGGGTTCAACTGAGACGCCGGACGCGGTTGCAGCGCAACACCATTGTCATTGTCGCCGATCAGCGTGTCGGCTGTGACGGGCCAGTCGTAGATCTCCCAGCCCAGCCCCTGAAACAGGCTACCGACTTTGAAGTAGCGCGACTGTGCGGTGCGGATGGCATTCCGCAGTACAGCATTGCCCGAGGATAAACGGTTAGGATCCACATTCGCCTGCATAAAGGTAAGCATATCGCGTGCGGTTGATTTGATACCATAGGCTTCTGCATCCAGCATGCCGGGTGAGACCCGGATCGGCTGGCCATTTTTATAGCCCCAGGCGTAATTCAGCATCATTGACGGCGGCACGGTGAGATAGGTGCGCGTCAGGCGCAATGGCTGAAACACATTTCGCTCCATCGCCTGCTCATAATCGCCCTTCACCATCAGCGATCCAAACAGGCCGATACTGGCGTTAGAGTACTGGCGCAGCGTGCCTGGCGCAGCCTGTGGCTGCCACGCCTGATAAAATTTCAGCAGCGAAACCTGATCGGTAACCTCTTCCGGCAGTTGCAGCGGCAGCCCGCCCGCGGTATAGGTCGCCAGATGCAGCATCCGCACCGGACGCCACTGCTCACCTTTCAGCTCCGGCCAGTACTTCTGCACCGGATCGTTCAGCCGTATTTCGCCATTGCGGACCATGATCCCGGCCAGAGTGCCGGTAAAGATTTTACTCACCGAACCCAGCTCAAACAGCGTGTTTTCCGTGACCCGGCGGCGTGACTCAAGATCGGCCTCGCCGAAGTTCACAAACTGCGTCCGGCCTTTGTAAAGTACCGCCACCGACATGCCCGGGATCGCCTGCTGCGCCATCAGCGGTTCAATCGCGGCCTGAACCAGAGAGGTGACCTGCTGTGAGGAGAGATCGGCGGCAACACAACGGGCAGAAAGAGACAATAATGCAAGGTAAAACAAAGACTTTTTCATTGGTAACTATGGGTTTCTTCACTGAGTCGGGTTATTTACATTGGCTGGCACAGGCCTGAACGCATATTTGAGCCTCTGAACTGCAGGCTCCGCTGTCCCGGGTGTTGCAATGGGAGCGTTCAACGTAGCAGTTCGTCTGACAGGCGGAGAGATCACAGCGGGCCGCGACGGGCGTCAGCTGTGCCAGGGGGGCGCGGGCCGGGAAAAGCGGTGCGGGCTGAGCGAAGGCGCTGCTGCCCAGTAATCCGGACAGCAGCAGCGTGAGGATAATTTTCATAAGAGTTCTCCAGTGGTACGCAGCCCTTAGTATGGCTAGTCTGGCGCACCCCGTCAGAGAAATTTAGTCAAATTGAGACAACAGGGGGATGTTGAGTGGCATTAGCCACGCCACGGCTGTAGATATCATTGAGCCGGGCAATGTAACGCTGAGTATCATGCTGATCTTTGATGCGCAGAATCGCCGCCTCACCTTTCTCCTGCAGCATTTCAGGATGGTCGATGATGGCGAGCAGCGTCGATTTTAGCCCCGCCACCAGCGACTGACGCAGCTGCGCCTTCTGCTCTGGCGAGTTAACGCTGTATTCACGATCGGCGTTCAGCGGACTCGCAATCACCCAGCCCGCGCTGGCGGGATTAATCTCCGGCAAGGCGCGAACGTTGCTGGTGATGACCGGACAGCCGTTAGCCTGCATCTCCAGCACCGAGAAACCATAAGTCTCCTGCCAGGTCGGTAACAATCCGGCATCACTCTGGCGAAACAGCTGCATCAGTGCGCCATTGTCCATCCGCGAATGATGCGTAAAGCAGCGATAGCGTTTGATGCGGTTCTCAATGCCGCCCCAGAAAGCTTCATCATCCTGGAACTGGCGGTGAGCAACATTGTGACGCTTGGTGAGATCGCCAATCAACTGCACATCCAGCTGCGATTCCTCCAGCCTGCGCTCTTCAATCAGCTCGCTGATCGCCAGCACCACTTCAGCCCCGCCTTTGCGATAAAATTCGTTCCCGGCAAATATCAGTTTCAGAATACCGGGCTGACGCGGCGTTTTATGCTGAACAAACAGCTTTTGTGGCGGATGCAGCACCAGGGTTTTGCGGCGGATTTGCTGAGCGACATCCGGCTTGAACAGCTTCATCTGAATATTCAGTGTGGCGTCCGAGATAGCAATTAGCCCCAGGCAGTTCTCTTTTAGCAGATGGGGAATTAAGCGCTTTAGTTCGGGGTTATCCTGCTTGGCAACGCCAGCAACCGGCAACACACGCGGCAGCTCAGTTTCAAATGACGCGATCCACTTCTGAGGGGTAATCGCGACTTCATTGAACAGATGCAGAATGTCAGCCCGCGATGCCCCTGAAAAAGGCACAGGCTGAAAGACAAAGGTTTTATTTTTTTTGAGCAATCGGGTTCGTAACGGGTTAATAAAATAGAACAGATTGCTCTTTTTCAGATTGATATATTCATTATCCGGATTAACTAAGATATTACGTTGCTCCGGATAATGGTTATTCGTGATTCCTATTTTCATGTTTACCTTCCAGAGTCCTTGTATCTGGAGAGATCTATATCACGTGTTCGCTATCAATATATTTGAGCAATATCCTAAAAGCCCGTCCGGACACGAATTTTCCGGTTTTACTAATGATTTCTCACGCTGCAAAAACCGTCACATTTGTTTCGGAATATGAATATGCATTATTTATTAACAACTATGTTGAACTGTGTCAGGGCAACTCACTACTGAATTCAGGGGTTATTTAACAGCAATAGATACACCAATTGTTATGTAAATGTTTAATTATTTATCAGGAGCGCCATTAAAGCGGAGCGGTAATATAGTTTATAATTTTTAATGTAATAATGCTGGCAGCGCGGGAACCTGGTCCATGCGTCCCACTTGCGGATAATTGTCCCTGCTTCCCTGGTGATGAAACAAATGATACAGCCCGCGCATACGCGCACGCTTTTGGTCCCCTGGTTTGCCACATTTAAGTGCATCCGACTGTGAGGAAGACGCAGACAAGGCGTCCTTACGGATATATTAACCCACTGAATTTGAGTACTATTATAATAATTCCGCGGGTAACTCTCTCTCTGGTACAAAAGTTGCAGTTAAAAAGGCATGCAGAGAGGAGAGTATTATGAAAGCAATCGTGATTGGTGGCGGTATTGGCGGAATGACCAGCGCCATTGCGCTGGAAAAAGCCGGAATTGAGGTTGATGTCTTTGAAGCGGTACACGCGATGAAACCGGTTGGCGCGGCGATTTCCATCTGGCCCAACGGTGTGAAATGCCTCAATGCACTGGGAATGAAGACCGCACTGCGTAAGCTGGGCGGTAATATGGCGTATATGGCCTATCACGACGGCGCAACCGGTGCGCCCCTGACCCGCTTCAGCATGGCACCGCTGGTGCAGCAGGTTGGCGAATATCCCTGTCCGGTGGCGCGGGCTGAACTGCAGGCGATGCTGATTGATACTTTTGGGCGTGAACGAGTGCAGTTTGGTAAGCGGGTAATCCAGGTCGAACAGACCGGGAACGGCGTTATTGCTACCTTCTCCGACAACAGTCAGGCCACCGGGGATTTCCTGATTGCCGCTGATGGTACGCATTCGGTGATCCGCGAATATGTGCTGGAGCAGAAGCTGGAGCGACGCTACGCCGGTTACGTTAACTGGAATGGTCTGGTTACCATTGATGAGCGTATTGCGCCCGCCAATCAGTGGACCACTTTTGTCGGTGACGGCAAACGGGTGTCGCTGATGCCGGTCAGCGGCAATCGGTTTTACTTCTTCTTTGATGTGCCGCTGCCAAAGGGACTGCCGCAGGATCGCAGCACAGTGAAAGCGGACTTAGTTGGCTATTTCCAGGGCTGGGCGGAGCCGGTGCAGCAGCTGATCGCAGCAATTAATCCCGATAGCACCAATCGGGTTGAGATCCACGACATCGAACCTTTCAGCCGATTTGTCAAAGGTCGCGTTGCCTTGCTTGGCGATGCGGCCCACAGCACCACGCCAGACATCGGTCAGGGCGGCTGTGCGGCGATGGAAGATGCTGTGGTACTGGCCTCAACGCTGGCTTCCCATTCGCTGGGCATTGAAGATGCGCTGTTACGCTATCAGGCACGACGGGTTGAACGGGTAAAAGATCTGGTGCTGAAAGCGCGCAAACGCTGTGACGTCACCCATGCGCGCGATCCGGCGATTACAGCAGAATGGTATCACTCCCTGAAAAACGAAACCGGTGAACGGGTGCTGGCCGGTATGTGCGAAACCATTGAAGGCGGCCCGTTGGGTTAAAACGAATAAGGCCGGGCTATCAGCGCGCTACCGCTTGACAGCCCGTGGTGTTATGAATCCGCCAGACCGCGATTTTTCAGCATTGGCTCCAGCTGAGGGGGTGCGCCCCGCCAGCTTTCATACAGCGTTTTAAGATCGCTGCTGTTGCCACGCGACAGGATGTGCTGCCGGAAGATGTCGCCATTCTCACGCGTCAGTCCGCCTTGCTCCACAAACCACTGATAGCCATCGTCGGCGAGCATCTGTGTCCAGATATAGGCGTAATAACCCGCGGCGTAGCCACCCCCCCATATGTGCTGAAAATAGCTGGAGCGATAGCGCGGCGGCACCGCCGTCAGGGCCAGATTGTCGCTCTGCAGCGCCTGCTGCTCGAATCCTTCCACGCTTTGCGGGGCGGAATCACTGTTAAGGCTGTGCCAGTGCAGATCCAGCAGCGCGGCAGCCAGCAGCTCGCTCATCTCATAGCCTTTGTTGAATGTCGCGGCTTGTACGATCTTTTCATGCAGATCTGCGGGCATTGGCTCCTGAGTCTGATAATGACGGGCATAGTTGCGGAACACCGCCGGTTCACTGGCCCAGTGCTCATTGATCTGTGAGGGAAACTCGACAAAATCGCGCGGGGTTTCTGTTCCCGACAGGCTCGGATAACGCTGGCTGGCAAACAGGCCGTGCAGCGTGTGCCCGAACTCGTGAAACATTGTGATGACATCGTCCCAGCTCAGCAATGCCGGTTCACCCGCCGGCGGTTTTGGGTAGTTACAGACGTTGTAGATCACCGGTTTGCTGTCGAGCAGTGTTGACTGGTTGACGAAGTTACTCATCCATGCACCGCCGCCCTTGCTGTCACGCTTAAAGAAGTCAGTGTAAAACAGCGCCAGCGGGGTCTCATCGGCATCGAAAATCTCAAAGACCTGGACGTCGGGATGGTAAACCGGCAGGTCCTGTCGCGGGGTAAAACGGATGCCATAGAGCTGCGCCGCCGCCCAGAACACCCCATTCTGCAAGACCGAATTAAGTTCAAAGTAGGGCTTAATCTGGCTCTCATCCAGATCGTAACGGGCGCGCCGCACCTGTTCAGCATAAAAACGCCAGTCCCAGGCCTGCAGGGTAAAATCGCCCTGCTGCTGATCGATGGTCTGCTGGATGGCCGCTGCTTCACGTTCGGCACGGGTGCGCGCGGCAGGGACGATGTTACGCATAAACGCCAGCGCCGCACCGGGCGTTTTTGCCATCTGATCCTGCAGTTTCCACTCGGCATAGCTGGCAAAACCCAGCAACCGCGCCTGCTCCGCCCTGACCTGCGCCAGCCGTAATACCCCCTCGCGGGTGTCGTTCTCATCGCCTTTTTCAGTTCGGGTGATACCCGCCTGAAACAGCGCTTCTCGGGTTCCGCGATCGGCGAGGCTTTGCAGCGCCGGTTGCTGCGTGGTGTTCTGCAGCGCCAGCAGCCAGCGCTTTTCCAGACCGCGCGCACGCGCTTCCGCCTGCGCCACCGCCAGGTCGGCCGGTGACAGTCCCGCCAGCTTCTGCAGATCATCGACCACCAGCCCGCCCGCTTTAGTGGCGGCCAGCAGTCTGTTGGTAAAACGGGTACTGAGGCGCGCCGCTTCCTGATTCAGTGCTTTAAGCTGCTGTTTCTGCGCCTCCGGCAGATTGGCGCCCGCCAGCTGGAAACGCTGCCAGATCACCTCAACCAGTCGTTTTGATTCGGCATCCAGTTTCGTGCGCTGCAGGTAGACGGCATCGAGCCGTGAAAACAGCGGGCGGTTAAGCATGATGTCATCGTTGAGCGCGGTAAGCTGAGGGGCGACCTCCTCCTCCACCTGCTGCAGATAGGGGCTGGTATGTGCCGAGGTCATGGCGCTGAAGACCAGATTCACCCGGTTGAGCAGCTGTCCGCTTTTCTCCAGCGCTTCATAAGTGTTGAGAAAGGTGGGTGCTTCGCTGTTCAGGGCGATCGCCTCGATTTCCTGGCGCTTCTCCTCAATGCCCGCCTGCAGCGCGGGCAGGAAATCCTGCTCCTCAATCTGGTCAAAAGGAGGTGTCTGGTAAGGCAGTGTGCTGACGCTAAAGAAGGGATTCTGTCGGGCGTTCATGGTTCGCTCCTGATGGGCATCGCAAAGTCTTATCCTGACAGGTTGTCACGAAAGCGCAACTCAGGCGACATGCTGCTGATAAACGCTGATAATTTCACCGGCAATCGCCACCGCAATCTCGGCTGGCAACTTGCCTTTGACGTCCGGCAGACCAATCGGACAGCGCAGCCGCGCCAGCGGTTCGCTCGCCACGCCCTTGCCCGCCAGCCGGTAGCGGAAGCGCTGATTTTTAGTCTCTGAGCCAATCACCCCGGCATAGCGAAAATCACCGCGTTTCAGCACCGCCTCGCATAGTGCGAAGTCGAGCGGATGATGATGAGTCATAATAATGAAGTAGCTGCCCGCGGGTGCCTGCGCCACGCAATCAATAGGGTCTTCCGGCTGCAGTGTCACCACGCCAGCGGGAACATGGCTGAACTGCGCCGGTCGGCTATCGATCCAGTTTATGTGACAGGGTAACGTCGCCAGCAGGTTAACCAGCGCCTGTCCGACATGGCCCGCACCAAACAGGTAGATTTCAGGCTGTGCCTGTAGCAGCAGCTCAAACAGCAGCGTGGTTTTGCCGCCACAGCACTGCCCAAGCCGCGCGCCAAGGCTGAAATCCTCGGTGTGTGGCGCAGTCGCCCCACTCTGCAGCATCGCCCTGGCCTGGGCGATACACTGAAACTCCAGATGACCGCCACCGATGGTGAGATAACTTTCCTGCTGCGTCACCACCATTTTGCTGCCGCTGTCACGCGGCACCGAACCATGCTCATTAAGCACGGTGATTAAAACGCAACTCTGACGTTTTTCTCGCAGCTGATACAGTACGCCGATCCAGTCATGATAAATCATCATCGGCTCCCGTCAGGCGCTGAACGCCCCAGAAGATGCGCTCCGGCGTGGCGGGCGCATCCAGCAGCGGGTGCTGCCGGTAATCGGCGACGCTGGCGACCGCATCCTGAAGCGCACACCAGGCGGCGATGCCCAGCATAAACGGCGGTTCGCCAACGGCCTTGGAGTGAAACACCGTGTCTTTAGGGTTTTTGCGGTTCTCCACCAGCGTGACCCGCAGGTCCGCCGGGACGTCGCTGATGGCAGGAATTTTATAACTCGCCGGACCATCGGTCAGCAGCTGGCCTTTATCACTCCACACCAGCTCTTCACAGGTGAGCCAGCCGACGCCCTGTACAAAGCCCCCTTCAACCTGGCCGATATCGATGGCCGGATTCAGCGACGCTCCGACGTCATGCAGGATGTCAGCGCGCAGCAGGCGGGATTCGCCGGTTAGGGTATCAATCACCACTTCGCAGCAGGCAGCCCCATAGGCAAAGTAGTAGAACGGCTTGCCACGGCCCGCCAGGCGGTCGTAATGAATGCCGGGCACGCGGTAGTAGCCGGTGGCCGAGAGCGGCACCTGATTCAGCCACGCCAGCTTCGCCACCTCGGCGAAGGTGTAATGTTTATCCCCGGCGCGCACCACCCCGTTGCGAAAGCTCACCGCCGCCGCGTCGCACTGGTGCAACTCGCAGAGCATGGCGGTCATTCTGTCGCGCAGGATTTCAGCGGCATTCTGCGCCGCTTTGCCGTTGAGATCAGCCCCGCTGGAGGCTGCCGTTGGCGAGGTGTTGGGCACTTTGCCGGTGTCGGTAGCGGTGACCTGAATCTTATCAACCTCAATCTGCAGCACCTCGGCAACAATCTGAATCACCTTGGTGTTCAGTCCCTGGCCCATCTCGGTGCCGCCGTGGTTAAGCTGTACCGTGCCGTCGGTGTAGATCAGGATCAGCGCCCCCGCCTGATTGAGAAAGCTGGAGGTAAAGGAGATGCCAAATTTCACCGGCGTCAGCGCCAGACCGCGTTTCAGTAACGGACTGCGGGTGTTAAACGCCTTAATCTCTGCGCGGCGCACCTGATAGTTGCTGCTCTGTTCCAGTTGCTCAGTGATCTCATCCAGCAGATTATCCTCCACCTGCTGGTGGTAATGGGTGATGTTGCGCTCCTGCTTGCCATAGTAATTACGCTTGCGCAACGTCAGCGGATCCAGTCCACGGTCGCGCGCGATGTGATCCATGATCTGTTCAATCGCCACCATGCCCTGCGGCCCGCCAAAACCCCGATAGGCGGTGTTCGAGGCGGTGTTGGTGCGGCAGCGATAGCCGGTCACCCGTGCATCCCCAAGGTAATAGGCGTTATCCGCGTGGAACATGGCACGATCGACAATCGATCCGCTGAGATCCAGCGAGTAACCGCAGTTACCGGCCAGATCGATTTTGATGCCGCACAGACGCCCATCCTCTTCAACGCCCGCGTCATAGCGCACAAAGAATGGATGACGCTTGCCGGTGACGCGCATATCGTCGCGGCGTGAAAGCCGCATCTTCGCCGCCCGACCGGTCTGACGCGCCACAATGGCGCAGAGACAGGCGACACCGGCCGCCTGCGTCTCTTTGCCACCAAAGCCACCGCCCATCCGGCGCATATCAATCGTCACCTGATTCAGGCTGATACCCATTACTTCAGCCACCAGCTTCTGCACTTCAGTGGGGTTCTGGGTTGAGGAGAAGACCTGTAGTTGCTGGTCTTCGCCAGGAATGACCATTGCCGTCTGCGTTTCCAGATAGAAATGCTCCTGACCACCGATATGAAATGATCCGCTGACCCGATGCGGCGCACGCGCCAGTGCCGCGTCCACATCACCACGCTGATGAATATGAGGGTCCTGAACAAAGCTGCCCTGCGCCAGCGCCTGTTCTACATCCAGCAGCGGTTCCAGCACCTCATAGTCAATCACCGCGGCGGCAGCGCCAAGACGCGCGGCATCGGGTGAATCCGCCGCCACCGCGATGATGATCTGTCCCAGATATTCCACCTTATCTTGGGCCAGCAGCGGATCGCCCGGCTCAAGCGGCCCGACATCATTGATGCCCGGCACATCCTGCCAGGTTAAGACACTGACTACGCCGGGCACTGCGTAGCACGGCTGGACATCAATACGCAGGATGCGCGCATGAGCGTGCTCGCTCAGATGCGGACAGAGATGAAGCAGACCCGGCAGCGCCGGCTTATCGTCGATGAAACGCGCTTCTCCGGAGACATGTTTTTCAGCGCTCTCATGGCGGTTACTGCGGCTTACGCCGCTCTGTAATTCAGCGGCATACTGTGCCTTGATCACTTCATCATTAAGTTCAGGACGGTTATGAGACATAACGGGCCACCTCGATACAGGTTATTTCGCCGTTGTGGCGATGCCAGAAACGACGCAACAGGTTTTGCGCCACCTGCAGACGGTAGTCACTGCTGGCGCGGAAATCGGACAGCGGCTGGAAATCTGCAGCCAGTGCCGCCGCTGCACGTGACACCGTCACGGCATTCAGTGGCTGGCCGATGAGCGCCTGCTCAGCGTGACTGGCGCGCTGCGGTGTGGCAGCCATACCGCCAAATGCGATGCGGGCGACGCTGATCACGCCCTGGTCAATGCTGAGGTTAAAGGCCGCGAACACCGCTGAGATATCATCATCCAGTCGTTTAGAGACCTTCCAGGCGACGAAATCGGGTGACACCGTCACCTTATCAATGCGGATGGCGCGAATAAACTCCCCTTTTTCCAGCCGGGTTTGCCGGTAGCCGGTAAAAAAGTGGTCGAGTGGCAGACTGCGCAGCTGCTCACCGCGCTGCAGCAACAGGCTGGCATCAAGGGCCAAAAGCATCGGCGAGGCATCCCCAATCGGCGACGCATTGGCAATATTGCCGCCCAGGGTGCCCTGCAGACGGATTTGCAGTGAGGCAAAGCGCTGCAGCATCTCACTGACGCCGGGAATGCGGCTGGCAAGAAACTCGCTGACCTGCTGCAGCGATGCACCTGCTCCCAGCAGGTAGTGATCATCGAATTCGCTACAAACTTTGAGCGCGGCAACCTGCTCCAGGGCAATCAATAGCGGTATCCTTTTATGCTGCTGGGTAATCTGCAGGCTGAGATCGGTGCCACCGGCAATCAGCATCGCATCGGGATACGCCAGGTAGATCTCCGCCAGTTGGGACGGGGTTTTCGGCAGAAAACAGCGGCGATTCTCCCCGCTTAATGCCTGCATCTCAGGATCTGACAGCGCTTCAAGCCGCTGCACGATGACCGCGGCGCTGTGATCAAACTGGTCTGTCACCGGCTGTGAGAGGAGCTGTTCGGCGGCAGCCATAATTGGCCGGTAGCCCGTACAGCGGCAAAGGTTGCCCGCCAGTGCGGCTTCGGCCTGATGGCGATCCCAGCACGCGGCATTTTTTCGCAGGCTGAACAGCGACATCACAAAGCCTGGCGTGCAGAATCCGCATTGCGAACCGTGGCAGTCGACCATCGCCTGCTGCGCCGGATGCAGCGCGCGGCCATGACGCAAATCCTCAACCGTAATCAGCTGTTTGCCCTGTAAAGAAGAGACCAGTGTCAGGCAACTGTTGATCGTCTCATACTGCATCTTTCCTTCGACGGCTTTGCCCAGAGTGACGCTGCAGGCACCGCAGTCACCTGAGGCACAGCCTTCTTTGGTGCCAGGGCGCTGCTGCCGGGTGCGCAGGTAGTTGAGCACGGTGAGATTGGGGTCGAGCGCCGTTTCGCTGACCAGCTGGTTGTTTAACAGAAACTGGATCATGCGGCTTGCTCCTGTGTGTCGCGCTGCCAGACCGGACGACCGGCTACCCAGGTCTGGGCAATATTGCGGTCGTCGCCCAGCGTCATTAATACAAACAGTTTTTCCCAGATATCTTTGCTGTTGCCGATGCGTAACTGCTGCAGGGCAGACACAGCCGGGTCGAGCACCACAAAATCCGCCTCTTTACCGACGTTGAAATTACCGATGGCATGATCGAGATCCAGCGCACGCGCCCCGCCCAGCGTGGCGTGATAAAAAGCTTCGGCAGCACTGAGCCGGTAGTGCTGCAACTGGCCCACCTTGTAAGCTTCGCCCAGGGTCTGCAGCATATTAAAGGTCGTGCCTGCACCGACATCGGTGCCGATCCCCACTTTCACACCCTGCTGCCAGCTGCGTTTCAGATTAAACAGACCGCTGCCGAGAAACAGGTTTGAGGTGGGACAGAAGGCAATGGATGAATCAGTATCGTGCAAACATTGCCATTCGCTCTCTTCAAGATGCAGGCAGTGAGCAAAAACGCTGCGACGGCCGGTCAGGTGGTAATGGTGATACACGTCCAGATAGCCATCACGCTCCGGGAACAGTTCTTTGACCCAGGCGACCTCCTGCGGGTTTTCGCTGAGATGAGTGTGCAGCCAGGCATCCGGGAATTCCTGACGCAGCTGCTGCACCTTTTCCAGCAACTGTGGGGTTGAGGTCGGTGCAAAGCGCGGCGTCAGGGCGTAGTTTAACCGTCCACGCTTATGCCAGCGCTCAATCAGCGCCCGCGTCTGCTGGTAGCTCTGTTCCGGGGTTTCGGTGAGGTTATCCGGCGCATTGCGGTCCATCATCACTTTCCCGACAATCAGCCGCATGTTCAGGGCTTCGGCGGCGCAGAACAGTGCGTCGACCGATTGAGGATGGACGGTACCGAACACCAGCGCACTGGTGGTGCCGTTGGAGAGCAGCTGATGCAGGAAAAAAGCAGACATGCGTGCAGCATGATCGGGGCAGTGATATTGCGCTTCAACCGGGAAAGTGTAGTGATTAAGCCACTCCAGCAACTGTTCGCCAAATGCGCCAATCATCTCTGTCTGCGGATAGTGAATGTGCGTATCGACAAAGCCAGGCACGATCACTTTGCCGCGTAAATCAGTAACAGGCTGACCCGCCAGCATCGCCTCGCTGTTCTCCCAGCTATCCAGCCCCACGACGCGTCCCTCACGCAGCCGCAACACGCCGTCCTGCAAATAGCGGGCCTGCCCGGTCAGGTCATCGGGATGATCCACTACGCCAGTAAAGTCAAAGAAGCTGGCGCGTATCGCCGTGTCGGTTGCTGATAGCATGATAATGTCCTTTCTGAAAGCGCGATTCAGTGTCTGCAGAGGGTTCTCTCTTTAATAACCCTGCAACCTGCGTGCCAGAACTGAAATAGACAAAATTCATTTAATATCAATCAAATAGGGTTAAAGTCGGGAGTTGCGCAACAAATAGGGCTACAAATGACGTAGCAACCGTTTGCGGAATAGATGCAAACGGTTGCTATACGATATCGCGCGGGCGGAATGTCTTGAGTATCGCCTGTCGGCTGCAAAACTGCCCTTTTAAGGTGCAACCTGCCCTGAAACGGCACAGTGTGCCCGGTAAAATCCGTTTACAGCCCTGACGACTTTTCCACGCGCAGAAGCGGAAATGAAATGCTATGGTGAAGCCATCGACTTTAAAATGGCATAAGGAACAGTGAGATGATTATTTTTGTTACCGGCGCGACGGCGGGTTTTGGTCAAAGCATTACCCGCCGCTTTATTGAGAATGGTCACAAAGTCATTGCCAGCGGACGCCGTGCCGAACGTTTAAAAGCGCTGAAAGAAGAGCTGGGTGAGAACCTGTATACGGTGCAGCTTGATGTGCGTAACCGCGCCACGATTGAAGAGGCGGTGGCGAAGTTACCGGCGGAGTGGCGCAATATCGATGTGCTGGTTAACAACGCGGGTCTGGCGCTGGGTGTAGAGCCTGCGCACAAGGCCAATGTTGAAGACTGGGAAAATATGATCGACACCAATACTAAAGGCCTGGTCTATATGACCCGCGCCCTGCTGCCACAGATGGTGGAACGTGATGTGGGTCATATCATCAATATCGGCTCAATTGCCGGTAGCTGGCCTTATGCCGGTGGTAACGTATATGGTGCCACCAAAGCCTTTGTTCGCCAGTTCAGCCTTAATCTGCGTACCGACCTGCACGGCACCGCGCTGCGCGTGACCGACATTGAACCCGGTCTGGTCGGTGGCACCGAGTTTTCCAATGTGCGTTTTAAAGGTGATGATGACAAAGCGGGTCAGGTCTATGAAGGCGCAACCGCCTTAACGCCGGAAGATGTTACAGAAGCGGTCTACTGGGTCGCCACTCTGCCTAAGCATGTCAACATCAATAGCCTGGAGATGATGCCGGTCAGCCAGACGCTGGCGGGCCTGAAAGTGCATAAACCTTAAACCGCTGCAGCGCCAGCCCCTGGCTGGCGTTATCCGCGACCCCAGCCCAGTACAATGATCAGCATGCCGCTGAAAGCAATCAGTGCCCCGCTCCAGTCCCACGCGCTTAACTTCACGCCATCCACCACCCGTAACCAGAGCAACGCGGTGAGCACATAGACGCCACCGTAGGCGGCATAGACCCGTCCGCTGGCAGCCGGATGCAGAGTCAGGAGCCAGACAAACAGCGCCAGACTCGCCGCTGCAGGCAGTAACAGCCAGGCTGAGCCGCCTTTTTTCAGCCACAACCACGGCAGAAAGCAGCCGGTGATCTCCGCCAGCGCGGTAATAAAAAACAGCAAGGCGGTTTTAATCAGCACCCTTATCTCTCCTGAACGTAAACAAACGACTCACGGCTGGTGAGCAAAGAAACGGCGATGATATACTAAGACCCTTTACCATTAGGCTATTTTATTTGTCAGTCTGACCTGGGCAGTGCTCATAAGCCGCACGAACGACGTGTACGTGCCGGTTGTTCCGCGCTGTCAGAGTCCAGACTGCCTGCAACCCTTACACCTGATGGGATAGGCGCTAAGCAAACCCGCTGCACCAGCCGTCCCGGATGGCGATGTTTGCGTTAACTAAAGGATATTGTTATGAAAAAATTAATCCCTGCTGTGCTGATCGTTCTGCTTTCGACTGCGGCATTCACTGTCACTGCGAATACGAATCGACTGATCATTGAAGATGGCAGCACCGCACTGGGCAACGAAGCGGCGCGCCAGGATAAAGAACAATGGAACGACACGCGGATGCTGCGCAACAAAGTGAACAGCCGCGTTGAAAAAGAGTTTGATAAAACCGACCGCGCCTTTGATACCCGCGATAAGTGCGAGCAGAGCCTCAATCTCAATGCCTACTGGGAACCCAACACCCTGCGTTGCCTGGATCGCCGTTCAGGTCGCCCGGTAGCGCCGTAAATTTGAGCTATAGTAATGACGGACGACTAACATAAGGAAGACGTGATGAAGCTACAGAGGGTTTTGTTAACTGCGGCGTTAATGACTCTGCCGTTGATGGCACAGGCATCCTGTGAATCGGTAAAAACCGAGATCAGCCAGAAAATTATTCAGAATGGTGTGCCCGAATCGGGTTTTAGTCTCGATATCGTCGCCAACGATCAGGTTGATCAGGCAGGCGGTCAGGTCGTCGGACATTGTGAGAACGACACGCAAAAGATTGTCTATAAGCGCACAGGTCGTGACGATGAAGCCAGCGTCCCCGCCAGTGCCGGCAGTTCGCAGGATGCGCCTGCACAGTAGTGCTTTTCAAATCAGGGCGACACTCTGTCGCCCTGCCTGCTATTCCGCCTGTTCCGGCCGTTGACGCGGCATCATCCATGCCACACCCAGCGCAAACAGCGCAATAACCAGTGATACCACGAACACCCAGTGCAGTGATGCGGCAATCGCCTCTGTCAGCTGCTGCAGGATGCCCGGCTGCAACTGCTGGCGACTGGGTTCGGACATAATTTGCTGTACCGGATCCTGGACCTGTGGCAGGCGCCACTGGAGATTAAGATTCAACACCGCACCCATGATCGCTGTCCCCACCGCTGAACCGATCATCCGGCTGAACATGATTGAGGCAGTACAGATGCCGCGAATCTGGTAGTCCGCCTGATTTTGCACTGAGACCAGGAAGGTCGTGCTGGTCATCCCCATGCCGGTACCGATTAGAAACGCCGTGAAGCCCGCCTGATAGAGTGAGCTTGCGGGCTGTAACAGCAGCAGCCAAGCGCTGCCGGTTACCAGCAGCAGCGCCCCAAGCTGGGCAGTGAAGCGGTACGAGGTGTGCAGCATCAGTCTGCCGCTCAGGGTGCTGGCCAGCGGCCAGCCAATCGACATCATCGCCAGCACACTACCCGCCTGTAACGGCGAACCGCCGCTGATCCCCTGAATCCAGGTGGGCAAAAACGCGCTAATGCCCATCATGGCCGCCCCGATAATCAGGTTACCTGCATTGCCCGCCACGATAAGCCGGCTGCGCCAGATTACCAGCGGAAACAGCGGTGCCGCGGCATGCTGCTCATGGCGTTTGAGCTGCCAGCCGGCGAACAATGAGAAGAGCACAAATGGCACCAGCCAGACGCCCAATTGCTCCGCCTGCAACAGCGCAATCAGCAAAGCCGCCACGCATAACATCAACCAGCCGCTGCCCGCCAGGTTTAGCGGCTGCGATGTCTCCTGTTGTTGGTGCGCCGGTAACCAGCGCGCCAGCATCAGCATGCTGATCAGGCCTATCGGCAGATTGACCCAGAAAATCACCGACCAGCTAAAGTGCTGCACCAGCCAGGCCCCGGTGAGGGGTCCCACTATCGCCGCTACGCCCCAGACACTGGAGAGCCAGCCCTGCACGCTGGCGCGTTCGCGCGGCGAATAGATATCCGCCACGATAGTAGCGCTCAGCGGCATAATCGCACCCGCCCCCAGGCCCTGAAACGCCCGAAACAGAATCAGCCACGTCATGGTATGTGCAAAACCACACAGCACCGATCCCATCAGGAAAATGGAGGTGCCGACAAAAAACATCGTTTTGCGACCAACGATATCCGCCAGCCGCCCATAGAGCGGCACGCTAACCGCCTGGGTCAGCAGGTAGATGGAGAAAACCCAGCCAAACTGCGAAAAACCGCCAAGGTCAGCAATGATGGTGGGCATCGCAGTAGCCACAATAGTGACTTCAATGGCCGCCATAAACATCGCCAGCATGCAGGCAATTAAGATCCAGTGGCGATGCCCGGTCTGGAGTTGTGCGCTTTCAGTCATAGGGTTCCTTTTTTTATTTGCAAGGCTAGCTGAAAAACAGCCAAAGCAGTTTCCCGGGCGTGCGCATTTCCTGCGCCATATGTGACAGCGTCACCAAAAGTCGATGAATTTTTTTTATTATCGCATTAGCCCAGCGGCTACGCGGCTTTAACACCCTTTTAACCTGTTTCTATCTGCCTGATTTACGGCTCAAAAGCTGGCATGTCAGGTAGAGGGCTGTTATAGCATTACACTATCTTATTCGGTATTCACCGAAAAAGAGTGGATAAACGGTCATTTTATCTACATTTTATTGCAGTTTCGGTTTTGGGCGCGGTGGCAACTTTTGCCGTATCTGTCGAGCTGTTTAGGGTTGTTATAACAATTGAAATCGTTATCAGGGAGATTCTCCTATGCAAAATGCTTCACTGGCCCGACGCGCCAGTCTGGCACTGCTTGCAGTGGTCGTGGTGATCGCGGTGCTGATCGGGGGCCTTGGCTGGGATCAGCTGGTCGCACGTAAAGTCGATCTGCTCTGGCTCGGGCAACAACACCTCTTCTTAGTCTTCTGGTCAATGCTGTTCGCGATGCTGGTGGGTATTCCCAGCGGCATCCTCCTCAGTCGCCCGTTTGCACGTCGCTGGGCCGAGTACGTGATGCAGATTTTCAATGTCGGTAACACCCTGCCACCGCTGGCGGTGTTGGCCCTGGCGATGGTTATTATTGGGATTGGTGACCGTCCGGCTCTGATTGCGCTGTTTCTGGCATCGCTGCTGCCGATCGTCCGCAATACTTTCTCCGGCCTGAGTGCTGTTCCTCCGTCCCTGCTTGAGGCCGCTAATGGCATCGGCATGACCAAATGGCAACGTCTGCGTCAGGTTGAACTGCCCAACGCCATGCCGGTAATCCTCGCTGGCGTGCGCATTGCTACCGCGATCAATGTCGGTACCGCCCCACTGGCCTTCCTGATTGGTGC
Source organism: Pantoea sp. AS142 (assembly GCF_037152305.1). Lineage (NCBI taxonomy): Bacteria > Pseudomonadati > Pseudomonadota > Gammaproteobacteria > Enterobacterales > Erwiniaceae > Pantoea > Pantoea sp. AS142. Next base: position 88,392 of record NZ_JBBCMO010000010.1, on the reverse strand, counting down.
CAGCAGCTTTGGCGAGCTGATTTTCCCAGGTATCTATCTGAATGACTTCCCTACGCTGATCCTCGGCGCTGTTGCTACCGCACTGGTGGCGTTGGTACTGGATATGATGCTGGCCGCGCTGGGCCGCATTCTGAGTCCGCACGCTGCGGCCTGACAACAAGGAGCTTTGCAATGCTAACGCACTGGATTAAGAAAAGCGTTGTCGCGCTAACCGCGACGCTGCTGCTAAGCCAGACGGCACAGGCGGCTGCCCCACTGGTGATGGCGACCAAGAGTTTTACCGAGCAGCATATCCTGTCAGCCATGACGGTGCTCTGGCTGCAAAAGAAAGGCTTTGAAGTGGTTCCTAAACGCAATATCGCCACTACTATTGGCCGTAATGCGCTACTGAATAAGCAGATTGATATGGTCTGGGAATATACCGGCACCTCATTAATCATCTTTAACCATGTCAGCCAGCCGATGTCTTCACAGCAGGCGTATGACACGGTGAAAAAGCTGGATGCAAAACTGGGGCTGGTCTGGCTTAACCCGGCACCAATGAACAACACCTACGCCTTTGCTATGACCCGTGAACGGGCTGAAAAAGAGGGCATCAGCACGATGTCGCAGCTGGTTGCGAAGATTGAGCAGGTGCGCAAAACCGACCCGGATCATAACTGGCGATTGGGTCTGGATCTGGAGTTCTCCGGCCGTTCCGATGGTATGAAGCCGTTGCAGAAAGCCTACAACCTGGCGCTGGATCGTCCGCAGATTCGTCAGATGGACCCGGGTCTGGTCTATAACGCGATTCGCGACGGATTCGTGGATACCGGTCTGATCTACACCACCGATGGCCGGGTTAAGGGCTTCGACCTGAAAGTATTGGAGGATGATAAGCACTTCTTCCCGAGCTACAACGTGACGCCGGTTGTGCGTCAGGATGTGCTGGCGAGCCATCCGGGACTGGATAGCGCGCTGAATCAGCTTTCGGCACAGATCACCGATGAGGCGATTACCGAGCTGAACAAGCGGGTCGATATCGATCATCAGTCACCGGAAAAAGTGGCGCATGATTTCCTTCAATCCAAAAACATGCTGTAAGGAGGCACTGTGGATACTCTTCACTACATCATGGATAACTGGAGCTCACTGCTGACCCTGAGCTGGCAGCACAGCTGGCTGGTGCTGGTCGCGGTCGGCCTTGCAATTGTCATTGGCGTGCCGCTTGGCATTCTTATTGTGCGCGTAAGATGGCTGGCAGCGCCTATTCTCGGTATCGCGACTGTGGTGCTGACCATTCCGACTATTGCGCTGTTTGGTCTGATGATCCCGCTGTTTTCACTGATCGGCCAGGGCATTGGCGCGCTGCCAGCGATTACCGCCGTGTTCCTCTATTCGCTGCTGCCGATTGTACGCAACACCCACACTGCGCTGGAGAATCTGCCGGACGGTCTGCGGGAAGCGGGTCGTGGTATCGGCATGACCTTCTGGCAGCGTCTTCGCTGGGTGGAAATTCCGATGGCGCTCCCGGTTATTTTCGGCGGCATCCGTACTGCCGTGGTGATGAACGTTGGCGTGATGGCGATTGCGGCCGTGATTGGCGCGGGCGGTCTGGGCCAGTTGCTGCTGGAAGGTATCAGCGGCAGTGATATTCGTATGTTGATTGCCGGGGCATTGATGATCTGTCTGCTGGCTATTTTTCTTGACTGGCTGCTGCACCGTTTGCAGCAGGCGCTGACTCCAAAGGGAATTCGATAATGATTACGCTGGAAAACCTGACGAAAACCTTTACCCAGAAAAACGGCACGACCAATAAAGCCGTCGATAATGTCAGCCTGCATGTGCCAGCCGGTGAGATGTGCGTGCTGCTGGGGCCATCGGGCTGCGGAAAAACCACTACGCTGAAAATGATCAACCGTCTGATCCCCGCTACCAGTGGCCGGATCCTGATTAATGGTGAAGATACCAGTACGCAGGACACCACCACCCTGCGCCGCAACATTGGCTATGTTATCCAGCAGATTGGTCTGTTTCCCAACATGACCATTGAAGAGAACATTACTGTAGTGCCGCGCATGCTGGGCTGGAATAAAAAGCAGTGCCACGAGCGGGCCACTGAACTGATGAGCATGGTCGCGCTGGATCCCACTAAATTCCTGCATCGCTATCCGCGAGAGATGTCTGGCGGTCAGCAGCAGCGTATCGGGGTGATTCGTGCGCTGGCGGCTGATCCCCCGGTGCTGCTGATGGATGAGCCATTTGGTGCCGTCGACCCGATTAACCGTGAAGTGATCCAGAACGAGTTTCTCGACATGCAGCGTCAGCTGAAGAAAACCGTGATGCTGGTAAGCCACGACATCGATGAAGCGCTGAAGCTCGGCGACCGCATCGCGGTGTTTGGTCAGGGTAAAATCGTGCAGTGCGCCAGCCCGGATGAACTGCTGGCAACCCCTGCCAATGAGTTTGTCGGCTCCTTTGTCGGTCAGGACCGCACGCTGAAGCGCCTGTTGCTGGTGCAGGCGGGTGACGTGACCGATCAGCAGCCGACCATCACCGTGCGTCGTTCCACTCCGCTGGAGGAAGCCTTTGGCACCATGGATGAAAACGATATGCGGTCGATTACGGTGGTCGATGAGGATGGCAAACCGCTGGGCTTCGTCAAACGTCGCGAGGCACGTAACGTCAGTGGCCGCTGTGAAGAGCGACTGCACACCTTTAAGGTCACCGGTAAAGCGGAGGAGAACCTGCGGGTGGTATTATCAAAACTTTATGAACACAACACGGTCTGGATGCCGATTGTGGATGAAGAGGGTCGCTACAGCGGGGAAATTTCGCAGGATTATATCGCGGATTACCTCAGCTCGGGTCGTACCCGTCGTCGTCTTAATCCGTAATCTCGTCAGACAAAAGGGCCGCCATGGCCCTTTTGTCTGTAAAGAACGTTGTGGCTCAGGGAGCATACGCCCTCCGCAAAGACGTTAAAGACGCCACGCATGACGTGTTCAGCGCAGGGCATCCCTGACCAATGCTGTGCAACAGGCGTATGCTGCCATCGCTTTTAATTTCTGAGCCGTCGGTCTGAGCTGCATCGACCCTTTTGCGATTTTCTGCTTTTAGCTCTCAGTCAGCGTCTCTGCCTTAACCTCTTCCACCGCAGGCGCCTCATCTGGCAGCACCAGGTTCAGCACAATCGCCAGAATGCCACCCGTCGTCACCGCATGACCAAATATACTGTTAATCAGCGGGGGGAACTGCTTCAGCACATCCGGCACCGCTTCCACACCCAAACCAATACCAAAGGCGATGGCCACAATCAGCATCTCACGGCGGCCCAGCGGCGTCTGAGTCATCACCCTGATGCCTGCGGCCACCACGCTGCCGAACATCACGACTGTCGCCCCGCCCAGTACCGGCGGCGGGATCTGCTGCAGGAGGGCGCCAATAAAGGGAAATAGCCCCAGCAGCGCCAGCATCATTCCCAGCAACATACCGACATACCGGCTGGCGACCCCGGTCATCTGGATAACGCCATTGTTCTGCGCAAACGTGGTGTTGGGAAAGGCGGAGCAGACCGCGGCCAGCACGCAACTCAGGCCATCCGCAACAATGCCGCCCTGCAGACGCTGCTGAAACGACTTGCCGGTGATCGGCTGCTGTGAAATCAGGCAGTTGGCTGTGAGATCACCGACCGCTTCAATCACCGCGATCACTGACACCAATGCGATGGGCAGAAAAATGGTCCAGTCGAAAGCAAAACCAAACCGGAAGAAAGCAGGCAGCACGAGCCTGCTGCTCTCCGGCGCGATGTTAAGTTGCAGATGACCGGTTAAGGCCGCCGCAACGCATCCCACTGCTATGCCGGCCACCACCGCCACCAGCCGCGCCCAGCGGTTGCGCGAACGGTTTAGTGCCACGATCACCAGCAGTGTCAGCGCGCCCAACGCCAGATTCCCCGGCGACCCAAAATCCGTGGCGTTATGTCCGCCAGCCCAGTCAGTGATGCTGACTTTGATCAAACTGAGGCCAATCAGGGTAATCACTGTGCCGGTCACCACCGGCGTCAACACGTTGCGCAGCGAGCCAACGCAGCGGCTAATCAAAATCGGAATCAGTGCCGCCACCACATTACAGCCAAACAGCATCGCCATGATCTCTTCCGGGGAGCCACCGCGCCCTTTCACCATCAGGCCGCCTGAGAGAATTACACCCAGAAACGCGAAGCTGGTACCCTGCAGGCAGATCATGCCCGCACCAACGCCATACAAGCGTCTGGCCTGCATAAAAGTGCCTAAGCCGGAGACGAACAACGACATGCTGATCAGATAAGGAATATAGGCCTGCAATCCCAGCACTGAACCAATAATCAGCGGTGGCGTGATAATCCCCACCACGCTGGCCAACAGATGTTGCAGCGCGGCGAAAAACGCTGGGACGGGGCCAATGCGGGCTTCAAGCCCATATAACAGACCTTTTTCTTGCGAGTGCGACATGGTGGGTGCTCCAGCTCTGTGTAATAAGCGGAGTAAATGCATTTTCTGCGCCATGACGACACGATTTTGCTTAATCCACGTCAGGTCACTCAATTCTCAACGAAAAAAGTTGCACACAGCCGGCAATAAGCCTGAAACTTTAGGCTCACCACCGACTCATATGATTTGGTTTGTTCCATAATCAGGCGATCTTTGCACTCACAGCGTGCAGATTGTTCTGCTCCAGCAAGGAAATATCGATCCAGGGCGTGAGATCGCGCTGTTCGGCGCGCGGCAGATAAGGCAATTCACCCAGCAGCGGCGCACCAATCTTTTCGCGCAGGATCTCAATAATGTCGCTGTATTGCGCCAGGCCCGGATTGATGCGGTTAGCTACCCAGCCGACCAGCGGCAGTCCATCCAGCGCTATCGCTTCTGCCGTCAATAGGGCGTGACTGATGCAGCCCGACTGTATGCCGACCACCAGTACCACCGGCAGTTGCTGCTCAACGACCCAGCAGGAGAGCGGACGTCCATCGTTCATCAGGCTTCGCCAGCCGCCGGTTCCTTCTACGACCACGCGATCGGCCTGCTGCGTCAGGCTGTTTAAGCCTTGGGTCAGTAACGCATAATCGATGATCTGGCTCGGATGAGTGCAGATCTCTTCTTCCTGAAAGACCAGAGGATTGATCGCCTGATAGGGTAAATCGATGGATGAAGCGCTTTGCAGAACCTGTGCATCTTTGTTACGCAGGCCGTCAGCGGTTTTGATCGCGCAGCGCGCGACGGGCTTGTACCCGACGGCACTGAGGCGGGTCTGGATAAAACTTTGTAACAGGGCGCGTGATACCACCGTTTTGCCCACTGCGGTGTCGGTGCCGGTAACAAATAGTCTGTTCACTCAACTTCTCCTCTCGAACCATTGCGGTTAATCGATGATTAACCTTGCTGCGAAACGGCATTTTAAGGAATGGAGGATGAGAACGGATTGCGTTAGCGCAAGATTAAGCCTGCTTAACCTTGCAACAACTTCACTAACAGATCTCCGTTATAGAGAGCGTCTTTAATCAGCGCTGCGCCGGCCAGCGTTCCCGGCTCACTAAATTCAGCGGGTGCCAGCTGAATAGTCGCGCTGTAGGCGGGTAATGATTGCTGCAAAATGGTGTTGCTCACCGCCGGAAACAGCACATCAGCCGCAGCATTAAGGGGGGAACCTATAAGAATATGTTGTGGATTGAAGATATTGACCATCATTGCCAGAATGCGTCCAACGTGATGACCGACGCTTGCAATGGTGTCGCGCGCCAGACGGTCGCCTGACTGTGCGGCCGCGCACAACGACTCCAGTGTCAGCGGTTGGTTATTAAGCAGGCTGTCAGGTTGAGCAGGCAGACGCTGAGCCGCCAGCGCCAGCAGACTGCCAATGCTGGCCACGGTTTCAAGACAGCCATGATTACCGCAGTAGCACTGCTGGCCATAAGGGTCGATCTGGGTATGGCCAATCTCGACCAACGCTCGGCCACTTTTGTGCAGAAGCTGACCACCACTAATGACTCCAGCACCCACGGTTTCATCAATCACAATCTGAATCACATCCTGTGCCCCACGCGAGGCACCAAACAGCGACTCGGCCAGCGTCCAGGCTGAAATGTCGTGCTGCACAAACACCGGTAAGCCAGTTCGCGTCGCCAGCGCATCGCCGAGCGGCATATCGCGTACCTGATAACCCGGCAGCCGATGCACTACACCCGAAGCGGCGTTGATCAGCCCAGGCAAAGTAATGGCGATAGCGGTGAGACGTTCCAGCTTGTTCTGATGACGAATAAAGAAGGCATCAACCTGTTCAATGAGCGCAGTGAGTAACGGCTGAACAGACTCATCAGGTAGCGGCAGACTCTCTTCCACCAGCTCCCGGCTGCTGAGATCGCGCAGTGTAAAAGTCATGGCGCCGCGATGCAGGCGAATAGCCAGATAGTGCCAGGCGTCGGTATCCAGTATCAGGCCGATGGCCGGGCGGCCACGGCTGCCGGGATCCTGAAACTCAGTCTCCTGCACCAGATGCGCGTCCAGCATTTCACGCACGATTTTGGTAATGCTGGCCGGGGCAAGCTGGGCACGGCGGGAAAGTTCGATACGCGAAATGGGACCGTAACGGTCAATTAGCCGATAAACGACACCTGCATTGGTTTGCTTGATCTGGTCAATGTGGCCAGGTTGACTGTCCGGATTCACAACCCTGCTCCCGCTTATTTTCGCGCTTCTAAATAAACATGCGCCATGGTGAGGCAGATTAGTCGATAGCGTCAAATATTTGATTAAAAGTGTGATTTATCGCACATATTGCTGCAGTGATGTGCGCAGCTCAGGGCCGGTTATTCCGCAGCAACGCCATCATATTCTCCATCTGCGCATTCATTTCACGTCCGGCTGACCAGACCAGCCATAGCTCTGAAATGGCATCTTTTTCCGTTAACGGCAGCCACACCAGATTTGCCAGCCGCGCCTGGCGAAATGAGGCGGGTAGAATTGAGACACCCAAGCCGGTTGCCACCAGCCCCAGTATGGTCATCGCTTCACCGACTTCCTGGGTGATATAGGGTTTGATGTGGTAACGATGCAGCAGTGCCAGAATATCGCTATAGAGCGCGGTTCCGCACTGAGGATCGAAAAAGACAAAGGGTTCAGCCGCCAGGGCAGTCACAGAGATTTTCTCGGCGTGAGCCAGTGGATGCGCCTTATGCACTACGGCGTAAAGCGGCTCACTCAGCAGCAGCTGATGACGCAGATGGGTGGGCAGCGGCGTGTTGCGCATCACACCGAGATCAAGCCGTCCATCGTGTAAGGGTGCCAATTGCTGGCGGGTATTAATCTCCTGCATCTGAATATGCACCTGCGGCCAGCGCTGACGAAACCGGAACAGTGCATCAGAGACCACAGCGGTAAACGGAGCCGATGAGGTAAAGCCGATTCGCAACTCTCCCTCTTCGCCGCGATGCAGCCGGGCTGCACGATCGGCTGCCTGCTCAACCTGCAACAGAATTGCACGGGCATCACACAGCAGTTGCTGTCCGGCAGCGGTAAGCTGCACGCTGCGATTAGTGCGATTGAATAGCTTTGCCCCGGTTTCCGCTTCCAGTTGCATAATCTGCTGGCTGAGCGGCGGCTGGGAAATGTTCAGACGCTGGGCCGCTCGCCCAAAATGTAATTCTTCTGCCACCGCAACGAAGTAGCGCAGGTGACGCAGCTCGATATTCATATCTTAAACATCTCATTTGAGATTATTAATATATTAGACATCATAATGCTGTTCTCCTAAGCTGACCACGGATTTTCTGAACTTGAGGAAGAAGTGTGAGTCGCTCAATACAAGCAACTGTGGATGAAAAAGCGGTATCTGCGCCGCCAGGGTCAGTTGCTGCTTCAGGCTTTATAAGGCGGGGAACGCCACAGTTTATGCGTGTGACGCTGGCGCTTTTCTCAGCCGGGCTGGCGACGTTTGCCCTGCTCTATTGCGTCCAGCCTATTCTACCGGTGTTGTCCCAACAGTTTGATGTTTCTCCGGCGACCAGCAGCCTGTCGCTCTCCATTTCTACCGGCCTGATGGCGCTGGGCCTGCTGGTAACCGGGCCGCTATCTGATGCCATCGGGCGTAAATCGGTGATGGTGACAGCCCTGATGCTTGCCGCCATCTGCACGCTGATCTCGGCCACCATGACCAGTTGGCACGGCATTCTGATTATGCGGGCGCTGATGGGACTGTCCCTCAGCGGCGTTGCGGCAGTCGGCATGACCTATCTCAGCGAGGAGATGGATGTAAGGGTCGTCGCCTTTTCAATGGGGCTGTATATCAGCGGTAACTCAATTGGCGGGATGAGCGGTCGTCTGCTGAGCGGCGTACTGACTGACCTTTTTTCATGGCGTATCGCCGTGGCGGTGATCGGCTGTTTTTCACTGGCTTCGGCGCTATTGTTCTGGAGGATTCTGCCTGAATCGCGTCATTTCCGGCCCCTTACGCTGCGTCCACGTAATCTGCTGATTAACTTCAAGCTGCACTGGCGAGATCCGGGCCTGCCCTGGCTGTTTGCCGAAGGATTTCTGCTGATGGGGGCCTTTGTCACCCTGTTTAATTACATTGGCTACCGACTACTGGATGCGCCCTGGCATCTCAGTCAGGCCGTAGTCGGGCTGTTATCGGTGGTCTACCTCACGGGCTCCTGGAGCTCTCCCAAAGCGGGTGCGCTGACCAGCCGTTTGGGTCGTGGACCGGTGATGCTGGGCGCAACCGCCATCATGCTGCTGGGTTTACTGGTCACCGCCTTCAACTCTCTTTGGCTTATTCTGCCTGGGATGATGCTGTTCACTGCCGGTTTTTTTGCCGCCCATGCAGTAGCCAGCGGCTGGATAGGCCCCCGGGCACGCCGGGCGCGCGGTCAGGCCTCTTCCCTCTATCTATTCAGCTACTACGTGGGTTCCAGCGTAGCGGGTACGCTGGGTGGTTTGTTCTGGCACAATTTTGGCTGGAGTGGGATTACGTTGTTTATCAGCGCCTTACTGATAATAGCGTTGCTGGTTGCCTGGCATCTGCACTGCAAAAAGCTCTGACAACCGTCTCTTTTGCCATGCCTGGACTTCTCTGCCAGGCATGGCGGCTTATCACACTGAACATTCCCTTCAGATCCACAGCAAACAGAATGCGCGTTTAACGCTATAATCGTTTTTATTGGAATAATTCATTCGCTTTGCCTTTTAACACGGCAACAAGGAACACCTGTGGCGGTCTATTACTACGTCAATAAACAATCAGGATACAACAATAATCATGTGGTTCATGCTGCAGGCTGCACCCATCTTCCCGACATGGATAACAGGCTCTTTTTGGGCAGTTTTTACCACGTAAATGCCGCCATTCTGCAGGCAAAAAAATATTATACAGGTGCAATCGGCTGTGAGAACTGCTGTCCACTTAATAAAGCCGATCAGCAACCCTATCAGCTTAGCGTGGCCCTGAAGCATACCCCCGCCTCGCGTTAATCCGGTCGGTACGGCGATGGATGAAAACTTTTCCCGCTGCGCTAATTTGTTAAGTATTTACGCTGTTTTGCGTTATGTTGACCTTCCTGATTCTTCTTGATGGAATACATGATGCGGGAAAAGTTTGCGCGCTCACAGATAACCCTCCACTGGCTTACCCTTTTAATGGTGGCGACGGCCTACGCCACCATTGAACTGCGCGGCTTTGCGCAGCGCGGATCCTGGCAAGGTTATGCCATGATTATTACCCACTTCAGCGCCGGCTCGACCATTCTGGTTTTGATGCTCGCCCGCCTGTTTTTACGCACACGGCATCGCACACCGCCGATTATCCCTGCTGCGCCGCGCTGGCAAACCGGTCTGGCGCATCTGACTCATACCCTGCTCTATGCCCTGTTTATCATCCTGCCGATCCTCGGTCTGACATCGCGCTACCTTAAAGGTCGGGAATGGTGGTTGTTTGGCATCAGCATGCCGGTCGCGTCTGAACCCAACTTTGATCTGGCGGACAGGCTGATTGGCTGGCATGAAACCCTGGCACCACTGGGTTACTGGCTGATCGGACTGCATGCTGCTGCTGCCCTGTTCCATCACTATCTGCTAAAAGACAATACTCTGTTGCGAATGATGCCCGCACGACGTCGCGGTTAATAACCTCTGGCTATCGCCCTGTGACAGGGCGATAAAAAAAATTCAGCATTAAAAGGTGTTTATAAGGTTTCTCTTCTCGCTTTATTCACTACAATGGTCAGTAATTTGTGACGCAAGTCACTTTCGCTGGATGTTTCTGCCACATCCGAATTCGCTGTCCTGACTGACTTGACTCCTCATGCAACCAACGACTGTTTCACGTAAAACTGCCTGGCTACGCGTAGTATTGCTGGCCATCGCCGCCTTTGTCTTTAATACCACCGAATTTGTGCCGGTTGGCTTGTTATCCGATATCGCTGCTGACTTTTCAATGCAGACGGCTGATGTCGGGATCATGCTGACCATCTACGCCTGGGTGGTCGCGCTGCTCTCACTGCCGCTGATGTTGCTGACCCGCAATATTGAGCGACGACTGCTGCTGGGTGTGCTGTTCCTGATCTTTATCGTCAGCCACGGACTTTCAACTGTCGCCTGGGATTTCCAGTCTCTGATGGTGTCACGCGTTGGCATCGCCCTGTCTCACGCGGTGTTCTGGTCGATCACCGCCTCGCTGGCTATTCGTGTTGCTCCGGCTGGCAAGAAAACACAGGCGCTGAGCATGCTGGCGACAGGTACCGCGCTGGCGATGGTACTGGGCGTGCCGATTGGCCGTGTGGTCGGTCAGTATCTTGGCTGGCGCACTACCTTCGGCGCGATTGGCCTTTCGGCACTGGTGCTGATGATTATGCTGGTGCGGATCCTGCCACGTCTGCCGAGTGAACATACAGGCTCACTGAGCAGTGTGCCGATGCTGTTTCGCCGTCCAGCGCTGGTCAGCATGTATCTATTGGTAACGCTGGTAGTTACGGCACATTACACCGCCTACAGCTATATCGAGCCTTTTATGCAGAGCGTGGCGCATTCCAGTGGCAATTTCACGACTCTGCTACTTTTGCTGTTTGGCACCGCGGGCATTGTGGGCAGCGTATTGTTCAGTACCCTTGGCAATAGATTCCCCTCGGGGCTGCTGATTGCCGCCATTGCGCTGGTTACGCTTTGTATGGGACTCCTCATTTTTGCTGCCGTTCGCCCTGCAGCTATTTCAACGCTGTGCGTTGTCTGGGGAATGGCAATGATGATGATCGGGCTGGGTATGCAGGTGCGGGTGCTGTCACTGGCACCCGATGCCACTGATGTGGCGATGTCTCTGATGTCGGGAATTTATAATATCGGTATCGGCGCGGGTGCGCTGCTGGGTAATCAGGTCAGTCTGCATCTGAGCATGGCGGAAGTCGGGAATGTCGGCGGGATGATTGGTCTGGTCGCGTTGCTCTGGTGTGTTTATATCTTCCGTCGTTATCCCCAGTTACGCAGTAATGGATAGAAAAGTTAGGCAGTAATGAATAAAAAAAAGCTTCAGATGAGCGGGTCTATCTGGAGCCTTTTTAGGGTTATTTATAGAGAATGGTCGTGCCATGCAGGTTGTTGCTGCCAGAGGTCGAAGTGATGCGGAAAGACTTTGCCCCTATATCACTGGCCTTTTCCGACAGTTGCTGCTCCAGCGAAATCAGACTCGTACTGCCCGTTGCGTTGATGACGCCGATTTTTTGCTGATCCAGCGGTGTGCTGCTGACCTGCTGGGCTGCTGCGCTGGCGAATGAGAGGCCGCTTAGCACAGCCGCCGCCGCCATCAGATTAATACTTTTCATAACGAACCCCTTCTCATGTTTCTGCTGAAAAATAGCCATTACTGATAAATGACAGCCGTGCCATGCAGTTTGTTTTGCCCGCTGGTTGAGGTGATTCGAAACGATTTCGCCCCAGCTTCATCGGCTTTGGCACTTAAGCGTGCTTCAACGGAAGTCAGATTGGTGCCGCCCAGTACAGAGAGGGTGCCAACGGGTTGCTGATCGACCGGCTCGCTGGTCACCAGGTCAGCCGCAGATACACCAAACGCCAGGGTAGTCAGTGCCACTGCGGCCAGGGTGATTTTGATGTTTTTCATAAGATTCTCTCTATATTCCGTAATGAAAATCGGTGGGTCTGGAATAGGTTTTTGCTATTTGATTATCGATCACTAAAAAAATATAGACCCTGATGTGACGCGTCGCCAATATTTATTTAATGATCGATATCTTATTCTCGAAGTGGCGTGATTATCGACTTCATCCCTTTATCTGACTTAACCCTAAGGGCTGTAACAATGCGCTGGCGCACAAAATGGCAACCCCATACGGGGATATCCATAGCGAATCTTGCACATTATTATAATGATCGGTAATTTAATGGAATGTTTTACTGTCAGTGAGGATGTATGAGTCAGGTTCAGAAGTGCGATGTAAAGAAATGCCGCGGCCGACCTAAAATGTTCGACCGCGAAGCCGCGTTAGATAAGGCACTGAACCTGTTCTGGACACACGGCTACGAGGGCACTTCTCTGGCGGATCTGGTGGCCGCAACGGGTGCAAAAGCGCCAACTCTTTACGCAGAGTTTGTTAACAAAGAGGGGTTGTTTCGCGCGGCGATGGAGCGCTATGTGGAGACGTTCAGCGCATGGCGTGAAGCGGCATTGAGCGATGACCAGTTACCGGTGGATCAGTCTATTGAAGGCTATTTCCGCGCGACCGCAGCCTGCTTTACCGAACGCGACTCTCCCGGCGGCTGTTTCTTTATCTGCACCTCAACCGCCCTGTCGGCGGCATCATCAGAAATTGCCACCATGCTGCAACAGCAGCATCAGTCGCAGGAGCATGTGTTGAGGGATTTTCTGCTGGCGCGTCAGCTTCGTGGTGAACTGAGTGCGTCAGTGAACATTGCCGCGCTGTCTCGTTATCTCGGCTGTATGCTGCAGGGCATGTCAGTGCGCGCGCGCGAAGGCGTTGAGCGTGACGATCTGGACAGCATTATTGATACGCTGATGGGGATGTGGCCGACCCTGACCGGCTTGTGTCAGGTCAAATGTTAAAAACATCAGGGCGGCACTGCCGCCCTGTTTACCCTAACTCAAAAAGAACACCGGTTTTAACGGCTGACTGATGGGACTGTTATCCGCATTCGACGGCATCAGATCTTTCATTAAGGCCCACCAGCGCTGACACACTTCCGTTTCCGCTACTGCGTTCCAGCGCTCTTCAGATTCAATCTCAACGCTGGCGAACAGCAGATGCCGCTCGGTGTCCAGCCAGATAGCATAGTTGTGCGCGCCGTGCGCTTTCAGGGTTTCTGCCAGTTCAGGCCAGATCGGTGAGTGGCGACGCTCATACTCCGCATGGCAATAAGGATTGACCTGCATCACAAAGGCTTTACGCAACATACGCGGGACCTGCATCCAGAGCGGGCTGCCATGGCCTGACGCCGAAGCGCTTACCCAGTGCGACCAGCTGTTCTGTGGTGATACTCTGGCGAATACCCCCCATTGACAGCACTTTGACAATCACTTCTGACGATTTCTCTGCCGTGTCTATCAGACCAAAAGTCTCATCAAGCGTCGGCCCCGTACCGAAGACGCCGTGGAATGGCCACATTACCAGGGTGTGTGACTGCATCTGTCTGGCTGTCGCGGTGCCTATTTCATCAGTGCCGGGTACCATCCAGGGCAACACACCCACACCCTCCGGGAACACCACCAGACATTCAGTGCTGCCTTCCCACAGCAGGCGAGTAAAGCGGGCGGAATCCATCTCAACCACATAGCTTAAGGCCATAAAGTTGGTGGCGTGACAGTGCATGATCACCCGGTCTGCACCTTTACTGACCGCTTTACGCACCGCGTGAGACTGAAAGTGTGATGCCAGCTCAGAGGTGGGCAAACCGCCATTCGACAGTCCCCAGTGAATTTTATAAGAAAGACCTTTGTCATCGACCTGAAGCAGTGCCAGACAGTCCGCCGGATCAAGCTGGACGTTACGCATGAATTTCCCTGACCCGGTCACCAGAAACCAGTCGTTCGCCAGTGCCGGAGCAGATTGGGTCAGCTCAATACAGCGCGGCTCCCTGTAGAAATCGGCAATAAAGGGTTTTACCTCCTCCTCCAGCAGACGCAGGCTGACATTTCCGCCGTTACGTTCGTCCCAGCCTTTCAGCCACATGTCGCTGGTCGCTTTGACCATTCCCTTAACAAACCCGGAAGAAAGAATGTTTTGCATAATCAAATCCTTAACGTTGGCTCAAAATCTGTTTTTCATAATGACGGACATCGCCTAACCAGCTTGCGTCAGCCGGGACGTCATGACGCAGGCACCAGGCTTCCCATACCGCTTGCCACGGCAGTGATTTTTGCTCTTCAAGCAGAGTAAGCCGCGCGGTGTAATCACCGTCGTTCTCGACTTGCCGCAAACGGTCGGTTGGCTCCAGCAAGGCACGCAGCAGCGCTTTTTTAGTGTTCCGGGTGCCGATTACCCAGGCGGCAACCCGGTTGATAGAAGCGTCGAAGAAGTCGAGCCCGATATGCACTTTATCGAACAACTGATGGCGAACGATCTCACTGGCGATCGCCTGGGTTTCATCATCCAGCAGCACCACGTGGTCGCTGTCCCAGCGTACCGGACGGCTGACGTGCAGCAGCAGGCGCGGCACGTAGAGCATTGCGGCAGAAATTTTGTCGGAGATCACTTCGGTGGGATGGAAATGGCCTGCATCCAGGGTCAGTGCCGTCTGGCGGCTGGCAGCATACCCGAGATAAAACTCATTAGAGCCAACGGTGTAACTCTCTGCACCGATACCAAACAGCTTGCTCTCTACCGCATCAATATGATGCTGCGGGTTGAGCTTTTCTGAAATGATCTCATCCAGCGCGCTCAGCAGACGCTGACGCGGAGCCAGCCGATCAACGGTAATATCTTTCATGCCGTCCGGCACCCAGATGTTCATCACTGACGGCGTACCAAGCTGCTCACCAAACGAGGCGGAGATGCGGCGACTCGCTTTGCAGTGATCGATCCAGAACTGTCGTACGGTTTTATCACTGTGCGCCAGTGTAAAACCGTCGGCGCTCATTGGATGCGAGAAGCAGCTAGGATTAAAATCCAGTCCTACATTCTGTTCTTTGGCCCATGCCACCCAGTTGGCAAAATGAGCAGGTTCAATGGCATCCCGCTCCACCGGCTGGTCGCTTTCCAGATAGATTGCGTGCAGGTTCAGACGTTTTGCGCCGGGGATCATAGACATCGCCTTATCGATATCACTGCGTAATTCACGGGCATTCCGTGCCCGCCCCGGATAGTTCCCGGTCGCCTGAATGCCGCCAGTCAATGCGCCCTGCGGGTTCTCAAATCCCCGGACATCATCCCCCTGCCAGCAGTGCATCGAGACCGGGATACTATCCAGCTGGCGGATGGCCTGTTCAACATCAACCCCATTGTCAGCGTAACGTTGTTTAGCCAGTTCAAAAGCCTGTTCAATCTGCTTAGTCATAAGCGGGTTCCTTAGCGGGTTGACTCAGCATCGCGAAGCGTGCCTGACTGACACTGAAGACGCGGTGAGTTTGCGGTTCGAATTTTTCCAGAGGGAAGTTGTTGATGACGCAGCAGCGGAAATCAGCCACATCGGTCAGTTCGCCGAGCGCAATAAGCTGACAACCGACGTTACCCAGCGTAGAGGCTTCAACCGGACCGGCCAGCACCGGTATCTGGCAGGCATCGGCACAGAGTTGGTTAAGAAAACGGTTCTGACTGCCTCCCCCCACCACGTGCAACTGGCTGAATGGCTTGCCTCGCAGTTCTGCCAGCTCATGGATCACTTCACGGTAGAGCAGTGCCAGGCTGTCAAATATGCAGCGAGCCAGCGCGGCAGCAGATTGTGGCACCGGCATTCCCTGCTCTGCGCAGGCGTTCTGAATCTCGTTCACCATACTGTCGGGATTGATGAAGCGCGCATCATTGGGGCTGATCAGTGAAACACAGGCGGGCTGGCGGGCCGTCTGATCAATCAATGCGCTGAGATCGTCTATCTGCAGTTCGCCGCAAATGCGCTGCAGCAGCCATAAGCCCATGATGTTTTTTAATACGCGGTAGCCTTCTGCGCCGCCCTCATTGGTGATGTTGGCGCGCAGCGCGGCGTCGCAGGCATAGGGCTTCAGACTTTCAAAGCCCATCAGCGACCAGGTTCCGGAGCTGAGATAGGCGGCATCGCTCTGCATCAATGGCGTCGCCAGAACCGCGCTGGCGGTGTCGTGGGTGGCGACGGCGATCACTGGAACCGGAATGCCCGCGCCATTAACCCAGTGGCCGACGGTATTGCCTGGCGGCTTCGGCTGACCAAACCACTGCACATTAGCGCCCGCCCAGGTAAGCAAATCACGATCCCACTCGCCGCTGTGAATATTGAGCATTTGTGTGGTGGTTGCGTTGGTGTATTCCCAATTGAGGTTGCCAGTCAGGCGGTAATGCAGGTAGTCGGGAATCATCAGCGCATGCGCCACACGGGCCTGCCAGTCAGGCTGCTGCTGCAGGGCACGCAGTTGATAGAGCGTATTGAACGGAAGAAACTGAATACCGGTTCGGGCGTAGATAGCACTGCGGCTCAGTTCATGCTGCGCCTGTTCCATCAGGCCGTGGGTGCGCGCATCGCGGTAGCTGACCGCCTCACCTACCTGCTTGCCCTGAGCATCCAGCAGCACCATATCAACGCCCCAGGTGTCGATACCGATACTGTCAGGCACGATCCCCTCTTCATCTAGCTGAGCCAGCCCGCTGCGTATTTCCCGCTCCAGCGTCGCAAGATCCCAACAGTCATAACCGCCACGACGCTGGCGCTTATTTTCAAAGCGCCGGACCTCACGCAGCGCGAGCTGACGCTGCGCGGCATCCCAGCGGGCAAGCATGACCCGTCCGCTGGATGCGCCGAGATCGATAGCAACAATATTTCTCCTGGTCATGGCGATATTTCCCTGTGATTGAGTGGTCACAGAGTAAAAATCCTGCCGATTAAAGACCTTTCCCGGAGTGCCAGCGGCGGATGAGTCCTGGCAGACTTGCAAAGAACTTCGTGAGAGAGATCACAGAGGCGACAGGGAGGAGGATGTGACCCCTGCCGCAAATCTGTTAACTGCTGGGGATTTCTTGAAAAATCAGCATGATTCCTGCTGAGTCAGGCTGAAAATTCAAGGTAAGGTTAGGGCGTGCTGATTAGACTGCGTTACGGTTTTGTTAAGCAGCGAGAGATGACGATGACCATATTGTACAGTGCGGATTTCTTTCCTGAAGGCGATTACACGATAGCCATTGAACCCCGCATACCGCAGGCAGCCTTTCCTGAACATCATCATGATTTTCATGAGATTGTGCTGGTTGAGCAAGGTTCCGGCATTCATGTGTTCAATGGCCAGCCCCAAACGCTGTGCGCCGGTTGCGTCTGCTTTGTGCGCGATCATGACCGTCATCTCTATGAGCAGACCGACAACCTCTGCCTGACTAATGTGCTCTATCGCAGCCCCGGCGCATTTCGCTTTCTCTCCGGGCTACAGGCTTTACTGCCCTGTGGTCAGGATGGGCAATATACCTCCCACTGGCGCATCAATCACAAAGTGATGGCTCAGGCGCTGAGTGTGGCATCGCAGATGCAGCATGATGATGCCTGGTCGCTGGAGAAGCAGGCGCATCAGGAACAGATGTTCTTACAATTACTGGTGCTGTTGCGTGAAGCGTGCATTGACGGACAGAGTCAGGATCAGGAGGCGCGGCTGCATCGCCTGCTCGACTGGCTGGGGGAACATTACAGTGATGAGATTGTCTGGGATGAGCTGGCTGATCGCTTCTCCCTGTCGCTGCGTACCCTGCATCGGCAAATGAAGCAGCAAACTGGCAGCACGCCGCAGCGCTATCTGAACCGTTTGCGGCTGTTGCAGGCCCGTCATCTGCTGCGTCACAGTGATATGCGAATTACTGATATCGCTTTCCAGTGTGGATTTGGTGACAGCAATCATTTCTCTACCCTGTTCAGGCGCGAATTTGGCTGCGCACCACGTGCGGAGCGCCAGCAGATGATGTAAAGGAGTCAATCATGACGTTGATACTCAGTCGGGATGACTATTTTCCCGCCACTAATCTCCCCGTGGCGGTTGCCGAAAGGATGCCTCAACCCTCTTTCCCGCCGCACCGACACGAGTTCAGTGAAATCGTGATTGTCTGGCGCGGTAACGGCCTGCACGTCCTCAATGATCGCCCCTGGCTTGTCACCTGCGGCGACGTTTTTTATATCCGCGACAGTGACTGCCATAGCTACGACAGCGTCAACGATCTGGTGCTGGATAACATCCTTTATTGTCGTGACCGCTTTGGTCTTGCCCTTGACTGGAATCAGCTGCTGCCGCAACAGGGCCTGGATGCCCCCGGCTACTGGCGGCTGACCACGCGAGGGATGGCACTGGCCCGGGGCGTGATCAGCCAGCTGGAGCGTGAAAGCCGCAAAAGCGATCCGCTGTCAGTTCAGCTCTCAGAGGCGCTGTTTTTACAACTGGCGCTGATTCTGCGCCGACACGGCTACGCTGCCGATCGCCCATGGGCGTTGCCGGAGGGCGAACAGCTCGATCTGCTGATGTCGGCATTGCAGGGGGCGATTGCCCGCCCCTTTGATCTTGCAGCGTTTTGTCAGCATAACCAGCTCAGCGAACGGGCGCTGCGGCAGCTTTTCCGTCAGCAGACCGGGATGACTATCAGTCATTACCTGCGACAGCTACAGCTCTGTCAGGCAAAATATCTGCTGCGCACCCAGGATTGTCTGATTAGTGAGGTCGCTGCCCGCTGCGGCTTTGATGACAGCAACTATTTTTCGGTAGTCTTCACCCGTGACACCGGTTTAACGCCCAGCGCCTGGCGCCAGCGATTTATCTCTCCACGACAGGCGTTGAAAAGTGCTGAGTCCTGATAAAACGGGCCTGCATAGCAGGCCCGTTAAACTTAGAGATGATGTGTGGTAGGCGAGATCAAGCCGCCATGCCAAGACCCACAATATTGGCGGCAATAATAATCACCACACAGCCGATCGATAACACGCTGACCGGGCGACGCCCTGCTGACTTCCATTCTTTCATCAGCAGACCCACCAGACCACCACATAAGACGTAAAGACTCATGTGCAGCATCCAGCTGACATAATCATACTGCGCCGGGATTCTGGCATGTCCCCAGGCATAGAAAAAGAACTGGAGATACCACATCGTGCCGCCGAGCACCGCAAAGGCAGTATTGGCAATCAGCAACGGCTTCGCGACGGAGAAGTCTTTACGCAACGACAGCTCTGGTCGGGTGGCCAGCCGATAGAAACAGAAAGCCAGATTGACCAGCGCCCCGCCGCCCATAATAATGACGTAGCTGGGCAAAGCCACATAGAGTGGATCGATTCCGAGATCGGCTGCGGCCTGATGCATCGGTTTAGCCGCATCCATAGCGAAGGACATACCGGCCGAGAAGATGCCGCACATCACCGCCAGCACCAGTCCTTTCCTGAGATTGAACTCTTCTGCGTTAATCCCCAGCGCCCGCTCTTTTAACAGCCCGGCACGGGAGACAATCCCAACGCCAATCAGCGCCACCAGCACGCCCAGCAGAGTTAACCGGCCACCCGCCGAGGCGAACAGCTCACTAAAACGCCCCTGCAAAAGCGGCGTCATCAGCGTGCCAACCACCAGGGTAATGCCAATCGCGATACCGATTCCCATCGACATGCCGAGATAACGCATGGTCAGGCCGTAGTTGATATTGCCTATGCCCCACATCGCGCCAAACAGAAAGACCGGTGTCAGCTGCGACAGCGTGAAGCTGCTGTAATAGGCCGTAAAGTCTGGCAGTAAAATGGCACTTACCGCCCACGGCAGGATCAGCCATGACATCAGGCCACCAATTGACCACATGGTTTCCCATGACCATCTTTTGACCTGTTTAAAAGGCGCGTAGAAACATGCGGCGCTGGCAGCGCCGACAAAATGCCAGAAGATACCCGCAATAATGGCACTGTTCATTGTTATTCCCCGGTTAGGTTGAGGCCTGTCGGAAACCTGTCTGTTTCCGCTCAGCAGGCAGTCTACGTTTTGCAGGAAATCCTCGGCCTTCGGATAAATGCCGGAAGCCGCAGTGGAGTGGCAATATTTACCCGTTATTCCCGTCAGGGATCACACTTTCGCAGTTGTCATAAACTGGACAATAAACAAGTTAAGTATCTTATTATTGGGTGTTTTTTACCGTTCTGCTGTGTGGCGCAGCAGAATTTTGAGCTGACAGTCATTAACGCGGATAGGGTGGCAAATCTGCAAAGAAGCCTTTTATTACTGAGGGCAAGGCCGTATAAACTGGGGAAAATTGAACGGATCAGGGATTAGAATGACAACGAAGTGGTTAACGCTGTTTCTTTCGCGGTCAGTCAGCCGGGTGATGCTGGATGATATCCGGGCGATCTTACCCGCAGATGCGATAAAAGTGTTTGTGAATGGCCTGGATGAAACGCACTATGCCACCATTGAGTGTGTGCAGGCGGAGCAGCATTGCGCCCTGATCGCCTCAGCGATTGTGGTCTGGCGTCAGCTCGGCCATGTGCATCATATTCTCTATAAGAAAGGCGAGGTGTTGCGCGAGGAGAATGATGCAACGCAGTTTCAGCTTTTTACCCTGCTGAAAACCCACCGCGCAGTCCTCCAAATCTCATGATAAGATCGCGGCCCGAATCGCTGTTTGCAGCAGGTAGAATATGAGAATTGGAATTCTGTTTCCGATCGCCATCATCGTGGCGGGCGTGGGCTTTCTGGCATGGTTTATTGGCAGCGGCCTGGCGATGCCAGGCTCCTGAGGGTCAGCGCAGCTGACTGTCTTTACTGCCCCGACGATTATATAAGCTGCTGGTCTGCTGCTGTTTATCGATTTTTTCCTGACACGACACGCAGTAATGCACTCCTTTTAGCGCCTGACGACGCGCTTCCGGAATCGGTTCGCCACAGAGTTCACATTCGGTGGCGCTTTCGCCCTGTCCAATCGATTGTCTTACCCGCTCAATTCCGTCGTTAACGGTGCTATCAATCTGTTCCTGTACTGCGCCTTCTGACGCCCATCCGTTTGCCATGATTTACCCCCTTTTTCTCAACCTCACTTCTTTAAATTTACAACAGATTGACGTTTTTGCCGCAAAGCTCACCGATATTTGTGATTGGCTGCCAGCAGGACTCGCGGGCTGGCAATCAGCGAAAGGTAGCCCTGCGCGATCTGTTTCACCCTTCCATCACATTACTGCAACGTATCGATAGCGGAGAGTTAAGTGAATGACAACACATCATCAACATTATATTAATGGGGAGTTTGTCGCCCATCGGGGTGACAAGTGGATTGAAGTGATCAATCCGGCCACTGAGGCATTGCTGTCACGTATTCCCCAAGGCAGTCGTCAGGATGCCAGCGTTGCCATCAGCGCCGCAGAAGCGGCTCAGCCGGAATGGGAAGCGCTGCCTGCGGTCGAGCGTGGCGTCTGGCTACACAAAATCGCCAGTGCCATTCGCCAACGCGAACCGGATCTGACGACAACCATTGTGGCAGAGGGCGGAAAAACCCAGAAGCTGGCTAAGACCGAAGTGCTGTTCACCGCCGACTACCTCGATTACATGGCCGAGTGGGCGCGGCGTTATGAAGGTGAGATCATCAACAGTGACCGCCCCAACGAAAATATCTTCTTGTTTAAAAAGGCGATTGGCGTCACCACCGGAATTTTGCCGTGGAATTTCCCCTTCTTCCTGATTGCCCGCAAAGCGGCACCTGCCCTGATCACCGGTAACACCATCGTGATCAAACCCAGTGAGCTGACGCCAAACAATGCAGCAATTTTTGCCGACATCCTTCAACAGCTGAGTCTGCCTGCTGGCGTCATCAACATTGTCTATGGCCTGGGGCCTGAAGTGGGACAGGAGCTGGCGGCCAACCCAAAAGTCGGGATGGTAAGCCTGACCGGCAGCGTCGGCGCAGGTATCGCCACCATGCAGGCCGCCGCTGGAAATGTCACCAAAGTGTCGCTGGAACTGGGCGGCAAAGCCCCCGCCATTGTGATGGATGATGCCGATCTCGAACTGACGGTGCGAGCAATTATCGGTTCACGGATGATCAACAGTGGTCAGGTCTGTAACTGCGTGGAACGGGTCTATGTGCAGGAGGGTATTTACGCGCGTTTTATCCATGCGCTGACCGCCGCCTTTCAGCAGGTGACCTTTGGCGATCCGGCCGAACAAAGCGATATTGATATGGGGCCGCTGATTAATGCCGCCGCACGGGATCGGGTCGAGCAGAAAGTGGCAGATGCCGTCGCTGCAGGGGCAAAAGTGTTGCTGGGCGGTAAGCGCGCCGGACAGAAAGGCTTCTTCTTTGAACCCACGCTGCTAACGGATGTGCGTCAGGAGATGGCCATCATGCAGGAGGAGATTTTTGGTCCAGTGCTGCCGGTGATGACATTTAAAACACTGGATGAAGCGATTACCCTGGCCAACGACTGCGAGTATGGGTTGACCTCCTCAATTTATACCCGGAACCTCAACACCACTATGACCGCGCTGCGTAAGCTGAAGTTCGGCGAAACCTATGTTAACCGTGAAAACTTCGAGGCGATGCAGGGCTTTCATGCCGGGTGGCGTAAATCGGGGGTTGGGGGTGCTGATGGTAAACATGGTCTGGAAGAGTATCTGCAGACGCATGTCGCCTACCTGCAGTTCAGTTGAAAATACGGGTCGGTTTACCGGCCCGCTGTGATTCATGACGCGTTCTGTTTCGTTTCGCGGTGAGATCGGAACCTGCGCAGGGAACGGGGTCAGATCGGAAAGACGCAAAAGCCGTCATCTCTGAAATGCTCGGCCCGCGCGATTACGCACCTCATCCGGAGGTGCGCCCGTAACCGGGCCAACGCTTTGCGTTGTTTAAAACGCTCGCGCCGTTTTTGGCCCATGGTGCGGGACACTATCCGCCTCTCACCCCGTTTTGTGCGCGATGAGCTTGTTCGTTGTTTCAGGATCCTGATTTAAATATCTCAGTAGTCTGAAAGGGCTAACGCTCCAGTCCAGTATGTTATGCCACCCGCTTACTGCAGCACAGCAGCGCCAGGCCACTCAGCACCGCCACTGCCATCAGGTAGTAGCCTGGTGCCAGACTGCTGCCTGTGGCGGCAATCAGCATGCTGCAAATCAGCGGTGCAAATCCGCCAAATACCGTCACGGCCACGTTGTAACTGATCGCCATGCCGCTGGCACGCGTGGTCGCCGGGAAAAGATCGGCCATCACCGACGGCACCGTGGAGAAATAGACTGACTTCAGCAACGCCATCCAGGCCACCAGCAGGATCAGCGTGGTGGGTGTGGTGTGATCGACCATCCCTTTGAAAGCGGGATAGATAGTCGCCATCAATAGTAACAGCGATCCCCACATCAGCGGCAACCGGCCGATTCGCTCCGCCCACAATCCCATGATGGGCGTCACCACTGTCAGAATTATCCCCGCTATCAGCGTGGCGGTGAAGGCGACCGATCCCGGCAGGTGCAGCGTTTTGGTGGCGTAGGTGGGTATGTAGTTGAGCATGTAGTTTACTGCGGTCGAGATCACCATCACTCCCACTGCCAGAGTGATCAGGGCTTTCTGTCGTCCGAACAGAGTTTTTAGCGGTGCGGCTTCCTTCTCCTGCGAAGCAAAGCTGGCGGGTTCCTGCACATGACGGCGAATGTAGATCCCCAGTGGCCCGATAAGCAGGCCAAAGGCAAACGGGATACGCCAGCCCCACGCCTGAATGTCACTTTCGCTCAGCCAGTGGGTCAGACCCAGCCCGAATGCCGAAGCCATCAGGGTACTGGCGCCCTGGGTCGCGAACTGCCAGCTGGCAATAAAGGCTTTGCGCTCGGGAAAGTGCTCCACCAGAAAGGCGGTCGAACTGCCAAACTCGCCCCCGGCCGAGAAACCCTGAATCAGACGCGCCAGGATAATCAGCAGCGGTGCCGCCAGTCCCATGGTGGCGTATCCCGGCATAAAAGTTATGATCGCTCCGCCCAGCATCATCAGATTAATCGACAGCAGCAGTGCCTTTTTACGCCCATGACGATCGGCATAATTGCCCAGCACAATGGCGCCCAGCGGCCGGATCAGGAAAGAGATGCCGAAGCTGCCAAAGGTCAGCAGCAGCGACACCGACGGATCGCTGACCGGAAAGAAGACGTGCGCGATATAACTGGCGAAAAAGCCATAGACCGCAATGTCGAACCACTCCAGTGCGTTACCGATGCAGGTGGCGAACAGCGTTTTGTGCAGGCCTGGTTTCACCTGCGGGGGACTTTGCACGATGCTGCTCATTGTTCACCCCTCCGCCACTGATGGTGGCGCGTCATCAGCTGTTCACCCTCTTCTCCCAATTGCCAGAAAAGCCGGGTCATGATCGCCAGCCCTTCGCGTGCAAGGGAGATGAGCATATGTTCGTTAACACCATGCTGGCCGCAGGCGGGATAGGAATGGGGCACCCACAGTGTCGGCAGGCCAAGGATGTCGGCAAACACCTCGTTAGGCAGTGACCCGCCGAGATTTGGCAACAGTGCTGGTTTTTTACCGCTGCTGCGTGCCAGCGTAGCCAGCGCCCAGGCGACCAATGGATCCTGGGGATCGAGCCGCGTCGCGGGTGAACCGCGCAGAAACTCCACGCTGACGTTATCGAAGCCGTGTTGATGCAGATGATGTTCCACATGCCGCACCAGATTTTCCCAGTCGGTGCCGACCACAAAACGCAGCTGGCATACCGCCGTGGCTCTGCCTGGAATGGCGTTCATTGGTCGTGCCGGATTACCGGTTTCAAAAGCCAGCACTTCCAGCGTGTTCCAGCCGTAGAGACGCTCTGCAGCCGTCAGGCCAGGCTCGCCCCAGCCGTCGGCCAGCACCGGATCGCCCGGCATCCCCCCTACCTCGATATCACTGAGGATGGCGCGCACGGTGTCAGTCAGGGAGTCCGGTTTCAGCGCGGCGACCTGCAAAACGCCCTGTGCATTTACCAGGCAGGCGATCGCACTAGCCAGCTGGGTGCCAGGATTGCTCAGCAGTCCGCCCCAGTTGCCGGAGTGATAAGCGTTGTCGCGCGCCCTGATGGTCAGACGAAAATTCGCCGCGCCACGCGAACCCAGGAACAGTGTCGGCCGCAGCGCGTTCAGGCGTGGGCCATCGGAGGCGATAAAGAGATCGGCCTGTAACAGCGCCTGCTGCTGCTGACAGATCTCCGCTAACCCCGGTGAACTGATCTCTTCGCCCATTTCAAACAGGATTTTGCAGTTAAAACCCAACGATCCACCCCGTGCCTGCCACACCTGCTCCAGTGCCGCGAGATTGATGCAGTGCTGGCCTTTGTTGTCTGCGCTGCCGCGACCATACAGGCAATCGCCCTCTGCCTTCAGTTGCCACGGAGACAAACCTTCGCGCCAGTTTTCATCGTCACCGAATACCACATCGCCATGGCCGTAGCAGAGCAGCGTCGGTTTCGAAAGATCCTCAATGCGAATGGCGATCAGAAACGGCGGGCTACCGGGCTGTGGATTCTCAAAGGGGTGCAGCGTAAACCCCATTGCCACCAACTGCGGGCCAATCTCCCGCTGCAGATAGTGGTCCAGCTCCGCCTGCCTGCTGGCGTGCTGGCTTTCGGTCACGCAGGCAATTCGTCTTGCGAGCAGCTGCTGAAACTCACCGCTATCGAAATAGTGCATCGCCTGGTCAACTGCCTGTTGCTCTGTCATGTTTGGCCTGTCTGTTATTTTTATCGTGCTTTATCTTTGACAAACTTCTCTCTTTGCCACAATTATCAATTTATCGAGTGACCTTTGCTTTTAAGGCAAGGCGTGACTGCCCTTTTATGATGCGTTTTGCCGGAGTCTCCATGTTAAGCAGCGAAGTCCGTTATTTCCTGGCGGTAGTCGAGTGCGGATCGCTGAGCGCCGCCAGTGAACAACTTTTTGTCGCCGTCTCGGCAATCAGTCGCCAGATTCAGCGACTGGAGACGCAGGTTGGCGTGCCACTGTTTGAGCGGCATGCGCGTGGCATGGTATTGAACGAGGCGGGTGAGATATTTGCGCATCACGTGCGCAAGAGTCAGCTCGATATGGAGTATGCGCTGGCAGAGATCAAGGGACTTAACGCGGTGCGGCGTAGCCTGATCCGTATCGCCTGCACCGACGGAATGGCGTTCAGTCTGCTGCCCGGCCTGCTGGCGGAATTTCGCCGGGCCAATCCCGGTGTACTGTTTGCGCTTAACGTGACGCACTCACAGGGCGTGGCGGCGTGTGTTCGGGCTGGCGAATGCGATGTGGCGCTGCAGTTCAGTCTGCAACCGGAGCGCAGTGTTGAAGTGCTCGGTTCATGGCCGGCGCCAGTTTTACTGGCAATGCATCAATCGCATCCGCTGGCGTCACGTAAGGTGACTCTGGGCGATCTGCATCCCTGGCCGCTGGCGCTGCCGGGTCAGCACACTACCGTGCGGCAGCTGTTCGACCTCTCCTGCCAGATGAACAATTGTATGGTCGAGCCTGTGCTGACCTGCGACTATTTCGCCACGCTCTACCACTTTTTGCTGCATACCCCGCAGGCAATGACCATTTGCAGCGCATTTACCCTTCTGTTCGAACGCGCTACGCAAAATCTGGTGTTGCGCTCGATGGGGGTAGATCAGCTGAGTCAGCGCACCCTGCAGCTTCAGACGGTATCGGGCCGCCAGCGCAACGTGGCACTGACGCTGTTCCTGCAGTTTTTGCAGCTGCGGCTGACGGAGATGGATCAACAGGTGAGCAGTTGTGTTTGAAGTCCACTAAGAAGGCGGGTCAATAGAAGTGCAGTTGTTGTATACGGGAGATGTCTGTTATGCGCGAGAAGAGAATGTTAGGTGTCAGAGAGGGTTTGATAAAATGGCGTTAGAGCCGAACAGTTGTCGCTATCCGGCTATGAGCAATGAATCAAAGGCCGAATATGGCCTCGATTTCTATCGAGAGGTCAGGTGAGAAAAGGCGGCTGACTTCTATGAGCGAGCTGGCTGGCAAGTGATCACCGTAATTTCGGTAAAGTACTTCGCGTAGCGCGTTCAGCTCCTCAAAACAAGTGATGAATATAGTGACTTTGATTAGTGCTGAAAAATCAATCTCTTCCAGGCTGACAATTTTCCTGAGTTGGCTGAATATTTCTTCAGCCTGCTCAACAATACCTTCATGTTGTGCCGCCGTGCCAAACGCGGTCAGGCCGGAAAATTAGCTGCTGTATCTATAAATAAAGGTATCGTCAATCATTCCCGCACTGTCCAGTCGCTCATAAGCTAATTTGGCTTCGAGTCTGAACCCACACTTCAATGCAACAGACTGACTACGCACGTTACGTCCAGCAGTGCGAATTTCGATTCTTTTAGCGTTAAAATATTCTGAGGCCATTTTTGTAACCAACTTGCATGCTTCAGGCATTATGCCTTTGCCCATTGCATCTGTGGCAAGCCAGTAGCCGATCTCGATGTAAGGAATAGTGCGGTTCCTGATGAACAGGCTTATACAGCCTAAGAGGTCATCTGATTTGCGGTCAATAATAAAAAATTTATATTCATCTGTGTCATTCAGAAAGTTATCAGCCGAATCCAGTATGTTCTTCTGAACAGAAGCAAGGGAATGAAAGCCAGGAGACCACAGTAAGAACTCATGATGAAACGAACTAAATTCGTTTAGTTTACTTTGCATTTCTTCTGAGCGGCTCAGTTCTGGGGCTGTCAGATAAAACAGTTCATGTTGCAAAAAACAAGCCGGCATTTCATTAATTTTCATCGCTCTCATTCCATTTTTATACATTATTTTTTATTTAACACAAATAATAAGCAACTTCATCAAATTCATATAAAACAGGTTGTTAACACTACTATGTACTCAGAGCGGAATGGGGTTAATGTTCAGATAATAGTGTTACCTTGAGTTTCTTAGCTGATGATTAGGTTTCAACGTCCGCTTCTGGCACGAAGTGGACCATTACCTCGTTCAGATTTAATCCGGAGGCCTGCCATGTGTTTCATCCAGAGTCCTGAATCAACTGGTTAGCTGTATACCCACTCCTTTTGATCACGGAACATAGCATTAACTATCGTAATAAACTTTCTGGTGCAGGCCGTATTGCGCGCAGACCTGACCTGCCGTCCCAGATAGCCCTCTTACCGCGAAGTTGCCCGCTGTCTCTGTCCTACGTGCACACGTCAACCCGTGCCGGAATCTGCCTGCGCGTCAGTTCTTTGAGTTCCTTGAGCAACTGAATGATGCCGGAAGCGGAACTCTCCTGATGTATCAGTTGCTCCCTGGTATCGATGCAAACATCTGAAGCATACGTTGAGACATCAATGCCAACAGTTGTTTTATTGCTCATTTCAGTTCTCCCTGCCTGACAGAAACGGGCTTTCAATGCGCCAGGCAATTGTTCAAGCTATCGCTTAAAGTGATGCTGCGCGTAGTGCTCACCCGCGGGCTTAAAAGTAGCTGGGCGGCGATCGTGCTGCAGCATCAGTTTAAACCCGCTTCCGGCGTTTTTATCCCTGGCGCGGGACGCGTTCCTCTTCAGACCGGATTCCCATTGCGTTAAGCTTATCCGTTGCGGCAAGAATCAAACCCCTTTCAGCTGGGCAGCAATCATCCAGGCTCACTGAAGTCTGGGCCTTTGGGACTCGCAGCAACCGCTTACTGCTTAATATCAACCTGATAGAAGATGTGCTTGCCAAAGGGATCGACCTGATAACCGCTGACCGATTTTCGTACTGGCTCAAAGAGGGTGGAGTGCGCAATCATTACTGCAGGCATCTGGTCATGCATTATCTGCTGCGCCTGCAGATAGAGCGCAGTGCGTTTGCCCTGATCCGGCTCGGCGCGGGCTTCGGTGATTAACTTCTCGAACGGCTGATAACACCATTTTGAGGCGTTCGAACCGCCCTGTGCAGACGTACAACTGTAGAGCGGGCCAAAGAAGTTATCCGGATCGCCAGTAGCAGTCGTCCAGCCCATCAGCGCCGCCTGATGTTCACCGCTGCGTACCCGTTTCAGATATTCGCCCCACTCATAGCTGACGATACTGGCTTTGATGCCGACTTTGGCCCAGTCCGACTGAATCATCTCCGCCATGCGGCGCGCATTCGGGTTGTAAGGCCGCTGAACCGGCATTGCCCAGAGCGCAATTTCGGTGCCGGGTTTCACGCCCGCCTGTTGCAGCAACGCTTTGGCCTGCTCCGGGTCGTAGTCGTAATCTTTCAGATCTTTGTCCGCACTCCAGACGCCAGGCGGCAGGATATTTTTTGCGACCGTGCCGGTGCCTTTAAAAATCGCCTCGATGATCGCCGGTTTGTTGATTGCCATCGCCAGCGCCTGTCGCACTTTGACGTTGTCGGTGGGCGCTTTGGTGGTATTAAACGCCAGGAAACCGGTGTTCAGACCCGCCTTCTGTTCCAGTGTGATATCCGGGTTGGCGCGCATCTTTTCCAGATCGGCGGGATTGGGGAATGGCATCACCTGACACTCGTTCTTCTCCAGTTTGGCATAGCGCACGGAGGCATCTGGCGTGATGCTGAATACCAGGCGATCGAGCTTCGCTTTGCCCTGCCAGTAGTGCGGGAACGCTTTATAGAGGATGCGGGAATCTTTCTGGTACTGCACCAGCTCAAACGGGCCGGTGCCAATCGGGTTCATATCGACCTTCTCCGGCGTTCCCGCTTTCAGCATGGCGTCAGCATATTCAGCCGAATGGATTGAGGCAAAATACCACGCAAGATCGGCAAGGAACGGTGCTTCCGGATGGCCGAGCGTAAAGCGCACGGTATGGTCATCCACCCGATCAATGCTTTTAATCAGCGTGGAAAGCTCAAGGCTTTCAAAGTTGGAATAGGTGCCGCCAGAAACGTGGTGATAGGGATTTTTGGGGTCCATCTGGCGCATAAATGAGAAAATTACATCATCGGCATTGAAGTCGCGGCTGGGTTTGAACGCTTTGTTGCTCTGAAATTTCACATTTTGCCGCAGATGGAAAGTGTAAACCGCGCCATCCGGGCTGATCTCCCAGCTTTCCGCGAGGCTGGGCACCAGGTTAGTGGTGCCGGGCGTAAAGTCCACCAGCCGGTTAAACACCGGCACCGCACTGGCGTCAACGCTGGTCCCGGAGGTATAAAGCTGCGGGTTAAAGTTCTCCGGTGATCCTTCCGAACAGTAGACCAGGGTTTTGGCGTTAACGCTGCCGGCCAGCGCTATCCCAGCCGTAACAAGCGCTAAGGTGGCTATCTTGATTTTCATTATCGTCCTCGCTTGGTATTGACTTCCGGTGATCACAATATCTAAATGAATCATTCAGATGCTTCATTGATAGCACGAATCGGCACCATAGCGAACCCCGCCGGTGGCTGACTAATAAGGAATAGTGATGACAGACAAACTTGAGTCGCAACTCACCGAACGTTTTTTCCGTTACCTCGCTGTCAGCAGTCAGAGCGATGCCAAATCCACCACGCTTCCCAGCACGCCGAGTCAGCATGCTATGGCCGCCCTGCTGGCGGACGAACTACGCGCTCTGGGGCTGGAGGAGGTAGTGATTGATGAACATGCCACGGTGACGGCGGTGAAACGCGGCAACCGTCCTGACGCGCCGCGCATCGGGTTTATCACGCACATCGATACCGTTGATGTTGGTTTGTCGCCCGATATTCACCCGCAGATCCTGACCTGGCGGGGCGAAGACCTCTGTCTGAATGCGCAGCAGGCTATCTGGCTGCGCCGCGATGAACATCCGGAGATTGCACCCTATGTCGGTCAGCAGGTGATCTTTAGCGACGGCGCCAGCGTGCTGGGTGCCGACAACAAAGCGGCGGTCACCGTGGTGATGACGCTAATGGCGAATCTCACTGGCGACCACGGCGACATCGTGGTGGCATTTGTGCCGGACGAAGAGATTGGCCTGCGCGGAGCGAAAGCGCTGGACCTGGAAACGCGCTTTAAGGTCGATTTTGCCTGGACCATCGACTGCTGCGAACTGGGCGAAGTAGTGTTTGAAAACTTCAATGCCGCCGCTGCAGAAATTCAGTTTACCGGGGTACCGGCACATCCAATGTCGGGCAAAGGGGTGCTGGTCAATCCGCTGCTGATGGCCCATGACTACATCAGCCTGTTTGATCGG
The DNA here is from genome assembly GCF_037152305.1 of Pantoea sp. AS142. Taxonomy (NCBI): domain Bacteria; kingdom Pseudomonadati; phylum Pseudomonadota; class Gammaproteobacteria; order Enterobacterales; family Erwiniaceae; genus Pantoea; species Pantoea sp. AS142. The sequence goes on along the minus strand of NZ_JBBCMO010000010.1, from coordinate 57,149 downwards.
CAGCAGACCCCGGAGCACACCGAAGGCCGTGAAGGTTATATCTGGTTTAACGAGATTCAGGCCAACGCCAGCAAGGCGACGCTCAAGGCCTCAATCCGTGATTTTGATCTGGCCAGCTTCGCCGCACGCAAGCAGCAGTTACAACAGGCGGCAGAAGAGCTTGCGGCACGCTATCCGACCGGCGAGGTGAGCATCATTATCCGCGATATCTACAGCAACATCAGCAATGCACTGGGCGAGGATCGTCGGGCGATTGACCTGATCTTCAGTGCCTTTGCGGCGCTGGAGATTGAGCCAAAGGTGATTCCGATGCGGGGGGGCACGGACGGCGCCGCGCTGTCAGCCAAAGGCCTGCTGACGCCGAACTTCTTTACCGGCGCGCACAACTTCCATTCGCGCTTTGAATTTCTGCCGCTACCGTCGTTTGTGAAGTCCTATCAGGTGGCGGAAAAACTCTGTTATCTCGCGGCGGATTAAACGGGGAAATCGGGCGCAGAACGCGCCCGATTGTCTTTATGGCTTCGCGCTGACATCAATGCCTGGGAAATATTTTTCAGCCAGCTTTTTAAGGGTGCCATCACCCTGCACTTTGGCGATCGCCGCATCCAGCGACTGCTTCAGCTGCGCGTCATCCTGGCGCAGACCGTAGCCGATGCCGGAGCCGAGAATGGCATCATCCTCGACCGGCTTGCCGACAAAACCAAAACCTTTGCCCTGTGGCTTATCAAGGAAGCCTGACTGACCCGCAGCAGACATCACCAGCGTGCCATCAAGCCGGCCCGCGACCATGTCGTTGTAGACCTGGTTCTGATCCTGATATGCGGTGACTGTCACACCCTGCGGTTCCCAGTGCTTCTTCGCGTAAGTTTCCTGAATCGACCCTTGTAAAACACCGATATTTTTACCTTTCAGGCCCTCGGCGGTGGCTGCCAGATTTTCGCCCGTTTTCGCGACTAACATGGTCGGAATACGGTAGATAGGCTGTGTGAACGCGATGCTTTTGGCGCGCGCTTCGGTGATGTTCATCGCCGAATTGATGGCGTCGAATTTCTTCGCCTGCAGTGCCGGGATCAGCGCATCAAAGCTGCTCTCGACCCAGTGGCAGCTAAAGTTTCCCGCCTGACAGATGGCCTTGCCCAGCTCGATATCAAAGCCTTCCAGTTCCCCTTTAGCATTGCGGCTTTCAAAAGGGGGATATTGCGACTCCACGCCGTAACGTAAATCCTGAGCCAGTGCCTGTACCGATGTCATCATGCCCAGAGCGAGAAAAAGCGCGTTCAGTTTTTTCATTATTTATTTACCCCGAAAAGTCCTGGTTACCGGTTCCCCGTGCTGCCTCACGTTATCGCGTGATTCAGTGAGAAAAAGCACATAGCGCAGCCGCGCCAGCCTCTAGTGTCGCCTCGTCTTTGGCAAAAGAGAGACGAATCAGTTTGTTGTCTGTGCCATCCATATAAAACGCCGACAACGGAATGGTCGCCACAACGTGATCGACGATAAGACGTTTTACCATTTCACTGTCCGATTCGTCACTGAAATGTCCATAGCTGGCGAGCATAAAGAATGAACCAGCGCTCGGCAGCAGGCGGAACGGGGCGTTCTGCATCAGGGTAATCAGCCGATCGCGCTTCTGCTGATAGAAGGCGCTGAGCGACAGATAATTATCCGGCGACTGCAGATAGTGTGCGAATCCTGCCTGCATCGGTGTATCGGCGGCGTACATCATAAACTGATGTACTTTTACCAGTTCGGTCATCAGCTCAGCCGGTGCCAGACAATAGCCTACCCGCCAGCCGGTGACGTGGAAAGTTTTGCCAAAAGAGGAGACGATGACGCTGCGTGCTGCCAGCTCCGGATGCGTTGCCATCCCACAATGCGGGCGACCATCAAACAGAATATGCTCGTAAACCTCATCGGAGAGCACCACGATGTTGGTGTTGCGGAGTAACGCGGCCAGCTGATGCAGGTCGTCAGGCGTCAGCACCTGCGCGCTGGGATTGTGAGGCGTATTCACAATGATCATTCGGGTACGCGGCGTGATCGCGGCCTGCAGCTGATCCCAGTCGATAGCAAACGACGGCACCTGCAACTTCAGGCCAATCGGCTTACCGCCCTGCAACCGCACCACTGGCGCGTAGCTGTCAAACGCCGGTTCAAAAAAGATCACCTCATCGCCCGGATGAACCAGCGCGGTAATCGCCATATAAAGCCCCTGGCTGGCGCTGCCGGTGATCAGCACTTCACTGGCAGCATCATATTTTTCTCCATAGAGCGCCTGCACTTTGCTGGCGAGCGCTTCGCGTAAGGCGGGCAAGCCCATCATGGCGGCATACTGATTATGGCCCGCCTGCATTGCCCGGCTGACGGCATCGACCAGTGCCGGATCGCAAGGGAAATTTGGCGCACCCTGCGACAGGTTAATCGCCTGATGCTGCGCCGAAAGCTGGCCAATCACGCTGAAAATAGTGGTGCCGACGTCCGGCAATTTTGAGTGAATAGCGACAGGCGTTTTCAGGGACATATTCTCTCCGTCGGTGCATATCCGGTCAGATGCGGTAGATCGCTATTCAACGGGCTAAGACTTGAGTCGGCAAGCGAAATGTCATCATAATAGCCATGATAAAAACGCATAGCTGAGGTTAAACGTGTCACGCTTATCGCTACCGCTCAATGCCATTCATGCCTTTCTGGTAACTGCCCGCCACCTCAATCTAACCCACGCTGCCCGCGAGTTATGCCTGACCCAGGGAGCGGTCAGTCGCAAGATTGCTGCGCTGGAGCAGTGGCTGGGTGTGACGCTGTTTGACCGCCACGCACGCGGTCTGCGGCTGACCCCACAGGGCGCAGCGTTGCTGCCCGAACTACGCCAGGGTTTTGAGTTGATGGTTCAGGCCAGCGAGCGGGTTCGTCGCAGTCAGGTCAGCATTCGACTGAAAGCGCCGACCTGTGCGATGCGCTGGCTGGTGCCCCGACTGATGGCGCTGGAGCTTCAGTGCCCTGAACTGCATGTTGCCCTGACCACTACTCTGGATCATGCAGCGCAGCTTGAGAACTTTGATGCGGCGATTGTCTATGGCAAGCCGCACCCCGACGGCATCTGCCTGTTCCGTGAGTCGCTGACGCCGGTCATGGCGGCTGATCAGCCCTGCCCGGACTCACCAGCGGCTCTGGCCACCATGACCTTTTTGCATCCCACGGCGGATACGCGTGACTGGCAGTGCTGGCTGCAAGCGCAGCAGGTGACGTTGAGCATGAAGCGGAATCAGCATTTTTCCACCATGGACTTAGCGATCAGTGCAGCAATTCAGGGGTTTGGTGTGGCGATTGCCGACAGCAATCTGGTGGAGAGTGATATTGCCAGCGGCAGACTCATTAAGCCATTCGCTGGCGAGGTAAAAACCGGTGCCGTCTACAGTTTACGACAACGGCCAGAGCAGGATGCGCCACCGTTCCTGGCGGAACTGGTGGCGTGGCTGTGCGGGGATCAGAAAGTCACCCAATCGCCATTATCAGCGGGTTTAGGCTGAGCCACGCTCAGCGCGGGTGCTTTTGGTGCGGCAGGTTTATTGCTGATGACCGGCGCGGTATTGACGTTGCTGGAGAGACGGAATTTAGACACAGAGGCTTGCAGCGCTTCAGTCTGCAGCGCCAGCGCGCTCGCCGCGGCGGAAACCTCCTCAACCAGTGAGGCGTTCTGCTGCGTCACGCTGTCCATTTCGGTGACCGCAGTTCCTACCTGAGAGATGCCTTTACTCTGCTCTTCCGAAGCGGAGGCGATCTGTTTCATGATCGCATCCACATCCTGTACCGATTTCAGAATATTATTCATGGTGCCGCCGGTGGTGCTGACCAGCTCGGCGCCTTTACTTACACGCTGAACGGACTCTTCAATCAGGGTCGCGATCTCTTTAGCGGCGTTGGCGCTGCGCTGTGCCAGGTTACGTACTTCAGACGCTACAACGGCAAAACCCCGACCCTGTTCCCCGGCACGTGCCGCTTCGACGGCGGCGTTCAGCGCCAGAATGTTGGTCTGGAAGGCAATGCCGTTAATCACATTGGTAATCTCAGCGATCTTCTTCGAGCTGCCAGAAATGCCATCCATGGTGTTGATCACTTCACTGACCAGCTGGCCGCCACGTTGTGCCGTAGTGGTAGCGGTTTCTGCCAGCAGGCTCGCCTGACGGGCATTATCGGCGTTGAATTTCACCGTGGCTGTCAACTGCTCCATGCTGGCCGCCGTCTGTTCCAGCGCAGCAGCCTGCTCTTCGGTACGTGAAGAAAGATCATTATTACCGGCAGAAATCTCTGCAGCACCGCGTGAGATATTCTCGGTGCCGCTGCGAATGGCGCTGACCGCCTCACGCAGACTGTCCTGCATAGCGCTCAGCAGCGGCACCAGTTTACCGACACAGTTGCGACCGAAATCTGACACCGGCTGACTCAGGTCACCCGTGGCAATCACCGCGAAGTGCGTGCGGATACTTCCCAGCGGACGGACCAGCATTGCCACCAGATAGCGATCGGTAAATAGCAGAATAAAAAGTCCGATAATCACCGTGATGGTGATAATCATTTTGGTCATTGCGGTGAGGTGATCAACTTCTACCCGGGTTGCGTCCAGCTTTTCCGCTGCGCCCTGGTTGAATTTCTCTGCGCTGGCGCCAAAAGCGCGACTGAGTGGCGGTGTGACGTTGTTCGCCTGATTGCGATAAGCATCGGGCAACGCCTGCTGGGCCAGTTGCAACTGCGGTGTAACACCCTCATCCAGCAGTTTTTGCCAGCTCTGAATCACGCTATCGACCACATCCGGGTTCATCGGACCGGGTGCCAGTTGTTTAAAGCGTGCCAGTTGCTGAGTCATGTTATCCAGTGCCTGCTGAACCGGTGCATAAGCCTCGCCGGTCAGCGTTTTACCTGCGACTTTACCCTCGATAACGCGGGATAAGCGCGTGATAACCCGGAAATATTGATCGTTACCTTTGCTCAGCACCGTCATTTGCTCAACCAGATGACGGTCAATATCGTTGCCTTTACTGAGGGCGCCAAGGGAGTAGATGCTATATAACCCGACGCCGCTCCAGAGTAAGCAAAACAGGCCCAGAATAGAGAGCATCACTGCGCGAATGGTAAAATTTTTGAGCATTCCCATACCAAAATCCTATACACGTTGACCCGCAAGCGTCGGGCATAGGAGGTTTATCGGCATGCGATTGTGAAGATGTAACTGTTTTGTCACCTAATATTTTACAGCGTCCAGATTGAGGATTTCACTTTAAAGTTAATACAATCAGAACGTTAAACTTAAAAAATCAAAATAATTCCATTCACGTAATTGAATGTTTAGCAGGCTAATCTTAACAACCCATTTAAAGTCTGACCATACGGGTCATCAGCAGCCGAAAGAGCCGCATTCGGACCCGCATAAAGTTACGCTTAAGAACCAATCTACTTTGCCCTGAATCACCGAGTGACATTGTCACGTCATTAGCGGGATGCCATGCTGGCCAGGCGACCTCGCCCGCCAGCTGATGCTTATATTCTGTGGCATCACGGGCAAAGTTAAACCAGTATTCACTGACACGCGCGGCAAATGCGCGATCGGTCTCACTGAAGGGCCGCGCCTCATTAGGATCCGGCATCTGACTCAGTGTGTTGAGAACATAAGGCACTTCATTGCCGTGCCAGGTGCCGTGCGGGTAGAGGTCGCGCGCATGCTCCGAGACATAATCAAACCAGTAGCGCCAGCCTGGCATGCCGGCATTGTGCTGCGCCCGCATCACCAGCCACGGTATCAGGCTGAATGCCATATCGCGTGCCACGGCACGTCCCAGCCGCTGCTCATCATGGATGTCATACATCCATTTAAGTGTCCGATAGGTGAGACGCTTTTTATCGCGCAGCTGATGCAATACTGCGGTGGCATCCACGCCAAAATATTCCAGCACGCTGGCTTCATCGCTGTTGCTGCCCGCCATCAGCGGCAGACGGTGCTGTCTGGCGGCTAAAAAGGTTTTCAGCATCGGCTCGGGCAAGACAGCATCTCCGGCAATCGGCACTGGCGGGATCGCCAGTTCCCCCTCCAGCGGCCAGAAGGCATCGGCGGGCAGTGCGCGCAAGTCATCAGCGCTGGCATCAGGTGGCAAACCAAAGTGGCGAGCCACCGCCATGCCCTGCTGACGCGCTTTTTTCAGCGGCGTGTCCGGCAGACTGTAGGCGCTCTGCACGATCCCTTTATGAAACAGCCCTTCGGCCAGCGGCGAACAGCAGAGTGACAGTACGCTGCGCGCGCCAGAGGATTCACCGAAAAGTGTCACATTGCGGCGGTCGCCGCCAAAAGCAGGAATGTTGCGCTGTACCCACTGCAGCGCGGCAATTTGATCAAGCAGGCCAAAATTGTTCACCGTGCTGGCGACAGGGTATTCAGCATCCAGAGCCGGATGAGAGAAGAAACCGAGATGGCCAAGACGGTAGTTCAGCGTTACCACAACTGCGCCGCGTGAAGCCAGCGGTTTGCCGCTGTAAGGCGCCAGCCCGCCAGCGCCAATAGTGTAGCCTCCCCCATGTAGCCACACCATCACCGGCAATGGTTTTACGGGCTCGATATCGGGCGTCCAGACATTCAGGTAGAGACAATCTTCACTGAACTCACCGGGATCGCCACCGCCTACTGCCTGACAGTAAGTGCGATTTTGCCAGCCGGAAGCCCCAAACGCGGTGGCATCGCGCACCTTCTGCCAGGGCGTGACCGGCTGTGGCGGACGCCAGCGCAATGCGCCTATGGGTGCCGCCGCATAAGGTATGCCTTTGAATACGAAAAGGTCATCATCCATGCATCCACGCAACTCACCCTCAGCAGTCATGATCCTCAGACCTGTTTCGTTTTTCATTCCTGTTTCCCTGTTCAACCGTTCCTCCATTATTTGCAGGCCCGCCAGCATTGTCCAGGTACAGAAGGGATTTGCAGAATATGCCGAAGGGTGAGAGACAGACGTGACAGGCTCATCCACAGGTTCAGGGATTCCGTTGTGGCCAGCCGTTAAGGTTGTTTATCTTTTCACAGTGGGTTAATGCCCTGCCAGCGCGGAGTGAGCCTCGTTCGGCGAATATCGCGTGCAGTTTTACCGCGGATAATCAGTCTGTCGGCTAACGAATTGAGATACTCACGGTGGTAAACCTGCGCTGGCCAGTAAAGCGTTCTGTTTCTGCTTTACTTTCAGCAGACTACCCGCGTTATCCCGCTTCAGGGCCACTGGCCTTCGCAGAGCTGGCGCAGAGCGCGCGTTGCGGGCAACAGAGGCGTTGCCCGAAGAGGAACTCAGGCCGGGCGTATGCCGCACTGTGACAGCGATCGCTGCTGGCGTTCTTCATATAGCGCCATCTCATCCAGCACGGCAGCGCCCAGCGCGGCTTCAAACGCCTCACGGCTTGACTGTCCCGCCGAACGAACCTGCACCCGGTCACCGAGGTTAGACTGAAAAATGCCCGCCGCGCTGACCGGCAGAAAATCTTCATAGATGATAGGGTCTGCCAGCACACGACCTTCGGCGATCAGCGCTTCCAGCGACTCACCCTGAGCCGGTGGTGTCGCGATGCCCTTTTCACTCAGGCGATAATGGAACCAGGCCAGCCCCTGCTGGCGCAACGTGGTCTCGTCGTCGGGGAAGTCACGGAAGATCGCCGCCAGATGTTGCTGATGCTGCTGGTTATCCTCACCACTGCCCGCTTCATTGAGCAGCCGATCATAGAGTGCGCGGCCCTGAGGCGTCAGCGCCACGCCTCGCTGCTCAATTTCACCGAAGCGTGCAGTATGGGTTCCCTGATGCCCATCCTGAAAGATGATCGGCTCTTCCAGCGCTTTAAAGCTGGTCTGACGTAACAGGATTGACACCTGACGACGTGGCGGCCCCTCAATCAGGGTTTTAGGATTGATGCCGCGCGACGGCATCAGTTGTTGTACACGGTCGATATCGAGCGTGCGCGGAGTAAGATGGTTAATGTGGCAGCCGGGGAAGCAGACCACATCCGCGATCAGCCGATGCTGCTGATTCAAGGCCTGATAAGTCTGACTGTCAACACTGCTGTGGGCGTGCCAGCGGAAGGTTTCCAATGCTTCGGCAACAAACTCTGTGGCCTGTTCGCGGGTCAATCCGCCCTGCTGCTGATGCAATTGCAACAGCTCCCGACAGCGGGCGGTGAAAATATCGCGCCTGGCAAGAATCGCCGCCGCCTTTTCACGCAGTGCGTGGTCGTCGATCAGTTCAGGGCGTAACAGCGAAGTAAAGACCCGGAAGGGATTGCGCCGCAATGCCGCATCGTTGACAGGCCGGAACGCTGTGGAGTGCACCGGCACACCCGCCTGAGAGAGATCATAGTAGCCAACCGGGAACATCCCCATTACCGCAAACAGCTGTCGCAGTGTGGCTAATTCTTCTGCCGTGCCAACGCGGATTGCGCCATGACGTTCAAGGTTGAGTCGGCCGATCTCATCCGAGGCTGTGAGACGATCTTTTAACGCGATATCCACTTCCAGCGCGCGGTCATTAACCGTGGCCACCAGCTGCATCAGCGTGCCATATTGCGGCACTTCCTGCTGATACATTGCTGACATCGCCAGAGAGAAACGGGTGCGGATGTCATCCGCGCTGAGAAAGTTGTCCATCTTATCCACCTGACACCGTAAGCGTTGCTGCTAATGTAATGCAACGCGCTGGAGTCAGTGGAAAAAATCACGAATCTGTGATCGGCTTAAAGCCGTAGCGGTTTTTTAACAGCAGCATCAAGGTGGTGATCACAGCGGGTATCGCCAGCAGCAGAAAAATAATGCTGAAAGACCAGCCGAGTGACATCATTTCCGCGCCAACAAAGGCACTTAAAATCGCGCCGATGCGGCCCACACCGTGCATCCAGCTGGAGCCAGTTGCGCGGGCGTGGGTAGGATAATAGCTGGCAGACAAGGCATTCATGCCAGTATTGGCGCCGTTGAAACAGAAGCCACTACAAAAGGCGATCGCGCTCATCATGCCCACTTCCGCTGGCGAAAAGCCGAGTGCCACAATAAACAGCCCGCCACACCCGTAAATGGCTGCCAGCGCCAGGTTGGCGTTGAAGCGATCCATCATCCAGCCCGCAAACAGGGACCCCAGCGTCCCGCCAGCCTGGTACATCGCGGTGATAATCGCCGCTTCAGTGACCGACATGCCCAGGGTATTGACCAATGACGGCAACCAGCTGCCAATCAGGTAGACCATGAATAGCCCCATAAAATAGCCGCCCCATAGCATGGTACTGCCAAACAGATAACGGCGTGAAAGCACTGTGCCCATCGCGCCGCTTACCGGCACGGTGGCCTCAGGTGCATGAAACGCACAGTCGGGCGCAGTTTTACCCGGCATCATCCGGTCGAGGATGGCGTGAATACAAGCAGCAGGAGCGCCACGGCTGATGAGAAATCGCACCGACTCCGGCAGGCCGCGAATCAGTAATGGCAACACCAGCAGCGGCAAAATGCCGCCCATCAGCAGCACGGAGTGCCAGTCATAGCGGGGAAGCAGCCAGGATGCAGCAAATCCCCCGCTGGCGGCACCAAAGGTGAAGCCGCAGAACACCACCGTGATGATAAAGGCGCGTCGCCGCTCAGGTGCATATTCCGCTACCAGCGTGCCAACGTTAGGCATCGCCGCACCCAGTCCAAGCCCGGTCAGAAAACGGAACAGCATCATCTGCTCAATGTTCTGTGACAGGGCCGTTGCCAGCGTCCAGAGGCCGAAAAAGAAGACGCTGAGGATAATCATCCTGCGACGGCCATAGCGGTCAGCGAGCGGCCCCGCGACCATAGCACCCAGTGCCAGCCCGATTAACGCGGCGCTGATAACGACCCCGAGTTGTTGATTGGTCACGCCCCAGGCGGCTTTCAGTGTCGGCGCAATAAACCCCATGATCGCAATGTCCATGCCATCGAGTGCCACCACAATAAAACAGAGCGCAATGAGCCGCTTTTGCCAGTGGCTCAGCCCCTGCTGGTTGATAAGCTGGCGGACATCTACCGCCTCGATGCTGGTCAATGAAAACTCCTCTGGAGTAGGGAAATCTGACATCAGTTTAAGTAAAAAAAACGGCGCTAATGATAGCCGATCGTTAACCTTAAGCGGGCAGATTTTTATATGATAGTGATAATTATTCAATTTTCAGCCGTTAAGCTGTTGATATATTGTTCGTTTAGGGTAATGCCCTATAGCGCCGTTTTATGATGAGCCTTTCTTTATCAGAGGGTTAACGATTATGGCGGTGGCCAAGCTCTATTTGTTAAAATAATTTTGCAGCAAAGTTAACAGAATTCATTTTAAACAGTTGCCTGAAGCCGGTTATTCTCATTAAGTTTAGGATATGGAAAAAAATATCCTTTTCAATCAGCGCATTCGTTTGCGCCATCTACATACCTTTGTTGCGGTTGCGCAGCAAGGCACACTGGGCCGGGCGGCAGAGACGCTGAGCCTGAGTCAGCCTGCCCTGTCTAAAACCCTTAATGAACTGGAGGAGCTGACAGGCGTTCGTCTTTTTGAACGAGGCCGGTTGGGCGCGCAGCTGACGACCATGGGAGAACAGTTTCTGACCCATGCGGTGCGGGTGCTTGATGCGCTGAACCATGCCGGGCAGAGTTTTAATGAGCAGCAAGGAGATGCGCCGGTTATTATCCGGCTGGGTGCTTTGACCACCGCCGCGATGGGGATGCTGCCACGCATCCTTGATCGTTTTCATCAATTGCAGCCCAACACCACCATTCAGGTGGCAACGCTACATAACAATGTGTTACTGGCGGGATTGCGCGGCGGCGAGTTTGACATTGGCATTGGCCGGATGGCGGACAGTGACATGATGAATGGGCTGACCTACGAATTGCTGTTTCTGGAGTCCCTGAAGCTGGTCGTCAGACCGGAACACCCGCTTTTAAGTGACAATGTCACCTTATCCCGCGCCATGCAGTGGCCGGTGGTCATTTCGCCCGAAGGTACGGCGCCGCGACGGATCGCGCAGCAGATGCTGGATGAACAGCGCTGCTCCCTGCCGCCTCATTGCATTGAAACCTCATCGACCTCACTGGCGCGCCAGCTGGCACTCCGCTACGACTATATCTGGTTCGTTCCTTCTGGCGCGATTAAAGAGGATCTTAGCCACAACGCGGTCTGTGCGCTGCCAATCAACTCGTCCGGGCCGGGTGAACCGGTGGGCATTATTACCCGTACCGGCGCAGAACTGAGCCTGAGTGCCGAAGTGTTGATGTCCACCATACGTAAGTTTCACAGTTAGCGGCTGCGCTTCGCGTGCCGCTCACGGTTTTCAAGGCGCGCTTTATCTGTTTTACGCAATCCGACATAGAGCGCCCCGGCCCCGCCATGCCGGGTCTGGGCCACGCAAAAGGTCTGTACGTCATCAAACTGTCTTAACCAGCGCGCCAGATAGCTGCGCACAATGTTGGCATGTGATTCATCATCACGACCTTTGCCGTGGATGATGAGCAGATTTCGCAATCCCTGTTTGTGCGCCTGCATCATAAAGTTAAACAGTGCCTGACGGCAGGTTTCGACCGGTTGCCGCAACAGGTTCAGACTGGCATCCAGCTGATATTCACCTCTGCGAAGTTTATCCAGAATACCCTGCTGAATGCCGTCGGCTTTATATTCTAACGGTGTGTTAAGCGGAACAATCTCCAGATAGCCACGCGTCAGGAAATTCTCCTGTTCCGATTCACCCGGCGGTTTTCGTGGCGCTTTAGTCGAAGGGGCTTTGAGCCACAAGGTGGTGGTGGTGTCTTTTAATGGCGTGACATCGCCCATAGCATCCCGAAAGAGATCATTGTCATCAAGGTTCATGGTTTTCTTACACCTGGTTAAAATTGATGGAAGATGCAAATCAGGCTTTATCTGTTAGCGTAGCAAAAGCTGTAATCCCCGGAACATCCCCTGTTTTCGATCGCGACTTGCAAAGGAGAACCGGATGACAGGTCACATAAGCGGAAACTTTTCGTGACAGTCAGATGTTCCGGCGTTCTGAGAACCCCGTCACAACAGTGTTTGACGTGATGTGCTTCGTCCATAATGTTTGTAGGTGTAAACTGCTCGGATGAGTTCCATTCAGCACAAAAAATGTTAAAATTGACCCCAGTCAATAATCGTCGAGCAAACCATTATGATCCCTGAAAAACGCAGTATTCGTCGTATTCAGTCGGGCGGATGTGCCATTCACTGCCAGGATTGCAGCATCAGTCAGCTCTGCATCCCCTTCACTTTAAATGAACATGAGCTGGATCAGCTCGACAATATCATTGAGCGTAAGAAACCCATTCAGAAAGGGCAAACGCTTTTCAAAGCAGGAGACGAACTCCGGTCACTGTATGCGATTCGCTCCGGCACCATTAAAAGCTATACCATTACCGAACAGGGTGATGAGCAGATCACCGGGTTCCATCTGGCGGGCGATTTAGTGGGCTTTGACGCGATTATGGGTTCGAGCCACCCCAGCTTTGCGCAGGCGCTGGAAACGGCGATGGTTTGTGAGATCCCTTTCGAAACGCTGGATGATCTGTCGGGCAAAATGCCGGCCCTTCGTCAGCAGATGATGCGTCTGATGAGCGGTGAAATCAAAGGCGATCAGGATATGATCCTGCTGCTGTCGAAGAAAAATGCTGAGGAGCGCCTGGCGGCGTTTATCTGGAATCTCTCCCGTCGATTCGGCCAGCGCGGTTTTTCACAGCGTGAATTCCGCCTTACTATGACGCGTGGCGACATCGGTAATTACCTGGGCCTGACGGTTGAAACCATCAGCCGCCTGCTGGGTCGTTTTCAGAAGTCCGGTATGCTGGCCGTCAAAGGCAAGTACATCACGATTGAAAACCATCCTCTTCTTGAAGAGTTAGCCGGTCAGAGCCACCAGGCCGCTTGATTTGCAGCCGGATCAATAAATCTTATTTTGTTGATCCGGCAACAACTTTTTCACTTTTTCCGCTGTGTAACATAGGCTATCTTTATTCCAGCCGCTCTGGTTTAAGGAGAACGCCACATGTCCCAGTATCAACATATCCTGGTCGCCATTGATGCCCAGCAAGACGATCAGCCCGCGCTGCGCCGTGCGGTCTATCTGAATCAACGTATTGGCGGAAGAATTAAAGCTTTCCTGCCTATCTATGACTTCTCATATGAAATGACCACCCTGCTTTCGCCGGATGAGCGTGCGTCGATGCGTCAGGGCGTGATCAGCCAGCGTACCGAATGGATCCGGGAGCAGGCCCGCGCCTATCTTGATGCCGGTGTTGTGATTGACATCAAAGTGATCTGGCACAACCGGCCCTATGAAGCGATTATTCAGGAAGTGCTCGCCCATCAGCATGACCTTGTGCTGAAGATGGCGCACCAGCATGACCGTCTTGAGTCAGTGATTTTCACCCCGACTGACTGGCATCTGCTACGTAAATGCCCGTGTCCGGTGTGGATGGTGAAAGATCAGCCGTGGCCGGAAGGCGGTAAAGCCATTGTAGCGGTCAATCTTGCCAGCGAAGAGCCGCATCACGATGGACTCAATCAGAAACTGATTCGTGAAACGGTTAAACTGGCGGAAAAAGTGAATCAGACCGAAGTACATCTGGTCGGCGCTTACCCCATTACCCCGATTAATATTGCTATTGAACTGCCCGATTTTGATCCCAGCGTCTACAACGATGCTATCCGCGGTCAGCATCTGGTCGCAATGAAAGCATTGCGGCAGAAGTTCTCGATTGGCGAAGAGTTCACCCACGTGGCTAAGGGCCTGCCGGAAGAGGTGATCCCCGATCTGGCGGCGCATCTGGGTGCCGGTGTGGTGGTGCTGGGGACCATTGGGCGAACCGGCCTGTCGGCAGCCTTCCTGGGCAATACGGCGGAACAGGTGATTGACCACCTGCGTTGCGATCTGCTGGCGCTTAAGCCTGACGATTTTAAATCACCCATTGATCTTGATGATGAGGAAGATTAATTCTCCCCAGGAAAACGGGCGGCTGATTAGCCGCCCGTTTTTATTACAGTGCTTTCAGAATCGCTTCCACGCTGGCTTTAGCATCGCCAAATAGCATCTGGCTATTCTCTTTAAAGAACAGCGGATTCTGCACCCCGGCATAGCCGGTATTCATTGAGCGTTTGAACACCACAACGTTGTGCGCTTTCCACACTTCCAGCACCGGCATGCCCGCAATCGGACTGCGCGGATCATCCTGCGCCGCCGGATTGACCGTGTCGTTAGCGCCGATTACCAGCACCGTATCGGTTTCACTGAAGTCATCGTTGATCTCATCCATCTCCAGCACCACGTCATAAGGCACTTTGGCTTCTGCCAGCAGCACGTTCATGTGGCCCGGCAGACGCCCCGCCACCGGATGGATACCGAAACGCACTTTAATGCCGAGCGCACGCAGTCGGGCGGTAATTTCCGCTACCGGGTACTGCGCCTGCGCCACCGCCATGCCGTAGCCTGGCGTGATGATCACCGAGCTTGACGCTTTCAGCATCTCTGCGGTCTCTTCAGCCGTGATCTCACGATGTTCGCCCGCTTCCTGACTTTCATCGCCACTGCTGACTTCAGTACCAAACCCGCCCGCGATCACGCTGATGAACGAACGGTTCATCGCTTTGCACATGATGTAGGAGAGAATGGCACCGGACGATCCCACCAGCGCACCGGTAACAATCAGCAGATCGTTGCTCAGCATAAAACCGGCCGCAGCTGCTGCCCAACCTGAATAGGAATTAAGCATCGACACCACGACCGGCATATCCGCACCGCCGATCGATGCGACCAGATGCCAGCCAAACGCCAGCGCAATTACCGTCATCAGCAAGAGTGCAAACACCTGCACCGCACTACTGCTGGTGTTAACAAACCACAGCAGCAGCAGGAACGAGACCACCAGCGCCAGCAGATTCAGCTTGTGACGATGCGGTAACGCTAACGGGCGTGAGGACATTTTGCCGCACAGCTTACCAAACGCCACCAGTGAGCCGGTGAAGGTAACGGCACCGATAAAGATACCGATAAACACTTCGCTGAGATGGATATTCTCCATCACCGCTGGCAGGCCAGGCGCATGGTCGATATAACTGTTGAAGCCCACCAGTACCGCGGCCAGGCCGACAAAGCTGTGCAGAATCGCCACCAGCTCCGGCATTTCCGTCATTTCAACTTTCTTCGCCAGACGAATGCCGAACGCGCCGCCAATTACCATCGCCAGCAGGATCCAGACCACGTTACCGCTGTCCGGACCAAAGATAGTGGCGATCAACGCTATCGCCATACCGCTGATACCGAAAATATTACCCCGCTTAGAGGTCTCATGACGTGAGAGACCAGCAAGGCTACAGATGAACAAAATCGCAGCAACAATATAGGCTGCAGTGACTAATCCGCCAGACATGTGTTACCCCTTACGAAACATTTTCAGCATGCGCTGGGTGACGGTAAAGCCACCAAAGATATTGATGCTGGCAATCAGCACGGCAATAAAGGAGATAAAGGTGACCCAGCCTCCGTGGCCCATCTGCAACACTGCACCGATGACGATGATGCCGGAAATAGCATTGGTTACGGACATCAGCGGCGTATGTAGCGCATGACTGACGTTCCAGACCACGTAATAACCGACCACGCAGGCGAGCGCGAACACGGTAAAGTGGGAGAGGAAATCGGCAGGCGCCACATTGGCCAGGCAGCCAAACAGCACGATAGCCAGGGCGATCAGCAGATATTTGCGCCACGGTGAGATCGGTTTTGCCTCTACCTTCTCTGACGGCTTCGCGGCTGCAGGTGCTGCCTGTGGCGCGGCGGAAACCTGAATCGGCGGTGCTGGCCAGGTGATTTCGCCATCACGCACTACGGTAACACCCCGCACGACCACATCCTCAAAATCAATCTGGATTTCGCCATTTTTCTCTTTACACAGCAGCTTGACCAGATTGACCAGATTGGTGCCGTAAAGCTGGGAGGATTGTGTCGCCAGACGGCTGGGCAGATCGGTATAACCGATGATTTTTACGCCGTTAGGCGTCACGGTAACCTGGTCTGCGATGGTCAGGGCACAGTTGCCGCCAGTCTGGGCCGCCAGGTCAACAATCACGCTGCCCGGCTTCATGCTGGCGACCATCTCTTCGGTAATGAGTGTCGGAGCGGGTTTACCTGGAATCAGCGCCGTGGTGACAATAATGTCCACTTCTCTGGCCTGACTGGCAAACAGCGCCATCTCCGCTTTGATGAAAGCATCGGACATGACTTTGGCATAGCCATCACCGCTGCCCGCTTCCTCTTCAAAGTCGAGTTCAAGGAATTCGGCGCCCATACTCTGCACCTGTTCTTTGACTTCGGGGCGGGTATCAAACGCCCGGACAATAGCGCCCAGGCTGCCCGCTGCGCCAATCGCTGCCAGCCCGGCAACACCGGCACCAATCACCATCACTTTTGCTGGTGGAACTTTACCCGCCGCGGTGATTTGACCGGTAAAGAAGCGGCCAAATTCATGGGCTGCTTCGACAATGGCACGATAACCGGCGATGTTCGCCATGGAACTCAGAGCATCCAGCGACTGCGCCCGAGAAATTCGCGGTACTGAGTCCATCGCCATTACCGTGACCTGACGCGCGGCCAGTTTTTCCAGCAATGTAGAGTTCTGTGCGGGCCAGATAAAACTGACCAGCGTGCTGCCCGCGCGCGTCAGCGCAATCTCTTCGTCATCCGGTGCATTCACCTTTAGCACGATATCGGACTGCCAGACCTGCTCTCTGTCGCTGAGTGTGGCACCGGCTGCAATATAGCTTTCATTATCAAAGCTGGCGCATTTACCCGCGTCATGCTCAAGGGTGATGCTGAAACCCAGCTTGATAAGTTGTTCCACGGTCTTCGGCGTGGCGGCCACGCGTGACTCGTTTGGCAACCTTTCCTTGGGTATTCCAATTAACATAGTGTTTCCTTTCATCGGTTAAAGGATGATGGCCCGTATCTGCACTACGACAGCGCAACTGAAACGCTGTTTCAGCTGCTTATAGTCGAAATGCACATATTTCAAAGTGTTTATAACCTACTGAAAATATGATGGGCGATCTATAGTGGTAACGTAGAGTTCCGAGATTCACCCAATTATTCAGCGTTCTGCTAAAAATCCTGCGTTATCCCACTGCAAAACAGCCTCACCGGCAGATATTCTACCAGGGATATTGGCATAAGGACGAATTAGCCATCAATAAAAACCTTTATTTAACAGCAAATTAACTATTTTATCGCTAATCATTACCGCTTTTAGTGGTAATCGTCACCAAAACTGCCCATAACTGCATTTGATGACAAACAAATGAAAAAATCATGGTTGAATAACGCGATCTGGCACAAAAAATCGCTGCGACAGTCTGTTTATAACATGCAATAATCAGCGGCTAATCTGTTATACATCAAGAGTCCAGCACGTTTTCGTACTCATTTTTGCGTAAGGCGAAGGATTATTTTTATGAAGCTGAAGAACACTATTCTGGCGTCCACTTTGTTGTCCCTGCTGGCAGCCAACGCATTCGCTGCGCAGGAGTTAACGCCAGAAAAAGCGGCCGCGTTGAAGCCATTCGAACGTATTAATATCACCGGCCGTTTCAACGCAATTGGCGACGCTGCCGATGCGGTCTCTAAGCGTGCAGATCAGATGGGCGCTGCCTCTTATTACATCCAGGCAATCAATGACAGTAATGGCAACAGCGGTAACTGGCGCGTGACGGCTGACCTCTATAAAGCCGATGCCCCGGCAGCCACAGAGTCAACGACTTACCGTCGCTTCAACGGCGTTAACGAACTGCCAAAAGCAGAAGCGTACAAACTCGAACCGTTCGATACCGTTTCGGTCAGCGGCTTCTTTGCCAGCCAGCCGGATGTCAACGATGCGATCTCAAAAGCCGCGAAACAAAAAGGTGCAGCGTCGTTCTTTATTATTCGCCAGATCGACGCCAACAGCGGCGGCAATCAGTATGTCACTGCCTATATCTACAAAGTGGATGCTAAAGAGCGCATCGTTCAGACACCGAATGCTATTCCTGCCGATTCAGATGCCGGTAAAGCGGCTCTGGCCTCAGGCGGCGCAGCGGCAGCTAAAGTTGAAATTCCTGGCGTAGCCTCTTCTGAGACCCCAAGCAATAAGGTTGGCCGTTTCTTTGAAACCCAGAGTTCAACCGGCAAACGCTACACGGTGAATCTGCCAAACGGTAAATCTGTACAGGAAGTCAACGCGATTACTGCCGCGCAGATGCAGCCGTTCGATACCGTCACCTTCACCGGTCACTTCGGTACGCCAACCGCTATTTCTGAAGAAGTGGCTAAGCGTGCGGCAGATAAAGGCGCGAAGTTCTATCACGTGACCCGCCAATGGCAGAATCAGAGTGGCGGTAACCTCACCGTTACTGCTGACCTGTTTAAGTAATCCCCTCGGGGCGGCACCAGCCGCCCTGCTGTTTGCATAATTCCTGCGCTGATTTGCATAGTCACGCATTGCTATCCCCTATTACACTCCGTAAAATCCTCCGCCTGTTTGACCGGATATTGTCTCTGTATTCTGCTGCTGCCCTGCGATAATTCAGTGATAAAATTCGATTCACCCAGCCATATATGCTAGCGGGAAGGTTGTTTTGGAGAAAAAATTAGGTCTTGGTGCGCTGACGGCGCTGGTGCTCAGCTCAATGCTGGGTGCAGGCGTGTTCAGTCTGCCGCAAAATATGGCCGCCGTGGCCGGTCCGGCCGCGCTGCTGCTGGGCTGGCTGATTACCGGCGTCGGCATTATCTTTCTGTCGCTGGCGATGCTACTACTGACCCGCCTTAAGCCTGAACTGGACGGTGGCATATTTACCTACGCCCGCGCCGGGTTCGGCGAACTGATGGGCTTTTGTTCTGCCTGGGGCTACTGGTTATGCGCAGTGATTGCCAACGTCTCCTATCTGGTGATTGTCTTCTCTGCCCTGAGCTTCTTCACCGATACGCCGGACCAGATTATCTTCGGTGATGGCAACACCTGGCAGGCGATGCTGGGGGCCTCCGTACTGTTGTGGCTGGTTCACTTGCTGGTACTGCGCGGCGTGCAGACTGCTGCCAGCATTAATCTGATGGCGACGCTAGGTAAGCTGGTACCGCTGATGCTGTTTATTGTGCTGGCGGTGATGGCATTCAACTATGATCGCTTTTGCTTCGATTTTTCCGGTATCACACTGGGACAACCGCTTTGGGAGCAGATTAAGCAGACCATGCTGATCACCCTGTGGGTCTTTATCGGGGTTGAAGGTGCGGTAGTGGTCTCTGCACGCGCGCGCCATAAAAAGGATGTGGGCCGCGCTACGTTGCTCGCCGTGCTGGCCGCACTGCTGGTCTATTTGCTGGTGACATTGTTGTCGCTGGGAGTGGTTCCACGTGCGGAACTGGCAGAAATGCGTAATCCCTCCATGGCTGGGTTGATGACCCGACTGATGGGCAATGGAGGCGATGCGGTGATTGCGGTGGGCCTGATTATCTCAGTGTGCGGTGCTTATCTGAGCTGGACGATTATGGCCGCTGAAGTGCCGCTGATTGCCGCGCAACAGGGCGCGTTTCCGCGCAGTATCGCCCGGCAAAACCGCCATAACGCACCGGCAGCCTCGCTCTGGCTAACTAATGGCAGTATTCAGGTCTGCCTGATTTTAATTGCCCTGACCGGAGCTAACTACAACAATCTGCTGACTATCGCCTCGGAAATGATCCTGATTCCCTATCTGCTGGTGGGGTTATATCTGATCAAAGTCGTTCGTGGACAACATAAGCCGCTGGCGATGGCAACAGGTATTGGTGCAAGTCTTTATGGCATCTGGCTGCTCTACGCTTCTGGACCATTGCACCTGATGATGTCTGTGGTGCTCTATACACCGGGCCTGATGTTGTTTCTGTATGCGAGACGCGGCGGACGCGCAGATGTGGCACTGACCTCTCTGGAGCGGATTGCAATGGGATTACTGATTGCTGCGACGCTGCCCGCCGTATGGCAGTTAACGACTTAGTGTGACGTCACCGGAATCGAAACGCACAGCAGGTCATCCTGCTGTGTCAGATTCAGCGGCTTAGAATATTCATAATGAATCGCGTCGAGCTGCTCCGCTGATAGCGGATAAGGGAGCTGGATATCAAAGCGACTAATCTGCTGTTGTTCTGCGAGAGTAATCAGGCGCGCAATGTTAATTTCGTCACTGACCTGAGTGGAAATGATTTGTAATGCTAATTCTTTTAACGGATCGTTACTGCCCTGTAAACGGTTTGCCGATTTTCGTGTCACCATGCCAAATATCGGCATCACACCATAAATAGCATCGACGAAGCTCCAACGTTTTTTGCAGGAAGAGGAAAGAAAGTCACTGTAATTGAAGCAGATTCGGTCAGGGTATATGGCTGATGCCAGCTCTTTATCAGACACACTAACGCTCCTCATGGTAATCATCAATATCCCAAACCTGGCGCTAAAAGGCCGCGCTAATGATTGCACATTTTGCCGGTTATATACCAGCAAGCCACGGATATTTCGTGCGATAGCGTAGAGGTCAGGACCAGGAAAAGATATGCTTTTATCCCTATCTCTCTCTGCTCAGTGAACTATGAACAAAATCGTTTATGTAGAAGATGAACCCGAAGTGGGTTCGCTGATTGCGGCCTATCTGGGTCGTCACGATATTGAAGTGATTGTCGAGACCCGCGGCGACCGTGCTGAAGCGGTGATAGCGGAACAGCAGCCCGATCTGGTGATGCTGGATATCATGCTGCCGGGTAAAGATGGCATGACCATCTGCCGTGACCTTCGGGCCAACTGGCAGGGGCCGATCGTATTGCTCACCTCACTGGACAGCGACATGAACCATATTCTGGCCCTGGAGATGGGTGCACAGGATTACATCCTGAAAACCACGCCACCGGCGGTGCTGCTGGCCCGTCTGCGTCTGCATCTGCGTCAGTCCCAGCAGGGGCAGCCAGAAGATGCGCCCAGCGCGCCTGCCGCCAACCGTATGCTGCGCTTTGGCTCGCTGAACATTGATGCCCTGAACCGGCAGGTGACGCTGTTTGACGAGCAGATCGCCCTCTCAACCGCAGATTTCGACCTGCTCTGGGTACTCGCCAGCCATGCGGGTCAGACACTTAACCGGGATGCGCTGCTTAAAACGTTACGTGGGGTGAGCTATGACGGCCTTGACCGCAGCATCGACGTAGCCATCTCCCGGCTGCGAAAAAAACTGCATGACAGCGCCACCGAGCCGTTCCGCATTAAAACCATCCGTAACAAAGGCTATCTGTTTGCGCCCCAGGCCTGGGATACCCGAGTACTATGAGAAAGCTTTTTATTCATTTTTATTAAGCGCGCCATAAGCAATTTATTGATATTTAATAAAAACCTTAAATATCAACCGGTAATGATTTTTTCACTGATCAAACAGGGACAGTTAAACATTAACTTGTCCCCTTTCCTCTCCCTTGAATATCAGATGCCCTTTTTTGCCCCAAATGTAAGTCGTTTTTTTAATTAAATTTGATTTTAATCAAAATAATCCGAGCCACTATTAAATCTGTTGAGTTTTGGTTTCTTATTCAATCCCTATACTCTTTCTCGTGAGTGCGACCTCGCTGATTGAAGTCATGTAATCCTGATATTTAATCGTTATTCGATTACGCCCGCTGTATGGGCGTTTTTTTAACCTGCTTTATTGTGATGTTGTGTAGCGTTTTGAGGTAATTCCTGAAGGTTCCGTCCTGTACCTCTGTGGCTGTCATATATATAGTAGTGCTTCGTTTGGCAGCCTTCTTTTCCTCATCCTCCTACCGTTGAACATCACCCTGCCGGCATTAGTCAAAAGGACTATTGAAATAAAGGGATCAAGAAAAATAAACTCTATCCAGGCTTTGCGGGAGACTTACTGCCATGCTGGTGGTTACTTTACGTTTCAGAGGCGATCTTGCCCTGACATATCCTCCAGCAGATAAAATCCTGGGATGCGTTTTACTTCGATCAAGATTTATTTTTCATAATAAGCGGATTTATTGCTTGTTATGTAGCTGTGAAGCTAAATAAAGGTTTACATTCTTCAACAGTACTTCTCATAAAGCGATTGCACGTAAGTGTCACATACAGACCGTATGAACGCTAAAGCAGATGTTTTATCCGATCAAGCCTAAGCTTACAAAATAAAAAGAATTCTTATGCGTTGATCTGAGGTTAACTGTCATCTCTTGAGAGGCTTACACAAAAAAAGTAGCCAACGGCAGTAACAAAACTTCAGGCAACAAACGCATTTCCCTGTCCGAAAACAGCGAGCGGTTCCTGTAAATTAAAAGGTATTGTCTGGCTAACAATCACGGGAGGCGAATATGGGATTCAGAATTTCCGGGCTTAATCCGGAACCGTTCACTCATCTTTTTGGGCAGGGCGAACACTACTTAAAGCAACATGGGGCTCTAAGAATAAGTGTCGATAGCTATCCCGGTTATCCCGACAGAATTTCGCTGCGAGATATTTCTGCCGGTGAAACAGCGATTCTGATTAATCATACCTATCAGCCAGCTGACACTCCCTACCACGGCTCTCATGCAATTTATGTGTGGGAAGGATGTAATGAGCAAGGGGTATACACCAATAAAATACCGGAATCTATTGGTGCCAGGCTCCTTTCATTAAGGGCCTTTGGTGAAAACCATCTGATGTTACATGCTGATAGCTGCGAAGGCGCGGCTGCAGAAGTGCTTCTGCATCATTTTTTCGACGACACGTCAGTGAGCTATATCCATATTCACAACGCAAAACAGGGATGTTATGCCTGTCTTGCCGAGCGTTTTCCGTGAATGAGTGTTTAATCCGGGTTCTCCAGAGAAAATAAAAAATGAAGATATCTGACGTTGTAAAACTTATTTTCTGGCCGCTCTGTCGGGTGCCCGCTTTCTTTTTATGAGGATGGCCACCCGTTTTCGCCCATCCGTTCGCATGCGGCTTCGGCCAGCGTAAAGTCCTGCCCGCTGAGCAGCATGTGGTATTCGTGTGTGGGGCTGCCAACCTCTTCCTGATAACTGACCAGCCAGATGTTGATTCTCTCTTCCTTCGGGCCTTCACGTATGCTGCCCAGTCGCGCATAAATCCCCAGCTGAGGCTGATGTCAGCATCCAGCGTCCTGTCCGCCAGTTCGAACGCTGCAATCACCTCATCTGGTGAGAGTGCTGAGCCAATGTCCTCAAAGTCGTCCGCCATCCAGATGTGACCCACGCACGGGGTGTCCGGGGCAAATCCCGACAGGCTGGCCCTCAGACCCGCAATGGTAGTAAGCGTCACATTCAGACCGTATCTACGCTTACGCAGATGTGTATCTGCTCAGACTTATGCTGACGTTCTGCTTTGGACATTAATTTCAGTTGAGGGGGGTAACACATTGATGCTTACGTTATTCAAAAATGGTGACGTCATCATTCTGGGAGGCGTAAAATCAGTGAACATGTTGAACCGTTGAAGATTTATGTGCCTCGTAATGTTTTTTTCGCCTGTTTATGGCACAACATATCCTCTGATATCAATGCTTTGCGTACAGGTATTACATGCTTGCCATTCCCTTTCCCTGGTACACCCTGTCTATTTTGCTTATTTTATTGTTGAAGATTTGCCGGCAGCGCCCTGCAGGTTATCGCAACAGCGCGATTTTTATTGCGAGTTGTTCGCTGCTGCTAATGATGTCAGCTCTGCGCTGGCAGTTTGATCTTATTAAGCTGCGCCAGTTGCAGTCTGTCATGGCGATTACCCTGCCGCCGCTGGCCTGGCACTGCTTTGCCTGCTTTACGGGACAGCGTTTGCAGCAAAAGGTTACCGCTTTTGTGGGACCGCCGACACTCGCTCTGACGCTGAAGCTTATTGCTCCGGCAACCACGGATGCTGTGCTAATGCTGCTCTATATCGGCTACGGTTGTGCCCTGATTCGAATGGCGTTACAGGGGAGTGATACATTTATTTTCAGGCGACTTAGCGACAGCGCTTCAACCTCATCACGCGCTTTTATCGCGGGGGTCTTTCTCTGTTTTTCCGGGCTGACCGATCTGGCCGTCGCGCTCAACTTCCATTTTTATCAGGGCCAGCAGGCGCCGCAGGTGGTCGCAATCTCGCAGGCTATTCTGCTGCCATTTGTCTGTTTTGCCATTGTCGCTAGCAGCCATCCGTCATTCGTGGTCAGGGAGCCTGTATTGCCCCCCGAAGAGACTAAAAAGGACAATAATGAAACGTTTCTCTCGACTTATCAGCGGGTGAACACGCTGATAAGCGAGCAGAATCTGTATCTGAATCCCGACCTGACGCTGAATGCGCTGGCGAGAAAAACCGGGGTCCCGGCGCGCCAGATTTCAAAAGCGGTGAACCTGACGCGCGGCTGCAATGTCTCACAGTGGATCAACGGCTTTCGCATCGACTTCGCGCAGCAGCTTCTACGAAACACGGCTCTGCCTGTAACGGAAGTGATGCTGGAAGCGGGTTTTGCCACCAAATCAAACTTTCATCGCGAGTTTCTTCGTATCAGCGGTATGACCCCGACGGATTACCGCCGGACAGCGGCTGAAAGTCGAGGGACTGATTGAGGAAGGCGCTGATATCCCGGGTGAGCTGACGATGAATAGCAGCCCGATTCCGGGTGCCGCCATCCTGGCAGACGATCTCTTCGCCCGGTTCTTTTTCTGCGATTAATGCCATCGCGCCCGGTTTGCACTGCTGCATAAAACTAAAGTGCGTGGCCCCTTCGACATTCACTACACGCCTCACCGCAGCGGGAATATATTCAGCCAGGTAGCCCGACTCCAGTCTGGCGGGTAACTCATCGCTGTCCGCCTGGGCCGTTATAATCAGCACCGGGACTGCAATCTCAGAAAGTGATTCTGGCGTGAATCCGCGGGCCAGACCCAAATCGAGTGAGACAACGGCTTTGATTGCCGGATCGCCTTCGTCTGCTGCCAGCCGCCCGTCAGCGTTATCAATATCCAGCGCCTGAATTAACTTGCAGGCTGACAGCCTGGCATGTGTCCGGCAATCATTCTGAAAGCGTGCGGCGTCAAAGCGTGCCCCCGCCAGTTCAAGTACCGTCCAGCCGCCGAGAGAGTGTCCGGCAGCGGCTATTCGCTGCGCATCAACTTTTCCGGCAAGAGAGGGGGTAGTAATAATTTTCACCATCGCGCGCTGGAGATCCTGTGGGCGGCGCCAGAGTTCCTTCGCATCCTGCGGCCGCTTGTTAAATGTTGTCGTGCCGGGATGATCGACCGCCACCACAATATAGCCCTGAGCCGCCATTTCCGTTGCCAGCCAGCTCAGGTTGCGCCAGTTGCCGCCATAGCCGTGAGAAAGCAGAAGCAGCGGATGCTTGCCCGCTTCCGGGGCCGCATCGCGCAGCGCAGAGATGCCGTAAAAGGCAATATTGTCACCCACCTTTTCCGGCGAGCCGGTCGCCGCGGTAGGATACCAGATAGCGATATCGAGAAGGCGTGAGTTAGCCTCGTGGATATTTAGCTGGCGAAAAGCCGTGTTGGCATACGATGCGACGCTAAAGAGAAGAGTAAAAAGAAAACAAGAAAGAGGCCGTATCATAACAATCTCCGGTAAGTAGACAGAGACGCATTATGATCACGAACGCCCGGTTGATGCGTCCTGAAACGCGATCGAGTACCTTTATTATGACTTTTGTCAGCCGACTTTAAGCTGAATTTCACAACCATAAAGTCTGACCAGGATCTATGTTTTAACCGGTTTACCAAACACAATGTCCGGCCGCAGTCGGAGTAGAATTTGCCCCATGCCACAGAAGTTGTAAGGTCAAATCTGAGCTGATACAGCAGATGCGGGATCGACTTCCACGGCAGCAGGTCGCGCAGCCGGTTCACAGGCCATTCCTGGATATGGCTCAGCACAAAATGCCGCCACGCCTCGGGATCCACGCCATACAGTCGGCAGGTCCCGATAAGCGAGTACAGAACAGCTGCACGGTCACCGCCTTTATCCGAACCGGCGAACAACCAGTTTTTGCGGCCCTGGGCGACGTCACGCAGGACGTTCTCCGCGATGTTGTTATTTATTTCGGCCCAGCCATTGCTGCAGTAGACGTTCAGCCCGTCCCATTGTTTCAGTAGGTTCGCGAACGCCTTCGCCGAATCCGAGTGACGCGACAGCACCTTCATCTGCACCTGTATCCCGTCGTATAGCGACTGCATCCGCGCGTACTGTTTCAGCAGGTCATACAGCGGCCTCAGCCGTTCGCTCACCGCTCCGGACCCTCTCCCCAGCGTGACCCGGCTCAGTTCGTCGCCCTGACGAAGGTATATCTCCGACTGGCGATAGTGTGCCGTATACTCCGCGAACTTCGCCGTGATGATGCGCGCCAGCAGGCCGGGACCGGCGTAGCGCGCGATGGGTTTTGAGGGCATCAGGGCCTGAACGATAGGGTCGCGCACTTAAAGCAGACAAGCTTCGGCCGCTGCGTTTCGATAACCCTAAAGGCGCTGCTGATAAGCTCCAGCTGCTCTGACGCGTCGCAGCCCAGCGGGCTGAACTCACCACCGCATGCCGGACAGACAACCTCAGGGTGTATGCCGTATTTTTGTCCCCGGTAGTCTCCATGTTCACGAAAGTGTCCATGGCAGGAAACGCGGGCAAAAATAAAAGACGGTCTGTATGTGACGCTTACGATTGCACCGTATTCTGTCCCCATAAACGCTTGCAATACTTTTGTGGCGGGTAAGTCCTGGGACACATTTCATATAACCCTTAGATCCTTCATATTTCTTCCCAGAGACACGGCATAAATTGCACCCTGCTTCGGTTATGCAAAAAGGTCGGGTGCAAGAATTTTTTTGCTTTGACGGTGTCTGTCAGGCCGGAAAGATTCTTATCAGCATGCTCTTAATGCTGTATCTCAGGCTATTTCAAACACTGCGTCCGTAAATAGTTCTGTAGATATTTCAGCTTTTCCTGATCGCGGAGGATGCCGGCGCGGATGTCGAGAACGTTTTGTCGAGAATCTCTAGCGAGTTCGACGGCGGCTGCATCGCCCAGGCTGCGGGAGCCTGTCTTTGTGCCGGTACCGGACACGGGGCATTTTGCGTGGACGTACATGCGGCGAGAGCCAGCGGCAAGCTGGCGGCGAAGAACATCATTCTGAGATTCGGCAGCACTTAGCGCCTCCGTGTGGGTTTTGTCGAGTGCGGCCAGTTGCTGCTGGCGCTGGTTTATATCGGTAATGGTGGCAGCCTGCTGCTTAACTACCTTCTGATACTCGCGGGCAGTTTTGCGCCATTCCAGGGCTTTATTGTGGTAATGTCGGGATAACTGGCAGAGAGTAAGCACGATTAATACCAGGACTGTAAAACAACCCATTTTCAATTTCGTTGTCAGTTTCATACAAAGAGATAACTCCAACCAGAGCGAGGTGAATATTCAGTCCAGACGAACCCAGTCGAGGTCCACATCCTCATTAATGCCGTCAACTCTGCCTTTATCACTGTACTGCCAGACTGACCAGCTTTTTCCGGCATCCGTCCAGGTGGCGGGTATAGCAGGCTCATCGACGTTCCAGTTAGCAATCCACAGCGGATATTCGCTGAAAGCATATTTATTGCCGGATATATAATTATTCCAGAAATTGTTTGAGCAGTAGATTAAAGGCTTTCTTCCCCCCAGGATGGCCTCGTCATTCAGCAACTGCATAAGCTGATACAACTTATCTGCCATCTCATCCGGCGTCGCCGCTTCATTACCTGAACGTTCTGCATCAACAATAAAATACTCTGCTGATGAGTCGTAACCCGCCGCTGTAAGCGTTGTAACAATATTGTCTCTTTGTGCTTCAGGCGTGCTGCTCAGTGCCCGGAAATAATGATAGGCACCGATTATAACTCCGGCACTCATGAATCCATTGCGGTTATCAAGATATTTAGCGTCCTGACCAGTTGCACCCTCCGTTGCTTTAATAAAAACATACTCAATCCCTGTCGCGGCAACTTTCTCAAAATCAATGTCACCCTGCCAGTGTGAAACATCTATGCCCTTTTTATACATGCTAAACCTCATCGTTTGGGTCGAAGAATAGAGCCGAAATTGCCGTGCGCGGCAGGAGGTTAATCAGTACCTCCGTCCAGTCGATATAAAACAATTCGCTGGTCAGCAGCCGAATAGTAACTGCGCCTGATGCAACGGCAAGTAACCAGACAACATATCTTATCAGCCGATTATGTTGCACCTTGACGCACCGGAATGTCAGCCGTCACCTGGTCCAAATGAAGTAAAGAACAGCGTATAAATTCAACATCAGCCATTTGTAATCTTGAGTGCCCCTCCAATGGGATCGCTGAAGAAACTCATTAAGCCATTAAGAAAATTCATTAGCCCCCCGCGGAACCTCGACAGCAGCAATGGGCATATCCACCATCGTATTATCGGGTGTCATCGCCTCGATCAGACTGGCAGTAAAGGGTGCGGCTAACCGGCCTGTTGCAAACGACAGTTTCCTGAGAAAACGCCGCCACCAAATGCGAAAATCGTCGGCTGACCCCACAAAATTGCCGGACCGACAAACTCACCAATGACTCCAGGCCCGACGAGCGGGCCGAATAAATTCACGAGAGTGACGCCAGTTACTGCTGCCGTGATAACAACGATGCCGGTAACAGGCTTGGTTATTTTAATTACTCCAAAACCGTAGCTAAAAGTAGGCTGTGGACTTAACAGGCTATTAAAGGCCAGGTTAAACAGGGCAATACAAATCTATTATGATCGCTACTTGTGAATATAAAGATTAAAAATTATCTATAGAAGCCCCCCGACATAAATAATGGTTCTAATTTATACGCATCATGTACTGATGTGCCTTTATTCGTTTTTTTAAAGTCATTATGAGAACTCATACACGCACCGATAACAGGGAGATAACGTACCCACGTAAACCTGTGTCTTGTAGTGTCTGACGTCCCCCCATAGGGCTCGGTGGATGCATGCGTGTTTGCATCCCGATAGTTTGGATTTGTCGATGAGGTTGTAATAGCATCACCACCCCCACCAGGTGTAAAGAACGTTATCACCATATCAATGCTTTCAACAGGGATATTATTTGGAGTTATATATTCCGTTGCAGTTCGGGCGGGTAGATAATTAAATTCAGATACTACGGTGTCGGGGTTGTTTCTTGCATAAAGCTCAAGCGAACTTTCTGCATTGTAGAAATTACCATCCGCTCTGATGCGATAATAATATATGTTTTCATCTGTAAATTGACGTGACCTGATGTAGGTCATGGCCATTGCCCATTCTCTGTTTGCACTGGTTGAGATAAAACCAGAGTCCCTATGTTGCTGATCTTGTTCGACACATGATGCCCCTGTAATGTGGGAAAAAACATTGTCATTCTCCCCCCAACTTGAAAACCCATTGATAAAAATGTCTTCTGGTGGTCTTGAGTCCATCCTGTAGACATATTTGGGGGGTGCAGCAAGAACAATTGTAGAACTTAAGCATATTAAAAAAACAACAAAAGACCTTATTAACATTTTCACTCCCCAATTAACAACATCTTAGCCATAGCTACTTTTTAGATTTAAATGAATGAGTTAAACATGTTTTGGTCCATTCCACCAATAATTTACTTCATCACGAATTTCTATCCCCTTTGCAATATTGTTTCCTGAATCAACCGAACCCCATACTGTCACATTCTCTCCCATGTAATAGGCCATCCTGGCTGTACTACAGATGGTTTGGCTTGATGATGCATGATAGTAATTACCGTGGGCCGGCTCATTTTTATCATGAACAGCAAAATAGCAAGGCCATGTGGAAGATGGTCCCGCCACATAACCACTAATATATCCATCCATTCTATAACTATAATTAAAAGGAGCCTCTGCATAAACCCTTAACGATAAACCGCACGTTAAAAATAGCATAAAACCTAACTTTCTTATCTTCATCATCCTTTTCACCTTATATTTAAGTCTATTTATCAAAAATAGCCCGCTTCTCCATATCCAGGCACACTCAAACCACTTCTCATTGAATACTCAATATTGATGATGCTAAGAACAGGCCGTGCAAAAAAAAGATTGTGTTTTTTCTGTAGCTTGCTCGAAGTATTATAAATATGTCATTCCTGCTGGTACCGGGATCGCTTACATTAATTAATCCTGAAAGAATAAAAGCCACGAACCAGCCGGAGGCAGAGTACGGGATGAGGGTTAAGCCGTGGCTTTCAGTTAAAAAAAGGCCCAACGAAGCAGACCTTACTTCGACTGAAAAAACCTATATTCACTGGTAACAAAATGAGAATTATTAGCTTTTAAAAACTGTTACTACATTCAAGGTGAGAAAACCTTGAATCAGAACAATAAATCACCAGATAAAACCTTATTTCAGTTCCTGAAATAATTAATTTTATATCCCATAGGGAGTATTGTTTTGAACAGATTTCCCTGGTGTTGGCCGTACTGGCTACCCCGCCTCGACCTACCGGTCGCCTACGACGAGTGAGAAGGCGGGGATTTTTTTGCCTCTGAAATACTATCACCGGCCGCCTGCGCACTGACAATCGTTTATACAGATCATTTCGGCGAGATTGATCGTTCTAAACGATCAATCAATGAACGCCTTAGTCATCTCATGTCTCCTGCCGAATGAAATAAAAAAAGCCCACCGAAGTGAGCTTTAAATGTTCTGAATTTTTGACCGGATAGATTTCTGTTAAGACTATTACCCCGTTCTCTGGCCGGAACACCCCGTGCTCTGTCCATTAAAATAACGGCGCATTTAGCCATTATTTTAGCAGTTAATAAGCGCTGCGGTGTCGGGTGCCTCCCGATAGGTCAGAAAAGCCAGAACCTGACCTGCCTGCCACTGGCTATCATCTAGATTAATGAGAAACTGGCTTAGGCTCCACCGCTAAGAGGAATTCACCGCAGCAGCGCTTTTATACCATCCGGTAGGTTAACGCAGAATCAACGTTTATAAATTGTATGCTTCTCGTGATTCAGTCTGGTATCTGGTACATGTTTAGTCTGTTCTGACAAAGGCGGGCATGCTTCGCATATTTCATTAGCCAGCGACAGGATTTTCTCTACCCTTGAGGCGCTGATTTTGGGTGCTGCATGAGAATTCTTACAAAGAAGGTGCCGGTGAAGCGCTCTTTGTCCAGCACCAGAATCATATCTGTTTTCCCGTTTAGCTAATAAATAACTGGTAAAGCACTGCATACTCATTTTTATGTGCTAGCTAACATTTGTGAACGCATTGAGCGTATTTACAGTTCAGAGAAGTACATTCCCTTATATTACGCCTGCCGGGGGGTATTCGCTGGCTCCGGCGTCAGGAAGTCCTTTTTGTAAGCCATAAGCGCAAAAACCTCGCGCGGGGGGGTCTTAATATCGGGTTTTTTCGCCTCGCGGTACAGACTGGTAAAGCATGGGTGAATTAACTATTTTTTTGAGCAAAAAAGCAAAAATAATTTTATGGACAGCCACTGCGTCAAAGTTATAGCTTTCATTTCGTCTTAGACATCATGCGACAACCCTTCATTTCTACCCCACCGCTAATCCGCTCAACGATTGCGACGACCACGTTTTAGGCTACCCGTTGAGTGTCAGTGACCCGGTTGATCTTTTTTTCAACGTGAATCAGTAGTGAATAGACGTCGCCCTAAATGATCCCAATATTTTGTGGCGAACCGGCAATTTCTGCTTATTGCAAAAATAATTGTCCACTGGCTTTTCGGAGACGCCCCCTACCTGATCGGTTTTTAGCCTCTTAGCGTGTCGGGCAGCGCCGCGTTCTGTCCAGTCGATGACAGAGCAAACATCACGAGCGCTTTTCACAGAGTAACCCTCATTTACCTTGTGCTTAAATTCACGCAGTTCATTGCCTTCAACTTTAAAAAAATGTGTACCTCCCATAAACCACTCTGCGTTTCGAGAAAAATTCAATTTTTTTTGATGGCGATGTCGGCGCCGTACAGTGGTGTCAGACGCTCGGTATTACGACGAGAAAATATTGACGGAATACAGGTTTTTTCACGCGACAGACTCCCTAAGCTGCGCCGCTGCGTTTTCTGCTTACAGTGTTGAGCTGGATGGACTATCAGGAATGCGCAGCCAGAGCACATCCAGAACAGTTTTATTATTAATAAAGAGAGTGCAAACATACGCCATAATGGAATTTAAAGGCCATGCAAAGGCAAGAGCAGCCCTGACTGGCTATTGAAGCATGAATATCAGCAATTGATGGATACAGCATCGGATGAGCAAAAGAATTTATGACTTTATGCGGTCTATACGTGAATCCCTCCCGGTTAACTCTGTGTCCTCGCCTGGGCGGATAATAATATCGAAACCGGGAAAATATACATAAGTCGCATTTTAATTCAGTTGGATACGTTTGCCCCCTGAAACCAGGGCCGTTTACTGCACAAAAAATTGCTGTAATCCGTACTGAATGCACTCAAGCCTCAGAAAAGCTTGATGGAAACTTTCCGAAAGTTTGGTGTCTATCCAGCATCGTGAGTGCGGAGTAAGGGAAACACAGAGGTTTCATTTCGTGTTCATGCCGAGAAAGCAGCGTAGTGTTCAAACATCCCATTACTCCGTACACTCTATTAAATCAATCTGGGACAAAGCTGTTACACGGACAGGTCTTGGCCGACGCCGCCCCTGCCAGACAAGACATACGTTCGCATGTTGGATGCTATCTGCCAGCGCAAAACCACTCTTTATGGCCGAGCAGAAAGGCCATGAAAACGCGGAGAGGATGTACACCGTTTGCTTAGCCTGGATAAAAACCCTTGATGGGGATCAGGTTGAAATGCTCAACAATCGTATTGGAATTTTTAGTTCTGTGCCCATAGTGCCCTTTGCGGTAAAGACGGCTGGCTAAATTATTGATTTTTTAGGCAAGGAAAATGAAGAAACTTTTTATTCAGTTCTATCTGCTGCTGTTTGTCTGCTTTCTGGTAATGGCGCTGCTGGTGGGTCTGGTCTATAAATTCACCGCTGAGCGCGCGGGCCGCCAGTCGATGAATGACCTGATGGCCAGCTCGCTCTACCTGATCCGCAGTGAACTGCGCGAGATCCCGCCTCGTGACTGGAATAAAACCATCAAGAGTCTCGATCTCGGCCTGTCGTTCGACCTGCACATTGAGCCGCTAAACAAATACCAGCTTGATGAGGGCAATATGCGCCGGTTGCGCGCCGGAGAGATTGTCGCGCTTGACGACCAATACACCTTTTTGCAGCATATTCCGCGCAGCCACTACGTTTTGTCGGTCGGGCCGATTCCCTACCTCTTCTATCTGCATCAGATGCGACTGCTGGATGTTGCTCTGCTGGTGTTTATTGGCATGTCGCTGGCGCTGCCGGTATTTATCTGGCTGCGTCCCCACTGGCAGGAGATGCAGCGACTGGAAAAAGCGGCACAGCGCTTTGGCCGTGGCGAGCTTGATGTACGCACCCATTTCGACAGCACCTCCAGCCTGTTCCGGCTCGGCATCGCGTTTAACCAGATGGCCGAGAACATCCACACACTGGTTGCCAGCAAGAAACAACTGATTGACGGCATTGCCCATGAACTGCGTACACCCCTGGTGCGCCTGCGCTACCGACTTGAGATGAGCGACAACCTCACGGATGGTGAACGGGTGGCGCTGAATCGCGACATCGGTCAGCTTGAAAGCCTGATTGAGGAGTTACTGACCTATGCGCGTCTTGACCGACCACGCGTCGATCTCAATCTGAACTCCCTGGATCTTGCTAGCTGGTTGCGCGAACGGCTGGACGATTTCCGCACCATTAATCCGGAGGTGCGCCTCGATCTTGACCTGCCCCAGCGTGAAAACATCGGCGTCTCTGATACCCGCCTGATGGAGCGGGTGCTGGATAATCTGGTGAACAACGCATTGCGTTATGCACAGCAACGATTGCGCGTCAGTTTATGGTTCGACGGCCCGATTGGGTGTCTGCAGGTGGAAGATGATGGTCCTGGTATTCCGCCTGAAGAGCGTGAACGGGTTTTCGAACCCTTTGTCCGGCTTGATCCCAGCCGCGACCGCGCCACAGGGGGCTGTGGGCTGGGCCTGGCGATTGTTCACTCTATTGCCCAGGCGCTTAGCGGCAATGTGACCATTGAGTCCAGCCCGCTGGGCGGCGCCAGCGTTCGCTTTTGCTGGCCGGTTGATCTAATCTTGCGGGAAATTCCGCTGCGTTAAACACCACAAGGAGTCTTACGTGACCTCAGCGTATCAACAACTTACCGCGACCTTTCAGCGCCTTTCCCGTTTCAGTCACATCACGGCCATCGCCGGTTGTGACATGCAAACCACCATGCCACCGGGCGGCAGTCAGGCGCGAGGTGAAGCGCTGGCTGAAATGAGCGTGTTGCAACACCAGATTTTGACCGCCCCTCAGGTGGGGGAATGGCTTAAGGCCGCAGAGCAGCAGTCACTAAACGATGTCGAGCGGGCTAATCTCAACGAGATGCAGCGCGCTTACCAGCAGGCCAGCCTCCTGCCTGATGATTTTGTTGAAGCCAAATCGATCGCCGGTTCGGTATGCGAACATGCGTGGCGAAGTCAGCGTCCGGCAAATGACTGGCAGGGTTTTGCCACCAACCTTAAAGAGGTGGTGCGGCTTAGCCGCGAAGAGGCTCAGCGACGCGCCGACGCCAATGGCTGTTCGCGTTACGATGCGTTGCTGGATCTCTATGAACCGGGTATGACCCGCGCCCGG
Organism: Pantoea sp. AS142; assembly: GCF_037152305.1. NCBI lineage: Bacteria > Pseudomonadati > Pseudomonadota > Gammaproteobacteria > Enterobacterales > Erwiniaceae > Pantoea > Pantoea sp. AS142. The sequence goes on along the minus strand of NZ_JBBCMO010000010.1, from coordinate 22,349 downwards.
CTGGATGAAACCTTTGGCGAACTGAAAACCTGGCTGCCCGATTTATTGCAGCAGGTCGTGGATAAACAGGCTCAACAGCCCCTTATCACGCCGCAGGGGCCGTTTGCCCTGCCTGCACAGCGTCAGCTCGGCCTGAGCATTATGGAGACACTGGGTTTCGACTTTAACCATGGGCGGCTGGACATCAGTGCGCATCCATTCTGCGGCGGTGTGCCGGAAGATGTGCGCATTACCACCCGTTACAACGAGAATGAGTTTCTCAGCGCCATGATGGGCGTGATTCACGAAACCGGTCATGCCCGCTATGAGCAGAATCTGCCACAGCAGTGGCGGGGCCAGCCGGTGGCGCTGGCGCGCTCCACGGCTATCCATGAATCACAAAGCCTGTTTATGGAAATGCAGCTCGGCCGCAGTCGTGAATTCCTGCAGCGTATTCTGCCGCAAGTTATCGCCTCCTTTGGTGATCAGCCCGCCCTGCAGTCTGATAATTTCGTGCGCCTGACGCAGCGGGTTTTGCCCGGCCTGATCCGGGTTGACGCCGATGAACTCAGCTACCCGGCTCATGTCATTCTGCGTTACGAAATCGAGCAGGCGCTGATCGAAGGCGAGATTGAGGTTGAGGATATCCCGGCGTTGTGGGATGAGAAGATGATGCACTCACTGGGCCTGGATACCCGGGGTAACTACCGCGATGGCTGTATGCAGGATATCCACTGGACCGATGGGGCCTTTGGCTACTTCCCGACCTATACGCTGGGTGCGATGTACGCCGCGCAGCTGTTCAGGACGGTACAGAACGCGATTCCTCAGCTCAGTGAGCTGATTCAACACGGTGAGCTGCAGCCGGTATTCAACTGGTTGCAACAGAACATCTGGCAGCACGGCAGCCGTTTTTCCAGCGACCAGCTGCTGATCAACGCCACGGGCGAAGCGCTGAACCCCACGTTCTTCCGCCAGCATCTTGAACAACGCTATCTGACTAGCTAAGCTTCATGGCGGTCTGCTGACCGCCCTTTCCCGCCTTTGTACAATCGGTTACACGCCGATACCAAACACCCACGGACACCGTTCACTGATTTCCCTATAGTCTCTTCACCGGCCCCGCAGTGGGCTACACATGAAAAAATAGTCCGAGGGATTTGCAATGAAAAAATTATTTGCACTGGTTGTCGCCGCTGCTATGGGTATGTCTTCTGTTGCTTTCGCTGCTGATACCACAGCTGCTCCAGCTGCTGCGCCAGCCGCAACAACCACTACTGCTGCAGCACCGGCTAAAACCGTTCACAAAACTGCGCACAAGAAACACCACAAAGCCGCTCAGAAAGCGCAGGCTGCAAAGAAAATGCACCACAAAAAAGCAGTGAAAAAGGATGCTGCGCAGAAAGCACAGGCAGCTAAAAAAGTTCATCATAAGAAAGCGGTAAAACCGGCAGCACAGAAAGCTCAGGCCGCTAAAAAAGTTCACCATAAGAAAGCAACTCAGCCAGCCGCTCAGAAAGCCCAGGCTGCTAAAAAAGTTCATCATAAAAAAGTAACCAAGCCTGCTGCTCAGAAAGCTCAGGCTGCTAAAAAAGTTCATCACAAAAAAGTCACTAAGCCTGCTGCTCAGAAAGCTCAGGCCGCTAAAAAAGTTCACCACAAAAAAGTTGTGAAATCAGCAGCTAAAAACTAAGGTCGCCTTCAGCGCACGGCCACGCGATAATGATTAAAAACACCCGGTTCTGCCGGGTGTTTCTTTACTGGAGTGGATGAAATGGTGCGTCGCTATCGCTTCGAAATTATTCTGCTTGTAATGATCCTGTGTGGCATCGTTGCAGCCAGCTTTTTTATCTGACCGCTGTAGCGTACTGATTAACCAATAAAACTCCCTTTTTTAACGCTCACCGACTATAGTTACCGTACTTACGAAATAACAGAAACGTTACTTTTTTCTCGCTATTGAGATTTCTATGCGCCTGGCTACCCTGTTAATGGTTGGACTTTTCAGCTTTGCCACCATCGTTCATGCCGATGATGACGATGACTCGCCTAATCCTGCGGAAATTAAGATGCTGTTCTTTGGCAAGGATCATCGCCAGGCAATCACCGATATTACCGCTGCCCCCTGGGATGCCATTGGTCAGCTGGAAACCGAAAGCGGCAACCTCTGTACTGCCACGCTTATCTCCCCGCATCTGGCGCTGACTGCCGGACACTGTCTGCTATCCCTGCCGGGTAATTTCGATAAGCCCGTTGCGCTGCGATTTATGGCCAGTGATAAAGGCTGGCGCTACGAGCTTCATGATATTGATGCGCGGGTTGAACCCTCACTGGCGTCAAAATTAAAAGCGGACGGTGAAGGCTGGATCGTGCCGAGCAGTGCAGCACCCTATGATTACGGCATCGTGATATTACGCAATCCCCCTTCGGCGATTACGCCCATTCCGCTATTCGATGGCTCACGTAGCGATCTCACTGCGGCACTGAAACTGACCGGCCGCAAAGTGACGCAGGCGGGCTATCCGGCAGATCACCTGGATACGCTCTACTCCCACAGCGATTGCCTGATTACCGGCTGGGCGCAGCGCGCCGTGCTGTCGCATCAGTGTGACACCCTGCCTGGCGACAGTGGTTCACCGCTGCTGCTCAACAGCGACAAAGGCTGGCAATTAATCGCGGTACAAAGCTCCGCCCCGGCTGCGAAAGATCGCTATCTGGCGGACAACCGTGCGATTGCGGTCACCTCGTTTAAAGATAAGCTGGAATCACTCGCTCAGTAAGTCTCACGACTCGCTTCAGAGTGCGCACCGGTTGCGGTGCGCACGCAGGTTTTTACCCGGCCATCTGCTCCATCGTCTGCAGAATACGCTTATCTGAGATGGGATAAGGTGTACCCAACTGCTGCGCAAAATAGCTTATGCGCAACTCTTCAATCATCCAGCGGATGTTCTGGACCTCTTCATCATCCTGACGCTGCGGCGGCAACTTGTTGCGCCACGCCTGCCAGGCCTGTTCCACTGCCTGTACTTTTAACATCCGCGCCCGATCGCTGTGCGGATCGGCAGGCATTTTTTCCAGCCGTCGCTCAATGCCATGAAGATAACGTAGTGTATCGGCCAGTCGCTGCCAGCCGTTGCCAGTAACAAAGCCGCGATAGACCAGACCGCTTAACTGCGCTTTGATGTCAGATAACGCCAGCGCCATGGTCATATCGACCCGGCCTTTCAGACGCTTATTGATGTTGAAGACTGCCGTCAGGACTTGCTCAACTTGCTTCGCAATGGACACCACGGTTTCATTGAGTTCGCCGCGCACCTTGTCACGCAACTGCTCGAAAGAGGTTTGATCCCAGGCCGGGCCGTCCGCTTCTCTCATTAATTTGTCGATGCCGCAGGCGATGCAGTCGTCGATCAGCTCCAGCACTTTGCCATAAGGGTTAAAGTAGAGTCCGAGCTTGGCTTTGTTCGGCAGCTTCTCGTGCAGATATTTAACCGGTGACGGCACATTCAGCAGCAGCAGACGACGCTGGCCGCGCCACATCATTTTTTGCTGCTCCTGCTCGCTGTCAAACAGGCGAATGGCGACGCTCTCTTTCTCGTCGACCAGCGCAGGCCAGGCTTTGACCTGGTAACTGCCGCGCTTCTGTTCATAGCTGCGTGGCAGATCGCCAAAGCTCCAGATATGCAGTCCGCTCTGCTCCAGTCCGTCATCTGCCACGTTCGACAGCGTTTCCTGCACTTTGTCTTTCAGCTGTGACTTCAGCCCGGTGAGATCTTTGCCTTCCAGCAGTTTGCGGTTGTGCTCGTCCACCACACGGAAAGTCATCTTCAGATGATCGGGGACCTGTTCCCACTGCCAGTTTTCCCGCTCCAGCGTGACACCGGTCATGCGGCGAAACTCACGCGCCAGCGCATCGAGCAGCGGCATCTCCATCGCTTGCACCCTTCCTAAGAACGCTTCGGCGTAGTTAGGCGCCGGTACCAGATTGCGGCGCAGCGGCTTAGGCAGCGACTTAATCAGTGCGATAGTCAGTTCACGGCGTACGCCAGGGATTTGCCATTCGAAGCCGCTATCTTCAACCTGATTCAATAGCGGCAGCGGAATATGCACCGTCACGCCATCCGCATCCGCGCCCGGCTCGAATTGGTAACTCAGCTTTAGTTTGAGGTTACCCTGATGCCAGAAGTTGGGGTAGTCGAGTTGGCTAACCTTGTCAGCGCCTTCTTTGATCAGCATCTGCTTGTCGAAGTTCAGCAGCTCGGCATTTTCACGGCTGGCCTGTTTCCACCAGCTGTCAAAATGCTTCCCCGACACCACCTCTTTGCCAATGCGCTGGTCATAAAAAGCAAACAGGGTTTCATCATCCACCAGAATGTCGCGACGGCGTGATTTGTGTTCCAGATCTTCCACTTCACTGCGCAGTTTCTGATTAGCACGGAAGAAGGCGTGTCGGGTCTGCCAGTCCCCTTCCACCAGCGCGTGACGGATAAACAGCTCACGGCTTAGGGCAGGATCGATGCTGCCATAGTTAACCTTGCGGGCGGCCACAATCGGCAGGCCATAGAGCGTGACCTTTTCAGCGGCCATCACCGCGCCCTGTGATTTCTCCCAGTGTGGTTCACTGTAGCTGCGCTTGATCAGATGCTGCGCCAGCGGTTCAATCCACTCTGGTTCTATACGTCCCGCCGTGCGGCCCCACAGACGGCTGGTCTCAACCAGTTCCGCCACCATGGTCCACTTCGGCGGCTTTTTAAACAGCCCGGAGCCAGGGAAGATGGCGAAGCGCGTATTACGTGCGCCGGTATACTCCTGCTTATCAGTATCTTTCTGGCCGATATGCGACAGCAGACCGCTTAGCAGGGCGCAGTGAATCGGCTGCAGCTCAGCGGGTTCACTATTAACCGGGATCCCCAGTTCGCGCACCACCTGCCGCAGTTGGGTGTAAATATCCTGCCATTCCCTCACCCGCAGATAGTTGAGGAAGTCACTTTTGCACTGGCGGCGGAACAAGTTGCCGGACAGCGCTTTCTGCTGCTCCGCCAGATAGTTCCATAGATTCACATAAGCGAGGAAGTCGGAGTCTTTGTCGGCAAAACGTCGGTGCTTCTCATCGGACGCCTGCTTCTTCTCCGCCGGACGCTCGCGTGGGTCCTGAATCGACAGGCCTGCGGTGATGATCATCACTTCGCGAACGCAGCCATATTTCTGCGCTTCCAGCACCATCCGCGCCAGGCGAGGATCCACCGGCAACTGTGCCAGCTGGCGCCCGGATCCGGTGAGTCTGTAATGTCCGTTTTCTTCGTTCAGGGTTAGCGCGCCCAGCTCTTCCAGCAGGCGGACACCATCCTGAATATTGCGCTTATCGGGCGCCTCAACAAACGGGAAGGCAGCGATATCACCCAGCCCCAGCGAAGTCATCTGCAGGATTACCGACGCCAGGTTGGTGCGCAGGATTTCAGGATCGGTAAAGGCCGGACGACTGAGAAAGTCATCTTCAGCATAGAGGCGGATACAGATACCGTCTGAAACACGTCCGCAACGCCCTTTACGCTGGTTGGCGGAGGCCTGCGATATCGGTTCAATGGGCAGGCGCTGAACTTTTGTGCGGGAACTGTAACGACTGATACGCGCTGTACCGGGGTCTATCACATATTTAATGCCGGGCACCGTCAGCGAGGTTTCCGCGACGTTGGTAGCCAGTACGATGCGACGGCCGCTGTGAGACTGAAATACCCGGTTCTGTTCGGCGTTCGACAGCCGCGCATAAAGCGGGAGTACTTCAGTGTGTGGCAGGTCGCGTTTGTTCAGCGCATCGGCGGTATCGCGTATTTCACGCTCTCCGCTCATGAAGATCAGAATGTCGCCACGGCTTTCCCGGCCCAGTTCATCCACCGCATCAAAAATCGCCTGTAGCTGGTCACGATCGCCATCATCCGCCTCTTCGGCCACGGGACGATAGCGCACTTCGACCGGATAAGTCCGCCCAGAAACTTCGATCACCGGTGCGTTGTTGAAATGACGCGAGAAGCGCTGCGGATCGATGGTGGCGGAGGTGATAATCACTTTCAGATCGGAGCGACGCGGCAGCAGCTCACGCAGATAACCGAGCAGGAAATCGATATTCAGGCTGCGCTCGTGCGCCTCATCAATAATGAGGGTGTCATATTGCATCAGCAGGCGATCCTGCTGGATCTCCGCCAGCAGGATCCCGTCGGTCATCAGTTTAATCTGCGTCAGGTCGCTGACCTGGTCGTTAAACCGCACCTTATAGCCGACACAGCCACCCAGTGAGGTACTGAGCTCATCGGCAATGCGGTTCGCCACGGTACGTGCGGCCAGACGGCGCGGTTGCGTATGACCAATCAGGCCGGTGACACCGCGTCCCAGCGCCAGACAAATTTTCGGCAGCTGCGTAGTTTTACCCGAACCGGTTTCACCGGCGACAATCACTACCTGATGATCGCGAATCGCCTCAGCAATATCCTGTTGCTTCTGACTGACCGGCAGATTGTCCGGAAAGGTAATGGCTGGCGTGGCCACACGGCGTTGGGCCACGCGCTGCTCGGCGGCGATGACGTGCTGCTCCAGCTCGCGGGCGATGCCCTGTTGTGCCTGGGGATTTTTGGTTTTTCTGGCACCCTGTAAGCGGCGCTGCAGCCGCTGACGATCGCGCAGCATTAAACCGTCGAGCCGTGACCAGAGTGCTGCCAATGGGGAAGTATCGGGAGATGACATAATAGTGACGTACCTTACTCAGACGGTGTCGCTGCGCGAAGCAGTGCCCTGCAAGCCGGGATAACCAGCTGATTAAATAAAAATAATTGTGCGCATCATAGCATATTCTGAACTGTTCCGTCGGCTGGTCACGGTTGCGCTTATTCAATAAATTCGAACATCGCTCTCGAAATATTGCGCTTTCACCGCGCCATTGATAACCGTAGAGTGTAAACCATTGAGCGGAAAGTCTTCCGCGTAACAGACAGGAAACCACCATGAGCAATGTTTTAGTTCTGAAATCAAGCATCCTTGCAGGCTACTCACAATCAAGCCAGCTCGCTGACTTCTACGTTGAACAGGCAAAGGCCCAGGGTAAAAACGTCACCTTACGTGATCTGGCTGCTAACCCGATTCCGGTTCTGGATGGGGAGTTAGTGGGTGCTATGCGTCCATCCGATGCCCCGCTGTCACCGCGTCAGCAGGCAGCGCTGGCCCTGTCCGATGAACTGATTGCAGAACTGCAGGCTCATGATGAAGTGGTGATTGCCGCGCCAATGTACAACTTCAACATCCCAACACAGCTAAAAAACTATTTCGATCTGATTGCCCGTGCTGGCGTAACGTTCCGCTACACCGAAGCAGGCCCGGAAGGTCTGGTTAAAGGCAAAACCGCAGTGGTGATCTCGAGTCGTGGTGGCATTCATAAAGATACCCCAACGGACCTGCTGACTCCTTACGTTAAGCTGTTCCTGGGCTTCATCGGCATCACTGACGTTGAATTCGTGTTTGCTGAAGGCATTGCTTACGGTCCCGAAGTAGCCAGCAAAGCGACCGCTGAAGCGAAAGACGCAATCAAGCAGATCGTGACCGCATAAGTGCGGGTCATCTCAGGATGATGCGGTAAACAAACCGGGCCATGCGCCCGGTTTGTTTTTGCTGGTTACTGACTACTGGCTGCATCTTTTCTCAGCCACTGACCGTTGATGCCGCGCACATATTCACCCGCTGCCGCACGGCTCACCAACTTTTGTCCGGCAATACTGGCGACATCGGCCGTGGAGAGATTATGCTGTTCTGCCAGTCGCTGATACTCCTGCTGACGTCCAGCGTTTATCTGCTGCACCAGCGCCAGGGTTTCTCTGTCCTGCGCACGAGCCGCCAGATAGCCAGAGAGCGTTTCGCCAGCCAGACCCGATTGCCGCGCCTGATCCAGCGTCAGTGCCCAGGCAGGCTGGGCCATCGCCAGGGCGAATAACAGCGCCGCACTTATGCGTTTCATCGTTGCTCTCCTCAGAACAGACCGCTCTGGTTTTTCAGTAACGCTTCCACATCTTTGTCGACTTTGATGTGGATTTCATGCTCGATTCTCACGTTCATATTGATAGTAATGGGATCTTTGGGTGCCGTGACTTCGATGCGCGGCACGCAGCCGATGCACAGCAGTCCGGCTGCCAGAACCAGTAGTGCCCTCAGGCTCATGGTGAAGTGTCCTTGTTGGATGGCAAAGTCGCGTGTTGCTCTAGCCAGGATTGCAAATTATCGCCAAAGCGCAGGCTGCGCCAGAGCTGAAACAGGTTTTCCTGATGATGATAGTTGAGGTTGACCGTCTGACGACGGTTACTGAATTGGCTGACGCCCTGCACATGCGCCTCCATCGTGAGGTCGCCGAGATTATCCAGATTGATCGTGGCCCCACTGCGGGATACTTCCATATAGCGTAACCAGTCCAGTGCTGCGCCGGTAGCGACGTTATTGCGGGTAATCGCATCCGCCATATCTTTGTCCAGCCGGAACGTCAGCGGACCACTGTTGGCAATCCACCCTTTCTCCACCAGCCAGCGCGGATTATTGAGCCATAGCGGCAACTCGCCGTTGACTCTGCCCGACATGGCGAACTGTTTAGGGTTCAGCGCCGTCACCAGCTCACTGAGGCTGATATTACGTAGCGACACTCGTGCTGGCTCATGCTGCGGCATACGCAATGACGGCAGCGTAATCTGTCCGCCCAGCAGATCAAGACTGACATCCTGCAACGTCAGCGGCGCCTGTTCAGACCATGGCCAGTTACCCTGCAGGTCAGCGCGAATATTCTGCATCGCAAACTGGTTCTTTACCTCGGCAATGCGCAGTGAAACCGGCCCATGCTGACCGAACTGCCATTGCTGCTCATGGAAGCGAAACGGCAGCGAGAAGTCGATACCGTTAACCTGGCTGTCGGGCGTCCAGACGCTGCCCTGTTTTACCGTCCAGTGGCCTCCCGCTTCGAACCCCTGGTCGCGAGCGGCGGAAAAAGCGACCTGTGCCCGCAAACTGCCGCCCTGAATCTGCATTTTCATGTCAGGGCTGAGCAGCGGCTGAAATACCGCCAGTGACTGTGTCGGCCACCATGCCTGGCCCCGCAATCGTTCGCCATCCCAGCGGCCATTCACCCGCAGTGGGCCAACCTTGCCCGCTTTCAACGCGCCTCGCCAGAGAAAGTAGCCGGGATCGCGGCCTTTCGCCTCAACGTCGAGCGTGGCGTCAGCCAGACGGCCACCATAACTGAAGCGGGTCTCTCCCGCCTGCAGACGAAAATGGCCATCAAAGGAGGGTTGCGCCGCATCACGCTGCCATTTTACCGGTTCAGTCAGTGTCAGGCGTGGTTTGGCGACGTTAACGCTGCCGTAGGCCAGCTGGTTAAAACCGGTGGACAAGGTATCCAGATGGATCAGCGTGTCGCGCCATCCGCCGGTGCCGTTGACATCCCAGCGCGCCTGTAGCGGCAGCATCTCGCCCCCTCCCCAGTAGCGCCAGTTCCATTCCCCTTTATCGGGCCAGAAATCAGTGGCGCGGCCATCAAGATGCAACCGAAAGCGACCAAAACTGGCATCGTGCGCGTTGAGAATGGCCTGCAGGCGGCCATCAATACCCTGCGAGGAGAGTCGCACGCCCGCCAGCGGCCAGCGCGCTTCGTCCACTTCCAGCGTTGACAGCAGCCGGCCCCGCAGGCGTAGCAGCGATTTAGGTTGCAGCACCAGCTGAGGATCGAGCAGCGAGCCGCTGAACACGCCCGGAATGGAGCCATACAGTTGAAGATCGGCCAGCTTGCTTTCGCCAGTGAGCTGAAAAGGCAGGTTGCTGTTGGTCAGACTGAGATTGCCGGGACCGACGCCGAGCACCACGTTGCCCTTACCGCCGCGCCCCTGGGTTAGCAGGTTAACCCGACCGCTAATCAGGCTACTTTCAAGGCCCGACTGCCACTTATCCAGCGTCAGGTTAACAAACCCTGATAGCGGCTGGGCTTCCAGCGGCCAGAAGTATTCGCCCTTTTCAATCCGAATCTGGTCGCGGCTGATCTGCCAGGGCAGTCTGAGAAGCGGCCTGGTCACTTCGTCCATCGCCACGCTTAGCTCACCCTGCTGTTGCTGCCAGTTAAGCGTCAGCTGCAGCGGATGCGGCAGCGCGTTCAGCGCCAACTGTCCGGCCACCTCGCCCGTCACCGGCAGATCCGTGGCGAAGGTGGGTAATGCCAGATGACCACTGAGGGTTACGGGTTCAGCAAGTGCAGGATGCGTGAGCGTCAGGCGACGGATAGCAAGCTGCTGACCGGTCAGCGTTGCCGCCAGCTGGAGATTATCTCCCTGGTAATTAAGCTGCTGGCGATCTTTTTCCAGCGTCAGATCCAGCGCGCCGGCATAAGTCTGCCACGGCGTAACGATTAATTGGCTCAGATGAACGTCGGCGCCAGGGAGGATTGCCTGCCATTCGGCCAGTGTTTTTGGTGCTGCCGTGCTGTCATTACTGGCAGATAATTTTTGCAGGCAGGTGCTATCCAGCGTCAGCTCAGATGCGTTCAGTTTCCAGCGCGACTGATGCCAGGCCAGTGACACCGCTTTTACCGTTGCCAGTGAGCAATCTCCTGCGAGATAGCGAATTTGTGGCAACCATAGGCCACCCTCACGCCAGCGCGGTGCGCCAGCAAGTTCAATGCGGGTCTCAGCAGGCAGCCAGAGGCCGACCAGCCGTGGCAGCCATTGCGTCACAGTCAACATCAGGCCGAGCAGCAACAGAATCAGCGCCAGACTGGCCGCCAGACGTCGCCGGAAAATCCGTGGCATAAAAGCCATAATCCTTTTCCTTACAGTATCCTGACAATGATGATGGCATGTAATCTGCCAGAGGTGAAGGTCTGCGGCAGGAGCAAGTCAGCTGTTTCAGCAAAGTCAGTCAGAAAACGTTATCCTTGGTCTATCACTCTGCAGGAGCAAAACGATGAAGATCGCGGTATTCAGCACCAAACATTACGATCAGAAATACCTTGAGCAGGTCAATCAGCAGTTCGGCTTTGAACTGGTGTTTTTTGACTTTTTACTCTCTGAAAGCACGGCCAAAACCGCTGTGGGTTGTGATGCCGTCTGCATCTTTGTTAATGATGATGGCAGTCGCCCGGTGCTGGAAGAGCTGGCCGGGCTGGGTGTGAAAACTATCGCGCTGCGCTGTGCCGGTTTCAATAATGTTGATCTGACTGCGGCGACAGAGCTGGGTCTGGAGGTGGTACGGGTGCCCGCCTACTCACCGGAAGCGGTAGCTGAACATACTATTGGCCTGATGATGACCCTGAACCGGCGTATTCATCGTGCTTATCAGCGCACCCGTGACGCAAATTTTTCGCTCGACGGTCTGACCGGCTTCAACATGCATAACAAAACCGCGGGCGTTATCGGTACCGGTAAAATCGGGATCGCGACGATGCGGATTCTGAAAGGTTTTGGGATGCGGCTGCTGGCGTTTGATCCCTACCCGAGTGAGCAGGCTCTGGAAATGGGCGCGGAATATGTCGATCTGAAGACGCTGTTTGCTGAATCCCACGTCATTACGCTGCACTGCCCGCTAACGCCACAGAATCATCATCTGCTCAACGCCGACGCGTTTAGACAGATGCGCGATGGGGTGATGATCATTAACACCAGTCGTGGTGGCCTGATTGATTCACAAGCTGCGATTGACGCGCTAAAACAACAGAAAATCGGCGCGCTCGGCATGGATGTTTATGAGAATGAACGTGACCTGTTCTTTGAAGATAAGTCGAATGATGTAATACAGGACGATCTGTTCCGCCGTCTGTCGGCGTGCCATAACGTGTTGTTCACCGGCCATCAGGCGTTTTTAACTGCCGAAGCGCTGACCGCCATTTCTGAAACGACACTGGAGAATCTCAGCCAGCTCGACCGCGGTGAACACTGCCCAAACCGACTCTCTGCCTGACTGTGCGGGCCGGAGCAATCCGGCCTGTTCATCAGCGCGCACAGCGCCCGCCAATTAACGCCTGTTCATCACACCGACGCCCATTCACTAACTGACACATCCCCACTCTCGAACCATCCAGTTGATGCGAAAACGCTAGCGTTCCGCCTGCATTTGAACAGGTGCTTTCCGCCAGTGAAGACATCACTACCCGTGGCTGGATATGGGCGGCGGTGGCTTGTTGTGGTGGCTCGTTATCATCACTGTGGCTGCTACAGGCAGAGAGTAATAGTGCGGCACCGGCCAGCAAAAAGGGGGCTGCTTTCATCAGTCGGACTCCGGGAAATGGGGGAAAAGGCTGGCTCAGCATATGTCAGGCAGCACAACGGGTCGAGAGGTGAAACAGCTTTTTACAAAATTCTCCGGCGTCATTTGCAAGCAGAATTATCTTGTTTACCTGTTATCGCTGAACTGTCACCCTCTTTGGCCCTTATTGATTCGGAGTAAAGCCATGTTAATGGATATGTTAATTCGTATTGCGCTGGCCGGTATTCTTGGCGGCCTGATCGGCATGGAGCGCCAGATGCGGGCCAAAGAAGCGGGACTACGAACCCATATTCTGGTCGGTATCGGCAGTGCTATGTTCATGCTGGTATCCAAATATGGCTTCGCTGATATGCTCAACAGCGAACACGTAGCGCTCGATCCCAGTCGTGTTGCCGCACAAGTGGTCAGTGGCATGGGTTTTCTTGGCGCGGGTACCATTATGATTCAGAAGCAGGTGGTAAAAGGCTTAACCACAGCTGCGGGTTTATGGGTAACTGCGGCGATTGGTCTGGTCATCGGCAGCGGCATGTATGAGATCGGCATTTATGGCACGGTGCTGGCGCTGGTGGTGCTGGAGGTGTTCCGCCGCCTGAGCCATTTTTTAATCGGCAAACATCATACGCTGCTGGTTTTTCTCAAGCCCAAAAGCGTGCCGCTGGTGCTGCTGGTCATGCAGCGGGAAGGCATTCGCTACGGCAATGTGACTGTGATTAATCGGGATGAGGAGAGTGGCCTGTGTGAACTCAGCGTTCAGGTGACGCTGTCTCGCAAGTCAAACGATGCGCATTTTTATGATAAGATCATTGAAATCAAAGACGTCCAGTCGCTGGAGATGATGTAAGTCCCTCTCTCTATAGGCCATTCTTGTTGAACAGAGGCCGGTCAGCGCCAGGACGTTGCAGAAGACGGTTATCAGCACTCACCGCCTTCTGCCCCCTCAGATAACTTTTATGCATTCTTAAAGTCAGAAACGTGTCCAGCCTGACCTGAGACATAGAGCCCGCCAGGAATTAATGCCATAATCCATTATTGTTTATTAGCGGAATAATTTTACCCGGTGACCAATGCGCCAAAACTCTGACCATCCTGACAATAACGTGTCCGCTTCCGCACGTAAAAGTAGCCGGCCAGCATTGAGTATGCTTATCTTTACGCTGATTGCGGTCGTTGTAACCATTATGATGATTTTGGATCATCGTAATTCCATGAATAATGCGCTTGAGACCGGACAGTGTCTGGTGGAGGAAGGCGCTGAAAGTTTCCTGGAGGTACTCAGACATTTTTTACATCATGCTTACCGCTGGATTTTTAAAGCCTGTAGCTAGCAATAATAAATTTAGTGCAGCAGAAAATGAAGTAATCCGTGTCGGTTTATTAGCAGCACAACGCCGCAATACATAACTGCAACATAGCAGAATAAAAAGAGTAGCAGAACAATAATAAACCCGATGCCCTGTTGTTTTATATTCTGTGTATTATGCAAATAGCTTATAAACCTTAACATTTATTTCAGAATTTCTTTCATCTTTAATGCCAGAGAATTAACGTGTTCATCCGCAGGCCATATTGACTTAATGCGCAAAACGATTAATTCACCGCCTGTCACTTTAGGTTAACCAGCCTGAAAATAAACCTTATGGACAGTTCTTTCGCAACTTTATGATTTTAATACAATTAAATCCTGATGCTCTGCCTGGCACGATAACAGGTTGTGCTGGGGCAACAGGGAGATGCAAAAGCATTTATCGTTAATTTTTTTGTGAAAAAGTCAATGTATTGCACCTGTACTGACCGCTATTATAAGCCAGCAAGGTCAACACTTATTCAACGGAAAACACTTTTAAGATTCTGACAGTTAAAAATAAACGGCGGGCTAAAAACATTCACGTCCCGCGCTGAGTTTAATGAAGAGATCTAAATTTGATTTGCGTCAAATCCGTTGAGCACAAACTGCATTGCGTTTAGGTATGACTGATTGACAGCGGTGCATACTGTTTTCTTTGCTAACTGGTCGCTCAGATGAAAAATCTGTTTATTATCTCAATCATTTTTATGGCTACGGGTTGTGCGGCGAAAAAAGATCATGCGCGGGCTGCTGCTTATCCGGCATCACCGCCAACTTGTTCTATGCACAATGATGAAATCGATTGTCAGTGGAAAGATGTTCCAGTCAGTTGACCTCTATTCGTATCGCCTCAGCCTGCAGGTTTTTGGCAAAGACGTAGTATGGTCTGGCCTCTTAGTTTCTCATAGTACCGCTGCACCTAGTACCACTGCACCGCTTTCCGGCGCTGAGCCCCTTAATGAACAGAGTCTGCAGGATGCCAGGGTGGCTGTCCGCTGATTACTTCACGCCAGTACTGGCATTCGCGGCTACAATCCGTACTTCACACTGCATATTCGTGACGCTGCAGTGAAGTGTCTGGCAGAACGCGCGCAGCAATTTACCCTTTAGCTACGTTTTCTGGTTCTTTTGAGATGGGTGAAAATTCATTACAACCAAAAGGTTGAAAATAAAAAAGAGGAGAAAAACGTAACTGATTGCCATTAACACTCAGTCCACTGCCGCCTACGAGCACAGTGAGAGCGGCATCTGGATCTGAATATGACATAATTGTAGCCCCTGATTAGTCATAGGTCAGTGTGAATTCAGTGTCGGCATCCGCTGTGCCTGGTCTTACACTATTGTTTCCGGTAGCAACATAATTAGCCTTAAAATTCAGGGTGATATTTCCGGTATCGTCGATAACACGCATGGGCGAATCATTGCCCATAGGGATACGCTGACCACTGCTGTCCATAATCTGCACAGCGACTCCAGTTGCATAGTCATCACTGTCACAATTCAATGCGAGAAGCTCTGGATTGAACTTATCTTTTTGCCCTGTAAATGCGGTAGTGACGCCGCTTGCGGTACAGCCTGTAAGACGGATGCTAAAAGATACGGGCGAGGAGGTTTCTCCCTTTTTTTTTAACTGCTTTGTAGCCCACGCGCCAAGCTGTACAGGCTTATCGACATCGTTTGGGTCAACGGTGCAGCCCAGCGCGACCACCGTACCTGACAGTCTGATGTTGAGTTCGCCGAGGGAACCATCCGCATGCGCTGGCGTTAACGCTATAATTTCGCTCAAAAACAGGCTAATCAGGCCGATGGTAAAAACATATGCGGTTCGTTTAACGAGTGTTAAACCGTTAATAACAGTTTTAGTCAAAATCGACACGCAGATAGCCCTCCGATGTAAATCGACCTTCAGCCGGTTTGTTACCTGTCACGCTGACAGGCCAGGCGCTTATAGCAACGTTAGCAGAAGCGTTTTCATCAAGCCTGAAGGGAATATTGCTACCGATATTATTTGGCGTCAGTGGATTATAATTACCGTCCGCAATCACAAAGCCCAGATCTGATTTATCAGAAACAAGAGCATTGCCGGTGACCTTATTAGCCTCAATGCGAAGGGATAATAAGGCTTGTGCGTCAATGTTGTTACACTTAATGCCAATATTTCGAGTCTGGGGGTTAGTACCCGCAGGCTTATTGCCTGCACCTGCTTGTGAGAAGGCAGATGCAGCAATGTTGCCAAAATCCATTGTAATAATCTGCCCGGCATTAACTTCGCAGCTTTGAGGAACAACTACTGATCCGCTAATAAAAAGAACGGTCAGCGGTTGTTGACTTACGCCGTCTTTAAATGTATTGGCATAGACTTCAAGAACATCTTTGTTAAAAGCTGAGAAACCAACGAATGGATGATCTATTCTGATAGATATCTTACCTTTACCGCCTGTACGCCAGTCCGTTTCCTGTCCGTTTTCTTGATCCAATTGATTGCTTTCACTTTTCATTGGGTTTTCTATATAAATTTGTCGCCCGCCGTCTATCCACGTCTGGCTCTTAACAGAGAGATAATCATTTAACTGGTACCATCCCGAACCTGAACCTGGCAACGGAACATTTGTTGTCAGAAATATAGGTGTTGATGCCTTTTTATCGTTATCGCATCGGGCGCGATAGGGTAAACCGGACGCTACAAACTGAAAATCCTTCACAACCACATATCCCTGTCTGTCATGAGATGGGTTAGTCACATCAAATTGCTTCAAGTCTGCGGTCATACTATTTGTTGTGCCCCCAGGCATGAGGCACTGTCCCGTATAAGCCTGAGCGAAAAATATGGGCAGGTGAAATAAAAAAACCACACCCAGTTTATAGCGTAATTTGATCATTATTTCTTCCTGCTGTCATTTAGCACATTTTAAAATGAGTCTGGCCACTGGCAATTTAACGCTTTCATCTGGCAAGGTGTAAGGGACCTGACATTTATCCTGCTCTCTGTTCCCCCACACCATCTCCAGCTCCCCTTTCAGAGGCACGCCGGTCATGTAAACTTCCCCGGAATCATCAACAATTCCTGTCGTACCCGAATTATTCTCGACAACGGTTGTCCCGAAAGGAACAGAATGTCCCTGGTGAGTCAGGCTGAATAGGGCTCGCAATCCCACATGTGTCTGGTATTCGGCCCGCACGATAGCCCCCTGCGTCGGAACCACGTTTTGTACGCTATCTTCCAGGTCGGTGTGCATGTCCAGACTTTTCACATCCAATGCGACGCGATTACGGCGATAAACAGTGGCGTAAGGCATCACTGCATACCCCCGCCAGTCTGTGCTGACTCCGGTTTCATTCTCGACATAAACACCTTCCGCACCTGGTGCTTTTATCAGTACATTGGTATCTCCAAGGGACTGACTGAAAGTGACACCGTTCGCATGGGCAACCACGCCACCAGAGAAGTCCCAGTTCCAGGTATGCTCATTCTGGCTGTAGTTATAGCCACCACTGGCCCGGCCCGCTTCTCCCTGCCAACTGCCGTTAAGACTGCCGCTGCCACCGCTGCGGCTGCTATGGCCCTGCATCACGCTATAATTCATGTTACCGCCTTTAAGCAGCGTTCCACTGACGCCGGTTTGCATCTGGGTTACGCCGTCTTGGTCTTGGCTCATCTGAGCTGTGGCATACATATTGTTGAGCCTGTCATGCTCAGCCATGTTGTGACCCAGCCAGCGACCAAACGGTATTGACACATTAAACGATACCAGACGATCAGAGCCCGGCATGCCGTGGCTCCGGCTAAGAGAGTATGAGAGGTTATAGTTAATGCCGTTCCAGCCGCTGGAGAAGCCTGCCTGGTACCAGGTGTCGCTGCTGCTACTGTTCCAGTAGTCCTGTCGAGTGGCGGTAAGATTGAGCGAACCGAAGTCTGATATCTGCTGAGAAACGTTTATCTGAAGCCGCCCTTTTTTGCTATTGCGCAGATCGTGATAGCTGACAGGTTCCTGGTGACGTCCTCGGCCATCTCCGTCGTCTTTCCACTCATACTGGTAACCGTTCATCACATTCCAGGCCGCTTCATCCAGCGTATAAAATCCCTGGGTTGAATAGCGGTAGCCAAGAAGCTGAAAAGTGGTTCCGTAGTTGTTAAGAGATTTGGAATACAGGAAGCGAACCGACTGACCATTATGTGTGCTGCCGTCGACCAACTCACTCCTGGCAGCTGTAACATCTGCTGAGACGGCGCCCCAGGTACCGAGATTCATGCCTGTTCCAGCCACGGCTGACGTGTACTGCCTGGCCACCTGGCTACCGCCATATAGTGTAATGCCTCCAGCAAAACCCTCAGCGATCGTGCTCTGAATGAATAACGGAGCACCCTTTCCCGATAGGCCGCTGCGATAGCGACCGGCGACCACGTCATACTTCAGTCGTCCCTCGCGCTGCAGCAGTGGAACGGTTGAATAAGGCACCACAAATGTCTGAACTGCACCCGACTCGCTTTTAACGATGACGTCCAGATCGCCGCTTGATGACGTAGCGCTGAGGTCAGTAATCTCAAAGGCGCCGGACTGCACTGTATTCTGGTAGATCACATAACCGTTTTGCCGGACGGTTACCTGTGAACGACCCGGCGCAATGCCATGGATCGTTGGTGCAAAACCCTGTTGGCTATCAGGATACATGGGATCTGAAGTGGACAGCCTTAGGCCGCGAAATCCCAGGCTGTCGTAGATCTCTCCCGCACTATTGCTGTCGCCCACCACCAGTTCACTTTTAAGCGGAATAATAGTGCGCTCGGCATAAGTGGACATGTTTTGCCACTTCTGCTGACGGTCACCGCCGGTATAATCGGAAGAGATCCAGGCCCCGTTATTGCGCAGGCGCCAGGCGCCCACGTTCAGGCCGCTGGTCAGATTGAGATAGTAATTGCTACTGTCATTGCCTTTACTGCCTGTCAGCGTGTAGTCCAGCAGGCCGGCGTTGATGCCCTCGTCCCATTCTTCAGGCGGTATATATCCCCTGACACTATTCAGAAGGGCAGCCTGCGGGAAAGTCAGCGTCAGACGCTGAGCAGAAAAGTCATACCATGAGGATGCGCCTGGGAAAAGGCGCCTAAAGTCAATGCACTGACTATCGGCTTTCAGATTTTTTAGTTCTTCAACCGAATTGATGTTAACACCCAGCCGTTTCAACCATTTTAATGTCAGGCAAGGGGTCAGCCCTGTGCCATCATTCTTAGTGTGCACTGCGTCAGACCCGACAGTATCGGCACCAGGCGTCGTCTTAAGGGCAGTAAAGCGAAAGGGGCTGGTTGCCGTAAACTCATCGTTTACCCATATATCCACACGGTATTCGCCCGGTAAC
Source organism: Pantoea sp. AS142 (assembly GCF_037152305.1). Classification (NCBI taxonomy): domain Bacteria; kingdom Pseudomonadati; phylum Pseudomonadota; class Gammaproteobacteria; order Enterobacterales; family Erwiniaceae; genus Pantoea; species Pantoea sp. AS142. The sequence goes on along the minus strand of NZ_JBBCMO010000010.1, from coordinate 3,406 downwards.
TGCCCGGCGCCATTTTCAAAACGGGAGAGGTCCGCCACTTCACCGCCCTCTCGGGATAAAAAGGCAGGATTAAACCAGTCTTGTGCGCGCACAGGACCCGTCAATGCAACTAATACGGCAAGAACGGAGTACCGTAGTCGGAAAGTCCGGTACATATTGCACAATTGCTTATGCTTATAGTTTAGCGGATACATGACCTAGATCCCATGGCTGCGCGGGCTGACATTCCGGGCAGCAAACCAGTGTTTCGATAAAATTCAACCTGCAAATGCTAAGAGGCTTTACCCGTTTTCTGTGGGGTAATCGCGCCATAGTCATTAACCGTCTGGTAATGCACGGCACCAACAGTGCCTGCTGGCAGTTTCAATGTGCGCTGCCCAAACGGCTCAACCATGGTATTTTCAAGTTTGCGGTTTCCTACGCTGAGGTTGACCAGTGACTGATAATAGGGGGTCGGATTTTTGACGATGACCTCACTGGTTGATTGCTGGAAACGCAGTTTTTCCGCAGACTCAGGCTCACTGATCTTCAGTCCATCCGGACGCATAAATAGCTTCATTCTGGACAGAACAGCCAGCTGAAGGGTGTTCGCTCCTTTAGACGCTTCGCGGTCCATAGCAGGTATGGCCTTAACGTTCATCCAGTAAACCACCTCCCGGTCGGGAGGGAGGGCCTGTCCGGTGTACACAATACGCAACGTGTTTTCACTCCTGGGTGCAGCCGCAAACAGCGGTGGCGTAACAATAAAATCGTGGTCACGCTTTCCCTGATCGTTTTCTACCCAAGCCTGAATAAGATAGCGCTCATGACTGTCACTGTTGGTAACAGCAAGCGCGCTCTGACTGTCGCTTTCCGAATAGATCACACGTGTGGCACCGGGCGCAATCCCTCCGGCCATGGCAGGCTGGCATAGCACCAGCAATAGGCCAGTAGTGGGTAATAGAAAGGATGTTTTTTGCATAATGAAGCCTGCTATTGAAGTCAGTTAACGTTATGGATAGGCGATGTCAAAACGCACTTCAGTACGCAGTTCACCTGGCCAAAGCCCTTGGGAAGTTGTCTGATAACGGGCAACATAGTGAAGCGAGATATCGTCTCCATTCGGCCGGAAAAATTGATGTGGAATACCACCTGGTTTGATCTGATGTCCGGATTGATCGGTAATTAATAAACCGAGGCCAACTAAACCCTTCTGTCCGGAAACGCCTGCTGGAAGAGGCTCAGAAGCGCTGACCAGAAAAAGATCTGGCTCCTTAGGCACTGTTACACCAGAAAACGTGATACCCACTCCGCCTTTAATACCGGGATGGCAATCTTTTAGCCTGATGGTGAACGGAATACCGGGTGCTGAAACGTCACCGATTTGTCTAAACGCATGCGTAGTGTATTGCCCCATATCAATATGCAAATCCTGGCTATCAGCGCTGACGACACATGCCCCATTTGTAAGCTGCCCGCGCATGTGTACCTCGCCTCCAGGAATGATGACGCGAACATTTCGAGCCATTGCACACCCGGAATGAATTAGCAGCATGAACAGGACAGACATCATTGAGAGTTGATGTTTCATAAAGATAATCCGGCAAAGTTTGCAGGACGGCATTCACCGTCCCGCAGTTGCAGAGACTTAGTTGTACTGCATGATGAAGTTGGCGTCTGCGTTTGCATCACCGGCAGTAGCTGTGCCAGTAGACTTGTATTGGGCAGCAAATTTCAGGATGTTTTCACCGTCAATCAGCGTGGTTTTATTAATAAAAGTCGTGCCGTCAAACTTCACAGGTTTAGACTTGTTATCAAGAACCTGGATGGCGATGTGGGTCGCTGTACCAGCGTTACCAGACGATAAACCCTGATCGACGGCCAGCAAGGATCCATCTGTACTTGTGCTGTCTGAACGACCTGAAAACGCCACCGCTGCAGTTTGTGCAACAGAGCTATCACAGTCTTCCAGTTTGATTTGGAAAGGAACTATTGAACCCAGTGTACCCGCCGCCTTAAAGTGGTGAGTTGTGTATTCACCGAGTTTGACTTCCTGATCACTGGTATCCGTGCTAACGGAACAGGGAGCAGCAATCAGCTTACCTTTAAAATGTACAGTACCACCGTTGACGGTCACTGTTGGGTTTACCGGGTCAGCAGCATTGGCAGCTCCCATTACAATAATCAGTCCCATTGCCACTGCAATTTTATTCAATTTCACGTCAAAGACTCCCTTAATTTTAATGTAACCGCATTGAGGAATGCGTTTCTGATCACACCGAAGCATGGCCATATTTATCAACATACATACATGTTGATAAATATGGTCTGTTTCTTATTTGGATAAATTTTTGTCTTTTATCGCCCCGCTCAAGGCTTAAGATAAATAAAACAGTCAAGCTCAGAGGCAAACTCTCTTAGTGAAATAAAATAGTTACTACCGTTATCATGATGCCTCAGGCAGACATCAATCTTTCCTCGAAGATAAGTTAAGTCACCGCGATCCAAAACAAGATCACACATACCTTGAAGGAATTTCAGCGCATCCCTTATTTCGACAAAACCGTATCCTCGAATTTTATTGATAGCGACTTCCCGAGTCAGCAAATGCAAATCTTTTTCATCAACTTGATATTTTATTGATTTCATTTTCAGTATCACTGTCTGTTCCGACGAGAGAGATTGTAAACCTTTAATTTTGATCGGCAATAGCGATCAATAAAGACATAATGAAAGGCAATGCCTTTCAGAATTTAATAAATGATCGCTAATTTCAATCGAAGATACAAAATAAAAAAAGCCAACAATAGTAAAAACAATACGTTAAAAAAACACCATTCCCAATAGATGATAAAAATTAAACGGCCAAATCATTATTAATAAAAATTAATTACGGATTTTTAGTAAAAAAATTAATTGGTTCGTTTGACATAAATTTAATTTTTTGGCTCCCCACTAAATAAATGATAAACAGGAAGCCAATAAAATCTCTAAGTTTACGGTACTTTAACAAAATTATAGGTAATGGACCGCTATTAGAGTTGCTAAAATTTCTGACTTCCAGCCTGGATGTGTAAAGGTAAGCGTTCTTGTAACCAGGAACATGTTGGAAAGGAGGGAAAGTTATGCGTTGAGAATGTAATGTGGGCGCTTCAGGCACATAAGATTGGTTCTCAGTAATAGCTTCTTATAATTCGTCTCACCTGTGGCTTCCCACGAAGCCGGGCCAATAGCTATGTATGCTGTGTCATATTTGCCAATAAACTGTTTGACGGTATTTGAACACTTCAGAAGTCACGAGCTAAGCCCGATCCTCTTGTAAGCATCCCTATATAGCGGACCATTCACATTTAGAGATCTTCCGACATACTGACTATGTCCCCGGAGGAGATCACCATGCGCAAAGCCCGATTCACCGAACACCAGA